>DUBH01000042.1:3117-13335 GCA_012960415.1 Henriciella sp. | reverse complement strand
CCGGCGTATTCCATGGCAGGAAGCCCCGCGCCGATGCCCGCTTTACCGCCTCGCGGTGCGGCTCCAGCGCGCCAAGCCACGCCTTCACGCCTGCAGCGACTTTCTCATGTGTGCGCAGGTCTGAGAGGTCGCTGTCAGCCAGCGCCGCCAGCATGTCTTCCTCGGCCCGATCAAAGAACCGCTCGATGAGATCGCCGATGCCGTTCGGTGCCGCCAATGCAGCTTCCTCGGAACTTATCCCGGCCTCGCGCATTGATGTGGTATAGGCTTGGTCCGTCCAGCCCATGTCAGCGACATGCGGCAGCAGGCTTTCCAGCCACTTATCCTGTAGTCGTATCGACGGGCGTTCTGCTGTCATTGCTGGCTCCGGGAGTAGGCAAGCTGAAAAATTGGTGTTATAGGCGCGCCTTCACAAGTATCTGATCACGCCAGACTATGTCCCAGTTGGCTCTATCGGCTGGGAAAACAAATGGAGATTTGACCATCGTACAGATCGTCGTCCGCGACAACAATGTCGAACAAGCCCTTCGCGCACTGAAGAAAAAGATGCAGCGTGAGGGTCTCTTCCGGGAAATGAAATCCCGCACGCATTTCGAAAAGCCTTCCGAAAAGAAGGCCCGCCAGAAGGCGGAAGCTGTGCGCCGCGCTCGCAAACTTGCTCGTAAGCGCGCCCAGCGCGAGGGTCTGGCCTAGAACCAGACCGCCAATCTGGCGTGAAATCAGCCCCTTCGGCCCTGGCCGGAGGGGCTTTTTCATGGGTGATTGCGCTTCACGCGGTCGAGAAAGCCGCTATCTCTGCTCCCCACTGGATTGCGCACCGCCTGATGGGGACATTCTTGGACATACGACCCGAGACACCAGCTGACCGCGATGAGATTCACCGGCTGACGACAGCCGCATTTGCGCCCATGCCCTTCAGCGATGGCAATGAGGCGGACTGTATCAACCAGCTGCGGGCAGACGGTGACCTGACGCTATCGCTGGTCGCGGTCGATGAGGGCGTCCTTTTGGGGCATATCGCTTTCTCGCCGGTTCAACTAAACGGCTCATTCGATGGATGGTACGGTCTTGGCCCGGTATCGGTCTGGCCGCACCTCCAGCGAAAAGGCATCGGCAAGGCTCTGATCGAACATGGCCTAGGCTTGGTCAGGGCGCGTTCGGCGCGCGGCTGCATCCTGATCGGCGATCCGGCCTACTATTTACGGTTCGGATTTATCGGCGATGGCCGGATCAGCTATCGCGGGCTGCCAGAGAACGTCGTCCAGTGGCTGGCTTTTGGAAACGGACGGCCTGCCGGCATTCTGACCTTTTCGCCCGGCCTTGAATAGAAGACGCCTCTGGACGTCTGCGCCTACGCCTTCGACTTCTTCCCCGGCACCAGCTTACCGAACCATTTGCCGACATCGCCGACGCCTGCGCCATGCACCGCGCCAGCGCGATAGACTCGTGCGGCCAGCCACAGAACCAGAAGCGATGCGGCGACCATCAGGACAAGCAGTCCGGTAATCTCCCACAGTGGCAGCACGGTCGGGATGCGCAGGATCAGCAGGAACGGCGTAAACACCGGCACCCAGCTCATCACGGCGATCAGCGGCGATTCCGGATCGGAAATGGCGACCGTGATCATGAACATCGGCACCATCAGCATCACGATCAGCGGCGTCATCAGCGTCTGGGCTTCCTGGATCGTGTCACAGAGAGAACCGAGCGCGAGGAAGATCGCCCCATACATGAGATAGCCAAGCACGAAGCTGAGCAGCGCCGGCAGCAGAAGCTGGATGTCCCCAACAGAGCCAAGGACCGTGAAAATCGGCCCACGAATGCCCGGATCGATCATGTCGCCAAATGCCGTGGCCAGGATCGTCGTGCCGATCGCCCAGACCCCCATCAGCGTCAGTGCGACGGCCAGAACCGCAAGCAGTTTGCCCGCAAGCATATGCGTGAGTTTCACCGACGTCAGAAGGCTGTCAAATATCTTGTTTGAGCGCTCCTCAATCGTCCCCATGAGAAGGTAATTGACGACAGAGAAGATCAGGAACCACAGCATGAAAGCCATCAGGATGGACGCATAGAAAGGCGCCCTGTCGGCCATGGTTACCTGCGAGCCGCCCTCAGCCGACGCCGGGCGGGCCCGGCGTTCGGTCACCGGCCGCGTTTCCTGGCTGGCACGGTTCAGCAGCGCTGGATCGACGCCGGCGCTCTCGAAAATGCGCCGCTCGGCCAGCGTCCGCTCGGCTGATTTCGCCCGCCGCAGCAGCGTGTCGGCGGTGACATTCTCGCTCCAGTATTCAATCTCCCCGTCGCCGTCCGGCACGAAGATCGCGGCAAAGAGCGGCAGAGGCCCTTCCGGCGTATCGATCAGCTGATCACCAAGTAGATAAGGCGTGATAGCGTCCTGCGTGTTGGCAGGCGCGGGGACCTGCACGAAGCCTGGCTGCGGCAGCTCAAAGGCGGGCGCGCCTGCCCGCTCCAACGCGTCTTCGACCGATGCGCCCTCGGCGAGCGCCGTATCGAACGTTACCAGCGCCTCATTGGGCTCAGCGGTGCCCATGACGCTTGCCGGGTCCAGGGACAGCCTCGCCATCTCCACCCGGTTTTCATTGAGCTCGGCATTGAGCACCGTTGAGAAGGCATCACCGCTCTCGATGACCGCGAAGTAGCGCGTCGGCTGTGAGTTCTCAGCCCAGGTCGGCGCCATCATGGCCACTGCCAGCAGTAGCGGAGTCAGCAAAAGACCAAGCCAGAAGCCCCAAGCCTGCACATAGCCAAGATAGTCGCGGCGCGCGACGAGATAGATTGAACGGATCATGCGACTTTCCTCGCAGCTTCACCAGCAAGCGACTGGCGAAGGTCTTCAGCTTCGGCTTCAGAGACGAGCGACACGAAGACATCGCGCAGGCGCGCCTCTTCCGGCCGGAAACTCGTAATCGGCGCGCCCGCATCGATGGCGGCGCGCAGGGCGTCCTGTGCATCGACACCGGCAGGCAGTCTCACCCGCCAGACATCGCCGCTGCGCTCATTGATCTCGAAGCCCTTGGGCTTCAGCGCCGCATCAAGGTCGAACCCGGCAGACACGCCAATAAGCACCGCACGGCCAAGCGCCCCGAAAGCCTCGTCCAGCGTACCATCGAAAACCTTGCGGCCCCGCGCCATCATCACGATGGAGTCACAAAGACGCTCGGCATGCTCCATCACATGGGTCGAGAACAGGATGGTCGCGCCGCGCTTGTGCTCCTCGATGATCATGTCTTCCAGCCCCTGCTGGTTGACCGGGTCGAGACCTGAAAACGGCTCATCGAGGAGCAGGAAGTCCGGCTGGTGCGCCAGCGAGGACAGGATTTGCACCTTCTGGGACATGCCCTTGGACAGTTTCGACACGCGCGATCGCGCAAACTCGCCGAGCCCCATACGGTCAAGCAGCTCATCGGCACGCTTGCGGCTTTCACTCGCGCTCATGCCTTTCAGCCGCGCAAAATAAGAAATCGTCGCTCGCGCGGTCATCTTCTTGTAGAGGCCGCGCTCCTCAGGAAGAAAGCCGACATGGCGCAGGCTCTCAATGTTTGGCGAGGCGCCGAAAAGATTGACCTGACCTTCATCGGGGCTCAGCACGCCGAGCGCCATGCGCAGGCTGGTCGACTTGCCTGCCCCGTTTGGACCAAGAAAGCCAACAATGCTGCCCTTCGGCACACTCATGCTCAGGTCGCGGACCGCCGTGAAACCGCCAAAGCGTTTCGTCACGGCGTCCAGTTCGAGTGGCGCAGGCCCCATAATCCCTCCGGGAAGTCTAACACTTCTCGACTATCGATAAACCATACTGAGGTTTCCTGGCTAGCCCTTGCCAAGACTTAAAACAGCGCGCACGCTCCATCCCATGAAGCCTCGTATGGGTCAGGGAATGGGACGTGCCGGAGCGCCTCACAGCGCTGGAACTGACATGGGCGAGACCCACACCATCGGCGCAACCAGCATCGACCGGGATCACGAACTGCAGCGGGTGGAGGCGGCGCTGAAGCGCCTTGAGCACGGAAAGTTCGGCCATTGCCTCTATTGCGGCGACCGGATCGACCTTGAGCGTTTACAGCATGACCCCGCTATCGAAAGCTGCGATACGTGCGAGGAAGACTAGGCCCGCCGCTTCAGGCAGACCTCAATCAGGATAGAATATCATGACAGCCAACTGCCTCTGCGGCTCGGTCAGCGTGACCATCGACGCAAAGCCGGACTTCATCTTCGACTGCAATTGCAGCCTCTGCCGCAAGACAGGCAGCGCCTGGGGCTATTTCAAGCCGGAAGCCGTTGCCACCGACGGCGAGACTGTCGGCTATGCGCGCAGCGACAAAAACTTCGCCGCCGTAGACGTTCATTCCTGCAAATCCTGCGGGGCCACAACGCACTGGGTCCGTACCGATGCCTTCAAGGATGCCCACAAGATCAACGACATGGTCGGCGTCAACATGCGCCTCTTCGACCCTGACCTTCTGGACGGCGTGCCCGTCCAGTTTCCGGACGGCAAGACCTGGACGGGTGAAGGCGCTTTCGGCTTCAGGCGCGACGGCTTCACCATAGGCCACGAGGCCCGCTGGTAGGCCGGTCTAACTCGCTGCCGAGAGGCGCATCAAAACCAGCCCCGACAGGATTAGCACAGCGGCCGCGATACGCATCGGGCTGATGCTCTCACCCAGGAAGACAATGCCGAGAACAAAGGCGCCGACAGCGCCAATACCAGTCCAGACCGTATAGGCTGTGCCAAGCGGCAAGACGCGCATGGACCATGAGAGAAGCGCAAAACTGCCAATCATCGCGGTCAGCGTGATGACGCTCGGCCAGAGCCGGGTAAAACCGGCCGACTGTTTCATGAAATAGGCCCAGACAACCTCAAGCAGTCCGGCCACGAAAAGAATGATCCACGCCATCGCATGACCTCATCAGAAAAGCGCCGGGCCGTCCCGGACTTTTCTCCCATGCGAGCGAGGACGTGGCCTGCCTTTTATGGTTTCAGGGCCCGTACGGTGAGCGAAGTCGAACCATACGGGCTGAGGAAGCTGCCGCAGAAGCCTAGTTCAGGCCCTCGCGTCCGATCGCATAAAAGCGTTCGCGGCGCTGGCGTTTCAGCTCGGCGGGCGACAGACCTTCCAGTTCGCCCAGCGCCTTCTCAATGGCCTTGCCAGCCTGGCTGATGGCACGCTGCGGGTCGCGGTGGGCGCCGCCAATCGGCTCCTTCACGACATCGTCAATGACCTTCAGCTTCAGAAGGTCTTCAGAAGTGATCTTCATCGCTTCTGCCGCATCACGCGCCTTGGCGGAGTCGCGGTACAGGATCGATGCGCAGCCTTCTGGCGAGATCACGGAATAGATAGAGTGTTCCATCATCAGGACGCGATTAGCCGCTGCGATGGCAATCGCGCCGCCGGAGCCGCCTTCGCCAATGATCAGTGACACCATCGGCACGGTCAGCGTCAGACAGCGCTCGGTCGAGCGCGCAATCGCTTCGGCCTGTCCGCGCTCTTCGCCGGCTTTGCCGGGGAACGCACCAGCCGTATCCACAAACGACAGAACGGGCAGCTTGAACTTGTCGGCCAGATCCATCAGGCGCACCGCCTTACGGTAGCCCTCAGGATGTGCCATGCCGAAATTGTGGCGCAGACGGCTTTCGGTGTTGCGGCCTTTTTCATGGCCCATGACAACAACGCTCTGGCCCCGGAAGGTCGCGAGACCGCCAATCACCGCCTCGTCATTGCCGAATACACGGTCTCCGGCCAGTTCCTGGAAGTCTTCGAAAAGCTGCTCGATATAATCGCTGAAATGCGGGCGCTCCGGGTGGCGGGCAACCTGCGTCTTGCGCCAAGGCGTCAACGAGGAATACGTGTCCTTCAGCTGCTTGGCAGCCTTGTCCTTGAGCTTCTTCAGCTCGTCGGAGATCGACGGGCCTTCACCCTGCTGGGACACCGCTTCCAGCTCGGCAATCTTTGTCTCGAGCTCTGCGATCGGCTTTTCAAAATCGAGATAGGTCGTTGGCATAATGATGAACCTAGTGCTGCTTTTGGGCGATTCCTAGGCGCTCTGCCCGCCCTTGGCACGTTCAAAATACATCACATCCTCCTCGTTAAAGCGCACCGTTCCCTTCTGGATGTAGCCAATCTTCTCCGCAATCCGGATCGAAGGCGCGTTTTCAGCGTCGATAATGCAGCAGCATTTATCGTGCGCGGTCTCATTATCCAGCCAGTCATGGATCGCCTTCACGGCCTCGCTGGCATAGCCCTGACCGAACCTGTCGGGCGAGATGACCCAGCCGCATTCCGGCACGCCCCAGAAGCCCGGTTCGGTGTCGCGGTGAAAGTCGGCAAAGCCGACCTCGCCCACAAAGCCGCCACCCTTCCGCTCCTCGACCAGCCAGTAGCCATAGCCCAGAACTTCCCAGAGCCCGCGATTGCGCAGGACATTCCTGTTCCAGACGTCATGCGGGGAGCGGGCCGTACCGCCAATGAAGCGGATCGTTTCGGGATGGCTCCAATGGGCGGCAAGCGCATCGAAGTCGGACGCCTCGTGCGCACGCAGTTTCAGCCGCTCGGTCAGGATGACCGGCACAGGCCGCCCGCTCATGCGCGTTTCGCCTTCATACTTTCCAGCATGGCCTTCATCGACGCATGAACCGTCTCGATGGCCTTTAGAGGGCGCACCATCACCTTGAAGTCAGTGATGAGACCTGCCTCATCCCACTCGATCATGTCGATGCCATTGACCTGTACACCGTCCATTTCCGTCTCGAACTCCAGCACGGCCTTGTCGCCGCAATCGAAGATGCGGACATAACGGAAGCTGTCATTGCCGAGCGTCTCCCCCGCGGCACCGAGATACATCATGGTGATCGGCTTGCCGCGCTGGGGCGTGTGCACGATCGGGCTCTGGAAAACGACGTCGTCATGCAGGATCGCGTCCAGCGCTGCGGCATCATGGTCCCCGTGAAAATAATCCATCCAGCGCTGTAGATTGTCTGAATACCCTGTCGTCGCCACCATGCGCTTGCCCTCGTCCCTGTGTGTCTACTGGACCCCGACCGGCCGACCGATCAGGAATTCCGAATAGTCGTCGAAACAATAGCCCCGGCGCAAGACCCAGCTTGAAGGAACGCCCGGATCCACAAAGATCAACTGGACACGGCCCCAGGTCTGACGCGGCGTGCCAGTCTCCGGATCGGTAATGGCAAAGTCGCAGGCAGGCGCACCTGACCCGTCAGGCTCAATCCAGAGGCCGTAGAACACACCGCGATTGGTCCGGTTTCCAGCGAGCTGCGGGATGAAAGCCACCCCACGCTGGTCGCTATTGGCGATCGGGAAGGTCAGCACAGCCTGCCCCTGCGCCGTCTCATGGTCATAGACGACCGTCCCGATCTCGGTCTGCCAGACTTCGCGCTGCTGGGCATCGGCAATGCCACCAACCACCAATAGAGCCGCCAGACCGGCCACCACGGAGAATTTCATCTTCTGCTCCCGGGCAGCCAACAATGCGCGCTGCCGCTATTCACTCAGACAATACGTGACCGGATAGACGACATTTACCAGCCGTACGGAGCGACCGCCCTCGCGCGGCGGGTCAAATCGCAGTCCCGTCGCCGCCTGATACGTTGGCGCATTGAACTGGGGCGCAGAGCACGCTGTCAGAATGTTCTGGGGCGCCCCCGCCGGGCTCACATCCATCAGGATCTCGCAGCGTCCTTCCTGGCCGGCATTGCGCGCACTGACCGGATAGAACGGTTGCGGCGGCGTCATCGGCTGGACCCCCGTACCCGACACGGCATCCGGCTCAGCGACACCGCCTAGAAGCTCGTCACCGCCACCGTTTGAACTCATGGTCGGCACTTCCGAAAGCCGCGCCTGCCAGCCATCTGGATAGCGCAGCTCAGCAACCGGCGCGCCCGCATGGCCACAGGCCGCAATCTGTCCGAGCTGCGGCGCCTGGGCCTCGGGATACTCCATCCCCGGCGGCGGCGCTTGCGATGGATCATACGTGTTCGGATCAACCGCGCAGGCGGTTAGAGCGGCAAGGCAGGCGGCGCCTGTCAGTATGTGTCTTCCGGTCATCATTCAGGTCTCCTTGCCACGTCAAACGCATGAAGGCCTACCGGTTTCCGGCAGGCCTTCCAATCATTTCGGCTATGAGCCTCTATTAGCCGCCCGATTCCGGCTGCGGATCCTCGAGGCAGAAATTCATCGGCAGAAGGATATCAGCCGTCTCTGCGGTGTCCTCGCCATCGGCCGGGTCGAACTCCAGCGTCTCAAGCGCTTCGGTCGCAGCCACCGCGAATTGGGGGAGCGAGCAGTTCGCCATGATCTCTTCAGTCTTGCCGTCTGCATCAACGCTGAAAATCGTCTGGCAGGCGCCTTCGACACCAAGCGCTTCGAAAAGCGGCGGATAGGCCGGGGCCAGCGCGCCTTTCGGATAAGGCATCACGACATCGCCGCCGACGGGGTTGGCCGTTGCGACGCGCGCATCCCAGCCTTCCGGCGCCAGCATCCCGACGCTGGATGCGCCACCGCAGACCTCGATATCTCGGTGCGGTGCCAGAACTTCCAGCTGCTCTAACGTGATCGGCGCTTCGAGGCGCTCATTCAGCGCATCGACCGTTTCGGGCTTGAAGCCATGATAGTCCATCTGCGCGGCAGCACTGCCTGCCAACGCGGCTGAAGCGGCTGTAAATGCGAGGATTTTTGTAAGTTTGGTCAAAGGGTGGTCTCCTTGATTGCTCTTGGATACACCCTTTACCTTAGCTTGCCGCGTACGCTTTGGCCAATTCCGGGTCCTTTTCCGACACTAGATCAGCAAGATCGGAGATGACCTTGGCCTGTTTCCAGGTCGCGTCATCCTGCATCTTTCCGTCCAGCATCGCGACACCCGTGCCGTCCGGCATGGCCTCGAGAATCCGGCGCGCAAACTTTACTTCATCCGGCGCCGGGCTGAAGACGCGCTTGGCGATCTCGATCTGGCTCGGGTGCAGGCTCCACGTACCAGAACAGCCCAGAAGGAAGGCATTGCGGAACTGCTGCTCGCACGCCTCGCTGTCGGCAATGTCGCCGAACGGACCATAGAACGCGTTGATGCCGGCCATGCGGCAGGCATCGACCATGCGCGCAATCGTATAGTGCCACGGGTCCTGCTGCGCGCTTTCACGCTTGGAGCCGTCCTCGTTCGGATCGTCCACCACGCGGTAATAGGGATGGCCGCCGCCCACGCGGGTCGTCTTCATCTTGCGGTCTGCGGCAAGGTCCGCTGGCCCCAGTGAAATTCCCTGCATACGCGGAGACGCGAGCGCGATCTCCTCGACCAGCGCCATGCCCTGCGCGGTCTCAAGGATCGCATGGAAAAGGATTGGCCGCTTCAGGCCCGCCTTTGCCTCAAGTTGCGCAACGTACTGGTCGGCGAAGTGGATATCCCAAGGTCCTTCGACCTTGGGCAGCATGATGACATCGAGCTGTTCACCGGCCTCCAGCACCAGACGCGACACATCTTCCTGAAACCAGGGCGAGTTCAGCGGATTGACGCGGCTCCAGAAGCCCGTGCCCTTGGCCTGCCAGCCGACCATCTTGCCCATTTCGATGGCGCCGTCACGGGCGGCATCCTTGGCATCGGCCGGAATGGCGTCCTCAAGGTTGGCCAGCACCACATCGGCCTGATCAGCCATTTGCGGCACCTTGGCGCGGACTTTCTCCAGATGCGGCGGCACGAAATGGATCATCCGCTCCAGACGGACCGGAAGCTCCCGCATCGGGTCCGGTGCGCCGATCGCGAGCGGCTTGAAAAAGTTGCGCGGTGTTTTCTGGCTCATCCTCATCCTCCTGTTGCGGCGCAACATATCCCTCGCTGACTGTGCGTCAATTCAGTCTGCCAAAATGCTTTGGTTCTGCAGCGTTTTTCAGTCTGGCTTGGCCGCGCGCACGAAGGCATATGCGTTACGTCTGAAAGGAGCTTCGCCGCTACTCAGCGCCACGATCTTCTTCATCTCAAAGACTTTGGGTGAGAGCGTGTACGTCACCTCGCACTGGGCCGGGCGTCCGTCATCCTCACACTCCGACGCGGTCACAATTGTGACCTCATCATCCACTTTCGTCCGCGACATCACTGTCTCGCTATTCAGCGTGCGTCCTTCATCGGATGCAATCAGCATGGACCTGTCATAGGCCGAGGGCTCATCCGGATATTTCAGCTCCAGCCGCATACCTTCAT
>DUBH01000042.1:1259-3057 GCA_012960415.1 Henriciella sp. | reverse complement strand
GTAATCGCGATAGGTCAGGCTGCCCGTCCAGCTGCCTTCGAGCAGGGCTAGGTCGCCCGGCTGCACCGCGGGCAGCGCCGGTTCTTCCTCGCCCCAAGGCATCTGCGTGCAGGCCGCAAGCGCGCCTGCGGTTACCAGGCCGATAATCGTCCGCATACATTCCCCAATTCGCTATCGTGTGCGCAGGCGCTCAACGCCCGCATCTGAAAGTCTAGCCAGCCGCATCCCGCTGGAAGCTGTACTGGTGGCCAAAGCGCTGCTCTTCCTCACCCGCTAGGCGATAGGCCTTGGCGATGGAGAACTCTGTTTCGGAGATGTCATACAGGTACTCGCAGGTCGCAATATAGCGCCCTTCGATACATTCCTGCCGGGTCAGCAGGGTCAGCATGTCGCCGTTCTGCTCACGCCGTAGCACCATCTCATCATTGATCCAGTCGCCGTCCTCGGAAATCTCCAGCGGCGCACTGCCATTGCCCTGCGGCGAACCGGGAAAAGAGAAATCGAGAGTCAGCGTCTGCCCCTCGCGGCTGACTTCAAGATCCACATCTGCGGTGCCCTGTCCGCCTTCGGCGTTCGGATCGGCGTAGACGAGATTGCCCGTCCAGCCATCACCCAGAATCGGCTCGAAATCCTCAATAGAGACGCTGGCCGTCTGCCCGGGTGCATCGACACGCGCAGGGCTTTCCTCTGGCGCAGGCGGTGCGGGCGGCGGCGGTGTCTCACCCGCATCATTGCCGCACCCTGCCACCAGAAAAGCGAGGCCGAAAAGGATGGAAGGAAATCTCATGGAGCCTGTCCTCATATCTGTCTGGCGCCAATGCACCCGTCACCGGGCGCAAGGTCAATGGCGTTTGACTGAAACCTGCGAACCCCATCCAATCAATTGGGCCACCTTACCTCCGGCACCAAAGGAAACAACAATGCTCCGATACGTCTGGCTCGCTGCCGCCCTTGCCTGTCTCTGCAGCGCGCCCGCAACGGCACAGGAAGCTGTATCCTCTCTGCCGGATACAGAGCGGCGCATTGCCATCACCATAGACGATGCGCCACTCGGACCGGGCGCGAAGGGCCACTGGGACAGGGCCGGGTCATTGATTGAGGGCCTGAATACCGCTGGTGTGCAGGCCGTCTTCTTCGTCACCACCGACGGGTTCGAGGAGCTTGAAGAGGGCAAGGCGCGCGTTCAGCGCTATGCAGAGGCTGGCCACCTCATCGCCAACCACACACACTCCCACCCCTGGCTCTATCAGGTGGAGGCGGAAGCCTTCCTGTCTGACATCGACCGCGCCGAAGCACATCTTGAGGGGCTTGAGAATCGACGTCCGTGGTTTCGCTATCCGTTTCTGGATCAGGGACGACGCGACAGCGACAAGCGCCAGTCTGTCTGGAATGGTCTGGACGCGCGCGGCTTGGGCGACGGTTACGTCACTGTCGATACATATGACTGGCACCTCGACCGGCAGTGGCAGAAAGCCGTGCGCGAAGGGGCGAATGTCGATGAGGCGGCCCTGTCCGACGTCTATGTCGCGATGATCGTCGACGCCGCAGAACACGCCGCTTCACTGGCGGAGGTCTGGCTCGATAGCCAGCCGGTACACACGTTTCTGCTGCATGAAAATGACGCCGCCGCGAGCTTCCTGCCCGCCGCCATTGAGGCCTTACGCGGTGCAGGCTGGACGATTGCGACGCCAGATGAGGCCTATGCCCGTCCTCTGCCCCGCCCTGAGGCTGCGGTGCCGGCTCTCCTCTGGCTTGCCCTGCGACCTGAAATGCCGCACTCCAGACGGCCGAACGGTTT
>DUBH01000042.1:0-1249 GCA_012960415.1 Henriciella sp. | reverse complement strand
CGGGCATGGGCCGCGTCGCCGCCCTTGCATGGGAGAAAGGCGCGCGCGGTGCAGACACGTTCGACCACTGGTCGGCATCCGAAGCAGGCATTGAAGAAAGACTGGCGAGCGAAGCCGTGTTCACAGCGGCCGACTAGCGACGCGCTGTAACTCGCTCACTCGACCTTAGCTGCGGCGCAGGTCGATCGTCTCGGCCTGGCGCTCATATTTCAGGGCGCTGCGGAAGAACAGGCTGCTCAGATAGAGCGCGCCAATCGCCGTGATCGCCTCGACGCCCCAGAAGATCGCGCCCGTAATGTGAAGCGCAAACAGGATCAGTGCGGCGAGGCCCATCAGGAAGGCCGCAGAGATTTCGAACATGAAAAGGCCGGCGACAGCGGCGCGGAAGAATGCAGCCATAGAAGAGCTCCAGACAAAACGAGGCGTCCAAAACAGCTCGGGCGCGCTATCTATAATAGTAGCGCGCCCGGCATTGTGGAAGTTACTGTCTGGAAATTTAATGCAGCCTATTCGCTCGCATCGTCAGCGACCTTGACCAGCTCGGTCTCGATCATCAGCTGCAGCTCGTCGGAAACGGCCGGAACAGCATAATCGACACCCCAGTCAGAGCGCATCATCGTGCCTGTCGCTGAGAAGCCAGCCTTATAGCTGCCGCGGGCCTCGGCTGCCTTGTTGAGCGTCACATCGAGCGTCACCGGATGCGTCTCGCCCTTGAGCGTCAGGTCGCCTGTCATCGTGCCGGTCTTGCCGTCTTCGGTTTCAAAGGACGTGGCGGTGAAGGTCGCGGTCGGGAAAGCTTCAACGTCAAGCAGGTCGCCGGACGACAGATGGTTCTCAAACTGTTCGTCGCCTGGCGTACCGACCCAGAAGCCGCCGCCAGCAAGGTTGAAGGTCACTTCAATGCTGGAGTTTTCCGGGTTCTCCATGTCCAGCATCAGACTGCCTTCATAGTCCGTGAACTCGATGGCCTGGCGGGAAAAGCCCATATGATCCCAGCTCGCAACGATCGTGGTGTGATCCTTGTCGAACTCATAGGCGACTGGCTCTGCCATTGCGGCGGGGGCAGCAAGGGCAAGGCCGATGGCGGTCATGGCGAAGGTAGCGGTTCTGGTCATAAAGAGTCCTTTCAGAAGGCGAGGAGATGTAATCCTGCCCTGAAAGGTGGAGCAGTGCAGGCGCGAGGCAAGCACCTGCATAACTCTTATCTAGCCAGCGGATTTGCCGTTTCCAGAAGCTCAGCCAGCTCGTC
>DUBH01000041.1:105359-107512 GCA_012960415.1 Henriciella sp. | reverse complement strand
GGCATTTACACCTCGCACCCATGGCAAAGACCCCGACGAAAACACGCAAGAAGCGCCGCTCGCCGACGCTCGGCCCTGAAAAGACGGCGCAGCTCTATGCCGCCCTGGCTGAGGACAGGCCCGCGCCTGAAACAGAGCTCAACTATCACAACCCTTTCACCCTGGTCGTGGCTGTCGCCCTGTCGGCGCAGGCGACCGATGTCGGTGTTAACAAGGCGACGAAGAAGCTGTTCGAGATCGCCGATACGCCAGAGGCGATGCTGGCGCTGGGCGAAGAGGGCGTCGCCGATCACATCAAGACGATCGGCCTCTGGCGCAACAAGGCGAAGAACGTGATCGCACTTTGTGAGCTTCTGATCGAGGAATTTGACGGCGAGGTGCCGCAGACGCGCGACGAGTTGACGAGGCTGCCCGGCGTCGGTCGCAAGACGGCGAATGTGGTGCTGAACGAGGCTTTCGGGCAGCCGACCATCGCGGTCGATACGCACATCTTCCGCGTTTCGAACCGCACGGGTCTCGCGCCCGGTAAGAATCCAGACGAGGTGGAAGACCAGCTGGAGCGCGTGACGCCGGACGAATTCAAGAAGGGCGCGCATCACTGGCTGATCCTGCACGGGCGCTATGTCTGCGTGGCGCGCAAGCCGAAATGCTGGCTGTGTACGATCAGCGACATCTGCAAGTTCAAGGACAAGACGCCTGACCCGGGGCGGAAGGAGTCTGATCTGGGGCCGAAGGGATGATGGCCTGAACTGAGAGATAGACCTCGCCCTCCGACAGGCTCAGGGTGAGGTCTATGGGGTGCGTGTCACAAGCGTTACCTCATTCTGAGCCTGTCGAAGGCTGAAGCCGCATACACCAGATTGGTTGATCTAACGCGGGGCGCGTTTTGCCAGGATGCGCTGCAGGGTGCGGCGGTGCATGTTCAGGCGGCGGGCCGTTTCCGAGACGTTGTGGTTGCAGAGCTCATAGACGCGCTGGATGTGTTCCCAGCGGACGCGGTCTGCAGACATCGGATTCTCTGGCGGCTCTGGCAGGCTGTCGCCCTTATTCACGAGTGCGCGGATGATGTCCTCGACTTCGGCGGGCTTAGCGAGATAATCGACAGCGCCGGCCTTCACGGCGGCGACCGCTGTCGCGATTGCGCCATAGCCGGTTAGGATCACGGCGCGTGCATCTGGACGGTACTGGTGGAGTGTTTCGAGACCTGACCCATCTTCCAGACGAAGATCGAGGACCGCGAAGGCAGGCGGATTCATCCGTGCAATGTCCTTGGCCTCACTCGCGCTCGACACAGCAGAGACGAGAAAACCACGCTGCGTCAGCGCGCGGGCCAGCCGCTGCAGAAACGGGCCATCATCATCAAGTATCAGACAAGTGCGGTCCTCTACATCCTTGAGGGCCTCATGAATTTTGACGGTAACGTTATAGTCCATGATCAAGTCTCCAGTACGGGACCATTTATTGGCATTCTGTCCGATTCCAAGCTTTCCAGTGCGCTTCGCGGCCAGACGGCCTGCACAATCGCGCCTTTTCTTGGGGGTGTCCGGTTTCTCGTGGCAATGCGCCCGCCCGTTCGTTCGATCAGCGTCTTCGCGATAAAGAAGCCAAGGCCCATGTCGCCGCCGTGCAGATGCGCCTCCCCGCGCTGGGAAACGTAAGGCTCTCCAAGCTTTGGCATCACATCGGGGGCGAAGCCCGGGCCATCATCGGAAATGGTGACCATGAACTGCTTGTCGGTCCAGCTGGCTGCGGCCTTCACCTGACTGTCGGCGAAGCTGACGGCGTTCTCGACGAAAGCGCCGAGCGCGTGGAGAACTTCGGGGCTGCGCCGGATAGTGGGAATGCGGGGCTCGCCATTTTCCCCAGCTGACCAGGTCACGTTCAGCGCGACGCCAAGCCCTTTAAACGGGGCGGCGGCCTCTTCGACGAGGCTGGAGAGGGGCATGTTGGCGTGGACGATGTCTTCGGCTTCGCGCGAGCGGCTGAGCTGGCGCAGGATATCGCGGCAACGGTCGGCCTGCTCTGCGATCAGACGCACATCGTTATACTGGGGATGGTCGGTATCAAAGTCGCTGGCGAGCTCCTTGGCGACAAGGTGGATCGTCGCGAGCGGCGTGCCCAATTCGTGCGCGGTCATCGCCGACATTGCACCG
>DUBH01000041.1:90751-105349 GCA_012960415.1 Henriciella sp. | reverse complement strand
AATGTACCACTGTCTGGAACTGCAATTCCGTGCTCAGCAAGCGATGCTTTTCCTGCATCAGAAATACGATTCGTGTTCCATGGTGGGTCATGAGTGAAGTTGACTTCAACAGATGTCACGCCCTCGAGTGCAGAAAGTTTCTGCTCACGGGCCATCACGACCGACGCGGCGTCCATGGCGCGTACCAGCCGGGCCTCGTCTTCGCTCAAGCGAACCGACGACACAGCGAAGAAGATGATAGCGAGCAGAAAGGCTGCAAAATGACCCCACTCAAAAAGCTCAGGCAGGTTGAGGCTGCTGCCGGGATACCAGGGAAGGTCCAGGGCAAAGGCCGGCATAAGGGCCGCAAGCAGGATCGCGATTCCCGCAATGATAGCTGAATACCGCGGACGAAGGCTGGTCGCGGCGACTGTGACGGGCGCCAGAAGGAAGAGAAGAAACGGATTAGAAAGCCCACCTGTAAGGCCAAGCAGGAGCGCCAGCTGCAGCGTATCGAAGCAGAGCTGGAGCGCGGCTTCCCACCCTTTCAGCAGAACCTGATCGCGCATCGCAAAGGACAGGAAGACGTTGAGCCAGGCAGAGGCGGCAATGACCGTCAGGCAGGGGCCGAGCGGCACGTCAAAACCCAGCCCGAAATTGACGAAGAGCACAGCTGCGGTCTGGCCACCCACGGCGAGCCAGCGCAACGTCATCAGCGTGCGCAGACGCGCGCGCCCGCGTGCCGCGTCGACGCCCGCCAGACCGGTCGGCAGCAGACTGTAAAGCGCCTGCTCTATTCCTTCACGGGACGCATGAGCGTCGTCCATCCTTGCCCCTTTCGGCTGTGCCGCAGCATGCGACACTGTAGCGGCGCCGCGCGACCTTGATCGAAGCACCTGCTCCAAGCATACGTAGCCGCATGCGTATCAGATCGACAATTCTCTTAGCATCATTCCTTCTCGCGGCAGCCTGTAGCGGCGCGAATGAGGGGAGTGAGACCGCAGCTTCTGGTGAGACGGCAAGGGCCGGCGGGCCAGTCGCGGGGTGCACGTCACGCGCCTATGAAGAGATTGGCGGTCCGTTCGAGCTGACCATGCACACGGGCGAGCGCGTCACCCAGGAAGACTTCATGGGCAAACCGTCGCTCGTGTATTTCGGATTCACCTATTGCCCCGATGTGTGCCCTGGCACGCTGGTGGCGATAAACAACGCCTATAGCCGCCTGCCTGAAGACATGGAGCGCCCACAAACGTTGCTGATCAGCGTCGACCCCGAGCGGGATACGCCAGAAGCATTGGCAGACTATGTCCAGAGCAATGCGTTTCCCGATGGCCTTGTCGGCCTGACGGGTGCGCCCGAAGAGATCGAAGCGGTTGCGAATGAGTTCAGCGCCGCCTTCTCACGCGTCGAGACCCCTGAA
Organism: Henriciella sp.; assembly: GCA_012960415.1. GTDB lineage: Bacteria > Pseudomonadota > Alphaproteobacteria > Caulobacterales > Hyphomonadaceae > Henriciella. The sequence continues at coordinate 103,950 of DUBH01000041.1, read as the reverse complement.
AGCGTGGCCGAATATACAATGGACCACACATCGCTCATCTATGTGATGGGCCCTGACTGGAAGCTGAAAACCTTCTTCTCTGAGACGATCACCAATCCGGATGAGATGGCGACGTGTCTCGAGACGACATTCGGCTAGAACTGGCTGATTGCAAAACATCTGTTCCCGCCCTATGTTGCGCTGCAGCATACGGAAGGTGACGCTTTGCTTTACGCTCTTGTCGAAATGAACCGCGCGGCCATGGCGCCGCTGCGCCTGCAGGCCAAAGCTACGGCATCCTTCTGGAGCTCCCCCATCAATCCCGCCCGCGACACGGAAGCTGGCCGCGCGATTGCCGCGGCGGCAAATGTGTTTGAGCGGGCAACGCGCTATTACGGCAAACCCGAATGGCAGATCGACTCGACTGAGATTGATGGCAAGTCGCATGCGGTGATGCCCGTCACGGCCTGGTCCTCGCCGTGGTGCCAGCTTATCCATTTCGAGACCGCTGGGGCGCCTGCGAACCGTCCAGATCTCTTCATCGTAGCGCCGCTCTCCGGGCACTATGCAACGCTGCTGCGCGGCACGGTCGAAGCTTTCCTGCCGACCCACAATGTCTACATCACCGACTGGACCGATGCGCGCATGGCGCCGATCTGGTTTGGTCGCTTCGACCTAGACGATTATATTGACCATATTCAGGACATGCTGGCATTTCTTGGCGCAGGCGCGCATGTGCTCGCTGTGTGTCAGCCAGGCCCACCTGTGCTCGCCGCAATCTCAATGATGGCAGAAGACGGGTCGGACTCGCTGCCAGCGACGATGACATTCATGGGCTCCCCCATCGATGCCCGCCGCTCGCCGACCGTGCCGAACCTTCTTGCCGAAGAGCGAAGCCTCGACTGGTTCCGCTCCAAGATGATCCACACGGTGCCGCTACCTTGGGCAGGCGCTGGACGCCGGGTTTATCCGGGCTTCATCCAGCTCAGCTCTTTCATGCACATGAACTGGGAACGGCATGTCGATGCCCAGCACCGCTTCTTCGAACACCTGATTGAGGGTGATGAAGACGGCGCCGAGAAGCACCAGACATTCTATGACGAATACCTCTCTGTGCTGGACCTGACCGAAGAGTTCTACATCCAGACGATTGAGCGCGTGTTCCAGAAAGCGCTGCTGGCCAAGGGCGAGTATCGCTACCGCGACGAGCGCCTGGTAAAGCCTGAAGCGATCTCGTCGGTCGGCCTGATGACAGTTGAAGGTGAGCTTGACGACATTTCCGGCATCGGCCAGACGCAGGCAGCGCATGACCTCTGCGCCAATATCCCAGATACGCTGAAGGAAGATTACGTTCAGCCGGGTGTCGGCCATTATGGCGTCTTCAATGGATCAAAATTCCGCCAGCAGATCGTGCCACGCGTGATCAAGTTCCAAGAACACGTCGCCAAGGCGCGTTAGCTTTCGCCCGCGCGCCCCGCCGGGGTTTGGCCTATTCGCCTTGCGCGCGGACTTCGGCTTCAGCTTCCAGTGTCAGCGTCTCACCGGTTTCGGTCTCGAAGCTGAACGAGATGTTCGCGACTTCACCGGCCGAGAGATCCTCGACCAGGCCGAAGAACATGAGGTGATTGCCGCCGCGCTCTAGCGTGAGCGTCTCGCCATCAGCGATCTCGAAGGTTTCGACCGGACGCATCTGCATCGTGCCGTCGTTCATTTCCATTGTGTGCAGCTCTACGGTGCCGGCGATGTCGGAAATAGCGCCCGTCAGCGTAACGTCGCCGCCTTCTACCGAAATCTCGATCCCGCCCATGGTGACATCGCGTCCGGCGATGGGAGCCATGACGAAGGCGTCTTCATAGGACAGCACAGGGACATCCGTCTCAGCCGGCTGGCTGCAGGCTGCGATGAAGGCTGGTGCGAGGAGCAGGGCCGAAATGCGTTTCATAGGACTATCTTTCGAAAGGTGGGGAGGGGACGCGTTTAGGGGCGCCAGAAACCAACGGTCTGGCGGACTTCCTCCATGATGGGTTCGGCGATGGCTTTGGCGCGTTCAGCGCCATCGCGCAGGGCCGCATCGATTTCATCGGGGTTGTCCATCAGCTCCCGCATGCGGGCTGTGATTGGAGAGAGATGCTCGACCGCAAGTTCTGCAAGCGCAGGCTTGAAGACGCCAAAGCCCTTACCGCCATATTCGGCGAGGACCTCATCGTCGCTCATGCCTGCGAGTGCGCCATAGATGCCAACGAGGTTCTTGACCTCTGGACGGCCCTCGAAGCCGCCCGTGTCAGATGGCATGTCACCCAGCATGTCGGTCTTGGATTTCTTGATTTTCTTCGCGATCGTGTCGGCATCATCAATGAGGTTGATACGCGAGTTTTCTGCCGGATCGGACTTCGACATCTTCTTGGTGCCGTCCTTGAGGCTCATGATCCGGGCCCCCGGGCCTTCGATCAGAGCTTCAGGCAGGGGGAAGAAGTCTGCCTCATATTGTTCATTGAAGCGGGCGGCGATGTCGCGCGAAAGCTCAAGGTGCTGCTGCTGGTCCTCGCCGACAGGCACGTGCGTCGCCTTGTAGGCGAGGATGTCAGCCGCCTGCAGCACGGGATAGTCGAACAGGCCGACCGACATGCGTTCGGAGTTCTTGCCCGCTTTGTCCTTGAACTGGGTCATCTTCTCCAGCCAGCCCATGCGGGCGATGCAATTGAAGACCCAGCAAAGCTCTGTGTGGGCGCGCACCGAGGACTGCGCAAAGATGATCGACCGTTTGGGGTCCAGGCCACAGGCGATCATCGCCGCGGCGATCTGGCGTGTCTGGCTGACCATCGCGCCCGTGTCGTAGGGCATGGTGATCGCGTGGAGGTCGACGACGCAATAGATCCCGTCCCAGCCATCATCCTGCAGGCGCGTGAATTTCTTCAGGGCACCAAGGTAATTCCCAAGATGGAGATTGCCGGTGGGCTGAATACCGGAAAAGACCCGCTGGGGCCCGGCATAGGTCGGTGTGTCTTGCTCGCTCATGGCCGGGCATTTAGCGCATGCCTCTAGCGGCGCAAAGCCCCCTTCATGTCACTGAGACGAATAGCGCCGAAGACGAGAGCAAAAACCAGATAGGCGGCGGCCCCAGCCAAGGCGATCACGATAGCGCCGACGAATTTGGAATCGAGCGCGACCTCGGAAATCTGGCCGCTGATACTAGCGAGATACCAGAGTAGCGCGCCAAGTGCCGATGAGGCCAGCATAACGGAGACGAGGCGTTTAAGGAGCTCTGGCCCCGGATTGTACCAGTCGCGGCGTTTCAGGGTCGCAAAGAGCAGGATGACATTTATCCAGGCGGCTGTGCTGGTTGCGATGGCAAGGCCAGGAAAGCCGTAGACGCCCTGCGACTTCAAGAAGAAGAAGAGACCAGCGCCCAGCACCGTATTCACGACGACAGAGATGAGAGAGAAATTCATCGGGGTACGCGTGTCTTCACGCGCAAAGAAGCCTGGCGCGAGGACCTTGATCAGCACAAATGCTGGCACGCCCCAGCCAAAATGGAAAAGGGCCTGCGCCGTCAGCGCTGCATCATCGCTGGTAAAGTCGCCGCGCGTGAAGAAGCTGTCGACGAAAAGGAAAGGTGCCGCCATGAGCGCAGCAGCGGCGGGTACGGTCAGCGCCATGGCGAGGCCGATGCCATTGTCCATGATATCGCGGCTGTCGCCCTCATCGCTGGCGCGCGCGGCCCGCGCAAGGCGCGGCAGGATCGCAAGGCCAACTGCGACCCCGACAAGGCCGAGGGGTAGTTGGTAGAGACGGTCGGCTGAATAGAGCCATGACTTTGCGCCTGCCTCGAAACTCGCGAGCGCCTGGCTGACGACGATATTGATCTGCATGCCGGACGCCGCAATTGTGCCTGGAATGGCGAGCGCCGCGACGCGTTTCACGCCGGGCGTGAGCTTCGGAAAGCCGATGTTCAGGCGAACTTTCTGGCGGGAAACTCCGTACCAGAGCAGCGCGACCTGAAGGGCTCCTGCCACGGTGACGGCGATCGCCAGAGACTGGGCCACATCGTAATTGTCGGACCCTATAAAGGCGGCGCCCAGCAGGCACATATTAAGCAGGGTCGGCGCGCCTGCCGACATGCCAAAACGCCCGGCGGAGTTCAGAACACCCGACAGAAGCGCCGCAAGCGCCATGAAGGCGAGATATGGCATGGTAATCTGCGTCAGCAGGATCGCCAGTGGAAAGTGGACCGGATCATTGCGGTAGCCGCCGTGCAGCAGCAGCATGATCCATGGCATGGCGACCTGCGCGATGATGACGAGACCAACCGTGACAGCGAGAAGCCCTCTCAGCGTCTCCTCGGCGAGATTGCGGGCCGCTTCCTCGCCTTCGGCTTCCATCGTGCGGGCATAGGCGGGGACGAAGGCCTGTGCGAACGCGCCCTCGGCAAAGACGCGCCGGAACAGGTTCGGGAACATCAGCGCAGTGAAAAAGGCGTCAGCTACCGGGCCTGCGCCCAGCTTGGCGAGGATAACGAGGTCGCGGGCAAAGCCGAGGATGCGGCTGCCAAGCGTCCAGCTCGACTGGGTCAACGTATTGCGAAGAACGCTCATGCTGGCTGCGCTATACCGCCAAGGTTAACAATCAGAAGCTGTCTGCCGCATTTGCCTGCTTCAGGCTGCGGGCAGGCGTGCGCGGTGCATCTGGCTCTTCACGCTGGAGCACTTCCAGCAGTTTCTCCTTGAGGGCCGCAAGCTTCGCATCAGTATAGCTGTCTGGAAGCTGCACATAGAAGGCATCGAACACCCGCTCACCATAACTGCCGACATGGGCGGAGTGGATGGATATGTTCTCATCTGCCAGCAGGCGAGCGACATCGTGCAGGAGGCCTGGACGGTCGCGGCCCGCCACATCGATAACGGTGTAGCCGTCAGACAGTGTGTCATCGATCTTGACCTGCGGGATGACCTTGAAAGCCGCTTCGCGGCGGTAAGACTTTGCCGGGATATTGGCCACAGGCTCATTGGTGGCAAAGGCGCGGCGCACTTCATTTTCGAGACGTCTCAGACGCCCTTCGTCACCAGCTGCGAAGACGCCGCCCTTGCCATCCTGCAGGATGAAAACGTCAACGATGAACCCGGATGGCGCGGTGAAGACCTGCGCAGAGACGACATTGGCACTTTGCGATGCAATCGTCCCGGCAAGGCGCGAGAAGAGGCCGAGCCTGTCCTGTCCGGCAACCAGCAGCGAGACACCGCCGCCATCTTCGCGGACATGCGCAGAGACAATGGGTGGATCGCCAGCCCGGATCGTGCGGGCATGCTGCTCAAGCGCGTCGAGGTCGAACCCGGTCCAGTAGGCCGGGTCCATGTCGGTCATCACTTCGGGGATCGTGCCGACACGGTCTGCAAGCTGCTCGCGGTTCAGCGCGGCGCGGCCTTCAAGCTCACGCGAGACACTGATTGCATCGGTACGCCCGCCGCGCAGGGCAGCTTCAGTGTTCTGATAGAGGTCTTCCAGAAGCTGGCCCTTCCAGGCATTCCAGATGCCGGGCCCCACAGCGCGGATATCTGCGATGGTGAGGATATAGAGCAGCCGCAGGCGTTCGATTGAGCCGACCATGGACGCAAAGCGGACAATCGTCTGCGGGTCTGCGATGTCGCGCTTCTGGGCGGTCTCGCTCATTTCGAGATGGTGACCGACCAGCCATGCGACGAGATCTGTCTCGGCATCGGACAGGCCGAGGCGTTTACCTGCAGCTGTCGCGGTCTTCGTGCCTTCGATCTGCTGGTCGCCATGACCCTTGCCTGTGTCGTGCAGCAGCATGGCGAGATAGAGAATGTGCTTGTTATCGATCTTCTGGAAGAGGCGGTGGGGCAATTCAAAACCTTCGCCGCCTTCCCGGTCTATCTGGGCCATATAATCGACGGCGCGGATCGTATGCTCATCCACCGTGAAGTGGTGATACATGTTGAACTGGGTTTGCGCGACGATGCCCCCAAACTCCGGAATGAAGCGGCCCAGAACGTCAGCTTCGTTCATCCGGTGCAGGGCCAGCCCGGGATTCTTGCCGTTCACCAGAAGGTCGATGAAGATCTTGCTCATCTCCGGCTTGGAGCGCGTGCGCGAGTTGATGACGCGGGCATTGCGGGCCGCAATCGTCATGGCATCGGGATGTATGTCGTGCTCTGTCTCATCAGCGAGCTGGAAAAGGCGGATCAGGTTCTCCGGTGACTTCTTGAAGACGTCCTCATTTGTGACGCTCACGCGCTCCCCATCAAGGATGAAGCCTTCATATGCCATCGGTTTCGGCGTGCCGGCGCGGATGAAACGCCGCCAGCCTTCGGGTTTCTTGATCTGGTCAGCTTCGAGCTTTGCTGCGAGGATGCGGGTCAGGTTACCGACATCCTTGGCGACCAGGAAATAGTGCTTCATGAAGCGCTCGACGCCGAGCTGTCCGGACCTGTCGCGGTAACCCATGCGGGACGCGATTTCAGGCTGAAGGTCAAAGCTCAGCCGCTCTTCGGCGCGACCTGTGAGATAGTGAAGATGGCAACGTACCGTCCAGAAGAAGCGAGCTGCGCGGATGAAGACGCTGTACTCGTGCTTGGTAAAGGGGCCTGACTTCATGACATCTTCGAGCGAGACGCCGTCATACATATGCTTGGTGATCCAGTAGAGCGTCTGCAGGTCACGCAGCCCGCCCTTGCCATCCTTCACATTGGGTTCGACGACGTATCGCGTGTTGCCCTGTTTGGCGTGGCGGCCATCACGCTCTGCCAGCTTGTCGGCGATGAACTGCGCGTCATAGCCCTCAACGGCTTCCTTGCGAAACTTTGCTTTGGTTTCAGCGGCGAGTTGCTCATCGCCGAAAAGAAAACGGGCATCGAGCAGGGAGCTCTTGATCGTCACATCCTGCTTGGAGAGCCGGATGCATTCTTCGGGCGTCCGGAAGGCGTGACCGACCTTGATGCCGACATCCCAGAGCGCATAGAGCATGTACTCGATGACGCTCTCTGCATGGGCCGATGCCTTGTACGGGCGTATGAAAAGCAGGTCGACATCACTCGATGGTGCGAGGACGTTGCGGCCATAGCCGCCGGTCGCGAACACGGCGAGGCGCTCCCCCTCTGTGGGGTTGCGGGCGCGGTGTACATGGACGGTGATGTAGTCGTAGAGCGCGTGCAGCGTCTCATCCATGACGGCTGAGAGAAGGCGTGCCGTATCGAGACCGCCTGCGCCCTGCTGCAGGCGCTCCTGCGCGATCATCCGGCCGCGGAAGAGGGCGCCGTGGAGGTGGTCGAGCACCTGTTTACGCGCCTTGGCCTCATCGGACAGGTTGTCGAGGAAGTCCGAGGTGAGCTTCACGCGAAGCGCGCGCCCATCGATGATGTTGGAGATGTTCCACTTGCTCGGCCAGCGACGGGTCGGCAGCTTGCGGTGGACGAGGGATTCGCTCTGTTCGCTCATGCACACAACCTAGCGCACAAGTCGGGCAAGTGACCAGCTTCGCTGTAATCGATTAGTCGCCTGCCGAACGCCGCAGAGAAAGGAAAGCCTGCTCGAAGACGGCTTCCGACGATGCGCAGACAATCTGTGGACCCTGCTTGGCTTCGCGCCCGCGCCAGTCTCTCGCAATCCCGCCTGCGCCCCGCACAACCGGGATAAGGGCTGCGACATCATGTGGCTGCAGGCCTGTTTCACACACAAGGTCGATGCTGCCCGCGGCAAGGCGTCCATAGGCATAGGCATCAAGGCCATAGCGGCAAATGCGTGCCGTGTGCCGGATATGCGTCCATGCCCCCTGCTCAGCGGGGTTCATGATGAACGGGTCCGTCGTGGCGATAATCGCCTGTCGCAGATCGTTGCAGGATGAAACGCGCAGCTGTGTGCGGCCTTTCGGTGTCTGTAGCCAGGTTTCGCCCGGTGCGCCGATATAACGCTCGCCGAGGACGGGCTGGTCGATAATGCCAATGACAGGATTGCCGTCCGGGTCAGCAAGCGCAATCAGCGTCGTCCAGACAGGAAGGCCCGCGAGAAAGGCGCGCGTGCCGTCAATCGGGTCGAGCAGCCACGTCCAGCCGGAGCTGCCCTCATGCTGGCCGAATTCTTCGCCGTCAATGCCGTCATCCGGACGCTCTTTTGAGAGTATGGCGCGAATGGCCTCTTCGCCAGCACGATCTGCGATAGTGACGGGGTCGTAAGCGGCGCCGCCTGCTTTGTTTTCGGCATCAATACCGGCGCGGAAATGAGGCGAAATCGCCTGCCAGGCCGCGTCAGCGAGCCGGCAGGCAAGGTCTATAAGGTCAGACTGCGATGCTGGGAGGGTCATGTCTCGCGCTTATGGCGCGCGAGACAGGAAGGTCAAGCTGCGCCTGAGCCGCTCTGGTCGGTTTCAAGCGCTTTGGCGAGCTCAAGCAGACGGCGGCGTGGGCGCTCACCAAGGCGGTAATAGGCCCGTACCAGCTCGAGGGTCTCTTTCTGGCTCAGGATGTCGCCGTCCATCGTGTCGGCGTCATTTGCGGCGAGCAGGTCGTCCTGCTCAATGCCGTCAAAGAAGTATTGGACCGATACATTCAGCGCTTTCGAGAGATCGAAAAGCCGCGATGAGGTCATGCGGTTGGCGCCGCATTCGTATTTCTGGATCTGCTGGAAGCGGACCCCCACCTGAGACGCCAGCTCCTGCTGGGTGAGGCCTAGCAGCCTGCGGCGCCGGCGTAGTCTCTTGCCTACGTGAAGGTCGGTATTGTCAGTCATGCCCGGCTCCCCTTGATCATCCTTAAGCCCGGGATCGTCCCGGTTTGAGCGTCGCAGAGATGGAGAGCAAACTTCATGCCGTCCGGTTGTCTCAGTCTGATTTCATGCAAAAACGCATCGATGCAGATTTTGGGTCTTGCATTTTGTGCGCCGCACAATAAGTTGGTCTCAGCACTGCGGTGCTAACGCCTTCTGGCGTTTCCTCCCTTTACCTTATTCGGCCGCGCCAGCCTTGGCGCGGCCTTTTTTTTATGGGCGCAAGCGGTTGCTCAGTTCAGAGATATTTTCCATCAGCCCATCTAGCTGATGCGACAGGGCGGCCATCGCGTCAATCGCTGTGACTTGAGCTTCGTCAAGGTAAAGCCGCCTGTTTATCTCAATTTGCAAGGCGTGGACGTGTTGTTTCGGCCTACCATACTTCCGCGTGGTAAATCCGCCTGCATAGGGCGCATTCCTCACAACGCTGAATCCTGCCTTGCGTAATGTTCGCTCCACAAGGCTGGTCAGCTGGCCGGTGCAGCTCGATCCAAAGCGGTCGCCAAGCACGAAATCCGGCAGGTCGGGACGCCCGGGCTGGGTGGACGGCATGGAGTGGCAGTCGATCAGAACAGCACACCCATGCTTCTGACGCAGTGCAGCAATCTCAGCTGTTAATGCTTCATGATAGGGGGTGTGAACGAAGTCCAGACGGGCGCGTCCGTCAGCCGGGTCCAGCTTTTTTGCATAAATGAACTCACCGCGCGCCCCGATGCGCGGGAAGCAGCCTAGTCCCGCTTCGACCCGGACCGTCGGCACAGCGACAGGTCCCGGCGGATCACCATGAAACATCGAGGCATCAATTTCACGTGCATCGCGGTTGAGATCGACAAAAGAGCGCGCATAGGTCGCTTTCAGCAGACGCGCGCCATAAAGCGGCGCGTTGGCGAACAGCTGATCGACATAGGCGTCTTCGGTCTGCTTCAGATCCAGAAGCGGTACGCGCAAACTGTCGCGGAAGTGGTCGGGATATTCCCGGCCGCTGTGTGGGGACGCAAAGATCAGCGGACGCTCATCTGTTTCCGGCATAGCAAGAGAGAAGGCTGGCAGGCTCAGCCCATTGCCCGGCATCGGGTTTTGCTCTTCTGTCGCCGCAATCGTCATCGTGCCATAGGTCGGTCATTGGCTTTCCGGGTCAAGCTTTACTGCCACGTTCACCGTCGATTTACCCGAACCGTGCTTTGTGCAATCAAACGACAGTCAGATAGCCGGAACGCAGTCCCCATGAGCAAGATACTTCTCGCCGAAGACGATGAAATGATGCGCACCTTTCTGGCTGCCTCGCTGAAACGTGCCGGACATGACGTTCAGGACTTCGAGGATGGCGAGACGGCGCTGAACGCGCTCGAGCGTGAAGTGTTTGACCTGCTGCTGACTGACATCGTCATGCCTGGCATCGACGGTATCGAACTCGCTCGCCGCGGCGCAGAGCTCGACCCGGCCATGAAGATTGTCTTTATCACCGGGTTTGCAGCTGTCGCACTGGCGTCCGGCACGCCGACGCCTGCAGGCGCAAAGATCCTGTCGAAGCCCTTCCATCTGCGCGAGCTGGTCGAGGAAGTCGACCGTGTCATCGCCGCCTGACATTTGCAGCTGAAACAGGCTTGACTTGGACGCGCCAAAGTCCGATTAGGGCCGCTTCGAAACGGATGGGCGGTTAGCTCAGCGGTAGAGCACTACATTGACATTGTAGGGGTCACAAGTTCGATCCTTGTACCGCCCACCATTTCCCAATTCCTGACACCAAAATCTCCGCTGCCAAAGCCTGAGCGCGCAGACAATATCGCGGGTGATTGCCATCGACCGAGATGCAGGTCGTGTAATTCTTCTCTTTCAGACGCGCCGATCGCGCCGAAGTATTGCGCAGCGCGCCTAAGTCTTTGGATTAAATAGGATAATTGCAAAGATTAGAGGCGGGCGCGATCTCATCTATCGATTTTTCTATAGCATAGACAACACTAAATAAAACAAAAAATATAGATGACACGATCACTTGGTATCGGCCAAAAAAATATTGGAAATACAGGGTTGGACTTGGTTAGTCGCTAGCGCGCTCAATCGTTACTGCGAATTGGGAAGATCCCCGGAATAATCCGTTAATTACTGTTTCGACTAATCACTCTCAAAGCGGGAAATAATATGCGTCGTTCTACCTAAGGGCGCATACTCGCAAGGAGGGGCGATGAAGCGTATTAGAGTACAGAAGTGGTCACTGTTAAAGCGCACTGAGGGGTCTTCTGCGGTCGAATTTGCGATCGTAACGCCCGTGCTTCTTTTTCTTCTCTTCGGCATCATTGCGTACGGCATCTTCTTTGGCGCCGTTCATTCTGTGCAACAGCTTGCGGCGAACAGTGCGCGAGCAGCCATCAGTGGGCTTGATCTGGCTGAGCGCCAGGCTCTGGTAGAGCAGCACCTCGCGTCCTCGCTGCCTGATGGAGGACTTCTCACGCGCGACGCAGTGAGTGTGAGCGTCGAAACACTTGAGGACGACTCTAGCTATCTGCGCGTGGTGGTCGCCTTCGACGCGAGCGATTTGCCTGTCTGGAACCTCTATAGCGGGCTTCCTCTACCTGAAAAGACAATACGCCGGGAGGCAATCATAAGGGCGGGAGGATACTGATGCCTCATATCCTGAGCCCTGCGAGACCTTTGAAAGAACTTGCCCGCGCTCGTACGGGCAATGTTGCCGTCATTACCGCGGCCTTCGCGCCAATCGCGGCAATGATGGCCGCAATGGCGATCGACACTGGCGCAATCTCGACGCAGAAGCGCGCCCTGCAAGGTCACGCCGACATGGCCGCGCTGGTTGCTGCATCAGACCTTCTCAATGCAGAGCGCGTCGCCCAGGCTTATCTGGCCGACAATGGGCGGACCGGCATTGAGATTGCGCGCAGCGAGGGAGGTGAAGAGGTCCGCTCCACTGCGGGTGCCACCATGCGCGTCGAAACAGGCAGGTACACAGCTGACAAGAGCCTTTCAGCCTCCGAACGCTTCATCGTCGGGCAGGAGCCACTCAACGCCGCTCGCGTGTCCCTTTCTGAGCCGCAGCACAGATTCTTCGACTTCCTGGGTGGTTCGTCAAAACCAGTCGATGTGACCGGGGTCGCCGTCATATCTTCAGAGGCTGGCATTTCCGTCGGCTCCCGGCTCGCCCGCCTTGAAGGCGGCATTCTGAACGATCTTCTGTCCGCTTTACTCGGCGGCGAAGTGAGCCTTTCGGCAATGTCGTACGAAGCGCTGCTTGATGTAGAAGTCGACATGATCGATTGCATTGAATGGCTGGCAGAAGATCTTGAACTCACGGCCGTCACCTACTCTGACGTCCTCGAAACGAATATCGGTCTGGAAGACCTCCTGTCGGCGATGGCGGAAACAGCGGGCGAGAACGTTCTCGCGCGGCAGGCCTTGCGCACATTGGCCGGTGACGCTCGCGGCGATGCCCGCACGCTTCGGCTTGGCGAGCTCATCGAACTCGGTCGGATTGAACCGCGCGCGCTTGGTGATCCATCAGCAGTCGCGGGAGTTTCGCTGAATGCGCTTCCCATGCTCATGGCGAGTGCAATGGTCGCGAATGGGGAGAACCAGATCGACCTGGCGCTATCAGCGCGTGCGGGGCAGCTTGTCCATGTCGACGCTACGCTTGTGATTGGCGAGCGCCCGCAAGGGCAATCGTGGTTTGCGCTATCGGGTCTTCCGGGCGAAACGGTGTCAACGGCGCAGTTGCGCCTTTCAGTCGTGGCGGAAATCGGGGGCGGGCGGCTTCTTTCCAACGCGCTTGTCAGATTGCCCATCCATATAGACCTCGCCTCCGCCGACGCGCGTATCACAGACATTGACTGCAAACAGGGCCAACGTGAGGCCGAGCGGGTACAAGTGGCGGTCAAGCCATCCATTGCGCGCCTGCGGATTGCGGAAATTGACGAGTCAGGACGTGTCCAGCCAGCCAAAATCCTTGATGGCAGGCTTATCCAGATAGAGGCCTTCGCAGATGTGCAGGCTGCCAATCCTGACGATACGCAGCTACGCTTTCTTCGCCACGAAATTGGAGGGAGCCCGAAAACGGCGGGCACCAACAAGGCGCTGGAAGGACTGTTGTCGTCAGCGATCACAAATCTCGACTATGAGATCGACGTCGTTGGGCTCCAATTGCTGAGTGACGCCTACATCGCGTCCATCCTCTCATCCCTGTTCAGTGATCTCGCAGCCCCGCTCGACCGGCTCGTCTTCAGTTTGACGTCGGCCTTGGGGCTTGGTCTCGGGGAGGCTGATGTCTGGGTGCATACTGCGTCCTGCAGCGCTCCAGTGCTGGTGCAGTGAGAATTACTTTGACGATGAAAACAAACGGGCTAAAAATGCAAAGCATTGAAAGCTATGGGTTTTATATTGCGCGTTCGATAGAAATTCGGGCGTCTTCCGAGCCCTTTGAGGAGTTGTAATGGCAAGGCCGG
>DUBH01000041.1:87595-90741 GCA_012960415.1 Henriciella sp. | reverse complement strand
CCTCGTTTTGGAGCCTTTTTGGAGCTAAAAATCGATCAAAAAATCGATCAAGATTTTGAGCAGAAAAAGCAGGCGCTTACCGACAAGCTGTTGGCCTATGTGCTGAGTGACGGTGTCGACAGACCGTCCTTTCGGCAGCTGGCGATCGCGGCAGAAACATCCGAACCCACCCTTCGCCACTATTTCAAGGACCGGACTGGTCTGATCATTCACCTTCTGGAGCAGATCAACGACCGATCAGAGCCGATGAGAGATATCCTGCGGCAGCCGCAGGATAATCTCGACGATGCGGTGAAGGGATATTTCCGGCAGATGGCGGCGCTCACGCGCACCGATTCCTACGTGAAGGTGCACGCCTTCGGTATCCGTGAAGCCATGGCCGACGAGGAAATCCAGAAATTCTACCTTCAGAAATATCTCGCATCCGGTATCGATTCCGTGGCCGAGCGTCTGGTGCGATCAAAGGGCGGGGTGAAATCATTTGACGAAGCCCGCCATGCGGCAATCCTGATCGTATCAGCCTCGCTCCTGCGCGTCGTCCACCAGGAAGTTCTGAAGGGGAAAGTCCACAAGCCGCTCGATGAAGACATCTACTTCGAGCGGGTCGGCGAATGGCTGCTCAACGGTCTGAGGCCGACCTCAGACGAGTAGCTCTGATAGCCGTTCGACTGTCTCTGCAGGCGTGCACCAGCTTGTGACGAGTCGGTGCGAGCCACCAATCCAGGGATAGAAGGTTGCGCCCGCCTCCGTCAGCGCGCGCAGATTGGAATCGCTGAGACGGACGAAGATTTCGTTCCCGTGAACCGGATGGACGAGTTCGGTCTCACCGTCCCGGCAGAGCAGGTTGGAGATCTCTCTCGCGCGCTGATTGGCAGTGGCGGCAAGACTGAGCCAGCGATCATCCGCAAACATGGCAATCGCCTGGGCTGCAAGATAGCGCATCTTCGGCGGCATATGGCCTGACCGCTTCGCGCGCGCTTTCAACTCGTTGAATTTCTGACGGGCACTGCCGAACAGGATGATGATTTCGCACCCCATCGCCCCCGTCTTGGTCAGGCCGAGCGTGAGAACGTCGACGCCCGCTTTCCAGCTCATCTCGGCTGGTGATGCGCCCGTCGAGACGAGCGCATTGGCAAAGCGGGCGCCATCAAGGTGGACCGTAAGACCTGCATCCTTTGCAAGCGCGCTGAAATGTTTGACCTGTGCGGCCGGATAGGCGGTGCCGGACTCAGTGAGATTGGTCAGCGACAGCACATGCGCAGGCGTTTCATGCACGAAATCCGGTTTGATGCCGGCGATCGCCTCGCGAAGCGCCGTTTCATCTATCAGCGCACCCTCGCCGGGCAGGAGCTGAAGCTTGCCGCCGCCGGTAAAGAATTCAGGCGCGGAGCGTTCGTCGCGCGCGATGTGGGCTTCCTCGTGACAGAGGATCGCGCCCATGGGAGGGCAGAAACAGGACAGGGCCAGCGCATTCGCCGCGGTGCCTGATGCGCAGAGCCAGAAATCAAAGTCGTCGGTTTTCAGACCACGCGCCAGCTCACCGCGCAGGCGCGTGGTCACGTCATCGGCGCCATAGCTTGGCTGCATGTCATTGTTCACACCTGCGAGTGCTTCGAGGACAGCCGGGTGTGCCGGCGCGGATGTGTCGGAGGAAAAGTTCATCAGACCTGCGTGTCGGGTGTCTGCCACATGAGATGCTGGCCGCCATCAGTTGCGATCATCTGCCCGGTGACGCTGTCGGCTTCGATGAGATAACGCATCGCGCGCACGATCTCTTCAGGACGGGAGCCTTCCTGGGTCAACGTTGCCTGTCTCTCAGCTTCGAATTCCTCGTCGCTCTGATGCACGCTGGCGAGGGTAGGGCCGGGGCCTATGCCGTTGACCCGGATGTTTGGTGCCAGCGCCTGCGCCAGCGTTTTCGTCGCGGTCAGCAGGGCGGCCTTGGACAGGGTGTAGGTGAAAAACTGCGGGTTGAGCTTCCAGACCCGCTGGTCGATCACATTGATGATCAGGCCTTTCTCGTCACCGGGTAGCGCTTTTGCAAAAGCCTGCGAGAGCGCGATAGGTGCACGTAGATTGGCATCGAAATGGAGGTCCCAGCCCTGACGGTCATGGTCGAGGGCCGTGTCATCCTCAAAGGCTGAGGCAGAGTTGACGAGCAGCCTGAGCGGTCCGCCAAGCTTTTCCTGCGCCGATGGGATCAGCGCCTTGAGGTCTTTTTCTTCTGTCAGGTCACCCTGCACGATGACGCCCATGCCACCAGCCTTGCTGATTGCGTCGGCGGTTTCCTGTGCGCCTTCGGCAGACGAGCGGTAGTGGACGGCAACGCTCCACCCGTCTTCACCGAGCGCTTCGGCGAGCGCCCGGCCAATGCGTTTACCTGCGCCTGTGATCAGCGCGCGTTTCGGGGTCAGCCTATGATCTGCCAATCCAGCTCTCCACTTCGCCAGTCATGTTCCAGCCATGGATGAGGCCGTAGATATACGCGGCGTAGACGAGCAGCATAGCGAGGGCTGCAAGCCGCGTCACACGGCTGCGTGGCAGGACGAACAGGCCGAGAACTATGGCGGCGCCCGCCAGTGCCCAGTGGTCGAACTGAAGAAAGGTCGGGGCAAGGTCTGTCGGGCCAAAGAAGGCAATGATCGCGCCAGAGCCAGCGAGGTTGAAGATATTCGAGCCGATGACGTTGCCGATGACGACCTCGCCGCGGCGGCGAAGTCCGGCTGCGATACCGGCGCCCAGTTCTGGCAGAGATGTGCCGATAGCGAGCAAAGTGAGGCCGATGACTTCTTCCGGCACGGCATAGGTCCGCGCAATGCCGACACCGCCCTCAACGATCAGGTGCGCGCCAAGCGGCAAGCCAACCAGGCCGATGATGAGGTTGATCCACATGGCTGTGGTGCCGAGCGACTCGCCTTCATCTTCGAGGCCGACATCGATGCCTTTCCGGATGCCTTGCGACGTCCAGACCAGCATCAGAACTGAATAGAGAACGAGGCTGCCGAGAAGCACGAATCCGAAGACCGGCGTCAGTGGCATGAAGGCCGTCCAGCCGATCCAGAGCGCGGTTATCGCAATCATGATCCAGTAGGACCGGCGAAGGCCGAACTGGCGGGTGGCAAGCGGTATGAGGAAGGCGGGAACGG
>DUBH01000041.1:68144-87560 GCA_012960415.1 Henriciella sp. | reverse complement strand
CAGCCAGATATTGGCGATGTTCGAGCCGACGATGTTGCCGATGGCGATGCCGGGCTGTCCCTGGCTCGAGGCGTCGACGGCGACCACCATTTCGGGCGCCGATGTGCCAAAGCCGACGATCAGGATGCCGGCAACGAGCGGGGACACGCCTATGCGGCGTGCGAGGGCTACAGCCCCATTTACAAGAAAGTCGCCCGCAACGGCGAGGATGACGAGGCCGCCGACAAGGGCTGCAAGAAGCGTCAGATCAGGCAAGGGTACTTTTCAGGTAACCTAGTCGAGACGGCGATAGTCGATGAGGTTCAGTATACCGAAAATGGCGACAGTCGCGCCGATTGCGAAGAGTGCAAACATGGTCTTTAGCTCCGAATTCGTCGTTCGCTGCGCTAACTAGACTGTGTTAGCCCGTTTGGCGAGGGGCGTTTTCACAGATTGGGTAGAGTTATGGCCCGCATCAGACAGCGAATCTTTCAGGCATGGTTCCGTTTCAGGCGCCCGATGACACTTGGCGTTCGCGCTCTGGTGGAGCGGTCTGACGGCAAGGTCCTGCTCGTGCGCCACACGTACACCAAGGGGCTCTACCTTCCCGGCGGGGGCGTCGAGAAAGGCGAGATTGCCAGCGTGTCGCTGCTCCGCGAGCTCAAGGAGGAGGGCGGCGTCGAATTGACCGGCACGCCGCGCCTTGTCGGCATCTATTCAAACGAGGCGATCTTTCCGAACGATCACGTCGTCTTCTACCACTTGCGCCCCGGCGACTGGGTCGGCGGCGAAGCGACCAGCGTGGGTGAGATATCAGAGATTTTCTGGGCGGACCCGCAGGCTTTGCCAGATGATGCCACTCCCGCGACGCAGCGGCGGGTTGCGGAAGTCTTCGCGGGCGGACCGAATGACGGCTATTGGTGAGGGTCGTCGTCTGACGCGGTCAGGCCCTTCACATAGTCGATGGCCGTCATCACCGCGAGAACGGCTGCGACCCAGACCATGACAAGCCCGGCCAGAAGCGTGCCATGCGACAGGACCCAATTCGGCGAATAGGTGTCCGCGTCCGCGGCAACAGCGCTGATCGCCATGCCGAGAAGGACGAGCGCAATCCCGCCAAGGACGAGCGCGGTCTTCATCTTGGCGCTGTTGGACACTTTCATCGTGCCAGGATTGCCCATCGCTTCGCGCATGGCGGTGATAAGCACGTCGCGGCTGACAATGGCGAGTGTTGGCAGGGTGATGTACCAGGACCATTTATCGATGAAGGCGAGCGCGAGCAGGCTGGACGCCGACAGCAGCTTGTCGCCGATCGGGTCAAGCCGGGCCCCGAAGGCCGATTCTGCATCGAGCTTCCTTGCCAGCCAGCCATCGAGCCAGTCCGTCAGCGCCACGAAGGAGAAGAGCGCAAACGGCAGAAATGCCATCAAGGTCGCGCCGTCGCCTGCGCGCTGATCCCTGTCGAAATCCAGAATTGTATAGCCGACGACAATCGCCAGAATGCAACGCCCGATGGTCAGGGCATTTGGCAGCCATTTCAAAGTCATGCTGTCCTAACCGCCATTGAAATGGCCATAGATACGTTCAGCGAGTGAGCGATTGATTCCCTCAACGCTTTCAAGATCAACCAGCTTGGCACGTGACACGCCTTTTGCCGACCCGAAGTGATGTAAAAGTGCTTTTTTACGGGACGGGCCGATGCCTTCGATTTCGTCCAGCGGGGAGGATTTGATGTCGGCTGAGCGCTTGGCACGGTGTGCGCCAATGGCCCAGCGGTGCGCCTCATCGCGCAGACGCTGCAGATAGTAGAGCACTGGCGTGTCAGGCGGCAGCTGGAACGGCGCCTTGCCTGGCCGGAAGAATTTCTCTCGGCCCGCATTCCGGTCAGGTCCCTTCGCGATGGACACGAGCGTCACATCTTCGGTGCTGAGGCCAAGTTCTGTCAGCGTCTCGGTCACGGCACTCAGCTGTCCGAGGCCGCCATCGATGAGGACGAGATTTGGATAGGTCTCCAGCTCTGAGATCGCGACGTTCTGCTCGTCGGCTTCCTTTAGCAGCCGCTTGAACCGGCGGCGCATGACCTCGCGCATCATACCATAGTCATCGCCCGGCTCCAGCGCCGCGTCCTTGATGTTGAACTTGCGATACTGGCCCTTGATGAATCCCTCAGGCCCCGCAACGACCATGCCGCCGACGGCGTTCGAGCCCTGGATGTGGCTGTTGTCGTAGACCTCAACGCGTTTCGCCTCTCCGGGAAGGTCGAACGCTTTTGCGAGATCTTTCAGAAGCCGTTGCTGGCTCGCTGTTTCGGCCAGTTTACGCGACAGCGCCTCGGTCGCATTGCGCGTCGCCTGCGCAACCAGCTCGCGCTTGTCGCCGCGCTGAGGCGTGCGGATTTCGACTTTCCGGTTGGATTTCAGCTCAAGCGCTTCGGCAATCAACTCGCCCTGATCGGGTGCCTGATTGGTGAGGACCAGCTTTGGCGGCGGGCGCTTGTCATAGAACTGGACGAGGAAGGCGGAGAGGATTTCCGGCGCGCTCTCGTCCTTCTCATGGCGCGGGAAGTGGATCGTCGCGCCCCAGTTCTGCCCGGCCCGGATGAAGAAGACCTGCACGGCCGACTGTCCGCCCTCCATGGCGATGGCGAAGATGTCTGCTTCCTCAATCCCGTCCGGATTGATGTCCTGCTGCGCGCGGACAACGGCCAGCGCCCGGATACGGTCGCGCAGGCTTGCAGCCCGCTCGAACTCCATATTCTCGGCGGCCGTTTCCATTTCGTTGGCGAGGTCAGCCTGCAGGTCGGTGGCCCTGCCTTTCAGGAAGTCGGCCGCCTGATCAGCGAGTTTCGTGTAGGCCTCCTTGCTGACAAGGTCGACGCAGGGGGCAGAGCATCGCTTGATCTGGTGCAGCATGCAGGGCCGGGTGCGCTGGGAGAAGACGCTGTCCTCGCAGGTGCGGAGCAGGAAAGCCTTCTGCAGCGTGTCGAGGGTACGGGTGACCGCATTGGCGCTGGCGAAGGGCCCGAAATAGTCGCCCCGGTCCTGCTTGGAGCCGCGATATTTCAGGATTTGCGGATAGTCGTGGTCGCGGCGGATGAGGATGTAAGGGAAGGATTTGTCATCGCGCAGAAGGATGTTGAAACGCGGCTTCAGCGACTTGATGAGGCTCGCTTCCAGCAGCAGCGCCTCAGTCTCTGTCTCCGTGACAACGAACTCCATTCGCGCGGTGAGCGCGATCATCGCCGCGATACGCTGCGTGTGGCCACCAAGGCGGGCATAGTTGGACACGCGCGCCTTAAGATTGCGGGCCTTGCCTACATAGAGGACCTCATCCTTCGTTCCGAACATGCGATAGACGCCTGGCTTTGCAGGCAGGCGTTTCAGATTGTCCTTGATGACATCGACGCCCCGCCGGGCTGGTCTGTTGGATGAGGTATCTGACATGCTGGCGCTAACCTAATAGCAGCCGCGCCCGCCGCCTAGTTGGGCAGCTGTCAGGCGTGCTGCAGGCTGCCTCGGCTGCGGCTAAATTTGCAATCAGCCCGTGCGGGCCCAATTCTTTGAGCTGAGAGCCCCGCGCCCGCTTGTGCCCGGCGCGCGGGCGACATATGCAGACCCACGCCTTCCAAAGGAGTTCAGTCACATGGCAACCGAAATCGCCCTTAGCCGCGCCGTCGAGCGTGTCCAGCCTTCAGCAACGATCGCTGTTACGACCAAAGCGAACGAAATGAAGCGTCAGGGCATCGACGTCATTGGCCTTGGCGCCGGTGAGCCGGATTTCGACACGCCCGAGCATGTGAAGGAAGCCGCGATCAAGGCGATAAATGACGGCAAGACCAAGTATACGCCGGCCGACGGTATCCCCGAGCTGAAAGAGGCCATCTGCGCCAAGTTCAAGCGCGACAATGGCCTTGAGTATACGCCAGCCCAGATCAACGTATCTCCAGGCGGCAAGGCTGTTCTCTACAACGCCTTCATGGCGACGCTGAACCCGGGCGACGAAGTGATCGTTCCGGCGCCTTACTGGGTGAGCTATCCTGAAATGGCGCGTCTGGCTGGCGGTGACCCTGTCTTTGTCCAGTGTGGCCCGAACTCCAATTACAAGCTTTCACCCGAGGCACTTGAGCAGGTGATCACGCCAAACACCAAATGGCTGGTCCTTAACTCGCCATCGAATCCGACTGGCGCGGCCTATACGAAAGATGAGCTGCGCGCGCTCGCCGATGTCCTGCTGAAGCATCCGCATGTCTGGGTGATGACCGACGACATGTATGAGCACCTCGTCTATGACGACTTCAAATACTTCACGATCGCGCAGGTCGAGCCGAAGCTCTATGACCGCACGCTGACCGTGAACGGCGTGTCCAAGGCGTATGCAATGACCGGCTGGCGGATTGGCTATGCTGGCGGCCCTGAAAAGCTGATCGCGACGATGCGCAAGATCATGTCGCAATCCACCTCGAACCCATGCTCGATCAGCCAGTGGGCGAGCGTCGCGGCCCTGAACGGTGATCACAGCTTCCTGGCCGAGCGCAATGAAGTCTTCAAATCACGCCGCGATATGGTGGTGAACGCGCTGAACGATTGCGAAGGCCTGTCCTGCGCAACGCCGGAAGGCGCATTCTACGTCTATCCAAGCTGTGCAGGCGTCATCGGCAAGTCTTCGCCGAAGGGTGCGCTGATCAGTTCCGACAAGGATTTCGCAACGGCGCTTCTGGAAGAAGAGCAGGTCGCGGTGGTGTTCGGTGAAGCCTTTGGTCTGTCACCAGCTTTCCGGATTTCCTATGCGACCTCTACCGAGGCGCTGGAAGAAGCCATGAAGCGTATCAAACGTTTCTGCGCGGCGCTGAAATAGGGCCAGACTTTCACGCTCCAGCTATAGGTAAGTTCTATAGTTGGAGCGTCTAAATCCAATTTGTTTGCCCTCCGGCGTGCCCCCATCTCAGTGTCATCACTGGTCACTGAAGACGATGAGACACGTCTGGAGATATCGAAATGAGTAATAAAGATCGGAATTCATCGATCGAGGCCCTGCGCAATGTGCTGGGCGACACCTATGCGCTCTACGTGAAAACGCACGGCTATCACTGGAACGTCACCGGGCCGCGCTTCAAGTCGCTGCATGAGCTGTTCATGCAGCAATACACTGAGCTATGGACGGCGCTGGATGAGCTCGCCGAGCGGCTGCGGGCACTTGGAAAATTCGCGCCCGGTTCAACCGAGGAAATCCTGTCCAGCGCGACGATCAAACCCGATAATGGCGTGCCTGACGCTGAAGACATGATCAACAATCTCGTGCGCGGCCATGAAACGCTGGCCGAAGTCGCGCGAAAAGGCGTTGAGGCCGCCGAGAGCGATGGCGACGTCGTAACGGCGGATCTGCTGACGCAGAGGGCAGCGATCTCCGAGAAAGCCGCCTGGATGCTGCGCGCCAGCCTCTAGCGCGGTAATCCCTGTAATGGAGCAGAAAAAAAGCCCGGCTGCGAGTGATCGCGCCGGGCTCTAAGTATCGGTTCCTACTTGGAGGGAGGAAACGCACAATCGGAGGAGATTGGGCTGAAGCCGGAACCAAGGCATGTCCGTCAGCTAATTGCTGCGTGTGCGAAAGAAAACACCCGTTTCAGTATTGAAGCCATGCATTTCTGCATGTGACCTAGGGTCAGCTTGCACGAAGTTGCAAGTTTTCGCGCTTGATCGCGTCCACTTCGGCCGTGAGGAAGTCCCGGAACACCGCGATTCGCTTGGATCGCTTGAGGTCGCTTGGGTAAATAAAGAACAGATCGAAGGTCGGTCCTGTATGGTCTGGAAGAACGCGTACCAGCTTCGGCACGGCGCTCACCATGTAGTCCGGAAGGTCTGCGATCCCGATACCGGCTTCGACGGCACGAAGCATGGCGGGCACGTTTCGCACCTGCAGCGTTGCCTTGCGCGGTAGCGTATCATCGCGGCCAACCCGCTGCGCCCAGCTCATGGCGTCCAGCGGCGTATTCTCGGTGCCGTAGCCGATGATACGGTGATTATCGAGATCCTGCGGCGTGCGCGGCGTGCCATGCGCCTTAAGATATTCCGGCGAGGCATAGAGGTTCGTCGCAACCGTACCGAGCTTGCGCTGGATCAGGTCGGACTTGTCTGCGGCCCAGAGCCGGATCGCGCATTCAGCTTCCAGTTTCAGAAGGTCATAGGTCTCGCCATCGTCGAGGCGAAGATCGATACGCATGCCCGAATTGGCGGTCAGGAAATTGCCGAGACGCGGCACCAGCCAGGTCGAGCCGAAGGCCACCGGCGCCGTCACGACGAGGTCTCCCTGGGCAACATCCTGTTGATCACGAAGGGCTGCATTGGCTGACTGCGCCGCAGAGGCCATGTCCATGGTTGAGCGGTGAAGCGTGTGGCCCGCATCCGTCAGGACAAGCCCGCGCGCATGTCGCTGGAAGAGTGACACGCCAAGCTGTTCTTCGAGCGCCGAAATTTGCCGTGAGACAGCCGACTGCGAAATGCCGAGGCGTTCACCCGCGGCCGTCAGGCTGCCAGCTTCTGCTGCAGCGTGGAAGGATTTGAGCTTGTCCATGAGGTCTTTTGGATGACACGTGCATGGATGTCAGGGCAAGCGGATTATGTGCTGCGTATGCGAACGCTGCAGGTGCTTACTGGCTCACCCACAGAATGCGCGCGATCCAGCTGATTTGCGATGGTTTGAAGGTGCGGACAGGATGGTCGGGGTTGAGCGAGACGAGCTCGACCTGCGTTTCAGTCTGCCTGCCGAGCACCTTGGCCATGACCTCGCCGTCCTGTGTCTTGACCACGACTCGGTCGCCTTTGCGTACCTGTGCACCGGGGGCAACGATGATGCGGTCCCCTTCGCGATAGGCAGGCTCCATACTGTCGCCGGTGATCTCCAGCGCATAGACAGGATCGCCGCCAAGACCGGGAAACCTGACCTCGTCCCAGCCGCCGCCGGTCGGAAAGCCACTATCATCAAAAAAGCCGTCAGCGCCTGCCTGCGCGAGGCCAATGAGAGGGGCGGTCGCGCCGCGATGGCCTTCGATCAGGGCTGCAAAATCATCCATACCCGCGCCAACAGCTTCCAGAGCCCGGGCGATGCTTTCGGTCGATGGCCAGCGCAGGCGCCCATCCTTGGCCTGGCGTTTTGAGGGGTTGAAGCTTGTCGGGTCGAGACCCGCCTGACGGGCAAGGCCAGAAGCGCTAAGGCCGTTCTTCTCTGCCAGAAGATCTATGCCCTTCCAGACGTCGCCGTGGCGCATGATCTCTCGTCTCCGCTTGCTCCCTGATTTCCTATCATGGGAATAAATACCTAGCAAGCCTGACGCTTGCCGCGTCAGCGGAAGCCTGTAAGACCGCTCTCATGATGCTCGATACACCCGTCTACAAAATCCTGAGCGCCGCGGACGATGAACGTGCCCGCGAGCTTGGCCATACTGATACTGATCTCGATGCCCGCGACGGCTATGTGCACCTGTCCTCAAAGGATCAGGTCGCCGAAACGCTGAGGCTACACTATGCCGGCCAGCACGGGGTCAGCCTCTATGAGTTCACCGCAGAGCGCCTTGGCGGTGACGTAAAGTGGGAAGCTTCGCGCGGTGGTGACCTTTTTCCCCACCTCTATGGCACGCTGCGCCTCGCAGATGCCCAACGCCGGTGGACGCTCGAAACAGACGATAAAGGCAATCCCGTCCTGCCCGCAGAGGTACGCTAGATGACACTCTCATCAATTGGCGCCCGCTTTTTCCGAACGATGCCACCTGAGGCAGCGCACACGGCGACGATCCGGGCCTTGAAAACCGGTGTCGGCGTTCCGCGTATCAAGCCAAAACGCTGGAACACGCCGGTGACCCTGCCGAAATCAGGCCTTCGCCTCGGGAATCCGGTCGGGCTTGCGGCTGGCTTTGACAAGAATGCCGAAGTCTTCACGGCCATGTCGCATTTCGGCTTTGGCTTTGTCGAATGCGGAACGGTGACCCCGCGCCCGCAGGAGGGTAATCCGAAGCCGCGCCTTTTCAGGCTGAGCGAGGACAAGGCGGTCATCAACCGCATGGGCTTCAACAATGAGGGGCTCGATGCTTTCGTCGCCCGTCTGCGCCATGCAGATCGCGCCTCTTGCCCGGTCGGCGCGAATGTCGGGGCAAACAAGGACAGCGACGATCGCATCGCTGATTACGAGGCCGGTATTGCGGCGGTCTACCCGCTGGCGGGCTACATCACGATCAATATCTCTTCCCCGAATACGCCCGGCCTTCGCGGGTTGCAGGACAAGGGCGCTCTGGAAGCCTTGCTGACGCGATGCGGCGAAGCCGTCGCCATGGCGCATGCTGAACTGGACGACGCAGGCCAGACGCCGCGAAAGCCGGTCTTCCTGAAGCTTGCGCCAGACCTCGATGAGCGGGCCATCAACGATATCATCGCGGTCGTCCGTGGGGCGGGAAGCTGGCTGTCCGGGCTGATCATCTCCAACACGACGCTAGAACGCCCAGAGACCCTGCAGAGCGACCACAAGGCTGAAAGTGGCGGCCTCTCCGGCGCCCCACTCTTTACACCTTCAACTCAGGTGCTGCGCGCCTTCGCACGTGAGCTTTTGGGTGAGTTCGACCTCATCGGCGCGGGCGGCATCTCAAACGGTGCCGAGGCCTATCAGAAAATCCGCGCAGGTGCGCATGCCGTGCAGCTCTATTCGGCGCTGGTCTACAAGGGTCCGTCGCTGGTGGCGCAGATCAACAAGGACCTTGCGGCCCGGCTCTATGCCGACGGCTTTACGTCTGTTGAACAGGCTGTCGGGGCTGACTTTCGCTGACCTTGGCAATCATTGAAGGCAGGTAGACGCCAAGCGCGCCTGCCCGCCAGACATACATAGTCAGGAAAGCGATCCAGACGCCCGTATTGGCGAAGGCGTCCTTCAGAAACATGTCCGTGCTAACATAGAGAATAGCGGACACCACCCCTGCGTTTCGCAACGCCTTGCCCTGCGTCGCGCCCAGGAAGAAGCCATCGAGCTGCCAGCAGGCAAGGCCAATCAACGGTACGGCGGCGCAGTAAGGCAGATAAGCCAGCGCAATGGCGCGTGCGTCTGCGTCCGCCACGAAATTCTCGATGATCCAGCCCCCGCCAAAGAAATAGGCGAGTGTGATCAGTACCGCGCAAGCGAGCGCAATCTCGCTCGTCAGGCGCATGGCGCGCATCAGCCGCCTGCGGCTTCTGGCGCCATAGGCTTCGCCAATCTCCTTCTCGGCGACGAAGGCAAAGCCATCCAGAACAAAAGCCGATACTGACACGAACTGGAGAAGGACTTCATTGCCAGCGAGCGTTGCGGTGCCAAGGCTTGCGCCTGAATTCACGAACCAGGCGAAGCAGAAGAGCAGCGCCAGTGTCCGGATGAGGATGTCGCGGTTGGCATTGATCAGGGCGGCCAGCCGCTCCCGGTCGAACAGCTTGCCGGACCGCGAGAAGCCCTTGCGGACGAGGACCAGACCAAAGGCGAGCGCGATCCATTCGGCGATGGCGGTACCTGCGCCAATCCCGGCGGGTCCCCAGCCTAGCCCTGCGACGAACCAGATATCGAGGGCAGCATTCGTGCCATTCATGACGATCTGGAAGGCCAGCAACTGCCCGGTCTTTCCTGTGCCGAGCAGCCAGCCGGTAATCCCATAGCCCATAAGGACGGCAGGCGCGCCCCAGACACGCGCGTCGAAATAATCCCGGGCCAGTGACTTCACCTCAGGGCCCGCCTCGAAGGGCTGAAAGACGGCGAGCTTCAGGAGCGGCGACAGGATGAGAATGGCGAGACCAAGCGCCCCGCCAAGCAGGAGCGCTCGCTGCAGCACCGTCTGCGCTTCCAGCCGGTCGCCGCCGCCCGCCGCCTGCGCGGTCAGCCCTGTCGTCGACATGCGCAGGAAGCCGAACGCCCAGTAGAGGAAGTTCATCACCACAGCGGCAACGCCGACTGCGCCGAGGTCGAACTTGGTGCCGTAGAGGCCCATCACGGCCGTATCGACGATACCGGTCGATGCGGTCGCCGCCTGTGCCAGCATCACCGGCACGGCAAGCGCAACGACCTTTGAGCGGGTAAGAACGGCATCTGACATGGCAAGCGGCTTATGGCGCGGGCCGCTGCTTGACAATCAGCCGCCTGCCGACATTTCACCCTGCATGGCGCTGCCGATCATTCACCACCCTGATTATGACGCCGAGAGCGTGCCGGACGGCCATCGTTTCCCCATGCGCAAATATTCGCTGCTCGCTGATCTTCTTCGCGCAAGAGGAGAGACATTTGCCGTCCCGACGCATGCTCCGGAGCACTGGCTGCATCTTGCCCACGACCCGTCCTATGTGACGGCGGTGCTGACCTCTTCGGTGGACGCGAAAACGGCGCGAAAGATCGGCTTCGAGATGACGCCGGCGATTGCCGCAAGAACGCGCGCGTCCGTCGGGGGCACATGCCTTGCAGCCCGGCTCGCCGTCCAGCACGGGGCTGCGGTGAACCTCGCGGGTGGTAGTCACCATGCGAGCTACGAAGGCGGAGCGGGCTTCTGCGTCTTTAACGATGTTGCCGTCGCAGCGCGGGTGGCTCTGGACGAAGGACTCTGCCGCAAGGTCGCGGTCATCGATTGCGATGTGCACCATGGCGATGGCACGGCCAGCATATTCGCCGAAGATAGCCGCGTCTTCACCGCGTCCATGCACTGCGAGGATAACTGGCCACGCATCAAGCCACCATCCCACCTAGACCTTGGCCTTCCACGAGGTGCCGGGGACAGCGAGTATCTTGAGGCGTTGGACGGCTTTTTAGCCACCATCTTTAGTCGCTCATTACCAGACCTCGTCTTCTACAATGCTGGCGTAGATCCCCATGAAAGCGACAGGCTGGGGCTGCTTTCTCTAAGCGATGACGGCCTGCGAGAGCGTGACCGCAGGGTGGCCGCAGCCTGTGCCAAGCGCGGCATTCCAATCGTTGGCGTGCTTGGTGGCGGCTATGAAAAAGATGCAGCTTCCGTCGCGCGCAGACACAGTTTCATGGTGGATGCATTAGCAGTCTCAACTGCGCCTGAAGGGCGAAGTGCCTTTTCTTCGCCTCAATAATCCTTAACGACTGTTAACAGGCAATACTGCTAAGCAATCAGACTGGAGCACCTGCGGGATGTTTGGGCTGGCATGGACTGACTGGCAACTGTGGCTGGTGGTGGCGGGTATCATCCTGCTCCTCTACGTCGGGCGACCTTACCTTCACGGACTTTTTCGCGGGGTGTTCTTTGGTCTCGCTTATGTCCTGCGCGATGTTGCAAGACGCCTCGAAAATGCCAGCAACAACATCTATCGCCAGTACATAGAGCTCGTCGCCTCGCACACAGCGGAGACGCTCGAACAGCGGCTCGTCAGCCAGGAAATGAAGCTGGAAAAGCGCGCACCGGAAATCGACCGGCGTATCAGCGGCATTGTCGACAAGCTCGATACAAACCAGTCCGATCTGTCCGAAACGCTCGAAGCATTCCGCGCGGTAGACCTCGATGAGCGCACGCTCGATACCGTGCGCAACCGGATTGAAGCGAACGGCAACGGTCAGAGCCGGGCAAAGCTCGCCAGCGCAGCTTCCGATGTGCGGCGCGCCGTGAAGGAAGAGCTTTCGCCGCTCCGCCCGCAGATCAATGCCCTGCGCTCCGAACTCAAACCGATGGCGGAGAACATTACCCGTCTGCGGTCAATCTCGAATGAGCTCAGCCGGTCTTCGAAACAGATCAACAAAGACCTTTCGACGTTCGAAGAGTGCATCCATCCCGACTATGAGCATCGCCGCGAAGCGGCCCAGCGCCAGTCCATCCTGATCCCGTGGCTGCTCTCGCTGCTCGTCATGACAGTGGCGCTGACCGGGGTGTTCCTTAACTTCTTCCTGATCCAGCGCCCGATGGCAGAGATCGTCGGCGATGACTTGCAGGTGATGGGTGTCGGCCTGCCGACGGCGGCGGCCCTTGTTGTCATTTTCCTTGAGGCTGTTGCCGGTATTGTCCTCATGGACGCGGCTGGCATTACCAAGATCACGCTCATCTCGACCCTTCCGCGCATCCATAAGCGCGTGCTGCTCTATGCGGCCTTCGCCTTTCTTGCGGCGTTCTCTTTCTTCGAAGCTATCCTCGCCATCCAGCGCGAAGTGCTGATCGGTATCGATCAGGAAACGACCCGCAGGGCGCTTGGTGAGTTACCGGCTGAAGATGCTGGCGAGACAGGTGGCATATCGCTCACCATGATCGGGCAGATGATACTCGCCATCCTGATCCCGTGGTTGCTGGCTGTGGCGGCCATTCCACTGGAGACGGTCGTGCAGAACTTTATTCTGATCCTGCGTCTGGTCATGCACCAGATCACCATGTTCCTCGCCTTCATCTTTGCGATACTCGCGACCGTTCTGAAGGCGCTCGGTCTCTTCGTGCTGCGCGTCTACGATCTCTTGATCTTCCTGCCTCTTACGGTGGAAAAGATGTTCAGGCGGATCCGCGCGCCCGCACGCAAGAAACAAGCTTCTGGAGCATCATGATTACGAAGACACTCAAGGCGCTGACGGCTGGGCTTATCCTTGCAGGCGTAGTGGCCTGCGGCGCTGTCACTTCCAACTCCAAGGCTGTTTTTATGCTGGTGGACGCGTCAGGCACCTATGTGCGAGAGGTGCCGGATGCTGTGGTGACGGCAAAGCTCCTGACTTCGAAGCTGAACTCGAATGACATGTTCGCCTTTGGCGAGATCGGCTCCTGTAGCTTCTCGGACAATAGCCTCGTTGTGCGCCGGACCCTACCCGGCACGCCCAGCGAGGCGGCCTATGCCAAGCAGGATGTCTTCGAAAGCCTCGAATTCTATGCAGAGAATGTGCAGGCAACTGGCTGGACCGACATCAAGGGCGGTCTTCGCTACGCGGCGGCCGAACTCGAACAGTCTGAACAGGCAAGCCGCTACATCGTCGTCGTCTCTGACCTCGTTGAGGATGTTTCGCCCGAGTGCGACACCAGTGGTCTGGAGCTCGACCTTGAAGGCATCACGGTGATTGTCACGAACGTCACGCGCTCTGACCGCGACGCGTCGGACCCGAACGCCTATTTCGAGCGCCTCGAAGCCTGGGAGGCGCTGGTCGAGGATGCTGGCGGCACCTGGGTGCACGCGAATTCGCGCGACCGCCTGCTGGAATATATGTTCTAGGCACGCAAAGCGCCGCTGGCTGACGCTTCCATATTGATGAATGGCCCCGACTCCCGCGAAGGATAGGGCATGTCCGTCACAAACTCCGAAATCGCATCAGAGACGCCGCTTTCCCTGCTGAAGAGGGTCTACGGCTATGACGCTTTTCGGGGGCTGCAGGCCGATGTCATCGATGACGTGATGGCAGGCCGCGATACGCTGGCCGTCCTGCCGACAGGCGGCGGCAAGTCGCTCTGCTACCAGATCCCGGCCATCCTGCGCGACGGCGTCGGCCTCGTCGTCTCGCCGCTCATCGCGCTAATGGCAGACCAGGTCGATGCGCTAAAGGCGCTCGGTGTGCGGGCCGAGCGGCTGGATTCTTCAATGGCGCCTGAAGACAAGCAGGCTGCGCTAGAAGCTGCACGCCGCGGTGAGATGGATATGCTCTACGTCTCGCCGGAGGCCCTTGGTACCGGCCTCGCTGGTGTCCTTGCACGGCTCGGCGTTTCCGTAATTGCCATCGATGAGGCGCACTGTGTCAGCCAGTGGGGCCACGACTTCCGCCCGGATTACCGCGCCCTCAGCCGCTTGAAGCAGCTCTTCCCGGGCGTGCCGCGTATTGCCGTGACGGCGACGGCGGATGAGCGCACGCGCGATGATATCCTGCATGAGCTCGATCTGACTTCACCGCAGGTCCATGTCGCCAGCTTCGACCGACCGAATTTGATGCTGGGTGCAGAACCGAAAGCTGGAAAGCGCGCCGACCGCGTGGCGTCCCTCGTGAAAGCTCATTCTGGCGAAAGCGGTATCGTCTATGCGGCGACGCGCGATGCGACCGAGACTCTCGCTGAAAGCCTTGAGCGAGCCGGCCTATCGGCGCTGGCCTATCATGCGGGCCTGGACCCGGACGTGCGGGCTGAACGTCAGCGCCGATTTCTGCTCGAAGACGGCATTATCATGTGCGCCACGGTCGCCTTCGGCATGGGCGTCGACAAACCCGATCTGCGCTTCGTCATCCACGCTGACCCACCTAAGACGCTGGAAGCTTACTGGCAGGAGGTTGGCCGCGCCGGGCGCGATGGAAAGCCCGCTGAAGCCTTCGCGCTGTTTGGCCCGGCGGATATGCGCCGCTCGATCAGCTGGACGGTCGAGAGCGATGCCGCCGAGGAGGTAAAGCGCGTACAGCTCACAAAGACGCGCCAACTCTTTGCGTTCCTGAATGGAACGGAGTGCCGACGCGGTGCGGTGAGACGCTATTTCGGCGAGGAGAATGTTGCACCGTGCGGGGAGTGCGACAATTGCCAGCGTGAGCCGGGCGAGGGGTTCGACGCGACGCGCTTTGCGCAAATGGCCGTCTCCGCTGTCATCCGCTGCGGTCAGCGCATCGGACGTGGCCGCCTCATCGTCCACCTCACCGGCTCTGCCCGTGACGGCTTTGATGAAGACCTGGCGCAGCTGTCCACGTACGGAATTGGAACGGACCTGTCGAAACAGGGCTGGAACGCCGTATTCGACGAGCTGCTTTTCTCAGGGCTCCTCGCTGAAACGGGAGACGCCATGCGGCCGGTCCTTGCCGTTCCCGACCAGGAAGCAGCCCGCGCTCTCTTCAAGGGTGACCGGGAAGTTTGGCTCCGCACTGATCCCAGCCAGCGCAAGACCACACGCAAGCGGTCCGGCATGGCGGCCGCCGCGGTGCACGACCTCTCGGAACGGGACCAGTCGCTTTTCGAAGCGCTGCGCAACTGGCGGCTGGAAACGGCAAAAGCCAAGGGCGTGCCCCCTTATGTCATCTTCCATGACCGAACCCTGGCGGCAATTGCGGCAGAGCGGCCTGCATCGGGCGATGAACTTCGCAATATCAGCGGCGTTGGGGAAAAGAAGGCTGGTCGCTACGCTGATGATATTGCCCGGATCGTCGCTGAAGCCGCCTAGAAACGGCCTCTACAGTCACACAACTCTTGCCGCCTTGCCTGCACTGCTTAGGTTTGGGGCATCCAATTCTGTCAGGGGGACTAATGCCCAGCGAAACAACCAAGGCGTCTGTCGTCGTCAGGAATGCAACACTTGATGATGTGCCGGCGATCGCCGCGCTCGTCCTGAAAGTGTATGGCCGCCCGGCCGACGGTTACACGCCTGGCATGCTGCGCGGGCAGATTTCCTCTTTCCCGGAAGGCCAGTTCCTCGTCGAATATGACGGCGAAGTTGTCGGTTATGCCGCAAGCTTCCTCGTCGCTGAAGATCTTGCGCTAAAGCCACATGACTGGATCGAGATTACCGGCAATGGCTATGCCGCCCGGCACGATCCGGAGGGCGACTGGCTTTACGGCATGGAAGTCTGCGTCGATCCGGAAATCCGGCGGACCCGTATCGGTCAGCGGCTTTACAATGCGCGCCAGCAGCTTTGTGAGGACTGGGAGCTGAAAGGCATCGTCTTTGGCGGGCGCATGCCGGGCTGGAAGCGCAAGCGCAAACAATACCCCAACCCGGAAGATTACGTCGAAGCGGTCAAGGCGCAGAAGATCACCGACCCGGTCATCCGCTATCATCTGCGGGCGGGGTTCGAGCCGATTGGCGTCCTGCACAATTATCTCGATGAGGATAAGGACAGCGGTGGACACGCCACGCACATGGTCTGGCGCAATCCATATGCCGTGGAGGTCAAGCCTTCAAACAAGATCTCGTACGCCACCAAGGAAAGGGTGCGCGTCGCGACCGTGCAGGTTCAGATGCGGGCGGTCAAAAGCTTTGAAGAGTTCATGAGCAATGTCGAATACTTCGTCGATGTCTGCTCTGACCGGCGTGCCGATTTCGTCGTTTTCCCTGAGCTTTTTACCCTTCAGCTCCTCGCCTTCGAAAAGCGCAAACTGCGTCCGGCGGAATCCATTGAGGCGCTGACCCAGTATACGCCGCGCTTTGTCGAGGAGATGCGCGAGCTTGCCATCTCTTACAACATCAACATCATTGGTGGGTCCCACCCGACCCGAACCGATGATGGTGATATCCAGAACGTCGCCTATGTCTTCCTTCGAAATGGCTCTGTGCACGAGCAGGAAAAGATCCACCCGACCCCGGATGAGCGCCACTGGTGGAACATCAAGGGCGGGGACAGTGTCGATGTCATCCCGACCGATTGCGGCCCGATTGGCGTGCTTATCTGCTATGATTCAGAGTTTCCGGAACTTGCCCGCCGCCTGACCGATGAGGGCGCGCGGATCCTGTTCACGCCGTTCTGCACCGACAGCCGCCAAGGCTATCTGCGCGTGCGCTATTGCTGCCATGCACGCTGTATCGAGAACCAGCTCTATGTCGTCACCTCTGGCTGCACCGGCAATCTGCCCAATGTCGAGAATATGGACATCAACTACGCGCAGTCAGCTATCCTGACGCCCTGCGACTATCCTTTCGCGCGCGAAGGCATCGCAGCTGAAATCGCGGAGAATGTCGAAGCGGTGGTGATGGCAGATCTGGACCTTAATGACCTGAATTTCGCCCGCTCGGAAGGCACGGTCAGAAACCTCCGTGACCGCCGCTTCGATCTCTACCGGGTTGCGTGGAAGGATGGCGGTTGAAGCTTCCGGCGCTGAGCGAAAACAAACCGCTCAGGCTTGGCAGCCTGATGCTGCTCTATGCGGCTCAGGGCGCGCCGGAAGGACTTCTTTATATCGCAATCCCCGCATGGTTCGCGGCGCAAGGCGTCGGCGCAGATGCCATCGGAGGCTACATCGCGATCATCCTGCTGCCGTGGAGCTTCAAACTTTTCAACGGCATCCTGATGGACCGCTATACCTGGGCGCCTATGGGCCGGAAGCGGCCCTGGCTTATTCTGGCTCAACTGATCCTGATCGGGAGCCTTGTCTGGTTTGCGGGCCTCGGTGAGCCGACCGAGGCGCTTCTCTGGTTCGCCATTGCAGGCTTTGCGGTGAACTTCGCCGGGGCCTTTCAGGACGTCGCCATCGACGGGATGGCTATCGATATATTGGGTGAGGAAGAACGCGCCACGGCGAATGGTCTGATGTGGGGCGGCAAGACGCTCGGCACGGCGGGCTTCGCGTTTCTGACAGGCCGCCTCATCAGCGATGAAGGCCATGCGCTGGCCGCCGTCGTCACAGCGGCATTTGTGGCGATTGTGATGCTGCTCCCTCTCTTGCTGCGAGAGCGTGCCGGCGAGAAACTGATGCCGTGGAGCCATGGGCAGGCCTCCACCCATACACGATCCGTACAGGTGCAGCGCTGGTCGCCTCTCGTGACGGGCGTGTTCGAGGCGATGAAGCGGCCCGCTAGCCTCGCACTCGCCGCCGGTATCCTGATCGCATTCCTGGCCTATGGCCTGAAGACGGCTTTCTCGCCGACGCTCGCTGTGCAGGAGCTTCAGTGGGACCGGGGCCTCTTCACCGATAGGGAGGCGACCGCAGATTTGCTCGGCGGCCTGTTCGGCATCTTCGTGTCGGGCTGGCTGGCAGACAAGGTTGGGCCGCTTCGAGCGCTCGGCGGGGCGCTTATCGGCATGGCAGTGCTTAACGCGGCAGCGACCGCGATGTGGCAGACTGAGGGCTTCTATTTCGCCTATTTGTTCGCCTACAGCGTGCTGTTCGTGCTGATGTCGGTCTGCACCTACGCGATTGCGATGGGCCAGTCGCGCGGCAGCGTGGCGGCGACGCAGTTCTCGATCTTCATGGCGCTGCTCAACTTCGGCACCAGTATTGGCGCGGGTCAGCTTGCCTGGCTTCGCGGCGCTGGTGGCTATGAGGCAGCATTTGCCGCCTGCGCCGCGCTCAGTGCGATTGCACTTGGTTTTTATGCGCTCTCGGTACGTCTCAATAGCGCGCTGGAATCCTCAACCGTCCTCAGCGACCAGGAAATGCGCCTGTAGGGCGGTAACGACCTTGTCAGGGTCATCGCCTTGCCAGGCTTCTGCGCGCACACTCGCCATGCGCCGGCCCAGCTTGTGCACGATGGCCCGGGCGTAGAGATCCTCACCCTTCGCGCTGCGCAGATAGTCGATTGTCAGGTTGATCGGCTTTGGCGGACGCTGCATGTCGGAAGACAGATAGACCTGCGCCATCGCTGTCAGTTCCAGAAAGGCACCCGTGCAGCCGCCATGCATGGCATTGATTGCCTGATTGCCGATAAACTTGTCCTGAAAAGGCAGGATCGTCTTTAATGTCTCGCCATCTGCTTCGAAGCGGATGCCGAGGAAGCGGGCGAATGGCGACCGGTCGAGAAAGGCCTGCAGCTGCTGGTCTCGCACGCTCATTGGCTGTCCCCCAGCATCTTGTTGGCAAGCTCCATGGCCTCGTTCCCGCTGGCCCACCGTGTGATGTCATTAAGGGCGAACGTACCTGCGGCCGTGGCGATCACCCGCTCTCGTGTCTCGTGATAGGCCCATGCATGGGTGAAGGCGACATTGCGGGTCACGTGATAGCATTCTGCTTCCGCGAGGATGGTCCGGCCTTTCTCGGCTGGGCGCATATAATCGATCCGAAGGTCGAGCGTTGCCATGGACATGGGCTTCTTCAGCGCCGTGTTGATGCAGACACCGCTCAGATTGTCGAGCAGGGCGGTCAGCACGCCGCCATGGATAACGCCCGTGTCGGGATCGCCGACAAGATCCTCACGCCAGTCCACCTTCGCAAAGGCGCGTCCCTTTTCGATGCCGGTGAGCTCGAATCCAAGAGCTTGTGCCCAGGGGACAGTCGACATGATGCGCTTTGCGTTCTGCTTGATCATTTGCAGCATTAGGTCTGCGCGCTCTGTCGGTTCGCTCATGATCAGGTCCCGTTGCCGCGACGTGAAATTGACGTCGTCAAGAACGTCGATACCATCCACTGAGATAAGCGCAACGACTGACGCTGCGGGAGGAAATCATGGCATTTGAAGGTGGACCAAAGGGCAGGGCCTGTATCATCGGAGCGGGCTGTTCCGGCTTTACCATGGCCAAGCGGCTCAAGGATTACGGCGTCGCCTATGACTGTTTTGAGATGTCGGACAATATCGGTGGCAATTGGTATTACCGTAACCCGAACGGTCTCTCGTCCTGCTATCAGAGCCTGCATATCGACACGTCCAAGTGGCGCCTCGCCTTTGAGGATTATCCAGTGCCGGAAGACTGGCCGGACTTCCCACATCACGCCCAGCTGCTCCAGTATTTCCACGACTATGTCGACCACTTCGGCCTGCGCGAGACGATCACCTTCAACACTGCAGTCGAGAAGGCGGAGCGGCGCTCCGATGGCGACTGGGACGTCACCCTCTCGACCGGTGAGACGCGGAC
>DUBH01000041.1:25094-68091 GCA_012960415.1 Henriciella sp. | reverse complement strand
GAATATCCGGGCGAGTTCAATGGCTATCAGGTCCACTCGCACCACTACCGCGACCCGTTCGAGCCTTACGACTTCCGCGGGAAGCGCGTCATGGTCGTTGGCGGTGGCAATTCGGCAATGGACATCTCGTCGGAGCTGTCCCAGCGCCCGATTTCAGAGAAGCTATTCATCTCGATGCGCCGGGGCGTCTGGGTGCTGCCGAAATACATGAATGGCCAGCCTGCCGACAAGGCGGTCCTGCCGTCCTGGATGCCGACCAAGCTTGGCCGGAAAATGGCCCGCGCCGCGATCAAGAAACGTGTCGGCAATATGGAAGACTACGGCCTGCCGAAGCCGGACCATGAACCGCTGGACGGCCACCCGTCTGTCTCAGGTGAGTTTCTGACGCGCGTTGGCTGCGGGGACATCACGCCAAAAGGTGCCATCGAGAAACTCGACGGAGACGGCGTCGTCTTCAAGGACGGGACGAGAGAAAAGATTGACGCCATCGTCTGGGCGACGGGTTACAATGTGACTTTCCCATTCTTCGACGATGATCGTCTGAAGCCGGTCGAGAACAAGTTCCCGCTGTTCAAGCGCATGGTAAAGCCGGGCCTCGACAATCTCTTCTTCCTCGGCCTTGCGCAGCCCCTGCCGACGCTGGTGAACTTTGCTGAACAGCAGTCAAAGCTGTGCGCCGCCAAGATTGCCGGGGAATATGAATACCCTCCGGAGGACGAGATGAAGGAGATCATCAAAGAGGATGAGCAGTTTCATCTCGGCCACTTCTATGATGCGCTGCGGCACACCATGCAGGTCGATTTTAACGCTTACGTAAAGGATCTCATGAAAGAGATAGAGCGTGGGCGGAAGCGCGCCAAAGCCACCGCCTGACCTCGGGTTACTGACCTCATGGATGGCTCTCATGCTGCGCACCGTGCTCGCTTGCCTTACAGGACTATTTCTGGCGACCGCCTGTAGCACCACACCAGCCCCCGTCTCCTTCCCGATGGATGGCCGTGTCGCGCCGCCCAGCGCGATTACGACCACGGCGAGCGTCAGCGCAGAACAGGGGCCCTTTCAGCCCGATGCCGAGCTGTTCCTCTGTCCAAACAGCACGATAACAAATGCATTCGAATATGACGCGGACTTCCGGGTCCTGAACTTCAATCCGATCGTCTTGGTGGACGGCAAGGTCGTCATCGCCGCTGTGCCGACCAATAATGCATGCATGACGTCGGGCTTCGGTCACCGGATGGGACGCACCCATAAGGGCCTGGATGTCCGCTCACGGCCCGCCGGCATGGTCTACTCAGCTGCGCCCGGCACGATCCGCGAAGCCAAGCGCAGTCCGAGCTTCGGTAATACCATTCTGATCGATCACGGGCAGGGCATATTCACGCGCTATGCTCATCTCGCGAATATCGAGGCCCGCGTCGAGGCCGGACAGGTAATCGGGTTTGGCCAGCCGCTCGGCATCATGGGCACGACGGGCCGCAGCACCGGTGTCCATCTTCATTTCGAAGTGTTGACCGGTAGCTACCCAAGCAGCCTGACCGCGCATAATCCACTTTCCTTCCCGGCTTATTTGACGCAAAGCGCGTCATACTGATCAAGGGACGGGGGCCCCGACAATGCGAAAACTGACACCGGCCGCGCTGGCGCAGGCTTATCGCGACCCTGTTTCCTGGCTGGTCCTCGCGGTCGACCTCGTCCCCGTCGTAGCCATTTTCCAGTTTGGCTGGGGCGCGGCGGCCCTGGTGATGCTCTACTGGCTCGAAAACCTCGTCATCGGTTTCATTACCTTGCTTCGCATGGTCGCCGCGGCGGCAGGCACCGGGGTCGCAGCGATTATTGCAGCGCTCGCATTCGGGGCATTTTTTACCTTCCACTATGGCATGTTCTGTTTCGTGCACGGTATATTCCTGATGGCCTTCGCAGAGATACAGGGCAGTGCTGGGGGCAATTTTGAAATCAGTCCGTCCGGCCTGATCCGCTATGCGCTGTCGACCGGAGACGGGATGGTCTGGTTTCTCGGCGCGATTCTCGCGCTCCAGCTTTTTCTTTTTGTGCGCGACTTCCTCCTTCGCGGTGAATATCGCGAAACAGATCTGATTTCGGAAATGGGCAAGCCCTATGGGCGCATTGTCGTCTTACACTTCGCTTTGTTTGCGGGCTTTGGCCTGCTCATTTTCCTCGGTGAGCCATTGATCGGTGTCCTTGCCCTTATTCTGCTAAGAGCGGCATGGGGGGCGTTGCAGTCGGTCCGCCGCCAGCAGGAAATCACAGCCCATCATGGACCTAAAGTTGACGAAGCGTCACCAATCTGATCACTGCTAAAACTGTTACAGATCAGGGGCTTTTCATGGTGGCAGCGGCGCAAGCGGCACAAGGGCAGGGCAAGCGGGCCAGGACCAAGGCGGCAAACCGCCAGGCCATTCTCGAGGCGGCCCGGCAGGTCTTTGCCCGTTTAGGGGCGGAGGCGACCACGGTACGCGACATCATCCGCGAGACCGATCTCGCGGCAGGCACTTTCTACAACTATTTTCGGTCAAAGGAAGAAGTCTTCGAAGCGCTGGCCGATGAGGGTGTGCGACGCTTCCGCCCGCGCCTCGCGGCGATCCGCGAAAATGCGTCTTCGCTGCAGGATTACCTTCTGGAAGCTTACAGCGCCTATTTCCAATTCCTGAATGAGGAAAATGAGGAGGCGATCCGGCAAGGCGCGCCCCATGCGGCCATGATCGGCGTGCGGGTTGATACGCCCGAGATGCAGGCGGTTTTCGAGGAAATTCGCACCGACCTTGAGCAGGTTGCTAAGTCGACGGGTCTGTCGTTGGCCGACTCAGGATTTCTGACGGCGGCTGCAATTGGTATTGCGCGCGAGGTGGGTGACCATATGCTAATGCGCCGGCCGGTCGACACTAGAGGGGCAACGGAGTTTGCGACGCAGCTCTTCCTGCATGGGGCAGGTGCGCTGGCGTCCAAAAGCAATAGCTGAGGGTGTACGCCAATGAGCCTGCAGGCCACGATCGCAAAACTGCTTCTGAAGCTTCCTGATAGCCTTCTTCTCAGGCTGTCCGGTGGCAAGCCGCTAGAGCTTGGCGGGCGCACGCTCGACCCGCGCTTCCAGTTCATGATGACCGGCGCAAAAGCCCAACCAGCGATGTCGAGCCTGACCCCCCAAGAGGCGCGTGCTGCCTCTGCTGGCGGTCTGGCCATGTTCGCGGATAAGCCAGAACCCGGTGTGAGCTGGGAGGACGCTGCCATCAAGGCGTCCGACGGCCACCAGATACCAGTGCGCATCTATCGTCCTGACAATCAGGATTCCGGCGCGCCCATGATGGTGTATTACCATTTTGGTGGCGGCGTAATTGGCGACCTTGAGACCTGCCATGTCTTCTGCACGATGATCGCCAAGGCGGCGAAGTGCCCGGTCCTGTCCGTCGATTATCGCCTCGCGCCGGAGCATCAATTCCCGGCAGGCCTCGAAGATTGTATCGACGCTTATGACTGGGCGCTGCGCAATGCTCGCAAGTATGGCGCGCCTGCCGGTGTGGCAACGATTGGCGACGACAGTATGGGCGGCAATTTCTCTGCAGTCGTTGCACAGGAAATGGTGCGTGAGCGTAAGCCCGTGCCGCTTCTGCAGCTTCTGATCTATCCCGCGACAGATATCGACCGCGAGTTTCCGTCCTATCAGACCTATGGCGAGACCTACCCGCTGAATGCCGACACGATGCGCTGGTTCATGGAGCAATATATCCCAGAGGGTCAGGACCGCGCCGATGTGCGCCTGTCACCGGCCCGCGAGGCGTACCTCGAAAAGCTACCACAGGCGATCATCGCAACGGCTGGTTTCGATCCGCTTGTCGATGATGGCGCCGCCTATGCCCAACTTCTCCGCAAGGCCGGTGTGAAGGTAAGCTACAAGTGTTATGACAGCCTCGCACACGGCTTCACGGCCTTCACGGGCGTGGTCCCAGCTGCCCGCAGGGCATGCGAGGAGATCGTTTCGCTGGTCGCCGAAGCCTACAAATCGTTCGAGATCGACGAAGACTGAGCTCGCTAGCGGCGCAGTCCGGTCAGGCGCTCAGATCAGGCTGCGATAGCAGCGATGGTGAGCAGGCCGACGAAGATAAAATATATGGTGCGCATCGTTACACTAATGTCCGAAAAGCTTTAATAAACTGTCACACTGACGGTTCTAGCGGCTCATCGTTCCAAGAGCAAATCCGGATGATTGTTGCGCACATTCCCGACATCCGGACGGACGGGCCAGACGGTCATGTCTTCGGACGGGAACGGTGTCATCAGGTCGTCCACCTTCTCGCTGACATCCAGCCATCGCGCGAAATCTGACTGCTGCAGGATAACGGGCATGCGATGATGCACGCCAGATGTCGCCTCATTCGCGTCGGTCGTAAGGACGGTGAAGCTGTGCAGCTCTGACCCGTCGATCAGGGCAACGACATAGAGACCGGCAAGACAGAAATGCCGCCGGTTTCGCAGGCCGATCGCGAAGGGCGTCTTTGCGCCTTTCCTTCCTGTCCACTCATAATAGCCGCTAACGGGGATGAGGCAGCGATGATGGCGATAGGCGCCGCGAAAGACCGGCTTCTCCGCCACCGTCTCGGACTTGGCATTGAATGTGGTGAACGTCTTTTCCTTGAGCGGCTTTTTCCACCAGGAAGGAACCAGACCCCATAGCGCGGGCGCGAGTTCGACATGACCCCCATGCGCCGTGCGCAGGATGGGTTGGTATGAGCCCGGTGCGGCATTGTAAGTCGCTTCAGGTGGGTCGACCTCATCTGGTGGGATCAGGTTCAGCCAGGCATGAAAGTCGGACCAAGTAACGCCGTGTCTAAAAAATCTTCCGCACATGTTGCCCTGTATTCATTGTGAAACGCTAATGTCGTCAAAGCGTATTGGAACGAAGTCAGAAAGTGAACGTTTCCGATCAAACACCTCCTCCAAAAGGGTAGGGGGCAAAGCTTCATGAGGAGATATAGTATGAACAAGATGATGATTGGCGCAGCCGCAGCAGCATTTGTGCTTACCGCATGTGAAGGCACCGGCCTTTCCCAGAACCAGGCCTATGGCGCTGGCGGCGGTGCACTTGCAGGTGCAGCACTCGGTACGCTCGCAGGCGGCGATGATGGCCGCAACGCGGCTATTGGCGCAGCAGTTGGCGCCCTCGCTGGCGGCGCAGTCGGCACCTATATGGATCGCCAGGAGCGCGCCCTTCGTGAGCGCACCGCCAACTCCCAGATCCAGGTTGAGCGTCAGGGCGACCAGATCGCGCTCACCATGCCATCGAATTCCAGCGTGAACTTCACCGTCAACAGCGCAGAGCTTCAGTCGAGCGCCTATGGCCCGCTGAACGAAATCGCTGGTGTGCTTCAGGAATACCCATCCACCCGCGTTGATGTCGTCGGCCACGCCAGTGCTGACGGCCCTGATGATTACAACATGCGCCTGTCAGAGCAGCGCGCCAACACGGTTGCTAATTACTTCGTGAGTCGCGGTGTCGATGCGGTTCGCATCTCTGCCTATGGCCGCGGTGAGACCCAGCCGATCGCAAGCAATGACACGCAGGCTGGTCGCGCAGCGAACCGCCGCGTTGAAGTCCTGCTTACGCCGGTCACGACCAGCTAATCTTTCAGGCTAGACGAAAACGATAAGGCCGCAGCAGCAATGTTGCGGCCTTTTTGTTGGGTGTCTTTCAGGCGGCGACGGTCTTGAGTTCAGCTTCAAGGCCTGCGGCCATCCAGCGGCCGAAGCGCTCAAGCTTTGCTCTGAACTCCTTGGCATCGATGTCCGACGGATCCATCGCTTTCTGCATGCCGAGAAACATCGAGTTGAACACAATGTGCGTCCCGGCCTGGTGCGCGGCTTCCGGCGTCATGGCGCCGTTGCTTGATGCAACGAGTCTCTCGGACATCGCTTCAGCCGCAGGCTCAAGAATCTCGACGACATAGTGACGATAGACCTCGCTGTCGGCGATCGCTTCGCGCAATGCAAATACGTGCCGCCGGATATAGGGCGCATCCGTGCCCGCCTGGCTTGCGAGCCGGACATAATCCTCAATCGCTTCGCTGACGGACTGGAAGGGGCTGCGCATCGCGGCCCGCACCTGCCTGGTTGTGTCACGCATATGCTTGAATAGCGCGATCACCACACCGCGGCGGTCTCCGAAATAGTGCTTGAGATTGATATCAGACACACCAGCGGCAATGGCGAGCTGGCGCAGAGAAGGTTGGACGACGTCCTCACGCTCCACATGACTGATCATCGCATCGAGAAGCGCGACGCGCTTTTCTTCATAATCCTGATTTTTAACGCCCGCTGGTCTGGCCATGAAATTCCCCTGTCACGAGCCTCTCATGTGGAACACACATTCATAAGGGGTAATAGGGAATACTACAGATTAAAATTTTATACTTCAGGTGTATTCATTGTAAGGTATTGTAATTACAAAAAAGAAAAGGCCGAGGCGACTGCCTCGGCCTTCTGCTTTTAGTTTCGGATCGTCGCTTATGCGGCGACTCTTGCCTTTACGCCGCCCGGTGGGAATCGGTCATAGAAGCCTTCACCCTTGGCAGCCATGTCCTTAAGAAGCTCGGGCACCTTGAAGCGTTCACCATACTTCTCTTCCATTTTGGTGGCTTCCTCAACGAAGGCTTTGATGCCCCAGACAAGATCCACATAGGAGCAGCAGCCGCCCGTATAAGGCGCAAAGCCCCAGGCGAGGATCGAGCCGATATCGGCATCGCGGGCATCGGTGATGACGCCTTCCTCGAAGCAGCGGGCAACCTCAATCGCCTGACGGATCAGGAGGCGGTTGATGTAGTGCTTCTTCAACTCAGGCGGGCACTCATCGACTTTCACATCGATGCGGGTGTTCAGGTCTGGCCAGAGGCGCTCTGGCTTGCCCTTCTCATTATAGTCGTAGAAGCCCTTGCCAGCCTTGCGGCCGACGCGGCCACTGTCTTCGACGAGCCAAGCGAGGAACTGGGTGCGGTCATCCTTCTGGATGTCGACGCCCATGGCCTCTGCCGTTGCGCGGGTCACCTTCAGGGCCGTGTCGAGCCCAACGGAGTCGGACACTTCTAGCGGGCCCATCGGCATACCGGACTGACGACCGACATTCTCGATGATCGCAGGCTTGATGCCTTCTGCCAGCATTTCCATGCCTT
This sequence comes from Henriciella sp., assembly GCA_012960415.1. Classification (GTDB taxonomy): domain Bacteria; phylum Pseudomonadota; class Alphaproteobacteria; order Caulobacterales; family Hyphomonadaceae; genus Henriciella. The sequence continues at coordinate 60,916 of DUBH01000041.1, read as the reverse complement.
CGCGCGTATAGGTGCCGAAGCAGCGCGAAGTATAGAAGCCGCGGCTGTCATTGACCGCGATCGGGGTCTTGCGGATGGCGAGGACATAGTCGACCGCCTTGGCCAGCGTCGCTTCGGACGTTTTCTCACCAGAGATGATCTCGACGAGACCCATACGCTCAACTGGGGAGAAGAAGTGGATGCCGATGAAGTTCTCAGGGCGCTTCGATGCCTTGGCGAGACCCGTGATCGGCAGGGTCGACGTGTTGGAGCCGAAGACAGCATCTTCGCCCAGCACAGCTTCGGCCTGATCGGTGATCTTGGCTTTCAATTCCTGGTTCTCGAAGACCGCCTCGATGACCAGGTCTGCGCCCTTCACATCGTCGTAATTGTCGGTCGTCGTGATCAGGTCGAGCAGCTTGTCGCCCTTCTCCTTGGTCGACTTGCCGCGTGACACGTCCTTCTCGACGAGACGGCGGGAATAGTCCTTGCCTTTCTCGGCGTTTTCCTTGGACACATCGACGAGCACGGTCGGAATGCCGGCTTTCGCCTGCACATAAGCAACGCCTGCACCCATAAGGCCTGCGCCAATGACCGCGATCTTCTTGAACTCGGTCTTCGGGTAGCCTTCCGGACGATTGCCGCCCTTGGACAGGGCCTGCGTCGACAGGAAGAGCGAGCGGATCATCGCCTTGGCTTCCGGGCGTGACTGGGTGTTGATGAAGTAGCGGGTCTCGATCCGGAGGCCTGCATCGATTGGCACCTGAATGCCTTCATAGACGCAGGACAGGATGTTCTTCTGAGCCGGGAAGTTGCCATAGGTCTTGGCGTGAAGCATGGCATTCGCCATCGTCATGACCTGACCGGCACCAGGGCTCTTGTGCGGCACGCCGCCTGGAACCTTGAATCCCTTTTCGTCCCATGGCGCCTTGGCCGTCGGGTTCGCTTTCACCCAGGCTTTGGCTTTCTCCACGACCTCTGCACCAGGTGCGAGCTCCTGGATAACGCCCATGGCTTTGCCTTTTTCGGCGTCGAAGCTTTCGCCCTGAAGGATTAGCGGCAGGGCAGCCTGAACACCGACGAGACGTGGCAGGCGCTGCGTACCACCGGCACCTGGCAGGAGGCCAATCTTGGCTTCCGGCAGGCCGAATTGCTGCTTCGGATTGTCATTGGCTGCAACGCGGTAGTGACAGGCGAGCGCCACTTCGAGACCGCCGCCGAGCGCAAGACCGTTCAGTGCGCAGGCAACCGGCTTGCCGCATGTCTCAAGCTCACGAAGCGTCTTGTTCAGTGCGAAGCCCTGATTGAAGCGCTCTTTCAGCTTCTCGTCTTCGCTCTTGCTGGAGCTGTCGCCAGCACCGGCACGGTTGCCCATTTCGCCAAGGTCGGCGCCAGCACAGAAGCCGGAAGGCTTGCCGGACGAAAGGACGAGGCCCTTGATCTTGTCGTTGCTGGCAACTTCCTTGGCGATTGCGATGATGTCCTGAACGGCCTGACCGGTCAGCGTGTTCATGCTGCGGCCCGGCACGTCGAAGGCGGCGTGCGCAATGCCATCGCCGTCAATGTCGAATTTGAATGTTTCGAGTTCCATCTTGTGTTTCCTCTTGAAGCTCAGCCCTGCGGGCTGTCTTCGTCCGTCTTGTCTTCAGAGTTTTCCCGATCGAGCTGCGCCTTGCCGAAAGCGGGGGCAAGCGCAATGCCGATGGCAATGCCGGCGCCCATGAAGGCCACATTGCCGAGCGCAGCCCCGATCGCGGCACCTATTGCCACGCCGACGGCTATGCCAACAGGCAGGCCTTTCTGGAACGCCTCATTGCTCATCTAGACACGCTCGATGATCGTGGCCGTGCCCATGCCCGCACCAACGCAAAGCGTGACGAGTGCAGTTTCCTTGTCGGAACGCTCAAGCTCGTCGACCATGGTGCCGAGCAGCATGCCGCCAGTCGCGCCAAGCGGGTGACCGAATGCAATCGCGCCGCCGTTCACGTTCATCTTGTCGTGCGGAATGCCGAGAAGGTGCATCATCAGCATCGGGACCGACGCGAAGGCTTCGTTCAGCTCGTAGATGTCGATGTCGCCGACTTCCATGCCCGCCTTCTTGAGCGCCTTCTTCGACACGGCGGTCGGGCCGGTCAGCATGATGGCTGGCTCAGAACCGATCGAAGCCATGGACTTGATGCGCGCGCGTGGCTTGAGGCCAAGACGCTCGCCCATTTTCTTGGAGCCGAAGAGCACTGCAGATGCACCGTCAACGATACCCGAGGAGTTACCGGCGTGGTGGACGTGATCGATCTTTTCCAGCTCTGGATAGCGCTGCTTAATGACCTCGTCGAAGCCCATGCCGCCCATGCCTGCGAAGGATGGGTTGAGGCCAGCCAGCGACTGCATGTCAGCATCAGGACGCATATGCTCATCATGGTCGAGTATGATCGCGCCCATCTGGTCCTTTACCGGAACGATGGACTTGGAGAAGCGGCCTTCTTTCCAGGCAGTTGCTGCACGCTTCTGGGACTCAATGGCATAGGCGTCGACGTCATCGCGCGAGAAGCCCCATTTGGTTGCAATCGTGTCTGCGCCAACGCCCTGCGGGGCGAAGTAGGACTTGATCGCGATGGAAGGGTCGGACGACCAGGCTCCGCCAGCAGCACCCATCGGCACGCGTGACATTGCTTCGACGCCGCCGCCGATTGCCATGTCGGCTTCGCCGGTCATGACCTTGGCGGCTGCCATGTTACAGGCTTCGAGGCCCGAGGCACAGAAACGGTCGACCTGAACACCGGCGGTGGTTTCGGCATATTCAGCGTTCAGCACCGCGATACGGGCAATGTCGCCGCCTTGTTCACCGACAGGCGAAACACAGCCAAGAACGACATCATCGACATAGTTGGTGTCGAGCTCATTGCGGTCACGGATCGCTTGGAGGGCCTGCGTGGCCAGCGAGAGCGAGGTGATTTCGTGCAGCGAACCGCTCTGTTTGCCCTTGCCGCGCGGGGTGCGCACAGCGTCGTAGATATAGGCTTCAGTCATTTGGATTAAGCTCCTTTCAGGACATTCATTTATTCAGGTATTTGGACTGGCGGTAGACGATGAGGCCGATCACGAGTGAGCCAAGGCCGAGCGCGATTGGCGCAAACCCGCTGACACCCGCCTCTGGACGGCCAAACTCGACATACGCCCCCATCAGGACCGAGATGATCCCGAGGATAATGGACGCTATGCCGAGCCAGCGTATCATCTGCGCTACATCGTTCTCGCGATGAGCATCTTCATGACTTCATTCGCGCCGCCATAGATGCGCTGGACGCGTGCATCGGCATACATCTGGCCAATCGGGTACTCGTCCATATAGCCATAGCCGCCGTGCAGCTGCAGGCACTCGTCAATGATCTTGCACTGCAGATCAGAGATCCAGTACTTCGACATCGACGCCGTCGCCGCATCGAGCTTGTTCTCGATCAGCAGCTGCGTGCAGTGGTCCGCAAAGACCTTGGCGACCGTCGCTTCGGTCTTGCATTCGGCCAGTTTGAACTGCGTGTTCTGGAAGTCCCAGATCGTGCCGCCAAAGGCCTGGCGCTGCTTCACATAAGCGGTCGTTTCGGCAATCGCGCGTTCGATCATGCCAACGCCCTGCAGGCCGATGACGTGACGCTCCTGTGGTAGCTTCGTCATGAGCTGGACAAAGCCCTGGCCCTCTTCCGGGCCGAGCAGGTTTGAGGTCGGCACGCGCACATCATTGAAGAAAAGCTCTGACGTGTCGGCTGCTTTCTGGCCGATTTTCTCAAGGTTGCGACCACGCTCGAAGCCTTCGACTTCGTCGGTTTCGACCACGACGAGAGAGATGCCCTTGGCACCCTTGGCCGGGTCGGTCTTGGCAACCGTCACGATAAGATTGGCCGTCTGACCGTTCGAGATGAAGGTCTTCTGGCCGTTGATGACATAGTGATTGCCATCCTTCTTTGCCGTTGTCTTCACGGCCTGAAGGTCAGAACCGGTGCCGGGCTCGGTCATGGCGATCGCGGCAATGAGCTCACCGGAAGCGAGGCGCGGCAGCCACTTCTTCTTCTGCTCTTCAGAGCCGAATGTCTCGATGTAGGGGGCGATGATCGCGTTGTGCAGGGTGATGCCGAAGCCGTCGATACCCTTCCACTGCTGCTGTTCGATGATCACCGCTTCGTGGCGGAAATCTCCGCCCGCGCCGCCATATTCCTCGGACACTGACGCACAAAGCAGGCCGGCTTCACCGGCCTTTTTCCACATTTCGCGGGGCACATAGCCCTGCTTGCGCCACTCTTCGACGTGCGGTTTGCACTCACGCTCGAAGAACTGGCCAACGGCGTCGGAGAAGATCGAGACCTCTTCATCCTGGCGCCATTTTGCTGGTGGTACGTTCAGCACGTCCTGCATCGATATCTCCCTCTTATCGCGTCTGCATCGACAAGTTGTCGTTTACGTTCACGTCAATCTTATAAGGCCCGTCCTCTTGCGGGACGAGTCCTCACGCCGCGTCAGGGCGCGCCTATTTTAGCAGCCCCGAAACCCGTTTGTTGACGGGCTTCGGGGTCGAAAATCAGAACCGGTCAGCCGCTAGCGCCATTAGGGGCTCAGCGCCAGTTTTCAGCTTGGCCAGATGGGCCGACGTCTCTGGGAGGATACGGCTGATATAATACCGCCCTGTGACGAGCTTGTCGTCATAGAAGGGGTCGCTGCCGCGTTTCTCGATCGCGGTCTTCGCCATCTTGGCCCACATATAGCCAAGCGCCGTCAGGCCGAACAGCTCGAGATAGTCCATGGACGCAGCGCCGGCATTGTTGAAGTCACTCATGCCATTCTGCATCAGCCAGCTGGTCGCTTCCTGAAGCTCGCCCTTTGCGGTGCTGAGTGCCTGAATGAACGGCTTCAGCTCTTGATCGCCCTCATTCTCAGCGATGAAATCATCAAGTTCCGCGAAGAAAGTGAAGACAGCGCGTCCGCCATTGGCCGCCAGCTTGCGGCCGACCAGATCGAGGGCCTGAATGCCGTTCGTGCCTTCATAGATGAGGGCAATGCGCACATCGCGCACATACTGCTCGACGCCCTGGTCCTTGGTGAAACCGGTACCGCCATGAAGCTGGAGGGCGTCATTACAGGCCTTGAGACCACGATCGGTCAGGAAGGCTTTTACGACCGGCGTCATCAGCGCCATGTAGTCGCCGGCCTTTTCGCGTACTTTTTCGTCAGGTGACTTATGCAGAAGGTCACCGTGCAGCGCCGTCCAGTAAGTGAACATGCGGGCGCCCTCAATGAAGGCCCGCGTGTCCATCAGCATCCGGCGCACATCGGGATGCACGATGATCGGATCGGCAGGCTTTTCAGGTGCTTTGGGGCCGGACAGCGCGCGGCTCTGCAGGCGCTCGCGGGCAAAGTCAGCGGCATTCTGATAGGCGACCTCCGCCTGGGCGAGGCCCTGCATCCCGACGCCAAGCCGTGCTTCGTTCATCATGATGAACATGGTGCGCATGCCCTTATGCTCATCGCCGACCAGCCAGCCGGTCGCCTCGTCATAATTCATCACGCAGGTGGCATTGCCGTGAATGCCCATCTTCTCTTCGAGGCCGCCGCAGGAGACCTTGTTGCGATCACCGAGCGAGCCGTCCTCATTCACGAAATATTTCGGCACCACGAAGAGCGAGATGCCCTTGATGCCTTCAGGTGCGCCTTCAATCCGGGCGAGCACGAGGTGGACGATATTCTCGGTCAGGTCCTGCTCACCGCCGGAAATCCAGATCTTCTGGCCAGACAGCTTGTAGGAGCCGTCGCCCTGCGGGACGGCTTTGGTCTTGATGAGGCCAAGGTCGGTGCCGCACTGCGGCTCAGTCAGGTTCATGGTGCCAGCCCACTCGCCAGTCGCCATTTTGGGCCCGTAGATCTGCTTCTGCTCGTCAGAGCCGCCCGCCATCAGCGCCTCATAGGCGCCCGAGGTCAGGCCGGGATACATGGCAAAGGCCATATTCGCGGCAGACATCATCTCGCTGACAGCGATGGACAGCGCGTGGGGAAGGCCCTGACCGCCCATCTCTGGCGTCTTCGACAGGAGCGGCCAGCCATTCTCGACAAATTGCTTATAGGCGTCCGGAAAGCCATCTGGCGTTTTCACTGAAGCGTCGTCGGCGCGCTTGCAGCCCTGCTTGTCGCCGACACTGTTCAGCGGAAAGAGCACTTCACTTGCGAACTTGCCGCTCGTTTCCAGGATCTGGTCGACAATGTCCGGGGTCGCATCGGCAAAGCCATCGAGATTGGAATAGTTCTGCAGGGCCAGCACATCGTGGAAGATGAATTTCATGTCCCGGATCGGCGCGTCATAGCGTGGCATTTGTGAAAGCTCTCTTCAGTCTGAAATTGCAATGTAACCGGCCCATCGCGAAGACGGGCCGGTTACCTTGGTTCTATGCGGATTTTACGCGTGGCTTACGCGTCGTCCAGCTGTTTGCGGGCGACAGCATCATATGCCGCAACATTGCGGGCCTGGTCGTTGGCCGGGCCGATCTTGGCCAGATCGTTCTCGAGCCAGTCGATGCCCTTCTGGAGTTCGCCGAGGGCGATCTCGATGTCTTCGCGCTGGTTTTCGAATTCCTTGACCTGGTTGCGGAACTTCTCGAGCGTCTTGCGCTTCTGCGCGCGCTCATTGTCGCCAAGGCCGTAGAGGTCGAGGATTTCGCGGATGTCAGCCAGCGGCAGGCCGAGGCGCTTCATGCGAACGATGATCGTGACGCGGGCGCGGTCGCGATGTGAGTAAACGCGGGTCATGCCATCCCGGGCAGGGTGCAGCATGTCCTTGTCCTCATAGAAGCGCAGCGCGCGCGGCGTGATGCCGAACTCACGTGCGAGCTCGGAAATCGAATAGGTCCGGCTCTCGGAGATCGAAAGGGATGTAGCTGTGTCTGGCATGACTTCCTCCTGATTTTGTTATTTACGTATACGTCAACGTTAGCCTTACCTTTGCGTCAGAGTAAAGCCCCTCCGCAGCGTCAGCTGCTGATGTCTGAATCGATCTGGCCATTCTGTTTACCATTTTAACGACCTTTTAAGACGAACCTCGGCATCGGTGGATCAATGCGGTGATCCGGCATGCGCTTTCTGCAGAAGTGCTGCCCCGGAATTGAGGAGTTCGCGTATGTCAAATTACGGGCCCTGGAGCGTGAAGGGGAGCGACGAGCGCGCACGCGAAGCCGCACGGGAAGCGGCCCGTGAAGAGGGGCTGACGATCAGCGAATACATTAACCGTATGCTCAAGATGGAAACCGATGGCCCAGGCGGGACTGTCAGCGGTTCGGGCGCGAGCACGCGCTCGGGCGATGCGCCGCGCCTTGCGGCAGGCGGCGGTGACGGCGGCGGCGACTATCCGGGGGCGGGCTCTGCAGGCCTTGTCCGTGACCTACTCGGCCGGCTTGAAGCCGTCGAAGCGCGTTCCGCAGTCGCGCTCAGCGGCATCGACCGCTCAATCATGAGCCTCACCGAACGCCTCGAAGATGCGCAGCGCCGCACCGATGGCCTCTCGAACAATTATGAAACCGTGATCGAGGATATCCGCTCGACGCATGACGCCCTGCGCTCAAAACTCGAATCGATCGAGCATGGCGGTGATAGCCGCCGTGATGTGAAGGCGCTGAAGTCGCTTGAGCGCGCGCTCGGCAAGCTCGCCTCCCACATCCATGAGGAAAGCTCCCGCCAGAAAGATAGTTCGGCGGATATGCGCAGGCGCGTGGAAACCGGCCTTGAGGAGCTTGGTGGACGCGTATCAAGCGTCGAAGGACGTATCGACAAGACGCTGGACGAAGCCGCCACCCGCCTTGCGAAGAAGATTGAGCAGGCTGAGCTTCGCACCGAAGGCGCGACAAAGCACCTGTCCGGCCGCTTCAGCGACCTTGAAACCAATGTTGCCCAGCGCCTCGCGCGCCTTGATGACGTCACCACCCGTCTCGACACCGTCGAGACCACAACCAGCAAATCTCTGACGTCAATGGAAAGTCTGGTGGAGGCGCTGCAGGCTCGTCTCGACCGGGCCGAGGCCCAGACCAACGAAGCGCTCGACAAGGTCGACAAGACGTTCGGCGCTCTGAGTGAACGCGTGAGTGCGCTTGCCGACACAGCGCTGCCAGATACGGCCAATGCACTGCGCAAGCAGTTTGAAAGCCGCTTCGAAGGTCTCTCAGCGGATCTTCGCGCCTCTATTGAAAGCACGCGCCATAAGCTCGCCAGCGAAATCGATGCCGCCGCCACAAGGTCGGCGCGCCCTGAACAGATCGATGCCCTGAAAGACTCGCTCTCCAACCTTGCCGACGCCGTCGACCGCAAGGATTCCAACGCGCTCGCCGCCATCGCGACGCTCCGACAGGACATGGAGTCCTCCGGTCGCACGTCGCGGACCTCGGTGGATGACCTCGCCAAGCGCGTCGACACCAACTGGAACGCATCGCAGGCCGCCTTGGAAACGCTCCGCCAGCGCTTCGAAGCGAAAGATGCGGTTTCCCCAAAAGCGTTTGCGGATCTGCGCGAGCGTATGGAAGCCAACCACAACAAGGCTGTCAGCGAAATTGCAGCGCTGCGCGGACAGATCGACGCTGCCAAAAGCAGTGCAGTGTCACCGGAAAAGATTGCGGCCGTCCAGCACGCTGTCCGTCAGATGTCCGAACATCTCGGCAAGCGACTCCAGCAGGTCGAGGACCGCGACTACGCCGCCCAGATCGAAGCGGTGCGCGCGGACATGCACGCACTGTCGCATGATGTCACGCTACAGCTCGGCAATGCGGGCGGGCAGGGCGATGCCATGCTTGAGAAGTTCAGCGCTGAGCTGAAGCAGATGGCTGAACAGTTCGAGGCACGCCTCGACGAGAGCGAAAAGCGCAGCGCAAAGGCGATCGAACAGGTCGGCGAACAGGTTTCCAGCGTTTCCCAACGACTTCAGGCTCGTCAGGAACGCTCTCTGCGTGACCTTGAGCAGAGCATCGAAACAGAGCGCAACGAGCAGCAGAAGCGCCTGTCTGATGCGCTCAGCGGTGTCTCCGACCGGATGGAGGAGATCCAGGAGCGGTCGACCAATTCTCTCTCGCCCGTTCAGAAGGCAATTGCGTCACTCGCGGCTCGCCTGGAGGCATTCGAGGATGCTGCAGCGCCGCGTACGAAAGCCTCGCGCGCAGCAGCAGCTCCCCGTCAGACGGCTGATGATGACTACTTCGCGACGTTCATGTCCAACGAGGAGGAAGACGACGAACAGGCGGTGGCGCCTCCGCCGCAGGCCGCCCGTCGCCAGCACGCGAAAGAACCATCTTTCGATGAGCGCTTCCACTTCGACGAGGATGAGCGCGCAGCGCCGCCACCTGTCGCTAGCCACGACGCCTTCGACTATGAGACAGACCTCCCCGATGAGCCGCAGTCGAGCGACCCGTTCGCTGATTTCGCTGACTTCGATGACAGCGGCAACGACACCTTCACCGGCGAAGAGCCTGCCTATGAGGACACATCCGGCGATGCAGACTGGGGTGCTGCGCCTCGCAGAGCGGCGCGCGGCGGCGGCGGAAACGACTATCTCAGCCGCGCGCGGCAGGCTGCGCTCGACGCGAATGAAGCCACGCCTCAAAAGGCCGCTGCCCCGAAACGTGGCCGCAAGAAAGCTGAACCGCGCGAAGAGAAGTCCGGCAAGTTCCCGCTGATCCCGGCGGCTGCGGCTGTTGCGATTGTGGCGGTTGGCGCAGGCGTCTTCCTCGGCAAGGACATGATCCTCGGAGACAACCGTCCCCAGGTTGCGACTAGAACATCGGTCGTGGTCCCTGCCAATGCTGGTACGCCTTCCGAAGTCGACACCTCCGCAGAGGCTGGTGCACCCGTCGGGGGCACGGGCACGCCAGACGACGAGGCCGGTGCGAACCCATCAGAAACCGTCAACTCGATGCAACCGGCAGAGAGCACCGACGCGCTTGAGGGTACGCTGCCAATGGATAGCGCCCCTGAGGGTGTCAGCAACGAAGCCGAAGAAAGCCTTGCGGGCGTTAGCGATCCTGTCGAGGCGGCGCCCGCTGAGACCGCGCCAGAAACGGCGGAGCTCACGCTTGCTGACGTCGCGCTGATCCCGCAGGGACAGTCGCTCGAGCAGGCCGCTGCCGCCGGTGACGCGATCGCACAATACCAGCTCGGTGAGCGCCAGCTCGAAGCAGGTGACTATACTTCAGGCCCGACCATGATCCGCCGCGCGGCAGAGCAGGGTCTCGCTGTCGCGCAATACCGGCTCGCCAAGCTCCACGAGTCCGGCCTCGGCGTCCCGCGCGACCTTGAAAAGGCCCGCGAATGGACTGAGCGCGGCGCAGCAGGCGGCAATGTCAAAGCCATGTATGACCTCGCCGTCTATTATGCCGAAGGCGAAGGCGGCCCGCAGACCTATGCAGGCGCCGCGGAGTGGTTTCGCAAGGCAGCCGAGTTCGGCGTGACCGACGGTCAGTACAACCTCGCCGTCCTTCACGAGCTGGGCCTCGGTGTCAGCGAAAACCCGGCCGAAGCGCTTTACTGGTACGCCGTTGCAGCCAATCAGGGTGATAGCGAAGCTCCGCCAAAAGTCGCCGAACTGACAAATGCGGTTGGTCAGGAGCAGGCAGCACAGATCCGCGCGCGTGCTGCTGGCTGGACGCCGACCCGTCCTAATCGCGCCGCAAACGGCATCTTCCCGCAGCAGGCCTCACAGGGTGCAGCGACGCCCCAGCAGATTGCGGCTGTCCAGAACGCGCTCGGCGCGCTCGGGCATGAGCCGGGCCCGGCTGACGGTGTCCTCGGTGGAGGCACGCAAGCAGCGATCCGTAATTATGAGCGTGAGAATGGTCTGAACGAGACGGGCAATGTATCGCCGCAGCTCATCGAAAGCCTGAATGCGCGCATCACTGAGGCGAAGAACTAGGCCTCATTCAAAGGACGGCCGTGCGCCATAGCGCAAGCGCCGCCATAGGATGTAGAGACCGAACAGCGCCGCCGCGGCGCTCAGCCAGTGCATGTCTGTCAGGTACCAGTTATTGACGGCGATACCCGCGATGCCCCAGCCAAGGGCAGCGAAATAAAAGAGGCTCGCGCTGACCCGGCTGGCAAAGACCCAGGCGAGAAGGCCAGCGCTCAGCAGAGCGATCCAGAGCGAAACCCACACATGGTCACTGGGCGCGAGGCCCGCTGCTTCCCGCCAGGTCGCCGCGAGTGAGATCGACAAAGCTGCTGTGATCCATCCCGAAAAAAGCCCAGTCAGCATGCAGGCATTCAAACGCGCCAGCGTGCCATCGAACCCACCCATCCTGTGCAGCCGCCGCGCTGCAAGCCAGCTGAACGCAAGGATCGGGATCAGCAGCACGAGATCGGCATATTGGTTGGCGAGGGACTGGGCACTTACCATCCACACGAGATTGCCGATGCCCGCGAACAGCAACGGCATCGCCAGCCGATGCTCCAGATAGCCTGGTTTCCAGAGGCTCAGGACAGCGAAGATCGTGTAGCTCAGAAAGATGAGGCTCCAGATTGAGAAGAAGGGGCCGGGCGGCAGTTCAGGCGGTCTCACCGCAACATCACCGCGTGCGCCGATCGGTTCACCTATCCCAATGGCAGGAAGCATCGGCACCACGAACTGCGCAAAGGCCACCAGCAAAATCGCAATGCCAACTTTTCGGCTCATGACCCTAGCCTTTATCCAAAAGCGGGTCTGCTGGCAGCATTTTTTCCAGCGTTTCAAGCCGGTCGGCTTCGGCGCTCGGCTTGTCCCAGCGGATGCGGTTGATACGCGGAAAGCGCATGGCGAGGCCGGATTTGTGGCGCGGGCTTCGCTGCAGGCCTTCAAAGGCGACCTCCAGTACGAGGCCCTTCTCCTTGTTCGCTGTCACTGACCGAACCGGTCCGAACCGATCGATCGTGTTCTCGCGCACGAACTTGTCGAGTTGTTTCAGCTCCTCATCTGTAAAGCCGAAATAGGCCTTGCCGACCGGCGTGATTTCATCGCCGTCATCGCCCTCGCGCCAGACGCCGAACGTGAAGTCTGAATAGAAGCTTGACCGCCTGCCGTGCCCGCGTTGGGCGTACATCATGACCGCATCGATCAGGAACGGGTCCCGCTTCCACTTGTACCATGGCCCTGTTGGACGCCCGGCCTCGTAAACGCTGTCCCAGCGTTTCAGCATCAGCCCTTCAATCTCCGGCGCGGGCGGCTCATTTCGGGCGGCTTCAAGTGCCTCGAGATTCGTCACGGGCACGAGCGGCGAGATATCGATGCGCTCGCTGGAGGACTTCTCGACAAAAGCTTCCAGCCGTTTGCGGCGCTCAGAGAAGGGCAGCGACCTTAAATCTTCATCCCCCTCGACCAGAATGTCATAGGCGCGGATCATGGCCGGGCGCGCTTCCATCTGCTTCTTGGTCACCGTCTTCCGGTTGAGGCGCTGCTGCAGCTCATTAAAGGGGGCAACCTCGCCATTCGGGGCGCGGATCAGAAGTTCGCCATCGATGGCGGCTTCGAAGTCCATCGCGGCCAGCACGTCTGGAAAGGTGTGGGAGATGTCGTCGCCCGTCCGCGTATACATCCGGCGTACACCGCGCTCGGAGACAGCCTGAACGCGGATGCCGTCATACTTCCATTCAGCGGCAAAAATGTCCGGGTCGATCATCGCCGGATCTACAGCATCCGGGTCATCCCGCTTGTCCTTTGTCACCAGCGGATGGGCCAGCATGACCGGCCTGAACGGCGCCTTGATGTCGGGCGATGGCTTGTCGGCATTGCCGTCCAGCCAGTCGAACAGGCTTTCATAGGGCGGGGCGAGCCCATGCCAGATCTCCTCGATCTCCGCAGGCTCCACGCCGCCCATCTCAGCAAGTGCCACCTTGGCAAGCCGCGCTGAAACGCCGATTCGCAGCCCGCCCGTCACCATCTTGATAAGCGCCCAGCGTTGCGGCGGCTCCAGCATGTCCAGCCAACCTGCGACCAGTCGCTCACCCTCTGCTCGCGTCGCGCCGAGCAGCGCCTCTATGACATCATCGATGGGCGGAATCCGGTTCGCGCCGCGGGTGCCGGGCCACATCAGGCTGACAGTTTCTGCAAGGTCGCCGACATAGTCATACGACATGCGAAACAGCTCAGGATCGACACGGTCCTCGATCAGCCTGCGGATCGACCCGCCTTTCACTCCCGGTATGTCCAACTCACCCGTCAGTACAGCCAGCGTCCAGCCGCGCGCCGGATTTACTTCACTAGTGAAGTAATTTACCATAAGCGCGATCTTCCCGTTGCGGGATGGCGTAAGAATCAGCCGTTCGAGAAGGTCGGAAAAAGCCTGCATCGGGATGACATAGGAGGGGATCACGACAATGACAGAGAGCAATGTGCCGGCGGGCTTCTCACGCCATTTCAAGACGTCGGGTTTCACTGACCCCTGGGAGCCGATCTATTCACGCGTGCTGGCCGACCGGGTGCAGATAGGCCTCCGGATCGCGGATGCACATTGCAACTCGCGTGGCTTTGTCCACGGCGCGCTTGTGTCTGCGCTTGCTGACAATGCGATGGGGCTCAGCGTCGGACAGGTCCTGAAGTCGGAGGCCCGCAAGGATGTTGGGGGTCTCGTCACGGTCAGCCTCGGGACCGACTTCATCGGCTCAGGCGAGATCGGGCAATGGCTCGAAGTGGATACCAGCTTTGTCAGGACCGGTGGCTCAATATGTTTTGCAGCCGGTATTGTCGAGGCGGATGGCGAGCCTGTTGCTCGCGCGAATGCAACCTTCAAAATCGTCAAAGCGCGCTGAAGCCTGGTTTGCGCTAATCGATGCTCTCATCCTCATAACCCACCAGCCTTAGTGGCCGCGCCTTGCGCCCCTCCAGTTCGGCCCAGCGCACCAGCGCATCTTCGCGCCCATGCGTGATCCATAGCTCCTCCGGGTCTACCTCGCGGACGGTATCTGTGAGCTCATCCCAGTCGGCATGGTCGGAAATGATGAGTGGCAGCTCGACGCCCGATTGCTTGGCGCGCTGGCGCACGCTCATCCAGCCAGAGGCAAAACAGGGCAGTGGGTCGGGAAAGCGTCGGCCCCATTTGTCATGGAAAGAGGAGGGCGGCCCCAGCACGATCTTGCCACGAAACCGCTCCTGCGCGCCTCGTTCCTTTGTGTCCAGCGTCGCGGTTTCCAGTGGACCCAGCGCAACGCCATGATCTTCATAAAGCTGGCAGAGTTTCTCCAGTGCGCCGTGAATATAGAGCGTATCGTGATAGCCCGCTTCGCGCAGCAGCGCGATCACACGCTGCGCCTTACCAAGGGCATAGACGCCGACAAGGTGCGTGCGCTCCGGAAACATGGCGACACTGTCGAGCAGTTTGCGGATCTCGCCGTCTGTGTCCGGGTGCCTGAAGACCGGCAGGCCGAAGGTGGCCTCAGAGATGAAAACATGCGTGCCGGGCACGGGCTCGAATTGTCGGCAGGTCGGGTCGCGCCTCCGCTTATAGTCGCCGGTACAGACCATGCGCAGGCCTTTCCATTCGACGACCGCCTGCGCGGATCCGAGCACATGGCCGGCCGGCGACATCCAGACGGTGACGCCGTTGATCTCGACTGTCTCGCCATATTCGATGGGCTGGCGGCTCATGGTGAATTCCTCGCCATAGCGCGCTTCCATGATGGCGAGCGTTTCGGGCGTCGCCAGCACAGCGCCATGCCCCGCGCGGGCATGGTCGGCATGGCCATGCGTCACCACGGCGCGGTCGACGGCGCCGCGCACCGGGTCGATATAGAAATCTCCGGGCGGGCAATAGAGCCCCTTCGGCGTGGGATGGAGAAGCAGGTCGGGTCTGATCATCGCTGATCTATATAGGTCGCGGCGTCAGGTGTTTCCCGCCATGTTTCTGCCTTTTCCGCATGAAACACACAGCAGGTTCTGTCCCCTTGCCCGGCAAATGGAGTGACCCCGAATGCGACGTATTTTCCTCTCAGCCCTGATTGCGACCGCGCTGGCTGCAGGCCCTGCCCAGTCCCAGGAGGGCGGCGAAACAGAGATAATGCAGAAGGCACTCGCGGCAGGATACAAGGCGCTCTTCACCTGCTCGGCGACGTTCACAGCCGACAAGAGCCGCGCCGAGATCGAGTATAATGAACTCGACGGCATCTACACCGACTATCGCACGCCCATGCGGTCCACGTCTGAAGCGAACATCTCTGACCGCTCGCGAACCGTGGCCGTCCGCTACGCCACCGGCCAGCCGCCACGGATCGCCGCCTGGCGCGAAGGTTTCGGCTGCTCGCTTCTGCCGATCGGTGCGGACCTAGATGATATCGACGTCCTCCCGAGGTTTTCAGACGATTTTCCGATGCGCCAGCAGGACAGTTCTACAGCGCTCGGGCAGGCCGTTCAGCTGATTGATGCCTCGCCCTACGCCGCTCGCCTCGAAGAGCCGGTCCGCGCCGCTTTCGATGGCGCGACCTATGGCGACGACACACGCACCAGCGCGGTCCTCGTCGTCATGGACGGTCAGATCATGGCAGAGCGCTATGCCCGCGGCATCAATGCGACGACGCCGCAGCGCACCTGGTCGGTCGCCAAATCGCTGACCGCGAGCGTGATCGGCGCAGCCGTCCAGCAGGGCCTCATCGACCTCGATCGCGCGCCGCTTCTCGACGCCTGGTCGCGTAATGGCGACCCGCGCCGTGAAATTACCCTTCGCAATGTCCTGCAGATGGCGAGCGGCCTTGATTCCGGTGTCGCCGGCAATCGCACGGACCGTACCTATTTCGGCGGCGCGCTCGTGACCGACACAGCCTTTGTGAACCCGCTGGAGATCACACCGGGTGAGCGTTTTAAATACTCCAATTACGACACGCTGGCGGCCATGCGCGCGTTGCGGGAAACCATGGACGATGACGGGGCTTTCTGGGGCTTTCCATATGAAAGCGTCCTCTGGAAGATCGGCGCAATGAACACTGTCCTCGAAACTGACTGGGCCGGCGATTTTATCTCGTCCAGCCAGGTCTGGATGACCGCCCGCGACATGGCGCGCCTCGGCCAGCTCTACTTGCAGGACGGCATGTGGGGCGATGAGCGCATTCTGGCTGAGGGCTGGACAAATTTTGTCTCTTCACCGGGTGAGGCCCAGCCGGACCGCTCATCCAGCGATTTCGGCTATGGTGGCAGCTTCTGGCTGATGGACCGCTCTGAAGGCGTCCCGGGCGACACCTATGCCGGTTTCGGCAATCGCGGACAGTATCTCGTCATCATCCCGTCGCTCGACATGGTCATCGTGCGCCGTGGCTTCGACACTGCTGATGGCGGGCGCTTCAATGTCGCTGCATTCACGCGCGATGTCATCGCCGCGATCAATCAGGCCCACACCGACAGGCTGGACGCGCAGGCAGAAGCAACCGCGGCTGAGGCGGGCTACAACTAATCCAGCGGGCGGGTTCGCAGGACCGCCCTGTTCGCGCTATGTCCTTGCCCATGCCGGACGCTGCGCGACCAGATTTCAGCCTGCCTGACCGCTTTTCCGACTGGTTCGCCAGCCGGAACTGGGTGCCGCGTCGCCATCAGCTCGACCTCACTGAAACGGCGCTCGCAGGCGATAGCGCGTTGCTGATTGCACCAACGGGGGGCGGCAAGACGCTGGCAGGGTTCATGGCCAGCCTGATCGAACTGTCAGAGCGGCCGAAATCCAATTCTGGCCGACCCGCGCTTCACACGCTCTACATCTCACCGCTCAAGGCCCTCGCGACCGACGTTGAGCGCAACCTCAACACGCCCGTCGCCGAGATGGGGCTCAATATCCGCACCGAGACGCGCACGGGCGACACCCCGCAATCAAAGCGCCAGCGCCAGAGGTCCAACCCGCCGGACATCCTGCTGACCACGCCAGAACAGCTCGCTCTCTTCCTTGCCTCCGACCATGCCGATGAATTCTTCTCCGATCTCAAATGCGTGATCATCGATGAGATCCACGCCATCGCGGCCTCCAAGCGCGGCGATCTTCTCTCGCTCGGTCTCGCCACGCTCGCTGAATGGGCGCCCGCCTGCCGCTTCATTGGTCTATCCGCCACGGTCCGCGACCCGGCCCAGCTCGCAGGCTGGCTGCCAAAGCGGGATGCGCGCTCCACCGCGCTTATCCGCGCAGAGGGCGGCACCAGCGCCAATATCGACATCCTCGTATCGCGTGAGCGCATCCCCTGGTCCGGCCATTCGGGCCGCTTCGCAGTGCCGGAGGTGTATGAGGCCATCAAGGAAGCCGAGATGGCACTCGTCTTCGTCAATACGCGCAGCCAGGCCGAAATGCTTTTTCAGGAGCTCTGGCGCGCTAATGAAGATGCGCTCCCCATCGCGCTGCATCATGGCTCGCTCGCCCGCGAGCAGCGCCGCAAGGTCGAGGCCGCGATGGCTGCAGGCGTTCTGAAAGGTGTGGTCTGTACCTCGACGCTCGACCTCGGCATCGACTGGGGCGGGGTGGATCTCGTCATCCAGATGGGTGCCCCGAAAGGCGCCGCGCGGCTCATCCAGCGTATCGGCCGCGCCAATCACCGCATGGATGAGGCAAGCCGTGCGCTGCTGGTGCCAACCAACCGGTTTGAAATCCTCGAATGCCGTGCTGCTGAAGCCGCTGTCGAAGCCGGAGAGATCGACGGCGAACCCATGCGCCTCGGCGCGCTCGATGTCCTCGCCCAGCACATTATGGGCCGGGCCTGCGGCGTCGGCTTTGAGCTGGAGCCGCTGTTCAACGAGATCCGCCGCGCCGCGCCCTATGAAGGGCTCGACTGGGAGACTTATGAGCGTGTCGTCGATCTCGTCGCCACAGGTGGATATGCCCTAAAGACCTATGACCGCTTCAAACGCATCGTGCGCGGCCGCGACGGGGTCTGGCAGGTGCGAACCGCTCGCGACGCCCAGCAGCACCGAATGAATGTCGGTGCCATCGTCGAAGCGCAGCTGATGAATGTGCGCCTCGCAAGCTTTGTCGGAAAGGTCGGCGAAGCGTCCGGCGGCGAGGAACTAAAGAAAGTACGCGGCGATCAGCGCACGATGCGGGCAGGGCGCAAACTCGGTGAAATCGAGGAATACTTCATCTCAACCCTTACCCCCGGAGACACTTTTCTCTTCGCGGGCGAAATCCTTCGCTTCCTTGGTGTGTCGGAGCTTGATGTACTCGTCACACGCGCGAAAACCGACAAGCCAGCCATCCCGACCTATAATGGCGGCAAGTTTCCGCTCACCACATTCCTCGCTGATCGCGTCCGCCACATGATCCATGATCCTGACCAGTGGTCGGGCCTGCCAGACCAGGTTCGTGAATGGTTCGAGATCCAGCGCGAGAAATCTGAAATCCCGCCGCCCGATCATTTGCTGGTAGAGACCTTCCCGCGCGCAGGCCGCCACTATCTCGTGACCTATCCCTTCGAAGGGCGCCTCGCCCACCAGACGCTCGGCATGCTTCTGACACGCCGGCTGGAGCGGGCAGGGGCCAAGCCGCTCGGCTTCGTTGCCTCGGAATATGCCATGGCGATCTGGGCGATGGAGGATATGGGCACAGTTGACATGGACGGCCTCTTCCACCCGGACATGCTGGGTGATGATCTTGAGGAATGGCTGGATGAAAGCCCGCTCATGAAGCGCACCTTTGCCCAGTGCGCGCAAATTTCAGGGGTCATTGCACGCCGGCTTCCCGGCAAGGAAAAGACGGGCCGTCAGGTCACTTTCTCGACGGATCTCATCTATGACGTGCTGCGCAGCCATGAGCCCGATCACATCCTGCTGCAGGCCGCCCGTCAGGATGCCGCCACCGGCCTCCTCGACATTCGCCGTCTCTCAGACATGCTGACCCGTATCCGCGGCAAGATCGATCACCGCCCGCTGCAGAAGATCAGCCCCTTCGCCGTCCCCGTCATGCTCGAAGTGGGCCGCGAGCGTGTGAATGCTGAAGGCGTCACTGATGCCATCCTGCGCGAAGCTGAAATGGACATCATCCAGGAAGCGATGGGGCGTTAGGCTGCTTCATCCTGAGCCTGTCGAAGGACCAGGCCCATTCAGGGGTGTGGCAGGCAGCTAGAACTTCACCCCACCCGACGCGATCCTCTTGTATGTCTCTGGCGTCACCAGCTCATACGTCCCGGTCTCAGAGTCGAAATACCAGACCTTCTCACCAGCGCGCTCGGGATCGAAGCCGTCCTTCACGAGATCGCTCTTGCGATACTTGAAGGTCGTCGTGGTGGAGGCTTCCTGCTGCTCGCGAATGAAGACGGGCACCGCATATTTCGGCAGGCGGGAGGACAGCTTGTCCAGCACATCCTTGTAATCGAGATAGCCGCTCGTCGTGATAGAGGCCATGCCGGCCTTGCCGTCTGCTCCCGGGATCGGGACGCCATAAACGTTTGCCGTTTCGACCCCCGGCACACCGGCCAGCGCGTCGGCGACTTCATTTGTCGAGACGTTCTCGCCTTTCCAGCGGTAGGTGTCGCCCAGCCGGTCGACGAAATAGATGTAACCATGATCGCCCTGGCGCAGCAGGTCGCCGGTCCGGAACCAGGCGTCGCCTTCCTCGAAGACGTTGCGCAGGATCTTCGCGTCAGAGGCGCGCTTGTCGTGATAGCCCTCGAACCGGGTCGTCATGTCCTCGCCGATGCGGCCAAGAGCTTCGCCCGTCTCGCCGCGTCCGGCGCGGATGCAACGGCCCTCTTCATCGCGTAGCGGCGTTTCTGTTTCCGGATCGACTTTCACAAAAGCGATATGATCGAAGTACTTGGCGGCGTAAGGCGGGATGCGGCCGCAGGCGCCGGTCTCGCCGTCAAAATTCATCAGCTTCACATTGCCTTCGGTCGAGCCATAGAACTCGATCATGGTCGGGATGTTGAAGCGGGATTTGAACTTGCCCCAGATCTCCGGGCGCAGGCCATTGCCGAAACCCTTGCGGACCTTGTGCTTGCGCTCCTTGGCATGGGTAGGCTGGTTCAGAAGATAGCGGCAGAGCTCGCCGATATAGACAATCGTTGTCACGCCGAAATCGGCGCAATCATTCCAGAACCGGCTGGCAGAGAATTTCTCGCGCAGCAGGACTGAGGCGCCCGTATAGAGCGCGATACCCACGGCGCAGAGCCCGCCCGTGCCGTGGTACAGGGGCAGGGTGATGTAGACCCGGTCGTTCTCGCCCATATCGAGCGGCGAGATGAAGCTACGCATCATGTTGCGCACGCGGGCGATCGACATTTTCGCGGCCTTTGGCAGGCCCGTCGTGCCGGACGTATAGAAGTAAAAGCCGATATCAGCGTTTGTCAGGTGCGCGCGGTGGCTGCGGTCCGGGCGTTCGCAAGACTGCTCAGCCAGCTCGCTGGCGAGCGGTGTGCCGACCTCTCCGCCAAGCGTCCAGACCGGCTGGCGGATCTGCACCATTTCAAGCGAGCGCATGGCGCGGTCCTGTTCGGCGCCCGTAATGATCAGCTTTGGCTCGACCGTTTTCAGCGAATGAACCAGTGCCTCGCCGGTCAGGTTGGCATTCACCAGCGCGCTCACCACGCCAATCTTGGAGAGACCATACCAGGCTGCAACATAGTCAGGCCGGTTCTCCATAAATAGCGCGACCGTGTCGCCAGCCTTCAGACCCTGCCCAAGTGCCCAATGAGCAAAGCGGTTGGCCTGCTCATCCAGCTCGCCATAGCTGGTTGTCCGTCCTTCAAAGATGAAGGCCAGGTTTTCTCGGTAGGAATCGACGGCGGCCTCGAGATCATCGGCCAGAAGTTCGGTCGATTCATTCGTGATCGGGTCCAGCCATTTCTTCGCGCGCAGAAGGATGCGCACAGTTTTGGCCTCACGCACGGCAGATTTGAGCAGTCTCATCACCATCAACACCCTTGCCTATGGCGCGCCGGGGTGCAGTCTGTTGTCGCTGCTTCTCTCCGGCGCGCCTGTTTTCAGTCACCGCTCGGAGTGATAAGCGCGCCTTGGTTAAGGTCTGATGGGAAAGACAATCGAATATGACAGATGCCGTTTCCGGTTTGTTAGAACTTCTCGATGTCGAGCGTCTCGAGGTTGACCTCTTCAGAGGCTTTACGCCCGAAGAAGAGGCCGGACGTGAGCGTGTCTATGGCGGACAGGTGATCGCGCAGGCGCTTGCCTCGGCCTATCGCACAGTTGGCGAGGATCGCATCTGCCATTCCCTGCATGCCTATTTCATCCGTCCGGGCGATCCGAAAATCCCGATCATCTATGAAGTCGACCGCTCGCGAGATGGCGGCAGCTTCACGACCCGCCGTGTCGTCGCGATCCAGCACGGCCAGCAGATCCTCAACATGTCAGCCTCTTTCCACGTCCATGAGGATGGCTGGGACCACCAGCATGACATGCCGGAGGTGAAACAGCCTGAAGAGCTGATGTCCCGCCAGCAGCTTGCTGAGCAGTTCAAGGACAGGATTTCAGACGAACAGCTGAAGCACTGGATGCGCCCCCAGCCCTTCGAGATGAAGGAGATCAGCGGCCTCAACCCGTTCAATCCGAAGCCAAAGTCGGACGTGAACTATGTCTGGTTCCGCACCGACGGCAAGGTGGAGGCGTCTCCGGCCATGCATCACTGCCTGGTGGCATGGGCAAGTGACATGAATCTTCTTGGATCCAGCCTGCGCCCGCACGGCCTGCACTGGATCAACAAGGAGCTGATGACCGCCAGCCTCGACCACGCCATCTGGTTTCATGCACCAGTGCGCGCCGATGAGTGGCTTCTATATGCGATGGACAGCCCAAAAGCGGGCAATGGCCGAAGCTATAATCGCGGGCTCATCTACACGCGCGATGGCCAGCTGGTTGCCTCAACTGTGCAGGAAGGCCTCATGCGCAAGCTAAAGC
The DNA here is from genome assembly GCA_012960415.1 of Henriciella sp. GTDB lineage: Bacteria > Pseudomonadota > Alphaproteobacteria > Caulobacterales > Hyphomonadaceae > Henriciella. Next base: position 39,105 of record DUBH01000041.1, on the reverse strand, counting down.
CGCGCAAGAAGGATTGATGTCGCTGGCCTGACGGCCTAGCAGGCCCTTCATGCTAACGATCGACAATCTCACCTACCGGATACAAGGCCGGCTACTGCTCGATGGCGCCTCGGCGACCCTCGCGGCTGGCTGGAAAGTCGGCCTTATTGGCCGCAACGGCACAGGCAAGTCGACACTTCTGCGCCTCATCCGTGAGTCAGGTGACGAAGCCGACAGCGCGATCCGTATCGGCAAGGCTGCACGCCTTGGCTGGGTCGCGCAGGAAGTAGAAGCTTCTGACCGCACCCTTCTGGACGAGACCCTCGCCGCGCACACAGAACGCGCCCGCCTCATGCATGAGGCCGAAACGGTGACGGACCCGCAGGAACTCGCCGATGTGCATGAGCGCCTCACCGCCATCGACGCATGGTCAGGCGAAGCGCGCGCGTCGACCATTCTCACTGGCCTTGGCTTCGCCCAGTCTGACCTCTCGCGCGCCTGCAAGGAGTTCTCCGGTGGCTGGCGCATGCGTGCCGCGCTCGCAGGTGTCCTCTTCGCAGAACCAGACCTGCTGCTCCTCGACGAGCCGACCAACTATCTCGATCTTGAAGGCGCTGCCTGGCTTGAGACCTATCTCAAACAGTACCCGCATACCGTGCTGCTCGTCAGTCACGACCGTGAGCTTCTGAACAACTCCGTCACGCACATCCTGGCGCTGGAAAACCTCAAGCTCTTTGTCCATCCCGGCAATTATGACAGCTGGCAGAAGAAGCGCGCCGAACAGCTTTCCCAGCTGGAAGCCCAGAAGGCCAAGCAGGACAAGGAACGCGCCCACCTGCAGAGCTTTGTCGACCGCTTCCGCGCCAAGGCCTCCAAGGCGACACAGGCCCAGTCCCGCATCAAGATGCTGGAGCGGATGCAGGACATCGTCATCCCGCTTGAAGCCCGCACCCATGCATTCGACTTCCCGACGCCGGAAGAGCTCGCCTCGCCGCTCTTCGTGCTGGATGACGCCGCGCTAGGTTATGCAGAAGGTCACCCGGTCCTGCGCGGCGTGCACCTGCGCGTCGACAATGACGACCGGATCGCGATTGTCGGCGCCAACGGGCAGGGCAAGTCTACCCTCGTCAAATCCATTGCCGGGCGCCTCAAGCTGCTCGACGGCAACCGCGTCGCCGCGCCCAAGGTCAATGTCGGCTATTTCAGCCAGGACCAGCTCGATGAGCTTTCCGCGGGCGACAACGCGCTCGACCATGTGCGCCGCCTGCGCCCAAACGCGACCGATGGCCAGGTCCGCTCCATCGTCGCCAATATCGGCTTCAACCGCGACAAGGCTGAGACCAAAGTCGAGAAGCTTTCGGGTGGTGAGAAAGTCCGTCTGCTGCTGGGCCTGATGGCGCTGCAAAAGCCGAACATCATGATCCTGGACGAACCGACCAGCCACCTCGACATCGACAGCCGCGAAGCACTCATCCACGCGCTCAATGACTATGAAGGCGCAGTCCTTCTCATCACGCACGATGTCTATCTCGCTGAGGCAACAGCAGACCGCCTCTGGCTGGTCAATGAAGGCCGGGCCGCGCCGTATGATGGCGACCTGTCCGATTATCGCGCGCTCGTGCTCGCGGCTGACAAGACGCGCGCCGACACGCCGCACTCGAAATTCGAGCCCGCGCCGCCGCCGCCCGCGCCGAAGCGTTCCGAGTCGGAAATTCGCCGCGCCACCGCCGACATCCGCAAGCGCATCTCAGCGGCCGAGCGCGAGATGGAAAAGATCCGCAAGGAGCTTGCGGGCATCGACACAGAGCTTGCCGACCCGACCCTCTATGACACTGACCCGAAGAAAGCGGTGGCCCTCGGCAAGTCGCGCGACCGGCTCAATGCTGCCCTCGATGCAGCAGAGGAAACATGGCTTGCCGCCAGTGAGGAATTCGAAGCAGCCGCCAGCGCCTGAAAGCCGTAATTCGGCCACGGCTTGCTCGCCAATCTGACATTGGAGCCTTTCGTCCATCAGCGATGCTTCATACCCTGTTCAAATTGGCGGCTCAGGCCGCTCACGCGCCAGTAGAAGGGCCCCTGAAATTGCGCAGACGAGCCAAAGCGCCGGCCCTGATCATCGCCCTGCTCGCTGCAGCGGTGGCGCTTCCCGCCTGCGATGTCGCCTTGCCTGAAGAAAGCGGTGACTACTGCCGCTCCGTTACCTTCCGCTCGCTGCCCTATACCATCTGCACCTTCCGCGCCGACCGTGACGATATCCGCCTCTTTTATGCCGATGGAGAGGCCGGCCAGTATCTGCAGTTCAACACGCTTGCCGATACGCTGGAAGCGCGCGGCGAGACGCTCGTCTTCGCGATGAATGGCGGCATGTATCATGAGGACCGCCAACCCGTCGGCTATCTTCGCGCCGAGGATGGCGACCGTGCCAGCGTCAACACAAATGAAGGGCCCGGCAACTTCCACATGAAGCCGAACGGCGTCTTCTGGCTTGAAGATGGGCGCGCCGGGATCTCTGTGTCCGAAATCTATCTGGAAGAAAACCGCGACCCTGAGTACGCCACTCAATCTGGTCCGATGCTGGTCATCGATGGCGAGATACATCCGGCCCTCAATCCCGATGGCACCTCCCGCAAGCGCCGCAACGGCGTCGGCGTGAGTGCCGATGGTCGCACCGTCCACTTCGCGATTTCGGACACGCTCGTGACCTTCCATGATTTTGCGAGCCTCTTCCGCGAGCGTCTCGAAGTGCCGGACGCGCTCTTCCTCGATGGGCAGGTCTCTCGCATCTATGCGCCGGCCATGGGCCGTGATGAGCAGGGCGCAGATATGGGCCCGATTGTCGGCGTCGTGGAAAGATGAAGAAGATAGAGCTCTCTGACGAACGCCGCAGCGCCCTTGTTGCGCATCTTCAGTCGCTCTTCGCCTCCAGCTTTGATGAAAACCTGAGCGACTTTCGCGCGGACGAAATCCTTGATCTCATGCTGCGTACGCTCGGGCCGACCGTCTATAATCAGGCGGTGGCTGATGTGCGCGCGCACCTTCAGGTCAAGCTCGATGACCTTGATGGGGAGGTCCACTTAGAGGAAAACTAGATTTTTCCGAATGTAACGTTGACGTTACTTATTGGGCGGTCTACCGTGTAACCTTGACGTTACATGGAGAGCGGAATGTCTGACCAGGTCGAGAAACTGTCCCGCAAGCGCCGGCGCCTGCTTGTTGTCATGGCCATTGCCTTCATCGTCTGGCAGCTGGCGGGCCTGCAGATGTTCAGCGACTTTGCTGGCGGAGACAGGCGCCTGACGAGCTTTGTCAGCCTGTTTGCCTTTGCATTCTGGGCGGTAACACTGATCATCCTGATGCGTCAGCGCGGCGTGAAAGGCGCGCCGCCCGAAGCGCGCGCGGCTCTAAACGATGAACTCGTCCAGCAGAACCGAATGCGTGCTTTTCAGATTGGCTACTGGGTGATGCTGATCACGGCGGCGATGGTTTTCACAGCGTCGATGTTCGTCAGAATAGAAGGCAATGTCGCCGCGCAGCTTATCCTGGTCGCGGGTGTCGCCGGCCCGATGCTGGCCTTCGCAAGGCTCGAGGGCCGCGATGCCTGATCATCCCGACCTGCAGACGGCGCTCAAGGACTACCGGCAGGCCGCAGGCCTCACACAGGCGGATCTTGCGGCGAAAGTTTCCGTCAGCCGCAAGACCATCAATACGATTGAGAACGGTGTCTTCGTCCCGACAACAGTTCTGGCACTCAGGCTTGCGCGCGTGCTTAGTTGCCGGGTCGAAGATTTATTCAGTCTGCGAGACTAGTACCCGTCGTCGCCTTCAAGCGCTTCGTCAGCTTCATTGACGATGTTGCGTGTTGCTTCTCCGGTCTCTTCAGCAGCCGCGCCAAGGAACTCGTCCATGCGTGCGCCAGCGCCTTCGAAGGAGCCTTCTGCGATACGGAAGTACAGGAGGATGATCAGAAAGATTGCGGCGATCAGAACGATCAGACCAGAAAGAAATTTACCCATCAGCTAAGCCCTCTTGGATCGGGAACGCCCGCAGCCACCCGCTCGGGCTTCATTCAAAATCCTAACACATTATTAAGGTATTAGTTCCGAGGCGCAAGCTTGGACTTTGCCGGGCAGCTTCCCCATGTCTTGCAACGCAAACAAACCTCAACCGGAAGGATAGATTGATGGCAGCCCTGACGCTCTATGGCCTGAAGAACTGTGACACCTGCAAGAAAGCGATGTCGGCGCTCGACGCTGACGGCCATGACGTCACGCTGGTCGATATACGCGCAGATGCCAATCTCCAGGAAAAAGTCCCTCTCTGGCTGGAGGCTGTCGGTCCTGACAAGCTCGTCAACAAGCGTTCGACGACATGGCGCGGCCTCTCTACTGAAGAGAAGTCAGAGATCGAACAGGGCAAGGCCGAGGCCCTGCTCATCCAGAACCCGACACTCATAAAGCGTCCGGTAATCGAAACCGGCGCTGACATTTATGTCGGCTGGACAAGCGACGTCCAGGCCGTGTTCTGAGAACCTGCTCGCCTGGTTCAGGTCAAGGCATACCAGAGGCAGCCTACGCCTGTGGCCAGCATGACCAGAAGGGATAGCAGCGTGCCGAACATCCGGCCAGGGCTGCCGCCGCTCGACCCGCCAAGCCCGACAGCGTGCAGGATCCGGCCGATCAGAAACAGCGCGCCCAGACCGTGGATCAGCAGGACTGGCGCTGACAGCAAGCCAAGTCCGATAATCCCGATCAACGTGACGGGCACGTCTTCAACGGCGTTGCCCTGTACACGCTGCGCCCGTTGCAGGCGCTCATTCGCGCCGTCTCCGAAAATAATCTTCTCGGCTGAACGCACCCTGCCAACATTGCCCTTCAGCAGGATAAACAGAATGATGAACAGGCCCGCATACAGAATGGCGGCTTCGATAGATGTCATGGCGTTTCCCCTTCGCTCTGCGCGTCTGGCGCGCGCAGTGCTCACATCTCCGCCGAACCGTACGGTCAGGTCAAGACGTGCTCGTCGACAGGCACCACACGTCGGCTTCCACGAAATTGATTCGGAACGCCCGGGGCAGCAGGTCCGTTAATCAAACGACCTGCAACAAACTAGGAGAGACAAATGAAGAAGATCATGACCGCTCTTGCGACCACGACCATTCTGGCCGCCGGCCCGGCTTTCGCCGACCACCACATGGAAGACTCGTCGTCTGACGACATGACCGCAGAAGCGGAAGTCCAAGTCGAGACGGAGGTCGAGACCTCGGATGCGCCGACGCCGCCAAAAACCGAGCCAGAGACAACCACGACCACCACCACGACGATCGAAACTCCGGACGCCGAGACCGTGATGAATGATCCGGTGGTTGAGACGACACCGACCGCAACCACGCCGCCGGCTACGACAACGTCTACGACGACCACCATGTCTACGGACGTGCCTGAAACGCCCGAAATGGAAGCGGAAGTCACGACTGACACCGATGTGACGACGGATACGTCAGCGACGATGGACACTGACACGGCGACGATGACGACCGAGACCGCTGAAACGACTGAAGCCGAGGCTGATGATTTCGTGCGCACCAGCACGACCACCGTGCCGAGCAATGAGCTCAGCTCCTCGATGGCGGTTCAGCTGTTCCTCACCATTGATGGTAATGGTGACGGCATGATCTCGCAGTCTGAGTGGAGCAACTGGCAGAACCGGTCTGAAGTCGGCGACGACCTCTTCGGCAAGTATGATGCTGATAGCGATGGCGACATTGAGCTCAGCGAATACCTGATGACCTACAGCGCATCATAAGCTGCGACACCGCAAACCACGGAAAGGCCCGCCATCATGGCGGGCTTTTTCATGCCTTGTCCCATTGAAACCGTCGCAGTCAGGCGCGATAGCCGGTCTCATGCTCATCGCGTTTAACAAACCCTTCGGCGTCCTCTCCCAGTTTACCGACAAGGGCACAGAGGGAAGCCCGCGCCAGACCCTGTCCGACTTCATCGACCTGCCGGGCGTTTATCCGGCGGGCCGGCTCGACCGGGACAGTGAAGGTCTGCTCCTGCTGACCGATGATGGGCGCCTCCAGTCGCGGATTGCCGACCCCCGGCACAAGACAGAGAAAACCTATCTTGCGCAGGTTGAAGGCCTGCCTGAGCTGGACGCGCTTGAAGCCTTCCGCCGCGGCCTCGACCTGAAAGATGGCCGCACCCGGCCAGCAAAAGTAAAGCAGGTCGACGCCCCTGAAGGCCTCTGGGAGCGTGATCCGCCCGTGCGCTATCGCAAGACTGTGCCAGATTGTTGGCTCGAAGTGGGGCTGCGCGAGGGCAAGAATCGTCAGGTTCGGCGCATGACAGCAGCGATCGGGCACCCGACCTTGCGCCTCATCCGCATCCGCATCGGGGACTGGTCCCTGGATGATCTTGCGCCCGGAACTTGGCGCGAAGTGTCCCGCTGACACATCACGCAGTCGTGCGCGGCGACAAAATTTTCCGATAAATTTTGCCCATCTAACCCGGCAGGGTGATGCGGGCCGGAAGACCCCCTGATCTATTGCGATCACTTCAGTTTCAGGGGGAAACAAAAATGCTCAGACACTTCATTCTCGTTTCGGTCGCAGGCCTCGCCGCGACAGCATGCACGACCACCACGTCGCTTGGCGGTTCTCAGGAGCTGTCGCCGCGTCTCGTGGCCAGCCAGCCAGGCGACGCCGACATGACCTGCGAGGCACTCAGCACCGAGATCGCCAGCATGGACACCTATATGATGCAGGCTGACCAGAGTGCCCGTAACGCCGAGACATCCGGCGCAGCGGCCAGCACGGCTGCCGGTCTTGCAACGAATGCCGCGCTTTACAGCGGCGCCCTCGGCCGCGTGCCGGGACTGGGCTTTGCAGCGAATGCTGCAGGGGGGCTTGCGCAGCAGAATGCGCAGGCAGAGGCCGAGCGTCAGGCCGAAAATGCACGCACGGCAGAACTGCGCCGCACAGCGCTTATGGGGATATATGCTGGCAAGGGCTGCTAGGGGCTGACTGCCCGGCCCTTATCAGACGTGTCGCTGATTGCATCCAGTATGAAGTCAGCGACCCGTTCAGGCCTTTGGTACAGCATAATGGCGCCGGCGCCCGGCTCGGTTTCAAACCGGGCGCCGCGCAACTTCCCAACAAATTCCCGGACCGCTTCCGGGTCCAGGATTGAGCAGTCTTCGGGCTGCAACCAGTATTGGCGGCAGCCGACCCTTTGTGCGTCGGCTGACCAGTCTGAATGCTTCGACCTCTCGTCGAGAAAAAAAGGTATGCCATCCTGCTCGCAGGCATGGAAAGTCCCGTTGGCGTGAAGCTCCATCACACCGGGCATCATCAAGGCTCTCATGTCGACCTCCGATCGGGTGTACCGGTCGATTAGGAAGGCGCGCACCCCCTTCTTCTTGAAGCTGCGAATACCAAGGGCATTCGCCATTTTCAGGATCGAGGGCGCATGGCGGGTCGCCATGGCGGCGAACCGTACCCGCCTGTCCATGCTGGCATAATGTTTTTCCTGAAGCGGAATGCCGCCATTGATGAAGACAAGGGACTGGGCGCGCGGGCCAAGTGCATGCGCGATACGAAACGCATGGCTGGTGCCAAGCTGGTGGCCGACCACGTGGACCTTGTCGACACTCTCAGTCTCAAGCATCGCCAGCGCATCGGCTACCGTATCGGACTCAAATTCCTCAGCTGACTTGGGCGGATCCGTGTAGCCGTAACCCGGCCGGGACTGCGCAAGAAGGCGCACACCTCCTTGGGTCAACTTGTTCAGAAAGGCCGGCGCGAAGAACGGCCCCTGTATCAGCGCATGAGAAAAAAGTACCGCGGTCTTCGCGTCGCTTGGCCCGTGCCGGTAGTAAGCCACATTACGTCCGTCGCGCACGAGATACTCCAGCGCGCGCGCCGGCGTTGCCCAGCTATCAAGGCTCGACTGGCGCTCATCGGGCATCTTGCGCAGAAGGTAGGACATGCTGGCCGCAAGCCGCACCACGTCGGTCATGCGCGCGCAGCCCGTTTTTCTCAGGATGGTCTTGGCCTGCACCTTGACCGTTTCGGGAGAGCGGCCACGATCCTCGGCAATCTCACGCGGTGTCTTGTTATCGAGATGCCCTTGCAGGACTTCGGTTTCGGACTCGGTCAGCCCCAGCGCCTTTCCCAGTCGATCAATCAGCCCGTCAGACCAGTGAATGAAGGATAGGGAAATGCGGGCTTCCGCACCGTCGGTGCGGCCCGGCTGCACAAGCGCGAGACAGGGGCGCGGATCGCTGCCCTCAACTGTCGCAAGGACGATGCGGTCTTCGCGTGCAGGTTCTGAAAGTGTGTCGCGGACCTGCGCGAGGGCTTCATGGTCGAAGGGCAGCTCGTCCAGCGGACGGGGCAGGGTACATCCCAGCAGGGCGACGGCGGCCTCATTGCCATGAACCTGCAGCGTCCCCGGCGCGACCCGCAGCACGCTATGATAGCGCGCATCGGTTTCGGCCTCCTGCGCTTCTGCCTTCAGCGCAACATCGAAAATGCGTTCCAGCCGGCTTGTATGGTCCTCGACACCTTCAGGCGTGAACTTCGCGACGTCTTCAGAGACTTCGCCTGTCTCCGGGTCGGCGCAGAAGAAATCATGGGCGGCATCGAGGAAATCTTCAAAACCCGCGCTCTCGAGCGGTATCTCATAGGCCCGGCCCAGGAGTTCAAAATATCGCGACTGCGTTGTCGTCTCGGCCATGAGAAGTCTCAAAGCGGCTATCCGCGGCTAAGGTTGCAGCAAGCACAGGGCAGCTGGCAAGGGGGATTCCGGGACGCTTCGTATTTGGCACGCAAGGGCCGCGCCCTAGCTCTCGGAAGGTCCACTCATTCAAAAAAGGAAACGCCATGCGCCTCCTCACATCCCTTGCCGCCTCCACGGCCTTCACCCTCGCCGCCCAGGCGGGCGAGACCGTCGACTATACCGTCGATGGCGCGACCTATGAAGGCTACCTCGCCGAAGCCACGCGTGACTCCAAAGGCCTCGTCGTTATCATCCATGACTGGGGCGGCCTCGATGAATATGAGATGACCCGCGCCGAAATGATCGCAGATGAGGGCTATGACGCCTTCGCAATCGATGTCTATGGCAAGGGTAACCGCCCGGCGACCACCGATGCGCGCAAGGAACAGGTCGGCATGCTCTACAATGACCGCGAGATGATGCGCGCCCGCATTCTCGGCGGCATAGAACAGGCCCGAGAAGCCTCCGGTGAAACGAACGTCATCCTTATGGGCTACTGCTTTGGCGGCGGTGCCACGTTGGAGCTGGCCCGCTCTGACGAGGGTGAGAACATAGCAGGCTATGCCACGTTCCATGGCAGCCTGGACGCCCCTGAAGGGGCCAACTATGCCGCGACCTCAGCGCCGATCCTGGTCATGCATGGCGGCGCCGATAGCGGCATCCCGAACAGCCTCGCCGCAGACCTCGCCGACCAGCTTGAAACCGATGGCGTGACCTATGAGGTCCAGATCTATTCCGGCGCGCCGCATGCCTGGACCGTCTTCGGCTCGGACCGCTATCAGGAGCTTGCCGACAAGAAGAGCTGGGACGCGTTCATGGACTTCACTGAGCGCTATCTGGAAGGCGACGACGACTAGTCGCTCCCAATCCCAATGCCAAAAATCCAAGGCCCGGTGTCAGAGAGGAAGCCCTCCAGACACCGGGCCTTTTCTGTTTCTGGCTATGCCGCGAAATTCGGCTGTCCGTTGGACGCTGAAAGCCCGCCATCAACCGGCAGGATCACCCCGCTCACAAACCTGGCGTCTGGTCCGGCGAGAAAGGCGATGACGCTCGCGACTTCTTCGGGTTCAGCGGCCCGGCCAAGCGGCAGGCGCGCGCGCACCTTCTCCATCTTTTCCTCGTTCGAATGAATGCCTTCGGCCATTTCGGTCTTCGTCACGCTTGGCGCGACGGCGTTCACGCGCACCCCGTATTTGCCAAGGTCGAGCGCCATCGCCCGCGTCATGTTTGAGACCGCACCTTTGGACGTGTTGTAGCCGAACATCTTCCAGTCTCCGCCAATACCGGAGACTGAGGAAGTGTTCACGATAGAGCCCTTCGCCGCTTTCAGATGGGGCAGGGCGGCCGTCACCGTGTGGAAGATGCCGGTGACATTGGTCGACATGATCTTCTCGAAATCTTGCAGCGACAGGTCACCCGGCTCGCCCATTTCCGCGACGCCCGCATTGTTGATGAGGCAATCAATGCCGCCAAAATTCTCCACTGCCTGAGAGATGAGGTGCGAGACGTCATTGGCGTTCGAAACGTCGCCAGACACAATTAGCGTGCGCTCAGCAGGCAGGTCGCCAGCGACCTTGTCCAGCTTCTCTTTTGTGCGCCCGTTCAGCACGACATTCCATCCGTCGCCCGAGAACCGCTTCGCCGTTGCCGCCCCAATTCCGGAGCCGGCGCCTGTGATGATGACTGTCTTGGTATCGCTCATTCGTCTTCCTTTCGCGTGTCTGGTATGAAGGCGGGCAGGGAGGGATCGTGCATGCCGCCATCGACGCCTGCAGAGGCAAAACCCGCCGCGCCGCTTCCGCAGGAGCTACGCAGCGCCTTCGATGCAGTTCCGGATGACGTGCGTCGCCGCTGGATTGAGCTGCGCGAGCTCGTGCTTGAAACGGCTGCGCGCACCGACGGGGTCGGCTCTGTATCCGAAAGCCTGAAATGGGGCGAGCCGAGCTTTTCGGTGCGCAGCGGCACCCCTATCCGATTGGGTTGGAAGCCATCGAGCCCGGGCATTGTCCGGCTGCTCGTCCATTGCCAGACAGACCTCGTTGCCCGCTGGCGTGAGCGCTACGGCGACCTCTTCGCTTTCGAAGGCACCCGCGCCATCGCCTTGCCACTCGACCAGATACTGCCTCGGGAAGAACTCAGCCACTGCATCGCCATGGCGCTGACCTACAAGCGAAGGCCAGCCGCCTGAAGAAACGCTTTCTCCGACGCCAACCGATGCTATCCTTGTGCCGGGAGGACGCAAAAATGAGAATCAGGACACTTCTGGCCGCGCTGGCGGCTGGACTTCTGGGGCATGCCGCTTTCGCCGATGAGGCTAAGCCTTGTCCTGACAGCGCTGTCGAGCAACTCTATAATCTTCAGGTCGGGCTGCTGAACGGCACCATGACCGACCCTAATGCGGCATACCGGGTGGTCCGCGATGCCATGGCGCGGTGCGAGGGCAATTCCACCGTGCAGGGGCTTTCAGCCTCGATCGCTGCAATCCTCGCCAATGCTCTGTCGGACCAGGCGCCGGAGGTGCGCCAGACATTGCTGGAGACCGCCTACGCGGCAGCATTGGCAGAAGATGACGCCTTCAGCCTGTCGGCCCCGGCCCCGAAACTGACGCTCGCAGATGGCAGTGAGACATCCGTCTATACGTGGGGTCAGACCGACAACCTGCTGAAGACGATCATACTGCCGCAGCTTCTGGAGCTGGAGTTGATGGGGCGTCCGCAAGAAATCTTCTCGCTCGCGCCGGTTGAAACCTGTCCCTTCCCGCGCGATCAGGCTCGTGCCCGCACGGAAGCCGAAGGGCTCACCGGCGCGGTCATTGCGAATTTTTCGAGGGGCGAAAAGAAAGACGCGACCGGCTTCTCTCGGGCCATGGGCCGGCTGGAGAAACTTCGTGAGATCTGCAAGCAACAGGAGCCTGTCATCACCTGGCAGATCGCCTGGGCCCATGAGCAGCGCCTCAACCGTCTTTCGGAGTATCTGTCCTACGGCTATTATGCGGACGTGCTGTGGACCGTACAGCAAGAGGCGGAGTCTCTCGCCAGCACTGCCAGGAAGCACTACAACGCCTTCGCCACCATGCCGGTCACGGATTCGCGGGACGAGGCCAACAATCAGAATATCCACAACCGTTTGATGGCCGTAGATATAACCGCGAAGTCGATTGCGGAGAGAAGTAGTTAGGTGTGATCACTCGGCTTTTCATGGCGCCGGGTCCATCCTAGACCATCCTCATGTCACTCATCGGTCTGATTGGCGGGGTCAGCCCCGAAGCTACGAAAATCTATTATGAGCTGCTCAATTCCCATGCGCGCACGCGCCACGGCGGGCAGCATTCGGCGCGCTGCGTCTTCTTCATGCTCGATTATGGCGTGATGATTGGCCACTATCATGACGAGAACTGGGACGCCTTCCGGGCCGAAGTCGTCAAAGGCGCAAACGCCCTGAAAGCCGCTGGGGCAGAGGCCATCGCCATCACGTCCGGCACGACCCATGTCGCCGCCGATGCTGTGGCAGAGGCGACCGGCCTTCCTGTCATCCACATGCTCGACAGCCTCTCTGATGCGATGATGGAAAAGGGGATTGCCAGTCCGCTTCTCTTAGGCACGCCATGGGTGATGAGCGGCGACTTCTTCGCTCCGGCTCTCGCCCAGCGCTTTCCCGGCACGCCCGTCATCCCGACCGCGGAAGACCGGAACCTCATCGGCCGTGTGATCTTCGATGAACTTGTGAACGGCGTGGTAAAGGACACATCCCGCGAAGAGCTGACGGCCATGATCACCCGCTACGCAGACGAAGGCGCAGACGGCGTCATCCTTGGCTGCACAGAGCTTTGCATGATCCTGTCAGATGGCGATGGGCCGCTACCGGTTTTCTCCACCACCCATATTCATGCCGACGCCATCAATGGCTGGATGGCAAAGGACGAGTGAGCCGGCCAAGGCGCGCCGGGCGAGATGAGAGCGTGTGTGGCGGGCGCTTCCGAATTCGCCTAGACTCCCGTCACTCGGATACGAACCGGATGTCCCAAATGCGCGCTACGCTTACCGTCCTCCTTCTCTCTTTCGCCGGCATCTCTGCGGCTACCGCGCAGGAAACCCAATGCGGCGAAGACCCTCTGGCAACGGGCGAAGCGCTGCTCGCCCGCGCCGAAGCGCTTGAGGAAATCGATGAGGCATGGGAGCCGCTTTTTGAAGAGGTTGTGAGCTTCGAAAATGAGTGTTCTCAGTCTTTCGAAACTGACCTGATTGCTGCCGAAACGGCCTGGGAAATGTCTGACCATGGCGCGCGTGAGGACAGCTATCGTGCGGCTTCCTTTGTGCTCTACGCGGTCCAGTCGATAGAGGCGCGCTGGATGGACGAAGACGCCATCTGGGGCGCTACCGGACCTGACGAAAATGCCGTTGAACAGCGTCTCGCAGAAACGGAGCGCCTCGCGCCCGTCATCGAAGGTTTCGTCGCGCCGACCATTCTGCGAGCAATCGGAGGCGGGCGCTACTATCAGGGCTTCGATGGGCCGGATGAGACCTGTCCTTACCAGTTCGGTCATATCGCGCAGATCGAAGCGCGCGCCCAGCTGGAAGGCATCATGGGCGTGCTGGAAGGCAACCCGGCAGATAGCGTGACGCTGCCGATCATTCCGGGCGACTACCGGCTTCTCGTCCTGCGTGACCGATGCCAGATTGTCGCCGACGATGTGCGTCTCGTGCGCGCCTTTCTCCTGACCCAGCTCGCAGAGCGCGCATTTGCCAATCCCGGCGTTCCAATGCCGGATGGGTCTACTCCACCGGAAACGCTCGCGGCGACCCTGATCGAGCAGGCCCAGTCTGAGATCGCCGCCATGGACACGGCGCTGGTCGCCGACAATGCCTTTATCAAGGAAGAGGCCGACGCTCTCGCTGCCCAGATTGCGGGCGAAGAGGGCGGCTGACCCATGCCGGGTGGTGCGTCAGCCCCAGGTAAAAACCTCATCCAGTCCGACGCCAAAAACATCCGCGATCCTGAAAGCGGCCTCCAGCGTCGGTGCATATTTGCCCTTCTCGATGGCGGCGATCGTCTGGCGCGTGACGCCGATCTTGTTGCCGAGATCAGCTTGCGTCATCTCCCCATTCAGAAAGCGCAGCTCGCGAATGCGATTGTGGATCGTCTTCGCGCTCATGCCTGACGACGATAGCTGACAGCCGCGATCGAATAGTTCACCACTTCGGCCAGCACGATCATGAAGAGGGCGGCATTGACGATCTGCCAGCCGCTATGGG
>DUBH01000041.1:23803-25058 GCA_012960415.1 Henriciella sp. | reverse complement strand
AAGGATCGTGCCCGCCATCAGCACGAAATAGGAGACACGGATTGCGTTGCGACTGATGGCCTTGTCGCGCTCATCTTTCGGCATCTTTGCGTCTTCGGGTGAACGCGCCGCCAGCCAGACGCGTCCGGCCAGCAGGATCGTCATCTGAACACCTGCGGCAATGGCATACAGGATGAGCTGGCGCACATTCGGAAGACCCTCAGCGGCCGCTGGCGTCATCGCCACATAGGTGAAGTAAGGGATGAAGGCGACGGCAATCGCAAACAGGGAAAGCCACACGATCTTTTCGCGGTACGGCATTGCAGAAGACTCCTGATCTGACAGAAGCAATGTTATATAGAATTAACAGGGAGTCTATAATTATTCACTTGAGGCGGAATAATTTTGACATGAGTCCCATCTGGCGAATGCCTAGAGCGCCTCTTTCAGGAAGGCGACGGTCTTCGGCCAGTTATCCTGCTGCGCGGCCCGGTTAGAGGCACGCGTCCCACCCCAGTCGAGCGCCTCATCTGCTGTCTCAGGAGCGAGCGTCTCGGCAGGCGAGCCGCCTGCGCCATGTCCTGCCTCCGGGTAGTCCAGCACGGTCACCTCTGGCCCGCCCAAGGCTTCAGCGCGTGCATCTATAGCTTCCGCCATGGGGCAGCTTGGCCACAGCGCATCTGATCCGCCGCAAATAAGCAGCATTGGCGCATCACTCTCTTCGACAGCGATCACCGCGTCTTCATGCTCGGAGACGGCTTTCAGGCCGTTGGCATAGAGCGAATAGAGCCCGGTCTCATAGTCGAATTCGCCATAGGGCAGGGCTGGATAAGGCGCGCCATTGAAGGACCAGGAGGCTTCCGGCACGCGCCCGTCAAAGTCCCAATTTATACCTGTCCAGGAGACGCTGGACGGGACGATGGCGACAACGCCGTCAATCTCGTTTCTCCGGCTCGCCATGATCAATGCTGCTTCCGCGCCTTTCGACGTGCCGAAGATGGCGACCCGGCCTGAGTCCACCTCATCGCGCGCAAGCAGCCAGTCCAGCGCCCGGTCAAACCGCTCCAGGGGGACCATTTCAAGGTTCTGCTCCTGACCTTCATACCGGTAGAAAGACAGGTGCAGCACGTGAAAGCCCTCAGTCCGCAGCGCTCCGGCATCGCGGGCGACACCCTCGCTCAATCCGCCCTCAGACCCGCCGAACATCAGGATGGCAGGCCCGGGCGCATCCGCGCGCATGGCCGGATAATAATTGGCGATCAGCCCGTCTTGCCGT
>DUBH01000041.1:21175-23793 GCA_012960415.1 Henriciella sp. | reverse complement strand
AATGTCCTCGGGCTCCTTCTCCTCCTCCGCGATGAGCTTCTCGATGACCTCGTTCAAGGCCCCTTGCGAGACATCTGTCTCTGGGGCGGCCCCCGGCACGGACTGACAGGCGGGCAGGATCAGCGCCGCCGAAAGGCACGCGGCAAGGCCCAGCGGGCGAAGGGAAAAGGGCATGAGGTGCTTGCTCGAACTCGGGCTTCAATAGAAGTCCGGCCTCGCACAGCGCGCCCTTGCGGTCCACTTGCAAGCGCAACCATTTGTGGATAGCGCGGGCGTGCTGCCACACGGAGATCGCCATGACCGCCCCCGCCACAATCACTATCCCGAAACAGTTCAATGGTCCGCCCGGCAGCGGTAATGGCGGCTATTCCGCAGGTCTGATGGCGCAGTTGCTTGATGGCCCGCACATGATCCGCATCAATGCACCCATCCCACTGGAAACACCGCTCAGCCTCACGAGCGACGGCGACAATACCCTCCTGATGGCTGGCGACACGCTCATCATGACCGCGCGGCCTGAAGCCGCCTCCATCGCGCCGCGCCCGGCGCCATCGTTCGATGCGGCGAAGGCCGCGAGCGAGCGCCCTCGTCCCTTTGGCGCGGGTGAGCAATCGGTCTGCTTCGTCTGCGGGCGCGGTCGTGAGCCAGGCGAGGGCCTCCGCATTTTCTGCGGCCAGCTCGAAGACCCTGAAACCGCCGCTACCATCTGGACCCCACATGAGACCTTTGCAGGCGAGGACGGCCTCGTTCGCGATGAGATCATCTGGAGCGCGCTAGACTGCCCCGGCGGCTTCTCCCTGCCGGATGTGGACCGCGCGCTTCTGGGCGAAATGAACGCGAACATACTCACCCGCCCGCCTGTCGGTGAGCCGCTCATCATCGCCTCATGGCGCACGGGCGGAAAAGGCCGCAAGCACTTCGCGGGCACGGCGCTCTACAGGCAGGACGGCACACTCCTCGCCCATGCCGATACGCTCTGGTTCGCCGTCGATACCGCCCAGTTCGAGGCGAATGCTTAGACCCTGGACTGTCCTGTGCCGGGCGGCGACTTGAGACCATGCGGGCATCATCCTACCCTTTCAGAACGCAGAGAGGGGACGCCCATGATCAGATCATTTGCCATCGCGCTGGGACTTGTCAGCCTGCCATTCGCCGCCAGCGCGCAGGCAGGCGAACCGAGCTGCCCCGAAGATGCTTTCCAGCAGATAACGGAGGTATTGGACAGGATCGAAAGCCTGCCGACCGATAGCGGCCGGCCTGAGGTGCTCAACAGCGAGATTCGGTCGCTCTATTCGGCGTGTCCCGGTGAAATCGAAGTTCAGCTGCGTCTCGCCATGGCGGCATGGTTGCTTACCGATTTTGAACCGGACCAGGACGGCGTTGCGCGACAGGCTGTCTTTGCGTCGAATGCCCTGCGAAATGTCGAACGCCGCTGGATGGCGGACGATGCAGCCGAAAGCTGGCCCTATGCCAAGGGCACACCGCCGGAAGAACGGGCTGAAGCACAAAGCAGAGCGCGCGCGTCCCAGATCGACCTCGCCAAGCAGATCCTGCAGGGGTTCGTGGTTAAGACCATGTTTGAGCGGATGCTTGACCAGATTTACGATACCGGTTTTGACGGTCCGGATGAGCAGGCCTGTCCATATGCGTCATCGGTGTTGTTGGCCGCCGAGCTGGAGACCCAGTACGATTATTTTCGTCAGTTGGCGCAGCAGCTCGATCAGCAGGGCAGGATCGTTCCCGGCCTGCCGAATGCTTACCGGCTGAATCTTCTACGCGACCGGTGTGAGGGCGCGGGCCAGCCAATCGCGAAGGCGCTCGCGCAATATTATTTGCAGCTCGCCGAATTCGCACAGACCTATCCAAACCGCCCCCTGCCAGATGGATCGCCCGCCCCGGACAACCTCGCCGAAGAATTGGCCGAGGCTGCCCTTAGCCAGCTCGATGCCTACGACAGGCTTCCGGCGGGTTCTGAGGCGGGTGGGGCGCAGTCTGGCACCAGCACTGCCGACATAAGGCGGCGCGCTAATGCCATTCGTAGCGAAGCGGGCTGATTACCCATTTCCATACAGCGAAGTTCGACGCGAACGCCTAAAGCCGGCCGCTCGCATGCGGGAAGAGCTGCTTGTGCCGCGCGGAGATTTTCGGCCACAGCGCCTCAAGCTCCGGCTCCTCAAGGCCAAACACCTCGTCCAGTACGGCTGACAGCTCTTGCGGCGTGTTCATGACCTGCTGCGTGCTGCGCCCCGGCATTTGCGTTTCCAGCATGCGCCCGCGCAGAATGTAATAGGTCGTCCCGCGCCGGATCTTGGCGCTCAGCGTCTTGCAGAAAATGCTGTTGGGGTCAGTGATCTGCCATTCGTGGCGCGCGGCCAGCAGGGCCTCATCGGCAGGCTCTGCCCTGAAGTCATAGCTGAACGTCGCGCCCGGCCCGCCTTCGTGCAGGCGCCAATAGCCGTCATCCGTTCGCGCGAGCGCCATCCGCACCGGGGCATGGTCGCTCACCCCTTCCTCCAGCGGTATGGCATGCACCTGAGAGCTGCCAAACCCGACATCGGCGAGATAGTCGCGCTCCAGCCGCACCAGCAGGGCAAGATGGTTGCCCATCGCCTCATCCC
>DUBH01000041.1:10989-21112 GCA_012960415.1 Henriciella sp. | reverse complement strand
CCCTCGAGCAGGAGATGGCGTTCGACCACATCCTCCCGCCCTCGCCGCCCACCGATCAGCTCTCCCTCTCCATGGTCCAGAGCGTGCTGATGGGCCTCGCCCAGGAGAGCCAGGGCCACGCCTCCAGCGACAGCATCACAGGTCGCCCGGCATGCACATCAAGGTTCTCGAACGGCACCGCATTCACATGGGCCGCGTGCAGCGCATTCAGCGTCTCAAGGTCGGCCCGCACAGGGCCGCTATAGCCGATGCGTCTGAGATAGGCGGCAAGATCCAGCGTCATGGGACTTGAATGGCGAGCGATCAACGCGTTGGCAAGCAGCGAGCGATCTGCGTGCATGCTGTCGCAGCCGGTTAGCTTGCCACGCGGGGCCTTGAAACCACCCTATGCGGCCTCTCTAATGGCTGGAGATTAAAAGGGGGGATGATCATGAAGCTGAAGACGTTGGCCGCCGCCTGTCTGGCAGTTTCGCTGAGCAGTTTCACCGTAGCATCTGCGGAGACTGACCTATGCGCCGAGATTGAGGGGTGGATTATCGAGGGACTAAACGAGCCGCCATTCCCCTCGCTCGACCCCGCCTTCAAGTCAGAGGACAATGGCAGCTATCTGCCTGGAAGAGCGCTTGAAACTTTGGATGGGGAGCCCTGTCGCCTGAGAAGAACGCAGCCAGACTACCTCGAAAAGACAAAGAGGTGGGTCGAGTTGTTCTGTCCGCTTCCAATCAAAGGTGAGGCGAGAGGAGGGCGCAGGGATGCCAAGGCCGCCTATCGCGCTCTTAGAGAAAGAATAGTGAAATGTCCTGTCCTTCAGGATTGGAAAATGACCGAGAAAGACGAGTTCTCAGATAGTTCTATAAGCTGGACCTATCAGGGCACAGAATCGATACAGTTCGAGCTGAGAACGGAGAACCAATACACGACCAGCTCGAACACATTGGAGCTCTCGCTTTTGCGACTCGAAAGAGACTCCGACGCCGCGGCTGCCGGAGCTGGCGATTGGTCGTTCCCCGCGAGGACTGCCAACCCGCGCGGCATGGCCCAGTGGGGCGGACAAATTGCAGGTGCCTACCCCGAAATCGCGAGAAGATTGGGCTGGCCGGTCCTCGATCACACGGCGTGCAAGAATATGGAACGCTATGCCCGTTTTGAGCCGGTCGTGGATAATCAGGGCAACCCGGCAGAGGGCAAGTTCAGTACCCGTATCGCCTATCGGTTAGACTGAACTTTACGCGACGCTTTCAGCCCTCTCGCTCAGCTTGCCGCCGCCCCCTTTCCGAACGCGCCGCTTTCCTCTACGGTCCACCCAATCCGAGGGGCGCGTATTGCTAGCGCTGAGATGGACCAGAGGCAGGTCCAGCACCCTTAGAACCTGATCCGGGGAATCTCCGATTGTGGAGGTGGCCGGCGTAGGAACGGAAAACCACGCGCCCCCGGGTCTCAAACCTTTTGGAGAGACCCCACATGAACAAGCCCACCAACCAGTCTGACTTCCAGACCCCGCAGGTCACCACCGGTCCGCTGCCAGCCAGCCGCAAGGTCTACACCCACCCGAAGGCGGACCCGACGCTGTCGGTCCCACGCCGCCTGATCGACCTGCACCCATCGGCCAATGAAGAGCCGGTGCCCGTCTATGACACGTCCGGCCCATACTCCGACCCGTCGGTCACCATCGATGTCGAGAAGGGCCTTGAGCGCCACCGCACCGACTGGGTGCTCGAACGCGGCGGCGTCGAGGAGTACGAAGGCCGTGAGGTCAAACCAGAGGATAATGGCGGCGTCAGCGGCAAGCATCTCGCTCGCCAGTTCCCGACCCATCACAAGCCCCTTCGCGGCCTGCCCGGAAAACCCGTCACCCAGTATGAGTTTGCGAAGGCCGGCATCATCACGAAAGAGATGATCTACGTCGCAGAGCGCGAGAATCTCGGCCGTCAGGAGCAGCTTGCAAACGCTGAAGCCCAGATCGACCAGGGCGAAAGCTTCGGCGCCGAAATCCCGGCCTTCATCACCCCTGAATTCGTCCGCGACGAGATCGCAAAGGGCCGCGCCATCATCCCGGCCAACATCAACCATCCAGAGCTGGAGCCGCAGATCATCGGCCGCAACTTCCTCGTCAAGATCAACGCCAATATCGGCAACTCCGCCGTCACGTCTTCGGTTGAGGAAGAAGTCGACAAGATGGTCTGGGCGACACGCTGGGGCGCCGACAATGTCATGGACCTCTCGACGGGGCGTAACATCCACAACACCCGCGAATGGATCATCCGCAACAGCCCCGTGCCCATCGGTACCGTGCCAATCTATCAGGCGCTGGAAAAGGTGAACGGCGTCGCCGAGGACCTGACATGGGAGGTCTACCGCGACACGCTGATCGAGCAGGCAGAGCAGGGGGTGGACTATTTCACCATCCATGCGGGCGTGCGCCTCGCCTATATCCACCTCACCGCCAAGCGCGTCACGGGCATCGTCTCGCGCGGCGGCTCGATCATGGCGAAATGGATGCTCGCCCACCACACAGAGAGCTTCCTCTACACCCATTTCGAGGACATCTGCGACATCATGCGCGCCTATGATGTCTCCTTCAGCCTCGGCGATGGCCTGCGCCCAGGTTCCATCGCAGACGCCAATGATGCGGCCCAGTTCGCAGAGCTGGAGACCCTCGGTGAGCTGACCAAGATCGCCCACGCCAAGGGCTGCCAGGTGATGATCGAAGGGCCGGGCCACGTCCCGATGCACAAGATCAAGATCAATATGGACAAGCAGCTGCGCGAATGCGGTGAGGCGCCCTTCTACACCCTCGGCCCCCTCACCACGGACATCGCGCCCGGCTATGACCACATCACAAGCGGCATCGGCGCGGCGATGATCGGCTGGTACGGCACTGCCATGCTCTGCTACGTCACCCCGAAAGAGCATCTCGGCCTGCCGGACCGCGACGACGTCAAAGTCGGCGTCATCACCTACAAGCTCGCCGCCCACGCCGCAGACCTCGCCAAGGGCCACCCCGCCGCGCAGGTCCGCGACGACGCGCTAAGCCGCGCCCGGTTCGAGTTCCGCTGGGAAGACCAGTTCAACCTCTCCCTCGACCCCGAAACCGCCCGCGACTATCACGACCAGACCCTCCCGAAAGAGGCCCACAAGGTGGCCCACTTCTGCTCCATGTGCGGCCCGAAATTCTGCTCCATGAAGATCACCGCAGAGGTGCGCGACTATGCGGCGGGCATGACCGATAATGAGAAGGCGGATTTGGAGCGTCAAGCGCGGGAGGCCGAAGAGGGGATGAAGGCGAAGAGCGCGGAATATGAAGCGATGGGGCGGAAGCTTTATGTGGAGCAGGAGTAATTTCTATCAAAGGTATTGAAAACCCAGAAGCGGATACACAGCTCTAACGTCCTTTTCATGCGAGGGCCGACTATGAGACTTCTGGTAACCGAGATTACAGAGATGAGTGGTGACTCTCGTTGTATAGGAACGTGGGATCCCATAGGCCAGCGCATGGTGAGGCCATTGCCGAATGGAGGCAATTGGAACACCCAGTTGATAGCGAATCACGGAATAGAGGTTGGCTCTGTGATAGAATGTCCCCCTGCCGGAGTTGTTCGTAACGCGCTGCCGCACCGCAATGAAGATATCCGAATAGACGCTGACCGCATCGAAAGCACAGGTGAGGTAATCACAAATTGGCTTTCGTCTGAGGCTCCAATGGGGGCAGGTACGGTATCAGAGGCGTTTGCAGGTTGCAGCGAACACTTCAGCTACAATGCATTCGGTAAATTCTTTAAGTGTCGGGTGCGCTCGGGTAGTGATTGCCCCTCATTGGCCGCTGTGTGGACCCCTGGAAGCAACATTGAATTCGTAGAGGATTCTTATCCAGGCAGTCCAATTAAGTTGTATGCAATTTTGAACGATGGCGAACGACGGTATCGCCTTTCAGTAACGAGCGCTTCATTGCTCCAGCTCTGGCGGGTCCACGGTATCGACCATCTCAATCAATTAAAAATCGGGTGGGGCCGTGTGAGCGCACGATTGGGTCTTGCTAGACCTTTCAATGATGCGCCAGAATTTTGCTACATGCAGCTTAATGGAATTAACAGTTAGAAATCGGAATGTACTCGATAGGCCACTCCAACCATTCTTGGGAGCACTTTCTGGCGCTACTGAGGCAGCACAGCATTGATGCCATCGCAGATGTGCGCTCCTCACCCAGTTCCAAGTACCCGCATTTTTCCAAATCCGAACTGAAGCAGAGATTGATAGCGTCAGAGATTAAGTATGTCTTCCTTGGAGTTGAGCTTGGCGGACGACCAAACTCGCTAAAATACTTCAATGGAACTCGCGCTGATTATGACAAGATGGCCCAAGCGCCAGAATACGGTTCAGGTATAGAGCGTTTGATCGAGGGTGCTCAAAGATACTCCATTGCGATGATGTGCTCCGAACATAATCCACTGGATTGCCATCGCTGCTTACTGGTAGGAAGGACGCTGCTGGGACAAAATGTTGATACTCTGCATATTCTTTCGAATGGAGACCTGAAAACTCAATCGGGCATAGAACGAGAACTGCTTAGCATGGCCAACGCTGACACATTAGACATGTTCGCTAGCGCCGATGAAAAAATATCCGATGCGTACAAAGCTCGCGCAAGAAAAATTGCGTACGATTCATCCTCTGAAGGTGGGCAGATATGATAGATGTTTCCACTATTGGATTCACTCAGACCACCGCAGAACATTTCTTTGAGCGGCTTAAGTCATCCGGAGCAAAGAAGTTAATTGATGTCCGGCTTAACAACACTTCGCAGCTCTCTGGTTTTGCGAAGGCGAAGGACCTTAAGTATTTTTCATGGCATCTCTGCGGCGTGAAATATATTCATCGCCCTGAATTGGCTCCCACCCAGCAAATCCTTGACGCATTTAAGAAAGATAAAGGCGATTGGTCCGTTTACCGGTACAAATTCTTAAAATTAATGGATCACCGTGCCATTGAAAATAAATTGCACAAAGATCTTATTGAAGATAGTTGCCTGCTTTGTTCTGAAGCCAAGCCGCATCACTGCCATCGGTCGCTCGTTTGCGAGTATTTGAATGGCAAATGGGGCTCTCAACTAAGAGTACGTCACCTTTAGTCCTTTTCCTGTTGCATTCAGGCCAAATGGCAGATTCTGCCATTTGGCTACAGCCAGCCTTTTTCGATCTGATTTTGCGGGTCAAGGGCGCTTTGCGTCCTCCGGATTACACCCTTGACCCGCAAAATCAGAACGGACACCCGCCACCGTTGAGGTTTGCGCCTTCCCCTCTCCCGATTGCGGGAGAGGGGGTAGGGGTGAGGGCGATCAGGTTTCGTGATTGATGCTTCCAGCAGCGCTAGTTTCTGAGGTTGCTGCCCTCATCCCCAGCCCCCCTCATGGTGAGCCACGACGAACCACTCCCGCAATCGGGCGAAGGGGGCGCAAACTCGCCGCCTTCTCAATTCATCCGCTCATCCCGGACTTGATCCGGGATCTCAGACAGTTTGAGTGCAGAGCCTGCTTCACGAGACGCCGGATCAAGTCCGGGGTGAGCGGAGCTAAAATATTGCCTCGCCTCACACGCACCGCTAATCCCGATCCCATGACCGACAGCGCCCCGACAGACTCCACCCGCCTCGACGAACTCGAAATCCGCGTCGCCCATCAGGACCAGACGATCGAGGACCTCAACGCCGCCATCACGGCGCAATGGAAGCTGATCGAGCGGCTGGAGGCCCGGGTCGAGCGGCTCGGCGAACGTGTCACCGACAGTGAACAATCGGCCGGCGAAGCAGACCCCGTGAACAGGCCCCCGCCGCATTATTAGGAGCGTCTTCTTCCCCTCTCCTCGGGGAGAGGGGCTAGGGGTGAGGGGGACGACCATCTCAGCTCATGTCTGACAGCTCAGTGATGCTCCATCAGCGCATCGCTGAGCGGTCACCGCCTGCCGCAGCATTGCGCCCCCTCATCCCGTGCTTCGGCGCATCGCAGTGCGATGCTTCATCCTTCGCACCTTCTCCCCAAGGAGAAGGGAGAATAAGGCAGCCTTTACTCCACCGGCCCGTTATTCCAGGCGTCCCAGTGCATCTTCCATTCCCCGTCCTCAAGCGCCCAGAGGAGGACGGCCTTGCCGCCGCCCATTGCCGTGCCATCCGCGCCATAAAGCGTGACGTGGGCACGCTCGGTGATATAGCCATCGCCGACCGGGATTGCCTCATCGGTGACAAGCTCCACCTTGTCGATTACGCCAAGCGCGCCGGTCCAGTAGGCGGTGATCGCCTCGGCGCCGACCATATCGGGCGCATCGGGCGGCACGAGGCGTCCGCCCTCGGTATAGAGGCTGGCGAGCCCTTCGGCGTCATCGGCGGCGAAGAACTCCATGAACCGCTCATTCTGCGCCTCGACCGCCGCGCGCGCCTCGTCGGCTGTCATCGCAGCATCCTCGGCTGCCGCGCCGCCGGCCAGGGCGATCGCCGCCAGGCTACCGGCCACACTCATTGCAAAAGTCTTCATGTCTTTCCTCCCCCTTTTGGTGCGCGAACTGTCTGCCCGAACCGCCCGCCTGTCAAACCGGACCGGTGCCCTCAACGCCTCTCCGCCTACAGCCTGCCGCCGATGTGGCTCAGGACCTGGCTCATCAGCTGGACGCGCGAATTCGACAAATCCTTCCGCAAGGGATCTCCGCAGGGCCGGTTGAAGATGACGCTGGTCGCCGGGAAGCCCATCAGGTGCACGGCAATGTCGGTGGCCGCCTGATCCTCGGCATAGGTGCGCACGATCAGGTCCACATCGGCGTCCATTTCATAGCCCCCACCGTAGAAGATATTGTACTGAGGCGTCCGGTCGCCTGCGAAGTAGAGCGTTTTCTGGATCGCGACCGTGTCGCCCTCAACCGTGCCAAAGCCGAGAGAGGTCTGCGAGACCAGGGTCTTCCAGTCTGCCGCCTCGCAGTCGGCATCCTTCATATTCAGATACATGCCGCCCTCGATGCTGTAGCTCATCTCATAGTGGGCGATCCCATTTGCAAAGGTAACGGGCTCATCGAAGAGGATGGCCGGATCCACGGAAACGGAAATTTCGCGGCCTGACGGCCCGAAAACCTGTACGACGTAAAAGCCGCCCTCATCGTCCACATAAAGCGTGCAGGACATTGTGGGGTCCTCTGCCGTTCTGGAATAGCACCTCATGTCGGGCGTGATGTCTTCGAGCACACTCGCTTTCTGCCCGGAATAGACTGCGAGGCCATTCTCCAGAAACTCGATCCGGAGCGGGACCTGGTTGAAACTGGTCATCTCATTGTAGGTCGTGATGATAGTGCCGGACCGGGTGTCGGCCCGCGTGATGCACGCCGCGTTCTGGCTGATAAAGCCCTGCGGGTAATAGCTTTTCTGCTGCTGGGCCGTATCGCCTGCAGCGAGGCGGGGTTTCACCGCTTCGGAGACCACCGTTTGCGGGCAGGCCAGCAGGGCCGCCTGCCTGTAGGTTGGCTCGGGCATGGTCGGCGTTCCGGGCGGAGGCGCCTGCGCCGCGCCGTTCGGCGCAACGGCGATAATCAGGCAGGCGATCATGGCGCCCAGTTTCATAAGTTTCATATGTGTCTCCACCCACGGATATCCTTCAGCAGAACGCCGAATTTCTCCGTATGGTCAATCACTAGCTTTCCTCCAGCGCCACGGCGTCACCCCCGAGGGGTAGGGACGAAAACTATTTATCCCCACCCTTTCCGCCTCGATCCATACTGCAGGCCTCCCATCACCAGACAGGGCGGTCCGGACCGACCGGAAGGTGGCGGTTCTCGTTCGAAGCTGCACGTGCCGGTACAGACCCCGGCGCGCGCTGGCGGAAGCGGGAGGGCTCATGCGCGGCAGACGCCGCGCATGAGCGGAGTGCGAAGGAGACGAGTGCTGCCGGTATGGGACTAACGGCCCTGCCAATGGCGGTCCGCGCCAAACGAGCGGGCAATTCTTCGCAGGGCGCGTCCATGGCGCACGCTCTACAGCCACGCCGAAAGGCTGGCATTACATACAGCGTCCACCACGGACGTGCCCGGCCCTGTCACTTCAGGGCGAGACTGCATGCGCACCGCCAGCGGGAAGCCCCGCGTGGCGATATTGGTGTTTGTAGGAACAACCCCTCTCCCTTGGGAGAGGGGCAGGGGTGAGGGGGAGCCACGCCGAGGCAACATGAATCAGCGGCAGTGATGCGACCCAACCCGTCACTGCAAACCGATGCCCATGATGCAAAGTCAGTCCCCCTCATCCCCGACCCTTCTCCCGAGGGAGAAGGGAGAAGGTCAGCGCCTGCCTCACGAGATCCCGGATCAAGTCCGGGATGAGCGGTTGAATGAAGCGTTCGCAAACACCCCTCTTGCCGCATCCCCGGCGCCCTCTAAAGTCTCGCCAGACGGCACATCGGGGGGACATTGCCATGCTGAAAACACACCGCGCGGCCGCGCTTGCCGCCATCACCGCGCTTGCTGCAGGGCCTGCCCTTGCCGACACCAGCGCCGCGGCGGCAGCCTTTGAGCGCCTCAAGACACTGGAAGGCAGCTGGCAGCTACAGGGCCAGCCAGAACATGGCCTGCGCATCGGGTTCAGCACGAGCGCGCGCGGCTCGGTCCTGATCGAGGAGTGGACCTATCAGGGTGCGCCCCACTCGCTCACCCTCTATCACCGGGACGGCGACACGCTGCTCGCGACCCATTACTGCCCGCAAGGCAACCAGCCGCGCATGGCGCTCACCTCAGGCACGGATGACACCATCCGCTTCGCCTTCAGGGATGTCACTGATTACGACCCAGCCAGCGAGCAGCACCAGCATGACCTCTCTTTCTCATGGAGCGGCGCCGGCCCGCTGGAGCGCAGCGAGATCTACCGCGACGGCGAGGGCGCCGATCATCCGTCCGGCCTGACGCTTGAACGCGCTGCGGACTAGCGCCATCAAGGTCTGAAAACGAAAGAGGGGACACGCATGTTGAAAACAACCATAGCCGCCGCCGCGCTCACCACGCTCGCCATCGCCGCAGCGCCCGCCGCCCATGCCGGCCCGGACGAGTATCTGGGCGAGATCATCACGGTCGGCTTCAACTTCTGCCCGCGCGGCACGCTGGAGGCGGATGGGCGTCTCATTTCGATCAGCGAGAATACGGCGCTCTTCTCTCTCTTCGGCACCTTCTATGGCGGCGACGGGCGCACGACGTTTGCCCTGCCGGACCTTCGCGGGCGTACCGTGATTGGCGCTGGCTGGGGGCAGGGGCTCACCGACCGTACCCTCGGGCAGAAAGGCGGGCAGGAAGACCATTCGACCAATTATCCGGTGCCGGTCCACGACGAGGAGTTCGATTTCATGGGCGATTCAACCACGGGCCAGAACATGCCGCCCTTCCTGGTGCTCAAACAGTGCGTCGTGACGGAGGGCATTTTCCCGTCCCGCCCCTAGGGCCAATGGTGCGCCTTGCATGATCGAGGTTAAGCCGCCGCCGGTATGCTCAGGGTGCGCAGCAACCAATCCTCGCGCCGCGCTGTTGATCTCTCAATTGCTCAACGAAAGCGCAGCGCCCCCATGTTTACCCAGCTTAACCCGCCCATCCCGATGACGGTGACCGACAAGGGGGA
This sequence comes from Henriciella sp., assembly GCA_012960415.1. Lineage (GTDB taxonomy): Bacteria > Pseudomonadota > Alphaproteobacteria > Caulobacterales > Hyphomonadaceae > Henriciella. Next base: position 11,491 of record DUBH01000041.1, on the reverse strand, counting down.
TGGCTTTGCCATCGGCGTCATTGATTACGGCCAGGAGCATAATCTCATCTGGGTGACGATGATCACCGCGACCGGCGAGATCTGGTGCGCCCCGAACCCCAAGGTGCGCGGCCAGTCGAACTGGACCATGGGCCGCGCACGGCCAAAGCTGGAAACGCCGCACTAGGCGGGGTTTTCGGCTCTTTCGCTCGGCTGAGCTTCTGATAGGAGAGCAAGGAAACAGTCAGACGCATCGCCGCGGCGCCCAAGCGCGCTAATTTCGAGGCGCGAGCAGGGGAGGGCTTCGAAAGCGATGAGCCACAAGAGCGATATCGAAATTGCGCGCGACGCAAAGAAACGGCCGATCCTGGAGATTGGTGAAAAACTCGCCATCCCGCCAGGCGATCTCATCCCCTACGGCCATGACAAGGCGAAGGTCTCGCGGGACTTTATCCGCTCTCTTGAAGGCCGCCCGGACGGCAGGCTGATCCTCGTCACCGCGATCAATCCGACACCCGCGGGC
>DUBH01000041.1:10556-10979 GCA_012960415.1 Henriciella sp. | reverse complement strand
GACAACGACGACTGTGGGCCTCGGCGACGGTCTCAACGCGATTGGCAAGAAAGCGGCGATCTGTATCCGCGAAGCCTCGCTCGGCCCCTGTTTCGGGATGAAAGGTGGGGCCGCAGGCGGTGGCTATGCGCAAGTCGTTCCGATGGAGGAAATGAACCTCCACTTTACCGGTGATTTCCACGCCATCACAGCGGCCCATAACCTTCTGTCGGCAATGATCGACAACCACATCCACTGGGGCAACGATCTCGGCATCGACACCCGACGCATCACTTGGCGCCGGGCGCTCGATGTAAATGACCGGGCGCTTCGCTCGGTCGTGACCTCGCTGGGCGGGCCGGGCAATGGGTTTCCGGCAGAAGCGGGTTTCGACATTACGGCCGCGTCGGAAGTCATGGCGATCCTCTGTCTCTCGGAAGATCT
>DUBH01000041.1:10030-10352 GCA_012960415.1 Henriciella sp. | reverse complement strand
CCGCAACTCGGTCATCGCGACGAAGACGGCGCTGAAACTCGCTGATTATGTCGTCACCGAAGCAGGCTTTGGCGCAGATCTTGGCGCAGAGAAATTCCTCAACATCAAATGCCGCAAGGCCGGGCTTTCGCCGTCTGCCATCGTCGTTGTCGCGACCTGCCGCGCGCTGAAGCTGAATGGCGGCGTGACGCTGGCAGATCTGTCGAAAGAGAACCCGAACGCAGTGGTCGAAGGCTGCGCCAACCTTGGCCGCCATATCGACAATATGCGCAAGTTTGGCGTGCCGGTGATCGTCGCGATCAATCACTTTCACGCCGATACC
>DUBH01000041.1:0-9969 GCA_012960415.1 Henriciella sp. | reverse complement strand
GATACCGAAAGCGAAATCGACGCGATCCGCGCCTATGTGGCTGGCAAAGGTACCGAAGCGGTGGTCTGCACTCATTGGGCAAATGGCAGCGAAGGCACGCTGGAGCTTGCCGAGAAAGTTGCGGCTATCGCCGATGCCGATGAGGCAGAGTTTGCCCCGCTTTACCGCGATGAGCTGGGCCTGATGGGCAAGATCGAGGCCATTGCGACCGGGATTTATGGTGCGAGCGCGGTGTCAGCTGATCCGTCTGTGCATGCGCGGCTGAAACGCTGGGAGGGCGATGGGTACGGTCACCTTCCGGTCTGCATGGCGAAGACGCAGAACAGTTTCTCAGCTGATCCGGCCTTACGCGGTGCGCCGAGCGGCTTTGTCCTGCCCGTGCGCGATGTACGTCTCTCGGCAGGGGCAGGTTTCGTCGTCGCCCTTTGCGGAGAGATCATGACCATGCCCGGCCTGCCGCGCGTACCAGCCGCTGAGTCCATCGGGCTCGATGCGGATGGCAATATCGAAGGGCTGTCCTGACGGCTGAGGCAGGCTTGACGGATAAGCCTGCTACGCCCAATTGCCCAGACCATGCCTTCCAAGGATTATCCCCAGACGCCCGATGGGCGCTATTTTGTTGCCGCCGGCAAGCTCTGGCGCCGGTCTGACCCGCGTCTGACGCCAGCGGGTCTGAAGGCGCTGACGGCAAATCTGATGACGGCCCGCCGCAAGGTGAAGGAAGTCCAGAACAATGAGGTGAAGCTGAAAGCTGCGCGTCGGCAGGTCAACGCCGCCAAGGAAGCCCTCGGTGAGCGCGGCCCCGTATGGTGGGATGATGGTGCGCCAGACGAAACCATGAAGGCGCCGCAGGATAGCTCCTACGTTGATTGGTGGGCCAGCCTTAGCGATGACGAGCGCAAGAAGGGCTATGCCGGCCCCAAGAAAAAGGGCTGAGCCTTATTGGCTGGCAGCAACCTCGTCGCAGCTCGCCTCAAACCGAACAGCCGTAAAGGCGACCGGGTCATTGTTCGAATAGTTGAGCGCATAATAAGGCGCTGACCGCGTCTCGCACCGCCCCATTTCCTCGGCTGACTTCTGTACGGCCTTGAAGTCGGCGTCCGCACCGGGGTCCTCGAAATTGACGAGGTAGACAACCGGATAGGCAGTGTCGTCCGCTGGAAGCTCTGTTGGGGATTCCGGTGGATGCAAATTCTGCGTCCCGAGGGTGAGCACATAGGACGGCTCCGCATAGCCGAGCGCCAATACGCGGTCCGGGGCTTTGGTCTCGCCGCAATCGCTGCGGGGGATGCCGCAGACTTCGGCGAGGGCGAGCTTGCCGGTTTCGGTGGCCTGTATCCAGGTTTGCGTCGGCAGAACGTAGATGCGGGCTTGCCAGCCAAGGAGCAGGGCAGCGAGCACCCCGCCTGCAATCGCAATCCCGATCTTGCGGACGATCATCGCGCCTGCAGCGAGGAGGACGAGAAGTGCGCCGGGTGCCCAGAGCCAGAGCGGAAAGTCGCTTGCGCCCTGCCACTGCGCCATAACGGCGCCTTCAGTCACGGTGCGGAAATCGCCTGCCTTGTCGGCCTGAAGCATCTCGACCGCCCATGGGGACGTGAAGAGGACGAGCGCGACGCCGCCGATGAGGAAAAGCGCGGTGGAGAGATAGCGCGAAACCGGCGCGCGGGCGTCTTCCATCAGTTTCACTGCCGCCCAGCCGCAAAGCAGGCCAAACGCCGGATAGGCGGGCAGGATGTAATGGCTGAGCTTGGTCAGAAGGAGCTCAAAGAAGAGCCAGGTGGTGAAAGCCCACGCCATGATGAACTTCAGCGCGTCGCGGTCCACATCGCCAAAGGATTCCAGCGTGCGATGGCGGAGATATCGCCAGCAGAGGACGAGCGCTGGAACGAAGAGGAGTATGCCAGGAAAGAACCAGGCGGGAAGGTGCATGAGGTGATAACCCGGCAGGCCGCCATGACCTTCAGAGGCAGACACCAGCTTGTCCTTCAGGTCCTTGCCGACGGCGCCTTCCACATAGGTGCCCTGCGTCGCGATCTGGATCATGATGAGCCACGGCAGAACCATCAGAACGCTAATCAGAGGCCCCGGCCACCAGGCGAGCGCCTTCATCCACTGATGGTCGCGTCGGTCCCACAGCCAGAGAACCAGGATGGCCATGCCCGCGACGAGAGAGATGACAGGGCCTTTGATGAGGAAGCCTGCCCCATGGATGATCCAGAAGGCGAGTGCGAGGCGCTTGTCATTATCCTTCCTGAGATAGAGCCGGATGAGACAGCCCATCGCCAGCGTGATCAAGAAGACGAGAACACCATCCGTCTTAGAGATGTGCGCTTCCGAGGTGAGTAGCAGGCTCGCGCCAAACAGCGCCGAGCCCATGAAGGCGGCGCGTCTGCCAATAGCGGGGATCCCGGCCCAGAAACAGGCGAGTACCGCAAGTCCAGCACCGATCCAGCTCGGTACGCGATAGGTCCAGATGTCGAGGTTCTCGCCTTCGCCGAAGACCGCCGTGGAGCCTGCCTGCAGCCAGTGAATGCCGGCGGGCTTCTTGTTGCGGAATTCATCCTGGTAGCGGATCGCGATATAATCGCCGGTCTCAAGATATTGTTTTGAAGCTTGCGCGAAGCGGCTCTCGTCGCGGTCCAGCGCAGGCAGGTTGAAGACACCCGGCGCAGCTGCCGTCATGGTCAGCGCAAACAGGATGAACCAGGCTTTCCACCCGGTCGAAAGACGATCAATCCAAGTCATGTCGCGTGCTTGTAGCGTTAATCGAGCGGGCGTGAAACGGGCAAGTGCTGTCTCATTCCAAGCGGGCTTTGCTTCCGTATCGGCGCGGTCTAGGGTTGCCACCTGCTGTTGAGGAAAAGGGGCCTGCCCATGAAAGCCTGGTTTCGGATTGATCTCTGGAAACGCGTAATGATCGGCCTTGCTATTGGCCTCGCGATCGGCGCGGCGGTCCGATACGGCATGATCTCATCCATGGGCACGGAAGATGGCATTGAGCGCTCGCGCGAAATTGCCGCGATTTTCAAGCCGCTTGGTGACCTGTTCCTCAACCTGATCCGGATGCTGGTCGTGCCGCTTATCTTCCTGACGCTGGTGTCGGGCGTGCTGGCGCTGGGTGACCCGAAGAAGCTGGGCAGTCTGGGCGGCCGCGCCATCGGCGTTTACATGTTCACCACCCTGATTGCCGTCACGCTCGGCCTCATCATGGGTACGATCTTCCAGCCGGGCGCTGGATATGACCTCTCATCCGTGACGCCTGAGCAGATCGCGCAGACGCAACAGCGGCTTGAGGGCGGCGGGGCGCTTGAAACAGTCGGCGTCTACGAGTCGATCATGCGCACCATTCTGTCCATCGTGCCGACGAACATCGTCGCGTCGATGGCGGCGGGCGATGTGCTGCCGATCATCTTCTTCGCGATCATGTTCGGCATCGGCATCCTGATGGCGGGCGAGGCCGGACAGCCCGTCGCAAAAGTCTTTGACGCTGGCGCAGAAGCGATCCTGAAACTCACCCTGATTGTCATGGAGACCGCGCCCTTCGGTGTCGCGGCACTCATGGCGTGGGTGATGGCCGACCAGGGCTTTAGCGTGGTGTCCTCGCTGGCGCTGATGACGGTTGCCCTCTATCTCGCCTGCGCCCTGCACATGCTGCTGACGCATGGCTTCCTGATCAAGGTCGTCGGCAAACTGCCGCTTATTCCCTTCTTCCGTGGGATCACCGATGCGCAGCTCGTCGCGTTTTCGACATCATCCTCCAGCGCGACCCTGCCGGTTACGTTGAGCGTGGCTGAGAAGAACCTTGGTATCGGAAAGCCTGTTGCGTCCTCGGTCCTGCCGCTCGGCTCCACCATCAATATGGACGGCACGGCGCTCTATCAGGGCCTTATCGCGCTGTTCGCTGCACAAGCCCTCGGGATCGATGTCACCATCTCCATGTACTTCACGGTCGCGGTCATGGCGACGCTGGTTTCGATCGGCACGGCTGGCATTCCGTCAGTGAGCCTCTTCCTCGCGACAACGACGCTCGCTGTGGTGGGCGCAACGCCGGACCAGATGTTCGTCATCCTTGCCCCGCTCTTTGCCTTTGACCGCCTGCTCGACATGATGCGGACCGTCACCAACATTACCGGCGACCTCGCGGTCTCCACGCTGGTGGCAAAGTGGGAAGGGGAGCTCGATGAAGCCGTCTTCCGCGCCGAAGACAATACGACAGCGGAAATCGACCAGACGATGCTGAACTAGCGGGCTACCGTCTCGCCCTGACAGCCTGCAAGAACGCGTTTGACCACATCGCCAATCAGGCGGGCATCCACTTCGCGTGCGCTCCCTGCGCGCCACGCAATGCCGATCTGGCGGCCGATGACGGGTGTCTCGAATGGCCGGATCGTGACCTCCGCGCCAGCGGCGACGCCGGCTTCTGATGCAATTCTAGGGATCAGCGAGATGCCAAGCCCGCCAGCTACCATCTGCACCAGCGTGGCAAGCGATGTCGCGCCGATATCAGAGCCCGGCCGGGAGGGATTAAGGGCACAGAGTGACACGGCGTGGTCGCGCAGGCAGTGGCCATCCTCGAGCAGAAGCAGGTCTTCGCTGGCGAGATCTTCAGGGCGCAAATGCTCTGCTTTTGAGAGCTTATGGTCCTTCGGGCCGATGAAGAGAAACTCGTCATCGCCAAGTATCTCGGTTTCGATGCCGGGTGTCGGCCAGGGAAGGGCGATCAGTGCGGCGTCCAGCTGGCGTTTGCGCAAGCCATCGAGCAGCCGGTCTGTCTGGTCTTCGCGCAGGTAAAGCTTCAGCTCCGGGTGATCATCGCGCAATGAGGCGAGCGTGCGCGGCAGGAGATATGGTGCAAGGGTCGGGATGGCGCCAAGGTGGAAAGGTCCACTTAGCGGCGCGCCCGCCTGCTGAGCGGCGGTCACAAGATCGGCCGCGCTGGAGATGATGACGCGGGCTCGTTCAACAGCTTCCTCGCCGGCAGGCGTCAGGCTGGCGCCGCGTGCCTCGCGCTCGACCAGCTGCACGCCAAGAAGGGTCTCGATCTCCTTGATGGCAGAAGACAGCGTTGGCTGGGTCACATTGCAGATTTCGGCGGCGCGCGAAAAGGAGCGCTCATCGGCGAGCGCACACAGGAACTGAAGCTGTCTCAGAGTGGGTAGCTGCATGTGTTCAAACCTCTGCCCTGCTGAAATGGGCTGGAACCTGCCCGCGCGCAATCTCGTCTAGCCAGTCCATCCCAAAGTGCCGGACATCCGGGCCACCGCGGAGGAGAGTGCAGACAATGACGTCTTTCCGCTGTACGATAAGGGACAGAAGATAACACGTTCAGTCCTAGGCGTTCTGGCCCGATTGTCTACGTCCGGTGACAAGCACTGAAGGCTTATCATGGAACTTGGCGCACCAGGTTTACATACATCGATACTCCGGCTTGAGCCGCTTGATGAGAGCCACCGGACAACGATCCGCACGAGCAATGCGGTCGAGCATATGTGGAGCTCGATGCCGCTTATCGCGACCGGCACCAATATCGACGCCTATATCGACCACTCTCTCAAGATGGCGAAGCTTGGCACCGGGCAGGTCATGGCGGCCGTGCGGGAAGAAGATGACCGCCTTATCGGTCTGTCGGCCTTTCTCAATCCGAACCGGATGAACCGGCGCACCCGTATCGGCTATAACTGGATCCAGCCGGACCTCAGGGGCAGCGAAGTCGTCGATCATATCCAGTACCTCATGCTGAAGCGGGCCTATCAATGGCGCGCCCGGCGGGTGGCCTGGTGGCTGTCGCAGAAGAATGAGCGGGCCATCGCAGCGGTTGAGAAGATCGGCGCCACGCGGGAAGGCGTGCTGCGCCAGCATACAAGGTTTGCCGATGGAAGCTGGGCCGACCTCGTCGTCCTGTCGCTGGTCGGCGACGAAATCCGGGACGCCATGGCGGCGCTGGGCGAACAGATCGAAAAGCGCGCTGCCGACTCCAATACTTGATTTCCACAGCCGCTCGTGGTTTAGCGGCGTCTGAAATTCCAGCGCACAACATGAAGCGCACTTTTCCGGGACCGTATCTGCCTTGCAGGTCAGAGCCCGGCGAAGACTCCGCCCGGCGACTTTTCGCTCAGCGGAGGGCTCATGCTTTGCGCGCAACATGATGAGCGCTTACCTGTGAGGTCACAGGCAAGCAGGGAGTAACGCGATGTTTGACGCGCTGACAGACCGCCTCGGCGGTATATTTGACGGACTTACGGGGCGCGGTGCGCTTTCCGAGAAGGACGTGTCCGCTGCGCTGCGGGAAATCCGCGTTGCCCTGCTGGAGGCCGACGTCGCCCTTCCGGTGGTCAAGGACTTCATCGCCAAGGTCAAAGAGCGCGCGGTTGGCGAGGAAGTCATCCGTTCGGTGAAGCCGGGCCAGCAAGTCATCAAGATCGTCCATGACGGCCTGGTCGAGATGCTTGGCGGCGAAGATGCCGAAACCCGCCTTCGTGTCGATAATCCACCATCTGTCATCATGATGGCCGGCCTTCAGGGCTCTGGTAAGACGACGACGACGGCCAAGATCGCCAAGCGCCTTTCCGAGCGTGACAAGAAGAAAGTCCTGCTCGCTTCGCTGGACGTCCGCCGTCCGGCAGCCATGGAGCAGCTTGCTGTTCTGGCAGACCAGCTCGGCGCGAACGTCACCTCGCTCCCGATTGTTCAGGGCCAGATGCCGGCAGAGATTGCCCGCCGCGCCCTGCAGGCCGCCAAGCTTGGCGGCCATGACGTCGTCTTCCTCGATACGGCAGGCCGCACCTCCATCGACGAACAGATGATGGCTGAGGCAGCCGAGATCGCAAAGATCGCTCAGCCGAAGGAAACCCTTCTTGTTGCTGACGCCCTGACCGGTCAGGACGCGGTCGAAACCGCTCGCCGCTTCCACGAGCGCCTGCCACTTACCGGTCTCGTGCTGACCCGTATGGACGGTGATGGCCGCGGCGGCGCTGCGCTTTCCATGCGCGCGGTCACCGGCCTTCCGATCAAGTTCCTCGGTACGGGCGAGAAGCTCGATGGTCTCGATGCCTTCGATGCCAAGCGCGTGGCGGGCCGCATCCTCGGCCAAGGCGACATCGTCTCCCTCGTTGAGCGCGCTGGCGACCAGCTCGACCAGGAAAAGGCCGAGCGCATGGCCAAGCGGATGCGCAAGGGCGAGTTCGACCTCAATGACCTCGCCGAGCAGCTGAAGCAGATGCAGAAAATGGGTGGCCTCGGCGGCATCATGGGCATGCTCCCGGGCGCCAAGAAGGCCAAACAGGCCATGGCTGCGGCCAATGTCGACGACAACGTCATCAAGCGTCAGGAGGCGATCATCTCCTCCATGACGAAGAAAGAGCGCGAGAAGCCAGCGCTCCTCAACGCGTCACGCCGCACGCGCATCGCGTCCGGTGCCGGCGTCGATGTGTCGGACGTCAACAAGGTGCTCAAGATGCACCGCCAGATGGCCGACATGATGAAGAAGATGTCGAAGGGCGGCATGAAGGGCATGATGAACGCGCTTGGCGGCGCAGGCGTCAGCCCGAAGGACATCGCCAAGATGGGCCAAGGCGCAGGCATGCCAGGCGGTCTTCCCGGTCTCGGCGGCGGCCAGCTTCCTCCGGGCCTCGGCGGGGGTAAGAAGAAGTGACCTCTCCGCTCGACGATCTCGAACGCCTTCGCGCCAGTATCGACAATATGGATGCGATCCTGCTGCATACGCTGGCGGAACGCTTCAAGCTGACCCAGCAGGTCGGTGTGCTGAAGGCGCAGAATGACATGCCGCCAGCCGACAAGGCCCGCGAGGCGCGCCAGATCGAACGGCTCCAGCGACTTGCGAGCGAAAGCGGTCTCGACCCGGCCTTCGCCGAAAAGTTTCTCAATTTTATCGTGGCCGAAGTCATTCGCCACCACGAGAAAATCCGGGGAGGTCAGGAATGATCCTCTCCACCAAGACACGCCAGACCCTTGCCCTCCACAAGCAAGGCGAAGGCGCAGTGGCCGCTGGTGCAGACCAGCGATCGGCCACGAGCCCTATGCAAAAGAAGCCATAAGACACTTAAGGAGATACACCATGGCTCTGAAAATTCGCCTTTCGCGCGGCGGTTCGAAAAAGCGCCCATTCTACCGGGTTGTTGTTGCTGACGCTCGCGCCCCGCGCGACGGCCGCTACATCGAGAAGCTCGGCACGTACAACCCGCGTCTTCCGAAAGACTCTGAAGAGCGCGTCAACATCGACGGCGAGAAGGCCGCTGAGTGGATCCGCAAGGGTGCACAGCCCACCGAGCGCGTCGCTCGCTTCCTGAGCCAGATCGAAGTCGACGGTAAGCCAATCGTCGAGTGGAAGCACGGCAACAACCCGAACAAGGGCGAGCCAGGCACCAAGGCGAAAGAGCGCATTGAAGAGAAGGCGGAAAAAGAAGCTGCCCGCAAGGAAGCTGAAGAAGAAGCAAAGCGCGCGGCTGAAGAAGCCAAGAACGCACCTGCTGAAGAAGAAGCCCCTGCCGAAGCCGAAGCTGAAGAAGCACCGGCTGAAGAGGCTGCTGAAGAAGAGAAAACCAGCTAGTCTTATCGACCAGCGAGTTATCCAGGCCGGGCAGCAATGCCCGGCCTTTTTTTGTGGCGTGTTGCAGGCCCTAAAAAACCTACATCTGCATTGTCCAGCCTTCGACGCCCATGGCGGCCTGGCGGACGGCTTCGGACATGGTCGGGTGGGCGTGGCAGGTGCGGGCGATGTCTTCGGAGGCCGCTCCAAATTCCATGGCGATACAGATCTCGTGGATCATCTCACCAACGCCGACGCCCATCATGTGCGCGCCGAGAATACGGTCCGTCTTGGCATCTGCCAGGATCTTCACGAAGCCGGTCGTCTCATGATTGGTGCGGGCGCGTGAGTTGGCCTGGAAGGGGAATTTGCCCTTTTTGTACTCGATGCCGGCCTCTTTGAGCTGGGCTTCGGTTTTGCCGACCCAGGCGATTTCCGGATTGGTGTAGACGACGCTCGGGACGAGGTCATAGTCGACATGGCCTGCCTTGCCTGCGATGAGTTCTGCGACCGCAGCGCCGTCATCTTCGGCCTTGTGGGCCAGCATAGGCCCATGGATGCAGTCGCCGATCGCCCAGACGCCGTCAGTGACCTTGAAGTGGTCAGTCGTTTCGATGACGCCGCGCTTGTCGGTCTTGCCGCCCACAGCCTCAAGACCAAGGCCTTCAGTGTAGGGACGGCGGCCGACAGCAACGATGATTGCATTGGCTTCCAAGGTTTCCTGGTCACCGCCTGCGGCAGGCTCCATGAAGAGCTTCACATGGCCGTCAATACGCTCAACGCCGGTGACCTTCTGGCCGAGGCGGAACTCAAGGCCCTGCTTCTTGAAGACGCGCTGGGCTTCCTTGGCGATCTCATCGTCAGCGCCCGGCATGATGCGGTCGAGATATTCGACGACGGTGACACTTGCGCCAAGGCGTGACCAGACGGAGCCAAGCTCCAGCCCGATAATGCCCGCACCGATCACGATCAGTTTCTCTGGCACTTCTTTCAGGGCAATCGCGCCTTCATTGGTAACGACGCGCTCTTCGTCGATTTCGATGTTCGGCAGAGAGGAGGGCACAGAGCCGGTCGCGATCACGATGTTTTTCGTGTTCAGCGTCTTCTGCTCGCCATCCTCGCCGTCGACTTCTACAACGCCCTTTTCCTTTATGCGGCCAAAGCCTTTGACGTAGTCGACCTTGTTCTTCTTCATCAGGAATTCGATGCCCTGGGTGAGGCCGTTCACCGCGTCGGTCTTCTGGCTCATCATCTGATCGAGATCGAGTTCAAGCCCGCTCATCTTGATGCCGAGACCGGCAAAGTCGTTCTTTGCGGCGGCAAACAGCTCTGAGCCGTGCAGCAGCGCCTTGGACGGGATACAGCCGACATTCAGGCAGGTGCCACCGAGCACGCCGCGCTTGTCGATAATGGCGGTCTTC
>DUBH01000040.1:98920-107937 GCA_012960415.1 Henriciella sp. | reverse complement strand
ATGACATAGCGCGCCTTCATGGCATCGCCGCGATTGGTCTCCACGATCCAGCGCTTTGATGCCTCGTCCCAGTTCATGGCCGTGACTTCAGTCTGGAAAAGCACGTCGTCGTAGAGGTCAAAATGACGGGCGATACGCGCGCTGTGCTCAAGGATTTCCTTGGCGGGCGTGTACTTTTCTTTCGGCATGAAGCTGGTTTCTTCCAGCAAGGGAAGATAGATGTAGCTTTCGATATCGCAGGCCGCGCCCGGATAGCGGTTCCAGTACCAGGTGCCGCCGAAATCGCCGCCTTTTTCGATCATGCGGATGTTCTTCAGGCCCGCTTCGCGTAGCCGCGCCCCGGCAAGAAGCCCGCCAAAGCCGCCACCGACAACGATGATGTCTATCTCGTCGGTGAGCGGTGCGCGGTCGATCTTCTCATCGATATAAGGGTCCTCAACATAGCCGGCATATTCACCCTTGATCTCGACATATTGCTCATTCGCGTCTTCGCGCAGACGCTTGTCGCGCTCTGCGCGGTAACGTTCGCGCAGCTTGTCTGGATCGAAATCGATTCCGGGTGTTCCGTCAGCCATGTTTTCCTCCCACGGAGCCTTCGTGGCCCTCTGTCGTGATGCGCCGCAGCAAACCTGTCCTCATCTGCTTAGATTATTGGGCAGGACGTGCTATGTGCGGCGTCGATGAAACATGTTCTGGACCTTTCACGCGGCGTCAATGCAAGCGTTAGTTCGGCCAAATCGCTGGCCGGCCTGTCTATCCCTGCCCTGAAGGCAGAGATGGAAGCCCTTGGCCTCGACCCGAAAAAAGCGGGAATGCGGGCCAAGCAACTGCGTCGCTGGATCCACCATTTCGGCGTGCAGGACTTCGCCGGCATGACCGATATCGCCAAGGAACTCCGCGCGGAGCTGGCGGAGAAATACATCCTTACCCGCCCCGAAATCGCCGAACACAAGGTGTCGGTCGACGGGACACAAAAGTGGCTGACCCGCTTCCAGCCGGGCGTTGAAGGCGAAAGCGTCTTCATTCCTGATGTGGGCCGGTCCGGTGCGCTTTGCGTGTCGAGCCAGGTCGGCTGCACGCTGAACTGCACATTCTGCCATACTGGCACCCAGAAACTGGTGCGAAACCTGACGGCGCAGGAAATTGTCAGCCAAGTCCTCATCGCGCGCGACGAGTTATTGGAATGGCCGTCCTCTAACGAGAACCGCAAGCTCACCAATATCGTCTTCATGGGCATGGGTGAGCCGCTCTACAATCTCGACAACGTCGCTGAGGCCATCGACACGATTTCGGACGGCGACGGCATCGCGCTCGGACGCCGCCGTATCACTGTATCGACTGCAGGTGTCGCGCCGAAGATTCCAGAACTGGGCGCGCGCACAGGCGCCATGCTTGCCATCTCGTTGCACGCGGTCCGCGATGATTTGCGCAATGAGATCGTACCCATCAACAAGAAGTACGACCTGCAGACGCTCTTCGAAGCGATCCGCGCCTATCCCGACCTTGGCAATTCCAAACGGGTGACGTTCGAATATGTCATGCTCAAAGGGGTCAACGACTCGCTGGCAGAAGCCCGTGATCTCGTAAAGCTTCTGAAGGGAGTGCCAGCCAAGATCAATCTCATCCCGTTCAATCCATGGCCGGGCAGCCCTTATGAGTGCTCGGACTGGGAAACGATCGAGAACTTCGCCGAAGTCGTGAACCGGGCAGGTTATGCCTCCCCGATCCGCACCCCGCGTGGCCGCGATATCTTTGCTGCCTGCGGCCAGCTGCGCTCAGAAAGCGTGAAGAAGTCGGCGGCTGAAAAGCGCCGCGAAGCCTTGGAGCAGCAGGCCGAAGCCTGATCCCGCTCGAAGTGCGCCGCACTAAGCGGTGTGGCGCGCCTCTTCACCGGCATCTCGTGCATAGAGCCCTTTGACCAGATTGCGGACGAACGCGATATGGCTGCGCAGGTGGTACACTTCCTCAGTGTAGGAAAGCGGCACATCCAGTTCGCCAACCTCCTTCTGAAGCTCAGACAATTCATCGAGTACCTTGTCGCGCGCCTCGTCATTCGAGGCATCCCGGCCACGCGCTTCGAGCTCTCGCAGATCTGAATACCAGACATAGATCTTGCGGCGCACGCGCCAGCGATAGATCGGCGGCGCGACGCGGATCAGCGGAATAAGCAGAGTAATAAGCGGGATCAGGAAAACCCAGGCGCGCTCAAGGAAGTTCGCAATCTGGAACGAGAAATAGTTGCGCAGGAAGGACGGCCCGTTCTTCCAGAAGCGCTCTGCCTCGCCCGATAGCGGCATATCGACAAGTTCAGGGGCCGGAAACTCCCCGGCATTCGCGAAAGCGCTATTGCCAGCGTGAATGTCTTCGGACGCTTCGAGCAGCAGCGACTGGATGGCGGGGTGTAGATCCTCTCGAATGGCAAGCTGCGCAACCGAAGCGATGAGCGGCACATCGGCAGCCGGTATGTCAGCCTCCAGATCAACGATCCCGCGATAGAGCGTGACCGGGTCGAGCGCGCGGGTGCGGCGGGCCAGTGCAGCTGCCCTGTCAAAAGGCAGAAGGGCGATGCCCGGTTCCTCTAGGAGACGCTGGACGTAAGGGGCGGTCATCGACGCGGAGAATGCAGCGGCATCCAGGTCGCCTGACAGAAGCGCACTCGCCGCAGCCTGTCCGCTTTCGATGCTGCGCGATGACGAAGGCCAGCCTCCGCCCCAGGCGTCCTGCATTTTAAGCGCCAGCGCCCGCGTGCCCGACCCTTCCGGACCGATCGCAAAGCGCACATCCCTGAGGTCTCCAAAGCCATCAATGCCTGCCTCGGATCGAACGAAGACCCAGAAGGGCTCATGGAACATGCCCGCTAGAGAGTTCAGAACTTCGCGATCGGCATCGGTGGCGAGCCCGCCTTGAACGAAAGCCATCCCTGCCCGGCCCGAGCGAAGGAGCTCGATATTCTCAAGCGAGCCCTGCGTTTCCAGTATTTCGACCTCGACATCGCTCTCGGCCAGCCTATCGGCATATTCCTGCGCGAGGGCGTAATAGGCGCCGCCTGAGTTGCCGGCTGCGAAAGTGACGCGCGATGGCGGTGCAGGGTCGATCATCGCAAGCGCGACCCAGATGCTGATCGCAACGAGAAGGGCCAGCGGGCCATAGACCTTCAGGATGTCTTTCATAGATTTTTCCATTCGCGCCCCCGCTCGTCACAAGACTAGTGCGGGCCAGCACGAGCGTCGAGTAGGCGCTTCGTTTCGTTCTGTACCTGCATGTGGCCCATGCAGGCGCGACAAAATTGCGTCCGGATTACTGCTAATTGAGTCGTTTTCCGTTGTCTGGCTGCCTATGTTAGGGTTCAGAAGATTGAGACCAACAGACGGATCCAAACTATGAACATGCGTAATCTCGCTGTCTGGGGACTGATTGCTGCTCTCGTCGTGGCCATGATGATCGCCATGCAGGGCTCATCTGTCGCGTCGAACGCGGAGAAGGTGCCGATTTCCGACCTTCGCCAGATGGCAACGGAAGGCCAGCTCGCAGAAGTGACGGTCACGAACGACCGGATCACCGCCGTGACCAGCGGCGGCGACAGTTATTACGCTGAAAAGCTGCCGACCAATATCGAGGCGTCGACGTGGTTCGCCGATCAGGGCGTCACAGTGAATGAGGACGCCGAGAGCGGCTTCAGCTTGGGCGGCCTGCTTCTTAACCTGCTTCCGCTGATCCTGATCCTCGGTCTCTTCCTGTTCCTGATGCGTCAGATGCAAGGCGGCGGCGGTGGCCGCGGCGCGATGAGCTTTGGCAAGTCGCGCGCCCGCATGCTCACCGAAAAGCATGGCCGTGTGACCTTTGACGATGTCGCTGGCGTCGATGAAGCCAAGGAAGAGCTGCAGGAAGTCGTCGAGTTCCTGAAGGACCCGTCCCGCTTCCAGCGCCTTGGCGGCAAGATCCCGAAAGGTGCTCTTCTCATTGGCCCTCCTGGTACTGGTAAGACGCTTATCGCGCGTGCCGTCGCGGGCGAGGCTGGCGTGCCGTTCTTCACGATTTCAGGTTCGGACTTCGTTGAAATGTTTGTCGGCGTCGGCGCAAGCCGCGTGCGCGACATGTTCGAGCAGGCAAAGCGCAACGCGCCATGCATCATCTTCATCGACGAAATCGATGCCGTCGGTCGCTCGCGCGGTGCAGGCATTGGCGGCGGCAATGATGAGCGCGAACAGACGCTCAACCAGCTCCTCGTCGAAATGGATGGCTTTGAGTCCAATGAAGGTATCATCATCATCGCCGCCACGAACCGTCCTGACGTGCTCGACCCGGCGCTGCTGCGCCCCGGCCGTTTCGACCGCCAGGTTACTGTTGGCAATCCGGACATCATGGGCCGTGAGCGCATTCTGAAAGTTCACATGCGCAACGTGCCGCTCGCCAAGGATGTCGAGCCAAAGGTGATTGCACGCGGTACGCCGGGCTTCTCCGGTGCCGACCTCGCGAACCTCGTCAATGAGGCCGCCCTTCTTGCAGCCCGTCGCGGCAAGCGTGTCGTCGCGATGCAGGAGTTCGAGGATGCCAAGGACAAGGTCCTGATGGGGCCTGAAAAGCGCTCCATGGTCATGTCGGACAAGGAAAAGCGCCTGACCGCCTATCACGAGGCAGGCCACGCTATCGTCAGCCTGAAAATGCCGGCGACCGACCCCGTCCACAAGGCAACGATCATTCCGCGCGGCCGCGCACTCGGCATGGTCATGCAGCTGCCGGAAGATGACAAGTACTCACAGACGCGTCAGGAAATGACATCCCGACTGGCAGTCCTCATGGGCGGCCGCGTCGCCGAGGAACTTGCTTTCGGTGAGGATGCTGTGACGTCCGGTGCGTCGTCCGACATCCAGATGGCGACCCGCATCGCGCGCGCCATGGTGACGAGCTATGGCCTCTCAGATGAGATCGGCCCGGTCGACTATTCTGATAATAGCGACCCGTACTCGCGCCCGAACCACGTGTCGGAAGAAACCTCCAAGCGTATCGAGGAAGAAGTCCGCAAGCTGATCCAGCACGGTAAGGATGAAGCGCGCCGCATCATGACTGACTACAAGGATCAGTGGACGGCCATCGCAGAAGGGCTGCTCGAATACGAGACGCTCACCGGTCAGGAACTGAACGACCTCCTCGATGGCAAGAAGCCGACCCGCCCGGATGAACCGGACGAGCCACAAGGCCCAGCTTCGGCGGTGCCGGTCATCGGCAAGCGCCGCAAAAACCGCGGCGACGAACCGGGCGGCGAGCCGGAACCGGCCTGATCCGGGCCAATCGCTAAAGCATTGCAAAGAGGCGCAGCCCATATAGGCTGCGCCTCATGCTTTTGAGATTCGCAATTCCCGGCGCCGCCCTTCTTCTGGCCGCCTGTCAACAGGAAGCCCCGGCCGAACTCGGCGGCGACGCATTCCTGGCCAGCCTTGAGCCCTATTGCGGGAACGCGTATCTCGGCCGGGTGGTCAGCGATGATCCTCAGGATGCCGAATGGGCGTCTCAAGCCGTGATCGCAGATTTCGATTACTGCACAGAGACGGCCGCCCGCATTCCGCTCCATGTCGGCGAAGACCATTCGCGCATGTGGCTCCTCGCGCTCGGCGACGATGGCCGCATCGCGCTTCGTCACAGGCACACGCATGAAGATGGCACGCCGGACGCGCTGACCATGTATGGCGGCAAGGCCTCCGACGCCTCAAACGAGACGCGGCAGGAGTTTCCGGCAGACCAGCGCACCAAGGACCTCTTCGATGCTGAAGAGATTCCCGTTTCCAAGGCGAATGTCTGGGCGATGGAAATCCATCCGGATCAGGACATGTTCGCCTATGAGCTGCAGCGGCCCGAACGCTTCTTCCGGGTAGAGTTCGACCTCTCCCAGCCTGTCGAGGCGCCAGCCGACCCCTGGTAGCGCGCGTCTGCTGAAACCCTGCTTTTCCAGCCGGGCCATAGCGTCTATTTCAGCAGCATGACGACTGAAACCGAAAACAAGTCCGGCCGCGTTCTGGTCATTGCAGGCTCCGATTCCGGCGGCGGCGCAGGCATACAGGCTGACATCAAGGCCATCATGGCGATGGGCGGCTATGCGATGACCGCCGTCACCGCTATCACCGTGCAGGACACGACGGGCGTGCACGACGTTCACCCCATACCGGTCAGCACCGTTATCTCTCAGATGAAGGTTTGCCTCGCCGATATTGGCGCAGATGCCATCAAAACCGGCATGCTCGGGCATGCGGACCTTGTTGAACAAGCCGCAGAAACACTCGACGAGCAGGCGAAAGACACGCCGCGCATTATCGACCCGGTCATGGTGGCGACGTCCGGTGACAGGCTTGTCGACCGGCGGGCTGTGGAAAGCATCGCCTCCCTTCTTGTGCCGGGCGCCGCCCTCGTCACGCCGAACGCGCCAGAAGCCGAAATCCTGACAGGAAAGTCCGTGGACGGTGTGAACGGCCAGCGCCGCGCAGCTGAAGCCCTCCTGAAACGCGGCGCGCGGGGTGCGCTCGTGAAGGGCGGACATATTCCCGGCAATCCGGTCATCGATGTGCTCCAGACCGTCCATGGTGAATGGATCTTCGAAAGCGATCGTATCGATACGACCTCCACGCACGGGACCGGCTGTACGCTCGCCAGCGCGATCTCGGCCCGCATCGCGCTTGGCGACGCCACGCAGGACGCCGTCGAAGCGGCGCGCAACTATCTCCACCGCGCCATTGCGGAAGCCAAAGGCTTCGGCAAGGGGCATGGCCCGGTGCATCACGGATGGCCATTGGACAGACAAGATGAGCGCTAAGACAATTTTTCCGGAGGCGCTGAGCGACCTTCGAAGGCGCTATGATGCATGGCTCGCCACCTCGCCGCCGGTGACGCCGCCGATGCTTGGCCTGTCTGTTGAAGGCACGCTGCCCCTCGACAAGGCAGGGCTCGCTGCGCGTGGTTGGAGCGATCTGCCCATTGACTGGATACCGGCCGATGGCGGCGTTCTACATGGGGGCTATGGTGAGGACCGCGCCATCTATGACACCCCCATCTTCAATCCGCCCGGCGACGAGCCACGCACGCTTCATCTCGGCCTTGATGTCTTCACCGCAGCCGGCGCGCCGGTCTTCGCGCCGCTGGATGGGCAGGTGCACAGCCTGCAGCGCAACGACAATGAGAAGGACTATGGGCCGACGCTGATCCTGCAGCACGACGTCGAACCTGGCCTCGCTTTCTACACACTCTACGGCCACCTCAACCCAAGCCTGCTCGACACGCTTCAGCCCGGCGACCAAGTCGAACGCGGACAGGAGATTGCGCGCCTGGGAGACCGCAGTGTGAATGGCGGCTGGGCACCTCACCTCCACTTTCAGGTTATGCTGGACATGCTCGGAAAGTCTGGTGACTTCCCCGGCGTCTGCCGCAAGAGCGAGGCCGCTCAGTGGCTGCAACTTTGCCCAGACCCCCGTGCGCTGTTTGGGCTCGCCAGCTAGAACCGTCGCACGAGATAAACGCCCAGCACCAGAAACCCGATACCGAGGAGCCTAAGTGGGGTCGCAGGACGAACCGCCTGACCGAACGCGCCGAACTGGTCGTATAGAACCGCCGCGGTCAGCTGACCTGCAATGACAGCGCTGACCCAGGCTGCAACGCCGATACGCGGCACCGCCGTCGCAGAGCTCGCCACCATGATTGCGCCGATCAGGCCGCCAATCCACGCCCAGGCCGGCACGGTCAGGGTCTGGCTGATGCTCGGCACCTTGTAGCCAAGTGCGATGTTCACCGCGAGCAGGGCCAGCCAGCCAATGGAGAAGGAGATGAAGGCCGCCTGTAGCGGCCCACCGACCCCACTTGCCAGTCGGCCATTGATGGCACCTTGCGCCGCGATCAGCGTGCCGCAGATAAATCCCAGTCCGACAAGCAGCTGCCCCCAGTTCATATCATCCTCCGATATACGCAAGGTGCGTGACACTGGCCCGATTGGCGCCTTCTGGCCAGACGGGCGACGCGGCGGAAGGCTTTTCCGGCCGTGAAAGCTGCGCAAGACTGCTCACATAAGAGGCTTCGCCGCACGGCGGACGTGGCCCGATACCGGGAGGACGAGATGCACATTTCAGACGAGCAGAAGCGCCAATTCAGGACTGACGGGCTGACACTCCTGCCCGGCTTTCTTGACGCGGACGAGATGGCCGAAGCTCTGAGACTATTTGAATGGTCGATGGACAATCCGGGCCCGGCGGCTGGCGACCTTCTACCGGGGCGCGAGGGCGCCCGCCAAGATCTGGTCAATCCCAAAGCCCCTGAGGTGTATGAAGATTTCCTGAGGTCCGCACCCTTTGCCAAAGCATCGAAAGCGCTCTGGAACGCGCGAAATTGCTGGTTCATGTATGAGCAGGTGTTTCGAAAGGACGGCGCCGATGGTGTCGGCCGCACACCGTGGCATCAGGATCTGCCCTACCTTGCCATTGAAGGCGATGATATCGCGGTCTTCTGGATATCATTCGAAGCCGTCCCGGCCGAGCGCTCGCTCGAATTCATTCGCGGATCTCACAAAGGCACGCTCTACAATGGCTCCGCCTTCGACCCGGAGGATGAAACAAAACCACTATATCCAAGCGATGCCCTGCCTCGCATCCCGCCCTATGAGGTCGAGCGCGACAAACATGATATCGTCTCGTTCGGTGTTGAGCCGGGAGATGTGATCGTCTTCCATCCCGCCATCATGCATGGCGGCGCACCAACGCCCGCAGGCACGATCAGACGAACCCTGTCGCTCCGCTTTTTCGGAGATGATGCGGTCTTTGCGAAGCGGCCCTTTGGTGGCGGCGTCATCGTGCCAGCCATGAAGTCGCTCTCTGCAGGCGACCCGTTCCGTCATGAGAGCTTTCTTGAACTCGCCTGAACGGCCCCAAGAAGCCTTTCTCAAGCATCGCTTAGAAAGTCTGGTTTGTGATGCGGGCAGGTTTGCCCTAGGTCGGGGCAGCACCTAAACGTTCAGGGAGCCCGAGGTGACGGCTATTCCTTTCTAC
>DUBH01000040.1:85603-98901 GCA_012960415.1 Henriciella sp. | reverse complement strand
AGCCGGCCATTTGAGGGCAATCAGGCCTGCGTGATGCCGCTGGACGACTTTCTGCCAGACGAGACGCTGCAAGCCATCGCGGCAGAGAATAATGTGGCCGAGACGGCTTTTATTGTCGAGCAAACGCCCGGCCACTACGCCTTGCGCTGGTTCACACCTGCTGTGGAAGTCCCGCTTTGTGGTCATGCCACGCTGGCATCGGCGCATGCGATCTATACGCATCTGGATTTCGACGGCGAAGAAATCGCCTTTGAAACGGTGCAGTCCGGCGTCCTGAAAGTCTGCCGCCTTGCAGACGAGACCTATGAGATGGATTTCCCGGCACCGAAGGTCGAGAAGATCGCCGTCAGTGAAGACGTTGCGGCAGCACTTGGCGCGTGGCCTTTGGAAGCTTGGGGCGGCCCTTTCTATGCAGCCGTATTCGGCACGCCCGAAGATATCGAAGAGCTGAACCCCGATACCAGCCTGCTGAAGACGCTCGGCGTCAGCGGCATTGGCGGAAATTGGGAAAGAGGCAATTTTGGATGTGTCGCACCCGGCGGCGCCAACGGGGCTGACCTCACCAGCCGTTTCTTCGCCCCGGGCAGCGGCATTGATGAAGACCCGGCCACAGGCAGCTGGCACTGCATGGTCGCTGCCATCATGGGACCTCGCCTCAAGCGCCCGCTTGATTGCTATCAGGCCTATCCGGGGCGCGGCGCGAAGATCGGGATTGAGCTTGTCGGGGATCGCGTCAAGCTGCGCGGCGATGCCGTGACGGTCATTGAAGGTAGGTTCACGCTCTGAACGACCATAGCCATCAGGCGTTAGGCCTTAATGGATAAGAGCAACCGCTATATTCACCTCTATTCGATTACAGCCTGCCTGATCGCGGTCACGATCGATCTGTCGCTCGCTATTTTCATGGATCGTCAGAGCCTACTGACATCAACGATAAGCGATCTCGCCGCAGGTGACTTCGACCTGGCGCAGGATATCGGACTCACGCTGGTTGCGATGGCCATTGCCCTGTCCGCCTTCGTCATCTGGACAGGTGCGGACAGTGATCGGCGCCTCAAAACTGCCGCCATTCTGCTGGCTTTCGCCGGGCCGCTTATCGTTCTTATCTCGCTTTACGAGGCCTATTCGAAACAGGACCCGGACGGCCCCCTCATTCATTATTGGGCGGTTGGCGCTATAGGGTTTTCCATTTCAGCGGCGCTCGCGCTGATCGCGTGGGCGCGAAGCGAGGCCCATCCCTTATTCAGGTGGGGGACGGGTCTCGCAGCAATCATCTTTTTGTCGGCTGGCGCGGCAACCTTCGGAGTCTCAAACGAGATCATCGGCCTTGTCGAACGGTTGGCGGCAGTGGCTCTTGTTCTCTGGCTGGTTGGATTCCACGGCAGCCGTCTTCAGAAATCATCCTAGAATGGCCGATCCCCATTCACGGTCACGCGCCGCATATGGCGGCGATGGCCCGCATAGTCGTTCAGCGCGAAATGCCAGGTCGAACGATTGTCCCAGAAGGCGACCGAGCCTGCTTCCCAGCGGAAGCGGCAGGTGAACTGCTCTTGCCTTGAATGTTCAAACAGATAGTTGAGCAACGGGCGGCTCTCACGCTTCGTCCAGCCCTTGAAGCGCAGGGTGAAGGCCGGATTCACATATAGTCCCTTGCGGCCTGTCTCTGGATGGGTGCGCACCACTGGATGCTCGAATTCCGGCGCATCATCGGCCTGTTTCGTTTCCATGGACTGACGGCCCATCGCCGACTGACCTTTCGGCCCATATTCCCGGCCTGCAGAATGGATCGCCGTCAGCCCTTCCAGTGTCGTTTTCAGCCCGTCCGACAGGGCATCGTACGCCATGTGCTGGTTCGCCCAGAGCGTGTCGCCGCCATAGGGCGGAACTTCGATCGCATGCAGGATGGAGCCGAGCGCTGGCTCCTCAAGGAAGGACATATCGGTGTGCCAGCCGCCGCCGAAATTGGTCTTCTCTTCTGGCTCCTTGATGATCTCGAGGATTTCCGGATGGCCCTCCATCCCCTTTACATAGGGATGGACATTGAGGCTGCCGAAACGCCTGCCAAATGCCTTGTGGCGCTCAGGACTCAGATCGTTCTGATCCCTGAAGAAAATGACGTGATGATCGAGGAAGGCCCGGTGCACCTTGTCGAAGGCTTCATTGGAAAGGTCTTGCGAAAGATCGACCCCCTCAATCTCTGCGCCAAGCGCGCCTGAAATTGGCCTGACATTGATTTCGCGGTTCATTGTCTATCCTCCACTGGGCAGTCTTGCGCCGCCTCTGGCTCAGGATAGCAGACCCATCTTCTCACCGGAAGATCAGGAAGAGGAGGCGGCGCGCTTGCGGCTCTGGCGCTGCGAGAACCACACCCCCGCCAGGATCAGGATGAAGGCAGCAACCGCATTCCAGCTTTGTGTTTCCCCAAAGGCAAAATAGCCGAGCACCGCTGACATGATCGGGATGACATAGCCGGTCAGCGCCACGAAAGTCGCGCTGGTACGGGCGACGAGCTGCATCAACAAGATACCGGCCAGACCGGTCGAGACAGCGCCGAGGCCAAGTATGCAGAGCAGGCTCGCCTTCGTGGGGTCGACCGTGTCCCAATTTGTCCAGAACAGCATCGGTATCGACGTAATCGACGCGACGGTGAGGAACCCGACCGGAAGCACAATGGGCGGCAGACGCGGTGCTTGTCGGGCGATGATGCTGTTAACCGCGTAGCAGAAGGCCCCACCAAGTACGAGCAGCTGCGCGATGAGGTCCACATTACCGAGCCCTTGCATCGCATCCGGACCAAGCAGCAGCGCAACACCCGCAAAGCCTGTGGCTAGTCCTGCAATCTTGAAGCCTGTGAAGCGCTCATCGTGGAAATAGAAATGCGCGAGCACCGCAGTGAAAAGCGGCGCGCCCGATATGAGAAGTGCGGCCAGCGACGAGTCGATCGTCTTCTGCCCGATCGTGATGAGATAGAAGGGCAGCGCGGTGCCTGCGACGCCCATGCCGACAATAGCGAGCCAGGATGAGCGATCGGAAAAGGGTGGCAGGCGATCACCGCGAACGAGCATCACCGCCCACAGGATCAGCGCCCCTGTCATCAGACGCCCCGGAATGATCACGCTGGCCGGCAATTCACCGACGGCAACCTTCGTCATCGCAAAGGCGCTCGCCCAGCAGGCAGACAGAAGCAGGAACAGGCCCCAGTCGGCAGGTGAACGCTTTGTCTGCATGAGAGCGGGTCCGTAAATCTATTACGGATAGGGACTCGCACCCCCGCGCGCGCCCGGCAAGTCTCCAGCTCTTTATATTGTCACAATTGTTTCCCTATGCGGCGGCGCACAAGTCTGGCATAAGGGCGGTGGGCCAGCCCTCCCCAACGAGGGCCAGCCTATCTGTAAGGATAGGAGTAAAACAGATGACACTTCCCCCCAAGCCGGAGGTCCGTCCGGCGTGCCCGCATTTTTCATCGGGCCCCACGGCCAAACGCCCCGGATTTTCCCTCGCACAACTCGAAACGACAGCCTTTGGCCGTTCGCACCGCGCCAAGGATGCGAAAGCCAAGCTCAAGGAAGCGATTGATCGCACCAAACAGGTGCTGAACCTTCCTGCTGACTATCGCGTCGCCATCGTGCCCGCGTCTGATACGGGCGCTGTCGAGATGTGCATGTGGTCGATGCTCGGCGCAAAGCCGGTCGATATCTTTGCCTGGGAAAGCTTCGGCAAGGATTGGGTGACCGATGCCCAGAAGCAGCTGAAACTCGAAAACTGTGAAGTCTATGTCGGCGATTATGGCGTCCTGCCGCCGTTCGAGAAGGCGCGGGACGATGCTGATATCGTCTTCGGCACCACGTCAGGCGTTCGCGTCGACGACCATAGCTGGATCAAGCCAAACCCGGACCGCGTCGTGATCTGCGATGCAACCTCTGCGGTGTTCGCGCAGGACATCCCGTTCGAGAAGCTCGATGTCATCACCTATAGCTGGCAGAAAGTGCTCGGCGGTGAAGCGGCTCATGGCATGCTGATCCTCAGCCCGAACGCGGTGAAGCGCCTCGAGAGCTACACACCGGACCGCCCGCTTCCGAAAATCTTCCGCATGACCAGCGGCGGCAAGCTGAACGAAGCCCTTTTCGAAGGCGCGACGATCAACACGCCGTCCATGCTCTGCGTTGAGGACTATCTGCGCGCACTCGACTGGGCGGAAGAAACTGGCGGCCTGAAAGGCCTCAAGGCTCGCTCTGACAAGAGCCTCGGCATTCTTGAAGACTGGGTCGGGAAGACTGACTGGATCGACTTCCTATGCACCGACAAGGCCACACGCTCGAATACGGGCGTCACCTTCAAGATCACCGATCCGCGTGTGGCAAAACTCGACACCGAGGCGCAGGAAGCCTTCGTGAAAAAGATGGTCACCCTGATCGAGAAGGAAGGCGCCGGTTTCGACTTCAACTCCTACGCAAAAGCCCCTCCGGGTCTGCGTATCTGGGTCGGGTCAACCGTAGAGCCGTCTGACGTCGAAAAGTTGTTGCCATGGCTCGACTGGGCCTTCGCAACAGTCGCCGCAGAGCTTCAGTCCGCCTGAGCCCCATAAAGCCGAAGCCATGGCCGTGACCCTTCGCCCTGCCACGCTGGCGGACGTTCCCCATTTCGAAAGATGGGACCGCGAGCCGCACGTGATCGCTGCCACCAGCGATGATGCCGACGCCTATGTAGCGTTCGAAGGGGCTGTCTGGGCTGAGGAAATCGAGAATGGCGATCCGGCCAGCATCCATTATGTCGCTGAGATTGATGGCCGCCCGATCGGCGCCATGCAGGTGATCGACCCGGCGCTCGAGCGCACCCACTACTGGGGCAAGGACTGCGCGTCCAATCTCCGCGCCATGGATATCTGGATCGGAGAGGCCAACTGTCTCGGCAAGGGCTACGGCACCGAGATGATGACGCTCGCCATCGATGGTGCGTTTGCTGACGCTTCGGTCGAGGCCGTCATCATCGACCCGCTCACCTCCAACACAAATGCTCACCGCTTCTACCGGCGGCTCGGATTTCAACCTGTTGAGCGCCGTGACTTCGACGGCGACGACTGCCTTGTTCACAAACTCACACGCGCCGACTGGCGCAAAGGAAACTGAATATGCCTAAAGTCCTCATTGCTGACGATCTCAGCCAGGCAGCCGTCGACATCTTCACCAATCGCGGCATCGACACCGACATCAAGGTGGGCCTGTCGAAAGACGAGCTGATCGCCATCGTCGACCAATATGACGGTCTTGCCGTCCGCTCGGCCTGCAAGCCGGACGCCGATGTCATCGCCGCCGCAACGAACCTCAAGGTCATCGGCCGCGCGGGGATCGGGGTCGACAATATCGATATCAAGGCGGCGACCGCCAAAGGCGTCGTGGTGATGAATACGCCGTTCGGAAACGCGGTCACCACCGCCGAGCACGCCATTGCCATGATGTTCGCAGCTGCCCGGCAGATCCCCGCCGCCGACCAAGGCACGCAGGCCGGTAAATGGCCGAAGAAGCACTTCGTTGGCACAGAGCTCTCCTACAAGACGCTCGGCCTTATCGGCTGCGGCAATATCGGTGCCCGCGTCGCAGAACGCGCCAAGGGCCTGACCATGAAAGTGGTGGCCTATGATCCGTTCCTCACCGAGGAGCGCGCCATTGAGCTCGGTGTTGAGAAAGTCGATCTCGATACGCTTCTCGCGCGGGCTGACGTGATCACGCTGCACACCCCGCTGACCGACCAGACCCGCAATATCCTGTCCAGGGAAGCGCTGGCCAAAGCCAAGAAGGGACTGATCCTCGTAAACTGCGCGCGCGGCGGTCTCGTGGATGAGGCAGCGGTGCGTGAAATGCTCGACAATGGTCACCTCGCTGCAGCGGCCTTCGACGTTTTCGCTGAAGAGCCTGCTAAAGAGAACATCCTGTTTGGCACGCCCAACTTTATCGCTACGCCTCACCTCGGTGCAGCCACTGTCGAGGCACAGGAAAACGTTGCGCTTCAGGTCGCAGAGCAGATGAGCGATTATCTCCTCTCCGGCGCAGTGACCAACGCCCTCAACATGCCATCAGTCACCGCTGACGAGGCTCCGCGTCTCAAGCCCTTCATCGAACTGGCAGAGAAGCTCGGTGCGTTTGCTGGTCAGGTCTCTGATCATGGCTTTGAAGAAGTCGTCATCGAGTATGAGGGCGAGGTTGCCGAGCTGAACCGCAAGCCGGTCACCGCTGCAGCGCTTTCCGGCCTGCTGCATGCGTCGCGCGGCGACGTGAACATGGTTTCAGCGCCATCCATTCTTGCCGAGTCGGGTGTGAAGCTTTCGGAGACAAAGACCGAGGAAAGCCCGGTCTATGACAACCTTATCCGTATCAAGGTCAAAGTGCCTCGCACCGCAAATTCGGATGAAACGGGCTGGCGTTCCCTTGCCGGTACGGTTTCGGCGGGCCGTCCACGCATTGTCGAGGTGAAGGGCATGCCGCTTGAGGGCGCGTTCTCTTCGGTGATGCTTTACGTCAATAATATCGACAAGCCGGGCTTCATCGGCGCGCTTGGCGCCATGCTCGGTGAGGCCGGTATCAACATCGCGACCTTCCACCTCGGCCGTCAGGATACAGGTGGTGAAGCGATCGCCCTGATCGGCATCGACGGCGAGCCGCCTCATGAACTCACCGCGAAGCTCGATGCCCTGCCGCACGTCCGCTACGCGAAAGTGCTGAACTTCTAAAGTGCGATCATAACATTTATGCCTGCCCTGAGGGTTATACTCAGGGCAGGCATTCTATCTTGGTCTCCATAATCCCTGTTTACGGAGACCAATCATGACCAAACTCGCTATCGTCTATCAATCCGGGTACGGCCACACCGCAAAAGTCGCAGAGCACGTTGCCAAGGGCGCGCGCGGGGTGACCGGTGTCACAGTTGACCTCATCAAGGCTGACGACCTGCAGAACGCCGAAGAGGGCCCTTGGGACACGCTCGCAGCAGCTGACGGCATCATCTTCGGCTCCCCGACCTATATGGGCGCGAGCTCGTCGGCGTTTCGCAAATTCGCCGAAGCCAGCTCGAAAGTCTGGATGAATGGCGGCTGGCGCGACAAGATTGCGGCAGGCTTCACAAATTCCGGCTCACTTGCAGGCGACAAGCTCAACACGCTCCAGGAGATGATGGTCCTTGCCGGCCAGCACGGCATGATCTGGGCCAACTACGGCGCATTCCCGGGCTACAACACCAGCAAGAGCGACTTTGGGGCGGCCTGGAACCGCGCAGGCCACATGATCGGTCTCGGCACTCAGTCGCTGACCGACCTTCCAGCAGATCAGACCCCCGATAAGGCAGACCTCAGCACGTCGGAGGACTTCGGTCAGCGCGTTTCAGAGATCGCGAAACGGTGGGTTGCAGGAAAGGCATAGTTCACACGCGAA
Organism: Henriciella sp.; assembly: GCA_012960415.1. Classification (GTDB taxonomy): domain Bacteria; phylum Pseudomonadota; class Alphaproteobacteria; order Caulobacterales; family Hyphomonadaceae; genus Henriciella. The sequence continues at coordinate 91,480 of DUBH01000040.1, read as the reverse complement.
CGTACAGCACACCCCCGAAAAAACTTGACCTTATGCCCGCCCGGTACTCTCTGGGCGGGTATATTCTTTTAGGGGAGCTTCCCATGAAACGTCTGATTGCACTCGCACTTTCCACGACCGCACTTGCCGCTCCGGCCAGTGCTCAATTGGTCGAAGAAGCGCGCCTTGGCGTGATGCAGCACAATGTCTGCATCCTTGACTGCAAAAATGCGGATAAGGAAGACGGCCCGAATATCGAGGCAGAGCTGGTCTTTGCCAGCCCCGACTTTCTGAACATCCTTGCAAGCCCACGCCCTTACATTCTGGGCTCTTTCAACACAGCAGGCGATACGAGCTTTGGTGGCTTCGGCCTCATGTGGAACTGGGATTTTGCCCAAGGATGGTCTCTCGAGCCCAGCCTCGGCTATGTCATCCATGACGGCGCAAATGAAAGCCCATTCCCACAGGGCGATCCGCGTAGCGACGCTTTTGCCCAGGACAACATCTATTTCGGCTCCGATGACCTCTTCCGCACGGGCCTCGCGCTGAACCGCGACCTGACAGAATCGGTCGGCGTTCAGGTGCTTTACGAGCACCTTTCCCACGGCCAGATCCTTGGCGACGGCCGCAATCAGGGCGTCGATAATATTGGCGTTCGCGCCTATTTCCGCTTCGGTCAGTAAGCTGGTCACAGGCTGACGGAGCTTACCCTTCGTCAGCCTTGCATCACGCCCCCAGAAGGCGAATTCTCTCCCCAGAAACTTCGTTTCAGGGAGAACTTTCATGACCAAGAAACATGCCATCGTCATCGGATCTGGTCTTGGCGGGCTGACGGCGGCCATCAAACTACAGGAAGCCGGTCACTCATTCGATCTCATTGATCGCAATCCGAAGGTCGGCGGCACCTGGTACGAAAACTCCTATCCAGGCTGCGCCTGCGACGTGCCGGTCGCCCTCTATCAGCTCTCCTTCGCACAAAGCATCAACTGGACGCGCACCTTCCCTCAAGGCCCTGAAATCCAGGCCTATGCTGAGGAGATCGCGGAGCGCTACCAGCTGACGCCTCATTTGCATCTTGGTGATGAGGCCGTCAGCGCCATCTGGGACGAGTCCAACAAGACCTGGACGGTCAAGACCGCGAGCGGCAAGACCTTTACCGGCGACATTCTTGTCGGGGGGCTTGGGCAGCTCAACCGACCGAACTGGCCATCCATCGAAGGCATCGACACCTTCGAAGGCGCAAAGATGCACTCGGCCCGCTGGGACCATTCGGTGTCTTGGGAAGGCAAGCGTGTCGCGGTTATCGGCTCTGCCGCAAGTGCCGTACAAATTATTCCCGAAGTCGCAAAGACCGCAGGCCATCTGACCGTCTATCAGCGCACACCAAACTGGGTCACGCCGCGCCGCGATGTGCCGATCAGCCCGCAGGAACAAGCGCTGATGTTTACCCAGCCCGAGGCGGCGATGGATATCGGCGCACGTGGGCGACAGCTTATCTATGACAATGCCGATCACTTCTTCTGGCAGGTCTTCGAATGGACCGAAGCAGGCCGCGCCGCCTACACCACGATCGCGACCAATCATTTGAACGAGCAGGTCAAGGACCCGGAGCTTCGCAAGAAGCTGACCCCTGATTATCCGATTGGCTGTCGGCGCATCCTGATCTCTGACGACTATTTCCCGGCCCTGCAACGCGACAATGTCGAGCTGGTGACGGCGGCCCCGTCAAAGATCGACGCAAAGGGCGTCACGACACCTGATGGCGACTACCGTGAGTTCGATATCCTGATCTTCGCAACGGGATTCGAGACGACCGAATGGAAATGGTCTGTCGATGTGCAGGGCATTGATGGCAAGCATCTCAACGATGTCTGGGCCGATCACCCATCTGCCTATGCTGGCGTTACCGTGAACGGCTTCCCGAACCTCTTTGTGCTCTACGGTCCAAACACCAATCTCGGACACAACTCGATTACCTTCATGCTGGAGCGGCAGGTCGAGTATATGATGAAGGCGATTGAAGCGATGGACGCGAATTCGGCCAAGGCCATGATGCCGAAGAAAGCTGCACAGGATGACTGGAATGCGCGCATCCAGGCGGATCTACGCAAGACAGTTTGGGCGGACCCCGCCTGCAACTCCTGGTACAAGACCGATGACGGCCTGATCACCCAGAACTGGTCGTCACACACCCGCGACTATGCAAAGGCCGTCGAAGCGGTGAAGGTCGAGGACTACGAGCTCAGCTGACGCATTATTTGCCGGACCTTTCGCAGGTACGGCATCTACGCTCTTGAAATCCGCCCCTAAAACCTTTCAGTGGCGAGCGCACAGATCAGGAGCTTCACATGGCAGGTGTGGTGGTTGTCGGCGCCCAATGGGGCGATGAAGGCAAAGGCAAGATCGTCGACTGGCTCTCGAGCCGAGCCGACACGGTTGTTCGCTTTCAGGGTGGGCATAATGCTGGCCATACACTCGTCATCGACGGCAAGACGTTCAAACTTGCCCTGCTTCCCTCTGGACTGGTGCGCGGCGGCAAGCTGTCGGTCATCGGCAATGGCGTGGTCGTAGACCCGTGGCACATGCTGACAGAGATTGCCGGCATTCGCGAGCAGGGCGTCGAAGTCACCCCAGAAACGCTCGTCCTCGCCGACAATGCGTCGCTTATCCTGCCTTGGCACAAGGATATTGATGCGGCCCGCGAAGGCGCGCTTGGCGCCGCCCAGATCGGTACAACCAAGCGCGGCATTGGCCCGGCCTATGAAGACCGGGTCGGTCGCCGCGCCATCCGCGTTGCTGACCTTGCAGACCCTGCCGCCCTCGACCTCAAGATCGAACGCCTGCTTGCCCACCACCGGCCATTACGTGCTGGCGTCGGCTTGCCAGAGCCCGACGGCGAGGCCCTGAAGCAGGACCTCCTGAAGATCGCGCCAGAAGTCCTCGCCTATGCACAACCGGTCTGGAAGACGCTGGATGAGCAGGTCCGCGCCGACAAGCGCATCCTGTTTGAGGGTGCACAGGGCGTAATGCTCGATGTCGATCACGGCACCTATCCGTTCGTCACGTCGTCAAACGTTGTCGCTGGTAACGCTTCAGCAGGCGCCGGCGTCGGACCGGGCGCGATATCCTATGTGCTGGGGCTGGCGAAAGCTTACACGACCCGCGTCGGCTCAGGCCCCTTCCCGACCGAGCAGGACAATGAAATCGGACAGCGCCTCGGCACCGTCGGTCGCGAAGTTGGCGTGAATACGGGTCGCACGCGTCGATGCGGCTGGTTCGACAGCGTCATGGTGCGTCAGGCCTGTGCGACGTCTGGCGTCAATGGCCTTGCCCTTACCAAGCTGGACGTCCTCGATGGGTTTGAAGAGATCAAGGTCTGCGTCGCCTACAAGCTGAACGGCCAGACGATCGATTACTACCCGGCGGGGCTCACCGATCAGGCCGCTGTAGAGCCTGTCTATGAAAGCATGCCGGGCTGGAAAGAAACGACCAAGGGCGCGCGCAGCTGGAGCGATTTGCCTGCAGAGGCGGTCAAATATGTCCGCCGCCTGGAAGAACTGGTCGGCAAACCATGTGCGCTGGTTTCGACCTCTCCTGAACGCGAAGACGTGATCCTGATGCGTGACCCTTTTGAGCGGGTCTAGTCCTCGAGTTCGACGATATCGCGGATAAACCCGCTGGTCGGGTTTATCAGGAAGGCAAACTGCGCAACCTTCACCCATTCAAACCCGGTGTCCGGTTTGCGCAGACCTGCCTTCTTCCAGTTTTTCACCTGGTCGCCGCGATACTGGATCGGCAGGTACTCGCCCCGTTCAAAATCGGATGCGGCTCGGTCCTCTCCCGCCATGTCATCGCGCGCCGCTTCAGGCTCGTCATAAGACGCAGGCGGCCCTGCCTCGCCCATGACGGCGAGGTTAGAGATCAGCGAAAAGGCTAGTATCAGGTTCAGCATCGGGGTTGCTCCGTTCATATCCAGAACGGCCCGTGCAGTCAGGCAGTTCCGGCGCAGCACCGGCTACGCTGATGAATCATCGGCATGTCAGCGCTCGGGAGGCTGAGGAAACGCATGGCAGTGAGCAAGTGCGACAGCCCCAGCCGTGGCAACATTGATGCTGTCGAAGCCACCCGCCATCGCAATTCTCACCGGTCGGCAAAGATCAATCAGCGCATCAGCGAGGCCTGGCCCTTCTGGTCCGAGAAGGATGGCGGTCTTGGGAAAGGGCCTCAGCCTATGGAGCTCCTCTGCCGTCGTTCGTGGCGTCATCGCCCAGACATCAAACCCCGCATTTTTGAGCCAGGCGACATGATTTTCTCCCGTGCCAGCTTGCGCGTACGGCAGCCAGAGCGCCGCGCCTGCCGAAACGCGGATAGACTTCCGGTATAGCGGGTCGCAGCTCTGCTCATCCAGCAGGACCCCGCCTGCGCCAAAAGCGGCCGCATTGCGAAAAGCTGCGCCGACATTGTCGTGATTGGAGATGCCGTTGAGCACGAGCAGCGTCCGAGCCTTGAGGAGCTTCTCCAGATCATACGGCTCACCTTTGCGCGCGCATGCCAGGATGCCTCGATGGATCGGAAATCCCGCGACCTGATCCATGACACTTTGCGGTGCGACGTATACAGGCACGTCTTCAGGTACTCGCGCCAGAATTTCGGACAGAGGCTCGACCCGCGATTGCCCGATGAACACGCTCTCAACCTCGAACCTCGACCGCTCCAGCAGGATGGCGAGCGTCACCTTTCCCTCGACGATGAAGCGCCCATCGCTACGACCAGTGAGGTCGCGCTCCCTGATCGAGACATAGGGGGCCAGACGCGGGTCGCCGGCGTCACTGATGGAGACAGTTTTCATCTGCGCCTCATCCCATAAACACAAACGCCCGACCAGTATGAGCCGGCCGGGCGTTTCTGATGCTCATTTGAAGGATGCGTCAGGCGCCGACAGACAGACCCTGCTCTTTTGCCATCCGCTTCATCGCCTTCTGGATCTTCTCAAAAGCGCGCACCTCAATCTGGCGAATGCGTTCACGAGACACGTTATAAACCTCAGACAGCTGTTCGAGCGTCTTTGGGTCGTCAGTCAGGCGGCGTTCCTGAAGGATGTGCTGCTCACGCTCCGAGAGATCGGCCATAGCTTCCTGAAGAAGCGTCATCCGGCTATCGAATTCCTGGCGGTTGGCATAGGTGTCAGCCTGGGTCGGCTCATCATCCGTCAGCCAGTCCTGCCACTCCATGTCGCCTTCCTGCCCCATGGGGGCATTCAGAGAGGCGTCAGAGCCGCTCATGCGGCCGTTCATGCTAAGCACGTCCTTTTCGGACACGTTCAGACGGGTCGCGATCTCGGTAACCTGGTCGGGGTTGAGGTCACCCGCATCCAGCGCGTTGATCTCGCCCTTGATGCGGCGAAGGTTGAAGAACAGCTTCTTTTGGGCGGCGGTGGTGCCGAGTTTCACGAGGCTCCAGCTGCGCAGGATGTATTCCTGAATTGCCGCGCGTATCCACCACATCGCATAGGTGGCGAGGCGGAAACCCTTGTCCGGGTCGAATTTCTTGACGGCCTGCATGAGGCCCACATTGCCCTCAGAGATGACCTCGGCCATCGGCAGGCCATAGCCGCGATAGCCCATGGCAATCTTTGCCACGAGGCGAAGGTGTGAGGTCACCATTTTCTCTGCAGCCTCTGTGTCCTCATGCTGCTGCCAGCTCTTGGCGAGCATGAACTCCTCCTGCTTTTCCAGCATGGGGAATTTGCGGATTTCTTCGAGCCCACCACATCCGGCTTGGCCGACTTGATTTTTCGCAGGCTAGAAACTAAATCTGCTAACCGCGCCGCATAACCGTGATATCCGCCCACCCGCGCTTCGGGAATGGCATCTTGAAAGCTGTAGATTTTATTATTTT
>DUBH01000040.1:83289-85593 GCA_012960415.1 Henriciella sp. | reverse complement strand
CAGGCCCTGCTCTGGGCTGAGTGCAATTGATGTTTTAACAGCCATCGGCTTTTGTCTCCGTATCTACAGGTACTGACCCATGAAGCAGGCATCAGTTCCGTATCGGCCCTGGAGAAAGCTTGTAGCCCCGATCATCGGCAGCGTCTCTCCCCCTCAAGCGCATTTGCTTTATCGCGCCGTTGCATAAATGGGTAGGCCGGACTGCATTTGGAAGGGGCAAACCATCGAAAAAACAAAGGCCAAGGCGGGTAATTCCGATCGCTCGCCGATTAACCAACAGGCGCTCTTGTCGCACCCGTTGGATCGCTCAGACATCGCCTTCTCAGGCCTACCAGATGATGCCTTTTTTCTAGAATGGCCTTTGGCTCCGGCTGCGTCGAGTAAGCGCAGAACGCCGCCGATGACATTTTACCCCGAGTGACTTACATCAGCGGCTGGAAGGACACTCAAATGATCAATCTGCTCACGGTCGGGTTCTATATTGCCTTAGCGGTGCTGGTGATCGTCCTTGTTGCGGGGGTGGTGAACCTCACCCGTACCGACGACGCACAGGCAAGCCGGTCCAACAAGTTGATGCGGCTCCGCGTTCTTGTGCAGGCCATTGCCATTGCACTTCTGTGCGCGCTCGCGCTTGCCGCGGGCGCTTTCAGCTAACAACAGCAAACCACGGGAGATCACCCCATGGTGAAACTCGACAAGATTTATACGCGCACCGGCGACAAGGGTAAGACACGCCTCGCGACGGGTGAACCGGTCGACAAATGGGATGCGCGCGTCACTGCCTATGGCAGCGTCGATGAAGTGAACGCCGCCCTTGGCGTCGCCGTGCTCAGCGCTGAGGGCGAGATGAAGGCGCAGCTTCAGCGCATCCAGAACGACCTGTTCGACCTTGGTGCGGACCTTGCGACGCCTGAACGCGACAAGCCGCTCGGCTTTGAGCCCCTTCGTGTTGTTGCAGAGCAGACCAAGCGTCTCGAAGCCGAAATTGACGCAATGAACGCCGAACTGGCGCCGCTGGACAGTTTTGTACTGCCGGGCGGCACTCCGCTGGCCGCGCAACTGCATGTGTGCCGCACGATCTGCCGGCGCGCCGAACGCGACATTGCAAAACTGGTCAGCGATGAAAGCGAAATCGTCAGCGAACACGCGCTGACCTTCATCAACCGGCTATCGGACTGGTTTTTTGTCGCCTCCCGTTTCGCCAACGAGAAGGGCGAAGCCGATATCAAATGGAAGCCGGGTGCAAACCGATAGGTTTCAGGTATCGGAGGCGCTCAGCGTATCGCTCAAATACCGGTTCAAGCTTGTCACGCTTTGACGAATTTGACGCCAGTCTTCACCCGTTGCCTGCGCCGCTATGTCGTTGAGCAAAGGGGAAGAAGCTGCATCACACTCACGTTTTACGTCCCGCCCCTCTGGCGTAGGACTGACAAATCTCGCGCGTCGGTCGCCAGGCTTTGTTCTGGTCACCACCAGACCACGCTCGCGCAGCTTGGCGACAGTAGACGACATCGTGGGCTGCGAAACTTCATGCATCTCAGCGAGCTGGGTGATTGATAGCTCTTCCGTCGATACAATCGTATGAAGGACAGCGTACTGAGCAACGGTTACCGGGCTTGGCAAACGGGCGGCAACAGCGCACTCGACCATATACGCTAGCCGGCCGACCTCCCACAAGGCAGCAACGACCAGTCTGTCTCCAGCCGCAGTTTTTTGATCCGTCATCGGAATACCCCCCACAACCTGCAGTGAATACTTCTGATGGCCGTCTATTGAGTATTAAGTTTTGAAAGTTTTGAGCATAAAGCTCACCGTACCTGAAACCGCCGAATTCGGGTTGAGTTGCGCCATTAATGAAGGCATTGAAACGCCATGACAGACACACCTCCAGACAGGCTCAGCCTGAACCCTCGCAGCCGATTCTATGATGAAGCCCTGATCCGCCGCGGCGTCGGCGTCCGTTTCAAGGGCCAGGAGCGGACCAACGTCGTCGAATACTGCCTCTCCGAAGGCTGGATAAAGGTCGCTGCGGGCAAGTCACTTGACCGCAAGGGCAATCCACTCACCCTCACCCTGAAGGGGCCGGTCGAGGTCTGGTTCGAGGATGTCGAGGGCGACGGACAGTAGCTTCTGCCAGAATAGGAACGCTGAAAGCTGTCCATCTCCGGCGATCAAGACAGCGGCGAAATGACCTTGACGCCGCCGCAGTGCTTGATTGTTTCAGTGTGCTTCTCTAGGTCATCACGAGTTTAACAGGGATAGAAACAGGAGCCAGCCTATGAAGGTGCTCGTACCCGTAAAGCG
>DUBH01000040.1:82215-83202 GCA_012960415.1 Henriciella sp. | reverse complement strand
TTCGCCTGAAGGAAAAAGGCGCGGTTGAGGAAATCGTGGTTGTATCCATCGGCCCACAACAGGCGCAGGAAACCCTGCGGACCGCTCTCGCCATGGGCGCTGACCGCGGCATCCTGATCAAGACCGACGACAATGTAGAGCCGCTGGCCGTTGCCAAGATCCTTGAAAAGGTGATCGGCGAGGAGAGCCCGGAACTCGTGATCCTCGGCAAACAGGCAATCGATGACGATTCCAACCAGACCGGCCAGATGCTGGCTGCGCTGCTTGGCTGGCCGCAAGGCACGTTCGCTTCGGAAGTCATTCTGGAAGACGGCAAGATCAACGTCACCCGCGAGATCGACGGCGGCCTGCAGACCCTGTCGCTGCAGACACCTGCGATCGTCACGACCGACCTCCGCCTCAACGAGCCGCGCTATGCGTCGCTGCCGAACATCATGAAGGCCAAGAAAAAGCCGATCGATGAGAAGGCACCAGGCGATTATGGCGTCGACACCGCCGCCCGCCTCAGCGTCGTCAAAGTGACCGAGCCACCGGTTCGCGAAGCTGGCGAAAAGGTCGAAGACGTCTCTGAACTGGTCTCCAAACTCAAAGCGAAGGGAGCGATCTAATGGCTGTTCTCGTTATTGCTGATCACGACAACACGACGCTGACGGATGCGACGCACAAGACTGTGACCGCTGCTAAGGCCTTCGGTGGGGACATCGACGTCCTCGTCGCAGGCAAGGGCGCAGGCGATGTCGCGGCTGCTGCCGCCAAGATCGATGGCGTGCGCAAGGTTCTCCACGCTGAAGGCGATGCTTACGAAAAGCAGCTTGCTGAAGCGATGGAAGCGCTCATCGTCCCGCTGATGGACGGCTATGACGCGCTGTTCTCGCCTGCCACCACGATGGGCAAGAACGTCACCCCGCGTATCGCGGCAAAGCTCGACGTCATGCAGATCTCCGACATTACCGGCATCGAAGGCACCGACACGTTCGAGCGCCCTAT
>DUBH01000040.1:40869-82205 GCA_012960415.1 Henriciella sp. | reverse complement strand
TAATGGCTGTTCTACTCCTTGCAGAAGTAACTGATGGCAAAACGTGATGCCACGTGTTGCTGCGTTGCTTGACGTCATGTTGCTGTCCGATGTGTCCGGTGTTGTCGACGCCGACACGTTCGAACGTCCCATCTATGCGGGCAACGCGATCATGACGGTCAAATCATCTGACCCGAAGAAAGTTGTCACCGTTCGCGGTACGGCATTCGACGCGGCCGGCGAAGGCGGCTCAGCCTCGGTTGAGACGATCGACGCACCAGCTGGTCCATTCAAATCGGCTTTCGTCGAAGAGAAAATCGTCCAGTCGGACCGTCCAGAGCTGACCTCCGCCAAGACCATCGTGTCCGGCGGCCGTGCGCTTGGCTCCAAGGAAGAGTTCGACCGTCTGATGATCCCGCTTGCCGACAAGCTTGGCGCCGGTATCGGTGCCTCGCGCGCTGCAGTGGACGCAGGCTATGCGCCGAACGACTATCAGGTTGGTCAGACCGGCAAGATCGTCGCGCCAGAACTCTACATTGCTATCGGTATCTCGGGCGCCATCCAGCACCTTGCTGGCATGAAGGACTCCAAGATCATCGTTGCGATCAACAAGGACGAAGAGGCACCGATCTTCCAGGTTGCCGATTACGGCCTGGTTGCTGACCTCTTCAATGCTGTGCCGGAGCTGACCGAAGCGGTTTAAGTCCCAACAGCATAAGACAATGCAAAAGCCCCGGGCGCCGCGCGTCCGGGGCTTTTTCTATGCGGCTTCAAGCTCTTTCATGACCTCATCCATCAACGCGCCGATCTCGGTGTTGAGGACAAGGCTCGCATACGGGTCGAGGTCGGTCGGCTCACGATTGATGATGACAAGTCGCGCGCCTGCACGCGCCGCCAGAACGGGTATCCCGGCCGCCGGATACACGACGAGCGACGAGCCAAGCACGATGCAGAGATCGCAGGACTCAGCCTCAGCTGTAGCGCGCGCCATCTTGTCCTCCGGCATGGCCTGCCCGAACGAAATGGTCGCAGTCTTCAGCAGACCCGCACAGGAAGCACAGACAAGTTCTTCGTCGTTTTCCCAAGGTGCGCGAAGTTCTTCGAATTCGTGACGCATGCCGCAATCAAGGCATTTGGCGTAGGACGCATTGCCATGAATTTCGATAACCTTGTCATCGGGCACGCCTGCATCCTGATGGAGGTTGTCGACGTTCTGCGTGACCACGGCGCTGACCTTGCCCTGCTTGACCAGTTCAGCGATCGCAAAATGACCTGTATTCGGGCTCGCACCGACCCAGCCAGCGGTGCGATTGAAGACACGCTTCCAGCCTTCGCGGCGCGCATCGCGGTCCGACACAAAGTCCTGAAAATAGATCGGCTTCATCTTCGACCAGACGCCACCAGGGCTTCTGAAGTCGGGTATGCCGCTTTCGGTTGAGATTCCTGCGCCCGTGAAAACTAGGACGCGGTCGGCGGCGCGGATCATCTCCGCTAGTGATTTCGCAGTGCTCATACCCCGACCTTATCCCAGCGTCAGAACAGCATCCAGAGGCCCATCGCGATCATCATGAGATTCTCTGTCAGCGATACGAAGCCGAGCGGGACATTTGAATTGCCACCGACGCAGGCGCATTTAAGCTCCCGCTTGTCGATATAAACGGCCTTGAAGACCGATACCGCACCAATCGAGCCGATGAAGATGGCGACAGGCGCCGCGAGCCAGATCAGCGCCCCCGCAATCATCAGGATGCCTGCAAAGGCTTCGGCGAAGGGATACACGAAAGCGTATCTCACATCGCGCTGGGCGAGCAGGTCATAGCCAAGGAACTGGTTCTGGAAAGCGGTCAGATCCTGCAGCTTCTGAATGGCGAGCACACACATCGCGATCGCGATGAACAGTTCAATCGCGCGGAAAGTGAAGATCGTCCCGGACGCGAAAAAGCTCACTGCTAGCGCCATCAGGAAAGAGGTCGCGAAAATCGCAATCACTGGCGTGTAGCTGGTCCTGCCTTCCTTGTCAGCGGCCGTCGACTTGCCGAAGTGCCGGCGAAGATCGTCATGCCCGCCAATCCGCTCCCCATTAATCCAGGTTTGCGGCGTCGTCTTGACGTCATACTGCTGCTTGAAGGCGTCGGTTTCCTCACGGGTTGTGAGGTGATTGTCCTCGATATCGAACCCTTCGCGCTTCAACAGGTCGCGCGATTTCAGGCCGAACGGGCAGATGTGCTTGTCCATCACCATCCGGTAGAGAACGGCCTTGTTGGGTCCACTGCGTTCGGCGGGGCCACTTGCCGGGTCATGTTCTTTCACTGCGTCAGACATTGGTGTCACAACTTCCTTTGAGTGCGGTACATGACCCTTATATCGGGTCTGTACCATGGTACGGAGTCAAGAGATGAATGATATGACGATAGGCCAACTCGCCGAGGCTGGCGGCGTTGGCGTAGAAACCATCCGATATTATCAGCGCCGGGGTCTGCTCCAGGTTCCAGAAACGCCCCCTCACCAGGCTCATACAAGGACGGTTAGACGCTACAATCCCAACGATCTGAAAACGCTTCAGTTCATTCGATCGGCCCAACGCGCTGGATTCACACTTTCGCAAATCGAAGAACTTCTCGAACTCGATGCAAGTCAGGACAGACGCCGCGCCCGGGAAATCGCAGAGGAAAGGCTTGCAGCGCTCGACGCAGAGATCAGTGCGCTGCAGAAGGCGCGCCACAGCCTGGTCAAGCTTTCCAGCGCCTGCGCCGAGGGGCCTGCTGGCCCGTGCCCCATACTCACCGCCTTTGATCACTAAGGGTTAAGCTCTCCCTCAAACTCCGGCAGCGGGCGCGCCTCAGCTTCTTCTGCGGTCGACGCAACGCCATTCTCCGCGATGTCGGAGATCAACCAGTTCATCTCTTTGATTTCCTTGCGCTGCGCCCGAATAATCCCGTCTGCCAGCTCGCGCACACGTACATCCTCAATATTCGACCGCTCACTCGTCATGATGGCGATGGAGTGGTGGGGAATCATGGCTTTCATATATGAGCGGTCGCCAACGGTGGACTGGCTCCGGACCAGATAGAGCGCTCCGAGAAGCATTAGCGCGCTACCCGCAAAAATGGCGATGTTCGCCTTGGTGTTCTTGTACATGCCCAGCATGTGGCCAAGCATGACGATCGCCATCGCACCGCCCATGACCAAGGTCATGTAGAACCGGGTTTCGCTCCAGCGAACATGCTCGAAAGCATACGTGTTGAAATACATCAGCGCGAACATCACGACCATAGACGTCAGTATCATCGCGCCGAAACGGATATAGGAAGATGAAGTATTCATCAGTTGTCCTCCACTTTCTTTCCTATTGGATAAGGTGTCGCGCTCCGCTAAGTTCCAACAAGCTGGGGGAGCGTTGATGCTGCGCGAAACGATCAGCCGAGAGCTGGACCATGATCCACGTTTCACCTGGCGCGGCGGATCGGTCACGCGTATCGAGAACCTGTCCGACATCGTCTTCGCACTCGCGCTCGGAATGATCGTCTCGTCAGCGGCGCGGCCAGAAACGTTCGATGAGCTGACCTCTCACCTTTTCACGATCATCCCGGTGACGGCGGCGTTCGCCATTCTCTTCATGATCTGGAATGCGCACTACGTTTTCTTCCGTCGCTACGGCGTCGCGGACGGGCGCATCATCCTTTTAAACTGCATTCTTCTCCTGCTGGTCCTGTTTACCGCCTATCCGCTGCGTTTCATTTTCGACAGCCTCTACGGCTATATCGAAGGCGTCATGGGCGACTGGAGCCGGCTGGAAGCGGCCGGGATCAGCTATCGTGAAGCCGGCGTTATCATGGGCTACTTCGCGCTTGGCTATGGCCTCATCTACCTCGTCATCAGCCAGATGTACGTTCATGCGCTGAACAAGGCAGAACTGCTCGGCCTGAGCGCGAGCGAGATCGCGATGACGCGGCAATCCATCTGGATCTTTCGGGTGCAGATTATCATTGTTACAGCCACTGGCGTCTGCGCAATCTGGACGCCGATGTACGCCTTTTCCGGCTGGATCATGGGCTTCATCTGGCCCGCTGCGCTACTCGTCGACCGGCTTATTCCCATTCCTGAAAGTGATACTGATAGCGGCCCTGAAAGCCGACCGGATGCTTGAGTCATGTGCGCACAGGGCTTGATATTTGACGCGCTGCACAATCACTCTAGAAGCAGAGAATTGACTATCTTCGCCATCTGGAGGGCGGAATGAGTGAGATCGCACGCATTGGTGTTGTAGGCGCGGGCCAGATGGGCAATGGCATTGCCCATGTCTGCGCACTTGCCGGTTATGACGTCCATCTGAACGACATTTCTGAGGACGCATTGTCCGCGGGAATGAAGACCATTGAGGCCAACATGACCCGGCAGGTCTCACGCGACATGATCTCGCATGAGGATATGTCGAAGGCGATGTCGCGCATCCATACCAGCACATCGCTGGACGGTTTCAGCGACGTCCATCTTGCGATCGAAGCAGCTACAGAAAAGCGCGAGATCAAGGAAGGCATCTTCAAATCGCTCTGTGATGCTGTTCCGGCAAACGCCTACCTCGCAACCAATACCTCATCCATCTCGATCACGCGCCTCGCGGCGACGACCGACCGGCCTGAAAAGTTCATCGGCCTGCACTTCATGAATCCGGTGCCGCTGATGAAGCTGATGGAAGTCATTCGGGGCCTGGCCACCGATCAGGACACCTACGAAATGGCGCTCACTTTTGCCCAGCGCCTCAACAAGACGACCACGAATGCCGAAGACTACCCGGCCTTCATCGTGAACCGCGTCCTGGTGCCGATGATCAATGAAGCGGTCTATGCCCTTTATGAAGGCGTCGGCACCGTCGACAGCATCGACACGGCCATGAAGCTTGGCGCGAACCACCCGATGGGCCCACTACAGCTTGCAGACTTTATCGGCCTTGATACGTGCCTTTCCATCATGCAGGTGCTCCATGATGGTCTCGCCGACACGAAATACCGCCCTTGCCCGCTTCTGGTGAAATATGTCGAAGCAGGCTGGGTTGGCCGCAAGGCAGGCCGTGGCTTCTACGACTATCGCGGCGACGCGCCGGTCCCGACGCGCTAGGCGCGCGCGGCAAGGGCTTTCAGGCCGGGCAAGGCTTCCACCGCTTCTGAAATCGCCATCAGCTTCGGGCCGTTCTCTGCATGCCAGTCCCGCCGGGGCGTCCAGCGCGTGATCACCGCCACATAGATATCCAGCGCCGAGAAGCGCTCCCCCAGGAACCAAGGGCCCTTCGCGGTCCCTTCCAGGACGCCATAGAGCGTCTTCGCATAGTCATGCACGGCCTGCGCATAGGCGTCCTGCGCACGCTCGTCCGCGACAAACCGTGAGGGCATATCGACATAGGTGTAGGTGGGGTAGATATTCGCCACAATGAAGATGAGCCACCGCAGGAAAGCGGCCCGCTCCTTGGCCCCAGGTCCGGGGACAAGATCGTCGCGTTCCGTCATATCGGCAAGCAGAAGCGTGATCGCGGCGCTCTCGGTCATGACTGCGCCATCCTCCAGCACCAGCGTCGGAATCTGGCGCAGCGGATTGACCGCGCGCAGCGCATCCTCAGCAGACAGGTCGTCGAACAGATTTCCGGTCTTCACGAACGCATAGTCGAGACCGTAGAGTGCTAGCTGGTATTCAACGATGTCAGAGCCCCAATGCGGCATTCCATAAAGTTTCATCACATTCTGTCTCCCTAGATCTCCACCGTCCGGATCAGCTCGATCACAGCGAGAATGACCGTGTTCACAGCAACGGCGGCAAGGATCATCCCCATGATCCGGCTGACCAGTGCAGCACCGGCCGTCCGGATCACGCGCAGGATAGGCGTTGCGGCCAGCATCAGGATAAAGGCGCACGCCATGACCAGCAGCATGGTCCCGCCCGTCATCGCCTGCTCCTGTATGGAGAAGCGATTATTGTCGGTCAGCACCACAACGGCAAGAATGGCGCCCGGCGACGCAAGCGACGGCATCGCCAGCGGGAAGATCGCCACAGAGGAGTGACCGTCTTCCTCTGCCGACCATGTCTGCGCTTCGGATTCCGGCTTTGAGTCGCCGAAGATCATCGTCAGGGCAAACAGAAGGAGCACGATGCCGCCAGCAATCTGGAAGGCCGGGAGGCTTATGCCCAGCGCATCGATAAGGAACTGGCCGCCAACCAGGAAAAGAAGCAGCACGAACGTTGCCGCAAGCGTCGCCTTTAGGGCGATCTTCCACCGTTCAGAAGCCGAGATGCCCGCTGCAACCGCGATGAAGACGGGGATAGTGCCGATCGGGTCGATGACGACCCAGAGAAGGATGAATTGCTCAAGAAGGTTATGGCTCATCCGCTCCGGCGCGCCTCCGCTGTCATCTGATTGTCCGTAGACACTTCAGATCGCCACGGGGCCGCAGATTACAAGGCGCCCGCAGAACGGAACGCACCGCTAGCTGCTTCAAGCGAGCGCGCTGAGGCTATGGCGCAACAGGTCGGGACGGTTGTCTTCGATTTGCGCATCGATGACTGCATGCTCGCGCGTCCAGATCGGGACCGCTCTTGCCAGCAATTCGTGGCCCTCCGCCGTCAGCTTCAGAAGCCGCGAACGCCTGTCCTTCGGATTGACCAGCGTCTCGACCAGCCCCTTGCGCTCGAGCGGCTTCAAATTCGCCGTCAGCGTAGTCCTGTCCATCGCCAGCAAATTCGCCACCGGCCCGATGGGCGGGGGCGCCGGCCGGTTGAGCGCCATCAGGAGGGAATATTGCCCGCTTGTGATGCCCAGAGGCCGGAACGCCTCGTCGAAGTGACGGGCCAGCGCACGGGCCGCCCGCTGCGTCGCCAGGCAGAGGCAATGGTCACGGACATAGTGTGTCGTCTCGTAGGGAATCTGATTCGTCATTGACTCCTTCTTTTATGTTGATATCAACGTTTTAGTCAACAAGTCATGCAGGCCCCGCTCATGCCTATCGATCCGCATTCGGAGATCATCGTTTTCGCCTATAGCTGGGTGCCGGAAATGGCGAAGGGCTATGTCCGGGACCTACGCGCCCGCTGGGCTTTGGAGGAGGCCGGCCTCGGCTACAAAACGAGGACGCTGCATGCTGGCGAAGAGCGACCGGACTGGTTTCTTGCAGAGCAGCCCTTTGGCCAGGTTCCGGCCCTGATCGACGGCGACATTCACCTCTTTGAGAGCGGCGCCATCCTCCTGCATCTCGCCGAAAAGAGTGAGGTCCTCATGCCGAAAGACCCTCAGGACCGGGCCTCCACGCAGAGCTGGCTGCTTGCCGCCTTCAACAGCGTCGAGTCCTTCGTCTTTGAGCTCTTTTTCGTCAACATCATCTTCCGGAAGGAAGAATGGGCCAAACTCCGCAAGCCAAGCGCAGAGGACTTCCTGCGCCGCCGGCTTGCCCCCATCGACAAGGCGCTTACCGGCAAAGATTATCTCGTGGGGCCATTCACCGTGGCCGATATCGCCATGGCGACCGTCCTTCGCGAAGCCAATGATCATCTCGGCCTCGCCGATTTCGCCAATCTCGATGCGTATCTGAAGCGCTGTCTCGCTCGCCCCGCCTTTCAGCGCGCGCTTGATGCGCAGATGGCCGACTTCACCGGGCCGCCACCAGCCGCACCCGCAAACTGATCCCCCCGAAAAGGAACACGTCATGAGCTATATCGAAGGCTTCATCCTCCCTGTCCCGGAGGATCGCAAGGCCGATTTCATCGCCCATGCCTCAGCGGCCTTCCCGCTCTTCAACGAGTTTGGCGTAACCCGGCACGTCGAATGCTGGGAGGACTATGTCGAGGATGGAAAGCTCACCGACATGCGCCGCGCGGTAAAGGCAAAACCGGGCGAGAAGATTGTCTTTTCCTGGCTGGAATACCCGTCAAAGGCGGTCCGTGACAGCGCCTATGAGAAGATGATGAGCGACCCTCGGATGGAGGACATGCCGGAAAAGCCGTTCGACGGGCAACGGATGATCTATGGCGGCTTTGAACCCATCTCGGACCTCGGCTCCGGACATGAGGCTCCCTATGTCAGCGGGTCCGTCTTTGCTGTGCCGACCGCGAACAAGGCGGATTTCACCGCCTTCGCGAAAAAGATGGCTGAGATCTTCAAGGAATATGGCGCGGTCCGGCTGATGGACGCCTGGGGCGTTGACGTTCCGGCCGGCAAGGTCACCGATTTTCAGGGCGCGGTGCAGGCAAAGGAGGACGAAACGGTCTCCTTTGGCTGGGTCGAATGGCCGTCAAAAGAGGTTAATGACGCGGCCTGGCCAAAAATCATGGAAGACCCCCGCATGGCCGAGATAACCATGCCCGCTGATGGCTCACGCATGATCTTTGGCGGGTTCACGCCCGTCGTGAATCTCTTCGCGAAAGCGGCCGCGCAAGCCTAGCTGCGCCAGCGCAGCGTCACCGGCTTGATCGGGTTCTCAAAGGGGCGGTCTTCAGTACGCGAGGCCGCCCATTCCTTTTTCAGCGTGCGGTACCATTTGGCCTGCACGTCGATATCGTCGATCCAGATCATCGCTTTCTGATACTTCATGCCTTCATTCTGCAGATCGACGATGTCGCCGTCCTGGCGCAGGAATTTACGCGCTGCTGGCTTGAAGATCGGAATGGCGAGGTTGAGCAGCGGCGCCCCGAAGAACCAGGTCACCTGCGTGATCCGGGTCTGCTTTTTGTAGACCGGGGTCAGACAGGTCAGCGTCAGCAGGCGCGCCGTGTCATTCTCGACGATCTCCCAGCGATAGCCCGGCAGCTGAAAGATAATCTCGGTCGTCACCTTGCCGCCAAACACCGCCTTGTAGGCGAGCGAATTGGACGAAGGCTGATGCCGGTCGATGGCCCAGCCACGGTCACGCGGCACGAAGGGTTTTTCCTTCAGCTTGAGGCCCACGCTCGGTGGACGCCACCACCACTGCGAATGCACGAAGGCCACATGCGCTGGGTCCATCAGGCCGACGACCGCGTCATCCATATGCGCGTTGAAGGTCTCTTCAATGACGAATTTTGGCTTGTCGGGTAGCTCACCAAAGTCTGGCGGCGGTACATCCGGCTCGCCTTCGAACTTGGGGTCATGCGCGATGAAGACGAAGATCATCCCGTTCTTTTCGTGCACGGGATAGCGGCGCACCTTGAAGCGGCTTGCCTCATATGGCTGCTCGTCGAGGACGGAGGGCATATGACGGCAGACCCCGTCCGTGCCGAAGCGCCAGCCATGATACGGGCACTCGACCGTCGGCTCGCCATTCGTGTCTTTCATCTTCCCCGCTGACAACGGCACAAGGCGGTGCGGGCAGATATCGCGCAGCGCGAAAGCCTCACCCGCTTCTGTCCGGCCCACCACGATGGGCTGGTCCAGCATGATGACATGCTTCAGGCCGCCGGGTTTCAGCTCGCTGGAGGGGCACGCCAGATACCAGCTATCGGTCAGCCATCCTTCAGCCGTGATGCCAGGCTGAGTGTCGGTCGTCTTGTCGATAAGGGTCTGCGTGTCGGCCATGGTGCCTTCTATACCGAGCTGCGCCCAGCAGAAAGTGTTGCCTGCCACCTTGCCAAGTCCGGCCTGTCATAAGCAATATCGCAGCGGATCTTTATTTCACTGCATTGGACGCAATGATGAGACGAGAATTGGCAGTGCCTCTGGTCCTCATAGCCCTTGCGGCAGGCTCAATAATTCCGGCCACGGCGGAGGAGGCTCAGATTTCGGCTTCAACGAAAACCGTTTCTGGCGCGTTCACCGTCAGCATGACCCCTTCGGGAGAAGGCGGGCCGGTCGGCCAGTATCAGCTGGACAAGACTTATTCTGGCCCACTGGAAGCCACAGCAAGCGGCACGATGCTGACCGCCATGGGCAATGTGGTAGGCTCGGCTGCCTACACTGCAATCGAACAGGTCCAGGGCAGTCTAGATGGCAAAGCTGGCAGCTTCTCTCTTGTGCATCGTGGGGTGATGGATCGGGACGCTCAGTCCTTGCAGATCATGGTCGTACCCGACTCTGGCTCAGGGGAACTGACCGGCCTCTCGGGCACGATGGATATCCGCATCGAAGATGGCCAGCATTTCTACGATTTCGACTACCGGCTGGATGCTACGGGCCAATAGCCTGCCTGAAAGCATGTCCGTAAGTTCGCATTCGCCAGCATTGACAGCACGCAGCCGCTAGTCGGGGACGGCAAGCCCCGCTATATGGCGGGCCATGACACCCCGCGACAAGATCCGCAATTTTTCCATCGTGGCGCATATCGACCACGGCAAGTCCACCCTCGCTGACCGGCTGATCCAGGTCACCGGCGGTCTCACAGATCGTGAGATGCGCGAACAGGTGCTCGATTCCATGGATATCGAGCAGGAACGCGGCATCACGATCAAGGCGCAGACGGTTCGGCTGAACTACACTGCCAAGGACGGCGAGACCTATGTCCTGAACCTGATGGACACGCCCGGCCACGTCGACTTTTCCTACGAAGTCAGCCGCTGCCTTGCTGCCTGTGAAGGCTCGCTCCTGGTTGTTGACGCCTCTCAGGGCGTTGAGGCCCAGACGCTCGCCAACGTCTACCAGGCGATCGAGCAGGACCACGAAATCGTCCCGGTCCTTAACAAGATTGACCTGCCAGCCGCTGAGCCGGACCGTGTGAAAGAGCAGATCGAGGACATTATCGGCCTCGACGCCTTAGATGCGATCATGACGTCGGCCAAGAATAATATTGGCATTGAGGATGTCCTCGAAGCCATCGTCACGCGCCTCCCGCCGCCGCACGAAGGCGACCGCGACAAACCGCTCAAAGCCTCGCTGATTGACGCTTATTACGACCCCTATCTCGGTGTGGTCGTCATTGTGCGCATTGTCGACGGCGTGATGAAGAAGAAACAAAAAATCCGCATGATGCGCGCCAAGTCGACCTACGAGATTGACAAGGTCGGCATCTTCGGACCCAAGCCGACCGACGTGGACGAGCTTGGCCCGGGCGAAGTCGGCTTTTTCGTCGCTTCGATCAAGGAAGTGGCGGACACCGCAGTTGGCGACACGATCACGGACGAGAAGAACCAGGCCACCACGCCGCTTCCGGGTTATAAGGAAGTCGTGCCGATGGTGTTCTGCGGCCTCTTCCCGGTCGACGCAGGAGACTTCGATGATTTGCGCGCGGCCATGTCAAAGCTGCGCCTCAACGATGCAAGCTTCACATGGGAAATGGAAACGTCTGCGGCGCTTGGCATGGGCTTTCGCTGCGGCTTCCTTGGCCTCCTCCACCTTGAGATCATTCAGGAACGCCTCAGCCGCGAGTTTGACCTCGACCTGATCGCGACGGCCCCATCCGTGGTCTATGAGATGACCATGACGGACGGCACCGAGATGGAGCTGCACAATCCGGCAGACATGCCCGATGTCGTGCGCATCAGCGAAATCCGTGAGCCGTGGATCAACGCGACGATCTACACGCCGGACGACTATCTCGGCGCCATCCTGCAGCTCTGTCAGGACCGACGCGGCATCCAGAAAGAGCTCTCCTATGTCGGGGGGCGCGCCATGGTGAAGTATGAGCTGCCACTCAACGAGATCGTCTTTGACTTCTACGACCGCCTGAAATCCATCTCGAAAGGCTATGCGAGCTTCGACTATGAGATCATCGGCCACCGCGCCGAGAATCTGGTCAAGATGCAGATCCTCGTGAATGACGAACCGGTCGATGCGCTTTCCATGCTCGTTCACCGCGACCGCGCCGAAGGCCGGGGCCGTCAGATGTGTGAGCGCCTGAAAGACCTCATCCCACGCCAGATGTTCAAGATCCCGATCCAGGCCGCCATTGGTGGCCGCGTGATCGCGCGCGAAACCATCTCGGCGCTCCGCAAGGACGTGACCTCGAAATGCTATGGCGGCGACGCAACGCGGAAACGCAAGCTCCTCGACAAGCAGAAAGCCGGCAAACAGCGCATGCGCCAGTTCGGCAAGGTCGAAATCCCGCAGGAAGCCTTCGTGGCCGCGCTAAGGATGGATGGGGACTGAGCGGAGACCCACCGTCCCAGTTCTTCGACATCGCTCAGGATGAGAACGTTTTGCAACGGTCCAGACGGCCTCATGGTGGGCGAAGTCGAACCACGAGGCCGTGACACCACGCTCGCACCCCTCCCGCAGGCGGAGTGGATCGTGGTGCGGCCTCCCCCACGTCACCGATAGGCAGCCCGGTTTTCGCTGATACTCTCCGGGCAAAACGCGACCCGGGAGACCTGCCACATGACCAAGACCGATCTTTTTGAGCCCGTCACCTTTAACGGCCTGACCCTCAAGAACCGTATCGCGCTTTCACCGCTGACGCGCGCCCGCGCGACGCAGGACGGAAACGCAGGCAAGCTTCAGGCGGACTATTACTCACAGCGCGCGAGCGCCGGTCTCCTGATAACGGAAGCTACAGCAGTCGTTCCGGGCGGACGGGGTGGGCCAATGCTGCCAGGTCTCTGGGAAGACGCGCAGATTCCTGGCTGGAAAGAAGTCACTGACGCAGTGCACGCGAAAAACGGCCTCATCTTCAGCCAGCTCTGGCATGCCGGCCGCCTCAGCCACTCGTCGCTAAGCGCAGATGGTAAGAGCGCGCCCGTCGCGCCCTCAGAGTACAGCCAGCCTGGCGAGATTTTCACCGAAACCGGCCCTCAGCCCTATGAGCCGGTCCACGTCATGACGAAGGCGGAAATCAGAGAAATGGTCAGCGCTTATGAAGCCGCCGCGACCCGCGCGAAACAGGCAGGCTTTGACGGGATCGAGCTGCACGCGGCCCATTCCTACCTCATCTCCGCTTTCCTCAATGACATGACCAACCAGCGGGACGATGAGTACGGCGGCTCCATCGGAAACCGGGCCCGCTTCCTGAAAGAAATCCTGGAGGCCTGCCTGAAGGTCTGGGACGGCAAGCGCATCATGATCCGCCTTGCGCCGCTCGGTCACGCCTATGGCACCTGGGATACTGACCCAGAACCGCTTTTCACCCACGTCGTCGACATGATGAACGATCTCGGCATTGGCTGGCTCGACCTCGTCGAAGGCGATACCGGCGTCACACGTACGCCAGAGCCCTTCTTCGACGTCCTGAAACTGCGCACACGCTTCAAGGGCCCGACCATTCTCAACAATCTCTACACAAGAGAAATGGCCATCGAGGCGCGCAAGGAAGACAGCGGCGACATCATCGCTTTCGGGCGCCCGTTCATTGGCAATCCGGATCTCGTCGAGCGGCTGAAAGCCAATGCCGAACTCCACGAAGCTCCGCTCAAAGCCTATTATGGCGGGGGCGCCCGCGGCTATACAGACTTCCCGACGATGGAAGGTGCCTGAGGCTCTGCTGAGGCCGTGCGCCGTCAGCTAAAGCGTGCAGAACCCCACCCTGACGCTCCCCGTGCACGGGGAGGGGACAGTTCTCGCGTTGTACTCGCGGCGGCGCAAACCTATAGCGGCTATCGCCCCCTCCCCGCGCGCGGGGAGGGTCGGGCTGGGGCCCGCGAAGCCGAAGGCGAACACCCCTCCCCCGCGTCACCGATAGGCAGCCGGGGCACCAGCAGCTAGTCTCACCCGCAAAACAGGGAGACACGCCATGCCGGACACCGCCACCACTTTCGAGGAAATCCTCTACGAGGTCGCAGACAATATCGCGACCATCACGCTCAACGCGCCTGACCGGATGAACACGATTTCGGGGCCGATGCTGGACGGCCTTTCGGAAGCCCTCCTCAAGGCCGACAAGGACCCGAATGTCCGCTGCGTGATCCTGACGGGTGCGGGCCGGGCTTTCTGTGCAGGCCTCAACCTTGAAAGCGCGACCAAGGGCGAAGGCATGGGCTCCGGCGCGGTTTCGTCGGCCAATCTCGACCTTCGCAATACACCGCCCACCATCCTCTTCAACATGGACACCCCGACCGTTTGCGCGATCAATGGCGGCGCGGCAGGCTATGGCATGGACACAGCGCTTGGCTGCGATATCCGCATCATGTCCGACAAGGCGAAAATGGCCGCAGCGTTCACCAAGCGAGGCATCCTGCCTGAAAGTGGCGGCACTTGGTTCCTGCCGCGCATGCTGGGCTGGGAGAAAGCGTGTGAGCTCATCTTCACGGGCCGCACGCTGAAAGCTGACGAATGCCTCGCGGAAGGCCTCTGCTCCAAGGTCGTCGCGCATGACAGCCTGATGGACGAGGCCCGCGCATTGGCGAAGGAAATCGCATCCAACGCGCCGCTTGCCGTGCAGGCCTCCAAACGCCTGATGCGTATGGGCCTGTCCGAGCCGTTCACTGAACACGTCCACCACGTCTTCCTGCAACTCCTGCCGCTCATGCGATCAGAAGATGCCCGCGAAGGCATGATGGCGTTCCTCGAAAAGCGTGAGGCGAACTTCAAGGGCCGCTAGGCGGCTCTAGAAGCCACCTACAGCCAGCGCGAGTTCGCGTGCCTCGTCCTCAGCTCCCAGCCTGCGAAGGGTGGACAGGGCATTCTGTAGACCGGCCGGGGAAAGCTCGGCTGGATTGCCGCCCACCGCGTTGAGAATAAGGAACATTGCCTCGCCATGCGCGCCGTTGCGGGCCGCCGCATCGATGGCAACGAGCTGGCCCGGAGACGGGCGGCTTGCCGCCTCATCGACCTGCGTCGCGAGCGCCTGGCGTGCCTCGACCGGAAGTGACACATCGAAAGCGGTCCAGACGGCGAACAGCGCCAGCGCCTGTGCGCGAACCTCTTCGCTCGCATCATCGCCGATAAGGTTTTCGGCCACGCGCTCTATGGTTGCGCGGTTGCGTTCGCGGGACATGATGAGGCCGTAGCCGCGCATCAGGTCGACCTCATAGGACGCATCCCCTGAATCTACGCCAGCAGCATCGAGCCAGAACGTCGCCAGCGACATGTTGCCAACGGCCATGGCGGCGCGGGCAAAGCTGAGCGCCTCATCCTGTTCGACCGCATCGGCCGGGAAGCGTTTCAGATCGTCTTCGAACAGGGCGGCTGTCGTCGTGAGCCCCTCCTCGCTGGCCCGTGCCTCCTCAAGGGCGGCTGCCAGGGCTTCGATCCGGCGGCGTTCCAGCGGAACGATCTCCTCGGCCTCGTCCTCGTCGGCATCAATCTCGTCTTCGACGCCAAGAGGCTGCAGAGCCGTGAGGTCGCCGGGGCGCAGGATCACAGGCTGCTCTTCAACCTGCGTCAGCAGGTAGAACGCTTCTTCACTCGCCGTCTCCGGCTCGAAATCTGGCGCAGAAACATAGTCGACATATAGCGAACGCAATTGCGGTGCGTCCATCAGCCCGGCTGCGACCGCTGTCCGGGCGGCCACCACACGCAGCTCAATCGGATTGGCGCGGTCATTTGCATAGGCGAGCGCGAGGTCGGGCCGCGCCGTCTCCAGCGCCTCGGGCGTCACTTCGAGGTCGGCCAGCTCTGAGAATGCGACCTGCAGGCCAGAGCCCAGCCTCGCCTCGGGGCGCTCTTCGGCCTCGGCAATGATCGCGATAGCCGTCTCGGTAACCCACGGGTCAGCACCTTCCTCGATGGCGGCAAGCTCTAGCGCAAGTTCAGCATCGCCAAGATTGTCGCCTTCGATGGCGCAGATGATACGAAGCTCCAGCCAGAACTTGTCGGCTGCTTCAGGGCTCATCTGATCGCAGACGAGCCTAAGTTCGCCGCGCGCGAGCCGGTTGTCCGACGTGATCGCATCCGGGTCGACGCCCTCTGGCAGCATATCCACCTGGCGGCCAAGCTCGGAAACCGCCTCGCGCTCTCCTAGCGCGGCCAGCAGCTCAAGCCGCTTTGTCTGCAGCTCAGATGCGCCTTCCCCGCGCGGGGCCGCCGACGGAGAGCGAAGCGCGCGGCTGAGCAGGTCGCGCTCGGCCTCGGTCATCGTGTCGACGTCGAGAGAATCCATCAGGTCCAGCAGGAAGTCCGGATCAGAGGAGGTCCAGATACGGTCACTCAGCGCGCGCTCACCGCGCGCCAGCAAGTTGGTGTTCCAGGCATTCACGTCATCAAGGCCGCTGGTGCGGATCTGAGCTTCTGCCCCAAAACTGATCGACGCTGCCAGAAGCAGCGCCTGAACTGGTCTAGAAAACATTCTCGACCTCCATGCGCACTTCGCCGGCATCCGGGCGCGAGTTATCAACTTCGGTGCCCAGCCACCAAAGAGCGCCAACAATGGCGATGATCAGGACAGCGAACAGGATGAACCATTTGCGCATTCGAAAGAAACCTCATTGGCATTAGCATGACCGCGATTGTTGCTCGGCAACGTCGAGCCTGTATAGGACACTCATGAGCGAGCTTAAAAGCCCATGACCACAAAGAGTAGCTACACCGCAGATCCGGCACGAATAGGGCAAGCCATCTCTAAACGCACAGTCGCGCTTGTCGGGCTCATGGGCGCTGGCAAATCGACTGTGGGTCGTCGGCTGGCAGAAGTGCTAGGCCGCCAGTTCTATGACAGCGACAATGAGATCGAGAAGGCAGCCGGCCTTTCGATCTCTGACATATTTGCCCTGCATGGCGAGGAAGAATTCAGGCGCGGCGAGCACCGCGTTCTGGAACGCCTGCTTGGCGAAGCCCCCCATGTGCTCGCGACAGGCGGCGGCGCTTATCTCAATCCCGATACGCGCGACCTCCTGCGCGAGAGGGCTGTCACGATCTGGCTCAACGCTGATCTTGAGACGCTGTGGCGGCGGGTTTCCCGGCGAAGCCACCGCCCGTTGCTAAAGGCAGACAACCCAAAAGGCGTGCTCAGCCGTCTGCTCGATGAGCGTACGCCGATCTATGAAAAGGCCGACCTGGTCGTGACCAGTGAGGAAGGCCCTCACCGGGCGACCGTCAACGCTATCCTGAAAGCGCTCGATGAGTGGAGCCAGACGCATAATGACTGAAACAGCGACCGCCCTTCATTCGGTGCGCGTCGATCTTGGCGCGCGTAGCTATGACATTAAGATCGGCGCTGGCTTGATCGAAAGCTCAGGCGCACTGCTCGCGCCTCTGACCCGCCAGCCGCGCGTGTTTGTCCTGACCGACGGTACGGTCGGCGGCCTCTATGCTGGCACGCTCGAGAAAAGCCTGCGCGCCTCCGGCCTCGATATGCGCCTCAAGGCCGTCTCCCCCGGAGAGGGCGCAAAGAGCTGGGCCATCCTTGGCGAGGTGCTCGACTGGCTGCTGTCAGAAGGCGCGGGCCGGGACGACGTCCTCGTCGCGCTTGGCGGCGGCATCGTTGGTGACCTGACAGGCCTCGCCGCCTCACTGATGAAGCGCGGCATGACCTTCGTCCAGGTGCCCACCACGCTGCTTGCCCAGGTCGACAGCTCTGTCGGCGGCAAGACGGCCGTGAACGCATCGCAGGGCAAGAATCTCATCGGCGCCTTCTACCAGCCTGCGCTTGTGCTTGCTGACACGGGCCTGCTCGCCTCCCTTCCAGAACGAGAGCGCCTCGCGGGCTATGCCGAAATCGTGAAATACGCGCTGATCGACGATCCTGCCTTCTTCGACTGGCTTGAGCGCCATGGCCGCGACGTCGTCGCGCTGAAGCAGGAGGCACTCGCCGAAGCGGTCGCCGTATCCTGCCGCGCCAAGGCCCGCATCGTCTCACAGGATGAGCGCGAATCCGGCGTACGCGCGCTTCTCAATCTCGGTCACACATTTGGCCACGCGCTTGAAGCTGTGAACGGGTTTCGCGACACGCTTCTGCATGGCGAAGCTGTCGCAGCGGGTATGGCGCTCGCGCTTCGCTATTCTGCGCGCCTCGGTTTGATGGAGAGCGCTGATGCCGATCGCGCACAGGCCCTGCTTGAAAAGTCAGGTCTGGTGACACAGTTGAAGCGCGTGCCAGGGGGACCTTACACATCCAGCGCGCTCGTCGAAGCGATGAAGCAGGACAAGAAGGGCCGCGCCGGAAAGATTCCGCTCATTCTTGCACGCGGTCTCGGTCAGTCCTTTATCTTGCCGGACGCCGATCTCGCCGATGTCGGCGAATTCTTAGAAGGGGAGCTCCATCGGAGCTAAGCCATGATTATTGGAACATTTATCGCCATCCTCTGCCTGCTCGGGATGTCGGCCTTCTTTTCAGGCTCTGAGACAGCCCTCACGGCCGCCTCACGCACCCGGATGCACCAGCTTGAGCGCGACGGCGACAAGCGCGCCGCCAAGGTCACCACACTGATTTCAGATCGCGAGAAGCTGATCGGGGCGATCCTGCTCGGCAACAACCTCGTCAATATTCTTGCATCAGCACTGGCGACGACGCTATTCGCGTCGCTTCTACCGGGCGCTGCAGGTGTGGCGGTCGCGACCGCTGTGATGACCATTCTGGTTCTCATCTTCGCGGAAGTCCTGCCGAAGACCTACGCGATCACCCGCGCTGACCGCATGGCGATGTCGGTTGCAAAGCCGATCTCGTGGCTCGTCGCCGGCGCGGCATGGATCGTGACCGTCATCCAGACCATCGTGAACTTCACGCTCCGCATGATCGGCGCGAGCGCCCCTGACGCAGACTTCACCGCCGAAGAGGAAATTCGCGGCGCCATCGACTTCCACCACTTCGAAGGCGGCGTGGACGAAGCTGACCGCCATCGTCTCGTCGGCGCGCTCGACCTCAAGGACATGACCGTCGAAGAGGTCATGATCCACCGCAAGAACATCACCATGCTGGATGGCACCCTTCCGTCCGGCGAGATCATCCGCCAGGCTTTGAAAAGCCCGCATACCCGCATCCCGCTCTATCAGGCTGATGATGACGAGATTATCGGCATCCTCCACGTGAAGGACCTTCTGCGCGCCGTCGTCCAGCATAAGGGCAATATTGACGGGCTGAACCTGACTGAGCTGCTGCGGGAACCCTGGTTCGTACCGGAAACGACGCCGCTCCAGGACCAGCTGGATCTCTTCCTGAAAGAGCGCAATCACTTCGCCCTCGTCATCGACGAATATGGTGAACTGCAGGGCCTGCTGACGCTTGAAGACATTCTTGAGGAGATTGTCGGCGACATCCGCGATGAGCATGATGTGCCGGTTCAGGGCGTGCGTCCGCAGTCAGACGGCTCGGTCATTACCGAAGGCTGGGTCACCATTCGTGACCTTAACCGCGCCACCGGCTGGCAGCTTCCAGACGAGGAAGCCGTCACGGTCGCTGGCCTCGTCATCCACGAAGCCCAGACCATTCCGGAACCGGGCCAGCGCTTCGCCTTTCACGGCCACCGCTTCGACATCATCCGCAAGACGCGTAACCAGATCACCGGCCTGCGCGTCGCCCCCATGCCGGATGAGCCTGAGGACGACTGACACTTCAGGATGGCGGGTTTCGGGAGCGCCTTACTGCGCGACCCAGCCGCCATCCATCTGCATGAGAGCACCATTGATCTGGTTCGCGGCGGGGCTCGTCAGGAAGACCGCCATCGCACCCACCTGCTCGACCGTCACAAACTCCTTGGTCGGCTGAGCGGCCAGAAGGACGTTCTGCTTGACCTCTTCCTCGCTGATGCCGCGCGCCTTGGCGGTATCGGCAATCTGCGCATCGACAAGCGACGTGTGAACATAGCCAGGGCAGATCGCGTTACAGCGCACGCCATGCTGGGCGCCTTCCAGCGCGACAACTTTTGTGAGGCCCGCAATCCCGTGCTTGGCCGCGACATAGGCCGACTTGAAGGGCGAAGCGACCAGGGCGTGGGCGCTCGCCGTATTGATGATGCGCCCCCAGCCCTTTTCCTTCATCTGTCCCATAACGAGACGCGTCGTGTGAAATGCCGCGCTCAGATTCAGTGCGATGATGAGATTCCACTTATCGACCGGAAACTCGTCGACCGGCGCGACGTGCTGGACGCCCGCATTATTGACCAGGATATCGACGCCGCCAAAATCGCGCTGCGCGTAGCCGATAAGCCCTTCAATCGCTTTGGGGTCGGTCAGGTCCGCGCCTGAAAAGCCAACATTGACGCCAAATTCCGACTTGAATTCCTCGACCAGCTTCTCGTCTTCGCCCGGCTTGGTGAGGCCATTCAGGATGACATTCGCCCCCTCATTCGCCAGCGCCTTGGCCACTGCCTTGCCGATACCGCTGGTTGAACCGGTAATGAGTGCCGTTTTCCCGCTGTGCAACATTGGCATCCGTCCTGCTTGAGTGGTTGGTCCGGCTTGTTTAGGACAGACCATCAGAACAGAACAGTAGAGGTTTCCATGGGTGCGGTTTTTCAGTCTTTTCAGGAAGGCTTTCCGACATTCCTGATGTGGACCGGCACGGCCGGCCTCATGCTGATTGTCGCCGTGGCGATCTATATTCTGCTGACACCATGGAAAGAGCTCGCGCTTGTGCGCGGCGGCAATGGGACAGCAGGCCTTGCCCTTTCCGGCGCGATTGTTGGCCTCGCAATTCCACTCGCATCGTGTCTTGCCTCCAGTGTGTCACTGCCTGACCTGATCCTCTGGGGCATGGTCTCGCTTATCCTGCAGCTCCTCGCTTATCGTTTCACGGACCTCCTTCTGAAGGATCTTCCGCGCCGCATTCAGGAAGATGAAGCCGGCGCAGCGATCGTCCTGATCGGGACAAAGCTCGCCAGCGCCATGCTGCTCGCAGCAGGCCTCTGGGATCCGGCGCTCCAGCGCCTCGGCTAAAGGGAGCGAGTTATCTTACGCCACCTTCCAGACTGGGTATTCTACCTGCTTGCGCTCGCCGCGCTGGTCATTGGCGTATTCTCCATTTCGCCAAATCAGGATGCGCCGCCAGCGACGCCGGACTCCGTAGAGCGTGAAGGCGCGACCCTGCCACCACCATCGGCCTTTGATGAGGCCGTTCTGGTCCGCGTGGAAGCACCTCGCGATGGCATCGGTACAGCATTCTCGATCAATACCGATGGCTACTGGCTGACGGCCCGCCACGTCGTCGATGGGTGCGATGATGTCTGGCTTCTGGTCGCTCCCAATCGATACCTCCCGGTTCGCGACTACTCTGTCTCTGACACCAATGACCTCGCCCTGCTTTATGCCCCGCCAAGCTTGGCGCCGGTTGCGCTCGACATCTCCAATGATCTTCGCGTTGGCAGCTATGGTTATCATGTCGGCTATCCGCAGGGACGCCCCGGCGAAGCGGCGAGCCGACTGATCTCCCGTTCCCGCCTGATTTCTCGCGGGCGCCGTTCTGGTGAAGAATCCGTGCTTGCCTGGGCCGAGACAGGCCGCACCTCTGATCTTGAAGGCACGCTCGGCGGCCTGAGCGGCGGCCCGGTTTACGACGCCGAAGGCAAAGTGCGCGGTGTCATCATTGCTGAGAGCCCGCGCCGCGGCCGCCTCTATAGCGCATCGCCCGAAACGATCCGCACTTTCCTGGCCGAGCAGGACGTGGTGCCGCTTGGTGAACGCCCCGTTCCCTTTGAGCCCGGCACTTATGGCGGCTCCGCCGACCGTGTCCGCCAGAGCCTTCAGGTCGTAAAAGTCGCCTGCAAGGTGGACGAACCGGAAGCAGACTCATGAATTTCGCTGACCGGCTCATCGCAGCCACAGATGAATTTGGCCCGCTCTGCGTCGGTCTGGACCCGCATGCGGGCCGTATTCCGGACCTCTTCGGCGGTGACACACCCGAAGGCGTCGAGGCCTGGGGCCTCGCAATGGTGGAGGCCGCTAAGGGCCGTACCGGCGTCATCAAGCCTCAATCTGCTTTCTATGAACGTCTTGGCTGGCAGGGGATGCGCGCGCTGACCCATATTCTGGAAGCCGCGCGCGACGCCGGTCTGGTTGTCTTGATGGATGCCAAGCGCGGCGATATTGGCTCAACCGCCGAAGGCTATGCCGCCGCCTTTCTCGCCGAGAACGCGCCCTTCCCCAGCGATGCGCTCACCGTGAACCCTTATATGGGCGTCGACACGCTGGAGCCGCACGTGAACGCGGCCGAAGCGAATGGCAAAGGCGTCATTGTCCTCGCCCGCACTTCCAACCCAGGCTCTGCCGACTTTCAGTCAAAATCGCTTGAAGGCGCGCCCCTCTATGAGCGCATTGTCGAGGCGCTCGCGCCAATGATCGACCGCCTCAAGGGCGAAAGTGGCTGGTCTGGCCTGATGCTCGTCACGGGCGCAACCGGTCCACAGGAAGCCCGCCGCCTGCGTGAGCTGGCACCTGACGCGCTCTTCCTCGTGCCGGGCTATGGTGCACAAGGTGCAGGGGCCGCTGATGCCATGAGCGGCTTTGTCCTGCGCGGGAACCGGCTCTCGGGCGGTGTGGTCAGCGCATCGCGCTCTGTCAGCTTTCCGCCTGAAGCTCAGTCTGCCTCCACGCTGGACGAATGGCGCACGGCAATTGCTGGCGCGATCAATGCTGCCCAGGCCGATCTCATGGTCGCCGCAACACGCTGAGAATGCGCCGTTGCCCTGACGTTGCGTCCACCTCGACAAGACTATCGAAAACCGTAGCATGACACAGGCATCGGCCACGGCAATGATAAGGTCGATCTAGAGGAAACACTGGAGGGATCATGAAACCTGTGCGCCTGGTTGCGACAGCTGCGTTGTCTGCACTCTGGCTAACGGCATGTGGGAACCCGTCTGAGGACGCGGCCGATGTCGAAGCCCCAAATCCACCCGAGGCAGATGAAGCCTCGCTGACCGGCGCGGCCGCTGTCGATGAGGCCCGCCTCTCGAATGCGGCGTCAACGCCGGCCGAGTGGCTGACCTATAACGGCACCTATGATGAGCAGCGCCACTCGGCGCTGACCGGGATTTCAGCCGAGAACATCTCTGAGCTCGCGCCAGCCTGGACGTACGAGCTGAACACCGGACGCGGCATTGAATCGACGCCGATCGTCGTTGATGGCGTGATGTATCTCACCTCATCGTGGTCAGTCGTCTACGCTCTCGATCCTGTCACGGGTGAAGAGCTCTGGGTGCATGACCCTGAAGTCGACCGCGCCGTTGGCGTAAAAGCCTGCTGCGACGTCGTGAACCGCGGTGTCGCTGTCTATGACGGCAAAGTCTATGTCGGCGTGATCGACGGCCGCCTGCAGGCACTCGATGCCGAAACCGGCGAAGTCGAGTGGAGCATCGTCACGGTCGACCAGTCCAAGCCGTACACGATCACCGGCGCCCCACGCATCGTTAAAGGCAATGTCCTGATCGGGAATGGCGGCGCCGAACTCGGCGTGCGCGGCTACCTCTCTGCTTATGACGCTCAGACCGGCGACCTCGACTGGCGCTTCTACACGGTTCCGAACCCGAACAAGGAACCGGACGGCGCAGCCTCTGACGCGATCTTCGCAGAACTCGCCAACGACACGTGGGGCGATGACGGCGCATGGGTCAGCGACGGCGGCGGCGGTACGGTCTGGGACGCGATCGTCTATGACGAAGTGAACGACCAGGTCATCTTCGGCGTCGGCAACGGCTCTCCGTGGAATGCAGACATCCGCGACCCGAACGGCGATGGCGACAACCTCTTCGTTTCGTCCATCGTGGCCGTGGATGCCACGACGGGTGAGTATAAGTGGCACTATCAGACCACGCCGCGCGATAACTGGGACTATACGGCTACACAGCACATCATGCTGGCCGACCTGCCAGTCGGTGAGAACGGTGAAACCCGCCGCGTCGCCATGCAGGCCCCGAAGAACGGCTTCTTCTATGTTGTGGACGCAGCAAATGGCGAGCTTATCTCCGGTGAGCCCTATGCCGCGATCAACTGGGCCGAGGGCCTCGATGAGGACGGCCGTCCGATCGAAAACCCCGAAGCGCGCAACAACGACCCTGCAACCTATGCCGGGTTCGTGCAGGTCCCTGCCCCATACGGTGCCCACAACTGGCATCCGATGGCGATGAACCCGGACCTCGGCCTTGTCTACATCCCTGCAATGGAGCTTGGTCAGGCCTACATCACCGACCCGCGTTTCCAGTCCAAGCCAACCAAGTGGAATACCGGCATGGACTTCTCCGCCGGCATGCCGCTTCGTTATCCTGAAGGCACGGTTCAGGCTCTGCGCGCAGCAGCAAAAGGCACGCTCGTCGCCTGGGACCCAGTCGCACAGGAAGCACGCTGGACCATCGAGCATGGCGCAGGCTGGAATGGCGGCATTCTTTCTACGGCCAGCGGCATCATCTTCCAGGGACAGCTAGACGGCACCTTCTCTGCGTATGACGCAGAGACCGGAGAAGAGCTCTGGAGCGACCAGCTCAATTCTGGCGCGCTGTCGGGGCCGATGACCTATGAGGTCAATGGCGAACAATATGTCACCATCACCACCGGCTGGGGTCACGCCTACGGTCTCGCTGCCGGCATGCTGTTCAAGGATGCTGTCCCGCCAGCACTCGGCAAGGTGATCACCTTCAAGCTTGGCGGCGAAGCGGAAATCCCACCACTCGATACCGATCTCATCGTCGAACCAGAGCCAAAGGCAGAGCCTTTTGGTGATGAAGAGATGCTGGAAGCTGGCCTTATCCACTACTCGCGCAATTGCGGCGTCTGTCACGGCCTGCTGGGCATCAGCTCGGGCGTGCTGCCAGACCTTCGCTGGTCGACCTACACGGCAAGTGCGGATGCCTGGAACAATGTCGTCATGAACGGTGCCCTCGCCAGCAATGGCATGGTGTCCTTCAGCGACGTACTGACGCCAGAGGATTCCGAAGCGATCCGCGCCTATGTCGTGACCCAGGCGCACATGAACCGCGAGGGTGTCAGCAATCAGGATATCCAGGAAGAGGCTGTCGGCCCCGGAATGGACCCGGATGCAGACCCTGAACTGGAAGCTGACGAGCAGTAAGTCGCAGCGCTTGCAGCTTTCGCTGCAGGACCGGAAGTCATAAGCTCCCCGGCAGACCCGCCGGGGAGTTTTTTATGCACATTTTGCTGGCGATTTTAGGCGTCGTGACCGTGCTCGCACTTTGGTATCACCGGATCCGGATGATCTCGAGCGCAGCACGTGGCTCCTATCGCGCTGCCCGCACGCTTGCGGGGCGCCGCGTCGACAAACGTACGCCGCCAAAACATGACGGAACGCGATTGGGATCAGTGACGGACCCTCGTCAGGCGGCAGTTATCATGATGCTGCAGATCGCTGGGCCCGACGGCGTCCTCTCGGACCGTCAGGATGCTGCAATCCGGGACGAAATAAAGGCACACTTCGGGTACTCGGAGATGGATGCCGAAGACCTTATGGCAAAGGCTGGCTGGGCCGTTCGGAATGCGCCGCCGCCCCAGAAAGTGATGGCTCGCATGAGCGACGTCGTTATCCACTCTCCTGGCATGGGACCGAAAGAATTCGATGACCTCTGCGCCATGCTGGAGAATATCGCTGTCACAGACGGGCGGGCCAACTCCAACCAGCGCGACCTCATCCAAATCTGGCGCCGCAAGGCGGGTCTGAACTGAACCGCTTGGCAGGAGTGGGCGCGGCGCTGTACAAGCCATGCCCATGAGCGACGCCTACGAAAAACGTGTCCGCAAGGACAATTGGGGAAACTTCTCCGTCCTGCGCCACCGCGCCTTTGATGGCGTGCTGGTCACTTCGAAGAATTCCGGCACCCATTGGGTAAAGTACATGTTCTCGGTCGCGCTTGCTGACACTTACGGCGTGCCGCGGCCTGAATATTTCTCCGAGAACGCCGTGCGTCCTTATATCGGCTGGCCGAAGGACAAGCCGACTTTCAAGGAATTGCCACGTCTCGCTTTCAGCCACACCATCCCGCACAAGCTGGCTGACTGGACGTGGGCGCGCGGCATTGCAGGCCTGCCCCCTTACGTCCTTTTCGTGCGTCACCCGATGTCTATCCTCGCCAGCCACCACGCCAAGTGGAACCATGAGCTTGAGGTCGACTGGCTGGACTATCTTCGCGGCGACCCGTCAGGCTCAGTCTACCGCTGTGACCTCTATTGGCTCGCCCGCTTCTGGAACCGCTGGGGCGACATCCTCGAAAAGGCAGGCGACCGCATCTACCGCGTCCATTATGAAGACACGCGCGCCAATCCGCGGGCTATTCTTGGCGGCATGGCCGCCCATTGGCAGATCAGCCTGACGTCCAAGGCACTGGAGGGCGCGCTCAAGGCCGGCACCAAGGAAGCGATGGCCAAGAAGGTCGATCCGGAAGCCGAAGCGAACGTATTACAGTTCCGCAAGACCCCGCTCAGCGAGCAGTTCTCAGGCGAAGCGCTGGAGATCTATCGAAACCGCGTGAAGGAGCTCTTCCGCCACGATCTCGGCTATGACCTCATGAATCTTCCGAAGGCCTGAAACCGGCACTACGCCCGCTTTCGTCATACTTGATCCACCAGGGCTCCGCTGCAGCCTCTGAGGCGAGCCTCGCCATCAGCGGATGGGACATGACGGCCACCATATAAGCCTGCGCCGTTGTTGAACGCGGCAGGCCATAAGTTAGAAATCGCGTGACAACCGGCGCATAGACAGCATCGGCCGCACTCCATCCGCCGAATAGGTACGGTCCGCCCGACGTTTCCAACGCGCTGCTCCAGATTGCATCGACGCGCAGAATGTCATTGGCGAGGGCCTCGGACATGTCCGGGCGGCCATGTCGTGAGCGGATATCCATCGGACATTCCCGGCGAAGGGTCGGAAAGCCTGAATGCATTTCTGCTGAAATCGCACGCGCTCTGGCCCGCGCCTTAGGGTCTTCAGGCCAAACCCACGCGTCCGGGAAGCGGTCCGCAAGCCATTCGATGATGGCAAGCGAATCCCAGACCGTCTCATCATCCCACAGCAGCAGCGGCACCTTTCGCGTCGGGCTTATCTCGGCGAGACGCGCCATGGTGTCCGGAAAGTCCAGCGGGACGATCTCCTCCTCGACTTCAAGCCCCAGATGCCGAACCATCAGGAGCGCCCTGATAGACCAGCTGGAATAATTCAGGTTGCCACTGACGAATTTGCGCATCTGAGGTCGTCCTATTCCGGCTTTCCGCCGCCGAGCAGCCATCTGAAGGGGCGGATCTCTACGGCCTCGAACAGGCCCGCCTTCGCGTAAGGGTCATCAGCCGCCCACGCTTTGGCTTCTGCAAGGGTCGGGAACTCCACGACGAAGGTCGACCCGGCAAACGTCTCGCCATCATCAGCGAAGACCGGACCGGCCATCAGGATCCTGTGAGCATGCGCTTTCGCCCAGTCGAGATGAGCAGGACGGTTCTCCATGCGCAGGGCAAGCGCGCCAGCCTTGTCGCGGGCATTGATCAGGAATTGCGCCATATCAGAGACCTTCGTGCGTAAACGGACGATTGAGAAGCGCGGTCATTGCCTCGTCGACATTTTTCCGACCGGCCAGAATTTCATGGACTGCATAGCAGATCGGCATGGCGACGCCCTCCCGCGCGGCGAGCTCTGTCAGCGCAGGCGCTGTCGCCACGCCTTCGGTGACGGAATTGCGCTCTGCCAGAATAGCTTCGGCTGAGCGGCCCTGCCCCAGCGCCTTACCGAAGCTCATATTCCGCGACTGCGTGGACGAGCAGGTGAGGACAAGGTCCCCAAGGCCGCAGAGGCCCGCCAGCGTCTGCTGCTGCGCGCCCATCGCGACCGCGAGGCGGGTCATTTCCGCAAAACCGCGAGAAATCAGCGCTGCATGGGCTGACTTGCCAAGCTCCAGGCCTTCGACGATCCCGCAAGCAATGGCGAGCACATTCTTCACAGCGCCGCCAATCTCAGCGCCGATCAAATCATTCGACCAATAGGGTCTGAAGGCGCTCCGCCCGATGGCCTGCATCAGCGTCTGGCCAAGTTTCTCGTCGGCGCAGGCGAGCGTCACCGCTGTCGGCAGGCCCCGCGCCACATCTGCCGCGAAGCTCGGACCGGACAGGACGGCCGGCGTGGCTTTCGGCATCGTTTCATGCACCACATCCGTCATCAGGCTCAACGTGGTCTTCTCGATGCCCTTCGAGCAAAGCAACACGGGCACGCCCGGCGACAGATGCTGCGCAAGCTTTTCAAAGCTGGCACGCGCATGTTGGGCCGGAACTACCGCGAGGATCGCCTCGCACCCGGCCAGGACGGACATGTCGCTGGAGGCCGTCATTGCAGGCAGCTCGATGTCGGGAAGATAGACAGGGTTTCCCTTGCCCGCGCTCAGCGCTTCCGCGACTTCCGTTTCAAGCGCCCAGACCCGGACATCTCGTCCGGCTTTTGCTGCCGTTGCGGCGAGGGCCGTCCCCCAGGCGCCAGCGCCAAGTACGCCAATGGTCTGCATATCAGCCTTCCTGTGCCAAGAGGCCGCTGAAGAATTTATTGATCATTCAGACGATTTCCGTATCTTCAGCCCATGAGTGACAAATCCAAGACCCGTGAGCAGATCCTCGATGCGGCCATGAACCGTATCAAACACTACGGCTATGGCAAAACAACCATGTCCGAAATCGCAAGCGATTGCGATATGTCAGCGGGGAATATCTATCGTTTCTTTGCGTCCAAGCTGGATATTGCCGAGGCGATGGCGCGGCAGTTCAACGCCGAGCTTTACCAGTCCTATTCTGAGATCGCACGCAGCAACGGCCCGCCAGCTCAGCGCCTGCGCCAGGTCTTCCACTACAATCTGGACCAGACTTACGATGCGATAGAGCGCGAAGCAAAAATCCTGGAAGTTGCAGAAGTGCTCGGGGAAGAACGCCCTCTCTTCATGAATGAGGGTCTGGCGCAGGAGCGAATTTATCTCTGCACAATTCTCGAAGACGGCGTCGAACGCGGCGATTTCGCACCAATTGCTGACTGCAACTACACTGCCGAAATGATCCAGTCTGCGCTGATGAAGTACCGGTTTCCGCAGCTTTTTTCCCGTCTGACCCTCCCGAAGCTTCGCCGCGAGCTGAATGGCGTCCTCGACATCATCATCGCCGGCCTCGCCAAAGGCATCGAAAAGACGCCGGAGACTGAACACTAAATAATTTTCAAATCATTCATTGATTACCAAGCTGACCGGTGCTATATCCTTTTCACCGGAGCAGACAGGCTCGCCTGCCCGGCTCTTTTGAGAAGCACAAAAAGCAATGAGCGTTTCCTCCACTGAAACCCGTCAGGGTATCTTCGCACTCCTGGTCAGCCTTCCAATGGCCGCCAGCCTCTGCGCTTTCGTGATGCTCGGATCCGGGCTCCTGATCTAGAAAACGTCAGGCAAACGAGACAAAGCCCCGCCAGCGCAATGCTGACGGGGCTTTTTCGTATCTGTCTCTCTGATTAGGAGGCCGGGCGCTATTCGACGGTGACCGACTTCGCGAGATTGCGGGGCTGGTCCACATCCGTGCCCTTCTCTACCGCCACATGATAGGCAAGCATCTGGATGGGCAGTGAATAGAGGATCGGCGCAATGAATGGGTCGCAGTCCGGCAGTTCGATCCGGCTCGCCGGTGTCTCGCCCGCCGCCCTAACACCAGCCGCATCGGAAATGAGGATGACTTCCCCGCGTCTCGCGGCGACTTCCTGAAGGTTCGACAGGGACTTGTCGAAAAGTCCATCAAACGGCGCGACGAACACGACTGGCGTTTCCTCGTCGATCAAAGCAATCGGACCGTGCTTCAGCTCACCCGAGGCATAGCCTTCAGCGTGGATGTAGCTCACTTCTTTCAGCTTCAGCGCGCCCTCCAGGGCAATCGGATAGTGGACACCCCGGCCGAGATAGATGACGTCACTTGCCTTCGCCATATCGCGCGAAAGCTCTGCAATCCGCTCATCAAGCTGCAGCGTCGTCGACATCAGGCGTGGCAGCTCGGTCAGTGCCCGTACCAGACGGATTTCTGCGTCGCGCGAAATCTTTTCGCGTGCACGGCCAGCCGAAATCGCGACAGCCGCCAGCGCTGCAAGCTGCGCGGTGAACGCCTTGGTCGAGGCAACGCCGATTTCCGGACCAGCCAGTGTCGGCAGAACAAGGTCTGCCTCACGCGCAATCGATGACGTCGGCACATTGACCACCGCCGCCGTCTTCAGCCCCTGCTCCTTGCAATAGCGAAGCGCTGCCAGCGTATCTGCCGTTTCACCCGACTGGCTGACGAAAAGCGCGAGGCCGCCCTCCTTGGCAAGCGCAGGCTCGCGATAACGGAATTCCGACGCGATATCGGTTTTGACCGGCAGGCCCGCGCATTGCTCGAACCAGTACTCCGCGACCCGCGTCGCAAAGTGGGCCGTGCCGCAGGCAACCATGTAAAGGTACTTTACCTCGGACCAGTCGATCGCATCAGCGCCCTCCCCGGGCAGCTCAACCGTCTGGCGAAGGATATTCGTATAGGCGCCAATCGTGCGGCCGGTGGAATCTGGCTGCTCGAAAATCTCCTTCTGCATGAAGTGGCGATAATTGCCCTTCTCTGCTGCGGCACCCGCCCCCTGCACGATCGTGACGGCCCGCTCGACCGGCTTGTCCTTGCGGTCAAAGATCTCATAGCTCTCATGGCTGAGGACGCAGACATCGCCTTCTTCAAGATAAATGACGCGGTTGGTGAAAGGCGCCACAGCGAGCGCGTCAGAGCCGAGAAACATCTCTCCCTCACCCACACCAATCGCCAGCGGCGAGCCTTTGCGCGCGCCGACCAGAAGGTCCGACTGGCCCTCAAACAGCAGCGCGAGCGCGAACGCTCCATGCAAGCGCGCAACGCCGGCCTTTACCGCCTCGACTTCGCCCATCCCCTTCTTCAGGTTGGACGCAATGAGGTGCGCAATCGTTTCGGTATCAGTCTCGGTCTCGAAATGATGGCCTTCGGCTTCCAACTCCTGGCGCAGCTCGCGGAAATTCTCGATAATTCCATTATGAACCACGGCTACCGGCCCGGACACGTGCGGATGTGCGTTGCCAACGGTCGGTGAGCCGTGCGTCGCCCAACGGGTATGACCAATGCCCTGATTTCCGGCGAGCGGATCAGCGGCAATCGCCTCGTCCAGATTGTTCAGCTTGCCCGGCGCGCGGCGTCTGTCCATCTTTCCGTTGGCGTCGATGGTCGCAATGCCTGCGCTGTCATAGCCGCGATACTCAAGACGCTTCAGCGCATCAACGA
Source organism: Henriciella sp. (assembly GCA_012960415.1). Taxonomy (GTDB): domain Bacteria; phylum Pseudomonadota; class Alphaproteobacteria; order Caulobacterales; family Hyphomonadaceae; genus Henriciella. Next base: position 51,274 of record DUBH01000040.1, on the reverse strand, counting down.
GCCGCGGCGCTGCCGGTTCGTTGCCGAGGATACCGATAATACCGCACATATATGTGTCGCCTCCGTGAGTGCTCAGCCTTCCTCTAGAAAACCGGAAGGCCGCAGGTCATTGCAAAAAGCGTGACGTTTTATGTCAGCCCTCGTTCCCCAGAAGGGTGCAGGCTTCACCTGATAAGGTGATTACCCGCTTTGGTTAAAGGTATTGTTGCAACTTCAGGCTAGAGTGGCTTTCACGGACTTGGCACGCTCAGTGAATGTATGCGAAGTCGCTTGGAAGATTGGAGGCCGCCAATGACGCGCAAATATTTCGGTACAGATGGCATTCGCGGCACGGCGAATACGCCGCCGATGACGCCCGAGATCGCAATGCGCCTCGGCATGGCGGCCGGGAAGTATTTCCGCCGCGGCGGCACACGGCGCCATTCGGTCGTGATCGGCAAGGATACGCGCCTCTCTGGCTATATGATAGAACCTGCGCTGGTTGCAGGCTTCACCTCGGTCGGCATGGACGTGACCCTTTTCGGGCCACTGCCGACGCCGGGCGTCGCCATGATGACCCGTTCGCTTCGCGCCGACCTCGGCGTCATGATTTCGGCCAGCCACAATGCGTTTGAGGATAATGGCCTCAAACTGTTCGGGCCGGACGGTTACAAACTTTCTGATGAGATCGAGCTTGAGATCGAAAGCCGGATGGACCGCGCGCTCGACGACAAACTCGCTGCGCCGTCTGCGCTTGGTCGCACGCGCCGCGTCGATGACGCGCAGGCCCGCTATATCGAAATCGTCAAAGCGACTTTTCCGCGTGGCAGCCGGCTTTCTGGCCTGCGCGTCTGCGTCGATTGCGCAAATGGCGCGGCCTACAAGGTCGCTCCGACCGCACTTTATGAACTCGGCGCCGAAGTCTTCCCGATCGGGGTCGCCCCGGATGGTTTCAATATCAACCAGGAAGTCGGCAGCACGCATACGCTAGCGCTCCGCGAAGCCGTCGTTAAGTACCGCGCTGATATCGGTATCGCGCTCGATGGCGATGCCGATCGCTGCATCCTCATCGACGAAAAAGGCAATGAGATTGACGGTGACCAGCTGATCGGCCTGATCGCTGGCGACTGGAAAAAGCGCGGCCTGCTCGCCCGCGACGGCGTGGTCACCACCGTCATGTCCAATCTTGGCCTTGAGAATTATCTCAAATCCATGAGCCTCAGCCTTGAGCGCACCAAGGTCGGCGACCGCTATGTCGTCGAACGGATGCGCGAGGGCGGCTTCAATCTCGGCGGTGAACAGTCCGGCCACATTGTTGTCTCCGACCATGTCACGACCGGCGACGGCATGATCGCTGCGCTTCAGGCGCTCGCCGTCATGGTCGAGACCGGCAAGCCACTCTCGGAAATCGCGAACGTCTTCGAACCTGTCCCTCAAAAGCTGGTCAATGTCCGCTACCAAAGCGAAGCGCCTCTGGAGCAGGACAGCGTCAAACAGGTCATCAGCGCCGTCGAGGCACGCCTTGGCAGCTCGGGCCGTCTCGTCATCCGCAAGTCCGGCACAGAACCACTGATTCGCGTCATGGCCGAAGCCGAAGATGCCGATGCCATGGAGTCCGCCGTCAACGAAGTTGCCGACGCGGTTCGCTCGATAGGCTAACCCCCCGCCGCCAACTAGCCTGATACTTGCAATCCACCTGTCAGACTGTCCTAATCAGGGAGCGAACTGACATGGCTACGGCACCGAAGATTGTTGCGCTGACCGCAGGCGGCCCGCACGCCTGGATCATGATCAATACGCTAAGGGAGCGCTTCGGCGACTTCCCGGTCATTCGCGAAGAGGGCGAATCCCAGTCGACGCTCTGGCGTCGCCGCCGCAAGCTTCTCGGGCCGCTGACCGTGGCCAGCATGCAGGCTGCGCGCATCCCGATCAAACTCACCAGCCAAGGCAGCCAGGATACGATTGCCCGGCTCATCGCGCGCGAAAAGCTCGAACCGGAGCCAAGGAGCGGCACCAACCTCATCGAGGTGCCATCTGTTAATTCCGACCAGTGCCGCGCCGCGCTGAAATCGCTCGACCCGAAAGCGGTCTTCGTGGTTTCCACGCGCATGATCTCGAAAAAGACGCTGGCCAGCATCGACGCGCCCTTCATCAACTATCATTCCGGCATCAATCCGGCCTATCGCGGCATGTTCGGCGGCTATTTCGCCCTCGCCAACGGAGAGCCTGAGCACTTCGGCGCGACTGTCCATCTTGTCGATCAGGGCGTAGACACCGGCGATATCCTTTACCAGTCGCGCCTTCGGCCCGAACCGGAAGACAACTTCCATACCTATCTCTGGCGGATGGCCGCAGGTAGCCGTGACATTGTGGTGCGCGCCATGGAAGACGCGCTCACCGGCTCACTTCGCCCGCATAAGGTCGACCTGCCATCGAAGCAGTATTTCGCCCCAACCCTTGGGGGCTATCTCTGGAGCGGGTTCAGCCGGGGCGTCTGGTAGCGCGCCTTAGACGTTTTGGACCATCGCGGCGCTGAACTGCGCGCCCAGTCTCAATGCCCTGCTCCACTGCGCCAGCCGGGCGGAGATGATTTCCTCAGCAGGCTCACCCGGCGCACTCTGGCGCACGAGAAATGGCAGCGCCATCCTCTCAACTGGTTCGAGCGTCTCACTCATACGCAGGCGTTGATAGCGCCCATCCCATATGCCGTCGGCCCATGCTTTCCGCGCTTCGCCCGGGTCTCTCCCGACCAACAACTGATTGCCGCGCCGCTGAACCCATGCGCCACCTAGCGTTACGCGGCTCCGCGGGCCGCCAGAGAAGGTCATCTCAGCTAGATCGGTCACCGATTGAGCCGCCGCACCATGACTGGTGCCAGATGCCGCCTGAAGGAGCACGTCCAAAAACCGCCCGCGGACCCCCGGTGCCGCGTCCACCCGCCCGATATCGACCTCAATCAGGCCGCCCGGATCGGTGTGCACTGTCTCGATCAGGAGCTGCGAGAGCTGCAAGTCCTCAACCGCCCGAATGCGCATGGCGTCGAAACAGATCCGCTTGAGACGTGCGCCGTCCAGCGCCGCGACAAGCCTGCGGACCCGCACCCGCTCGTAATAGTCCGCCTCATTACCAGGGTCGCTGATCCAGCTTTGCCCTTTCGCTTCAAGGTCCGCGACGAGGTCAGCGCGTCGCGAAGAAAGAAGCGGTCGTGCCAGTATGATACCGCGCCCTTCAGGCCAGACCGGAGAGACGGAGACAGGCTGCGGCCCAACAGCGCCTGCTAGTCGCACGGGCCGCGACAGCCGCATCAACAGCGTCTCCACCACATCTGTCAGCGTGTGACCGATCAATACCGTGCCTGAGCCGGCTGCACGCGCAGCCTCTGCCAACAAGGCGTGTCGGGCCTTCCGGGCAGCATTCTGGCTGCGCTTCTCCGGCGACCATGTCAGGATTTCAGCCGCGACCCCACGGTCTCGAGCGAGATCCGCCACCCATCGCGCCTCCTCGGCAGCTTCAGGGCGCAGACCATGATCAATCGTCAGGACAAGCAGGTCGCGCCCACTCTTTTCTGCCCATGCCTGTGAAAGGTTCAGCAGACTGAGGGAGTCACTCCCACCCGATACAGCAACGCAGACCGGGCCCTGCGACCCGGCTGCCACCGCATCGATGAGCTGACAGCTAAAGGCGTCTAGGCGCTGCACCCTGCCCGCGTGCGTTCCAGGGCCGCGAGGTTACGCGTCACGCCCGAAGCGTTCGGATATTGCTGCGGCAGGACATCCAGAGCCTCGCAAGCGCGGTCGGTATCACCGACAAGGCGCATGGAGCGGGCCAGTTTGACGAGCGCATCCGGGGCGCGCGCATCATCTGGATATTCGCGGATCATTTTCAGATAGGCCTCACCGGACTCGCCATAGGCTTCCTGCTGGAACAGGGTCTCAGCGAGCCAGTATTGCGCCTCTCCGGCCTGAGGATCGTCAGAGAAGCGGTCGAGGAATGCACGGAAAGCATCTTCAGCACCGGCATAATCAAACTTCAGAAGGCGCGACTTCGCCGCTGCGAAGAGTGGGCCTGCTTCGCCTGGAAGGTCACTCGCGCCGAGCGTCCCAAGTGATCCCTGATAGTCGGGATTACCCGACGACGCGGTTTGCGATGCCGCCGGTGCGCGCTCTTGCGCGTTGGCGCTGCTGCTATTGCTGGTTCCGCGCGGCTGGGTTGTCGAAGACGTTTGGGTCTCGCCACGGCTCGTGGCCGGCGTCGTTTCCTGAACCTCATCCACCTCGGCACGGTTCTGGCTGACATCTTCCTGCAGCGCAGAGATCTGGCGCTGCAAACGTTCATTCTGCTCGGTCAGCTCGCGGATGGACTGGCCGATACGCTGGTCATCGCGCTGCATCCGCTCGGACTCATCTCGCGATTGAGAGAGCAGGAACTGCAGGGTCTCGATCTCACCGTTGAGACGGTTGATCTCATCGTCCAAGCGCTTCTGCTCAAGGTCCATCTGCGCCATGCGCTGGCGCATATCGTTCACAGTCGTCGCGAGGTCGCCGCTGGTTGCGCCGCGCGTGATCGGCGCACGATTTGACTGGGCGCTTGCCTCTATCGGGGCAAACAGGGCGAGCGCGGCAATGAGCGGAACCATACGGATCATGAAAAGGCCTCTTCGGGGCGGTATATGCACGAGTTCAGCATATAGATAAGAAAAAAGCCGGGGCCAAATTATGACGCCCGGCTTTCTGATTCAGTTATTGTCAGTCCTCAGCTTCTAGCTGCTTGGACCGCCCATGATCTGGGTGAAGGCATTGCGGTTCATCGCCCATGCAGCTTCGTTCGACTCTGGTGCGATTGGACGCTCCTTGCCGTAGGAAACTGTGTCGATGCGCGACTGACTGACACCGAGGTTCACAAGATAGTCGCGGACCACAGATGCGCGGCGCTCACCGAGTGCAAGGTTGTACTCGCGGGTGCCGCGCTCGTCGGCATTGCCGGCAACGAGGATACGGACGTTCGGGTAGTTTTGCAGCCAGGCGGCCTGACGCTGCAGAACGGCCTGATCGTCAGCGTCGAGGCGGTACTGGTCGAGGTTGAAGTAGACGCGGTCGCCGACATTCACGCGGAAGTCTTCGAGCGAACCAGCGGCCGGACCGGAGTCGATGACGCGGTTCGGGGTTTCAATGTCGGACTCGCGCACCGGACCGGTATTTGCGCTACCGTTATCGGAAACTTGCGACGCCGAATCGTCGCTCGGTTTTGGCTTGGATGCACAAGCAGTGGCACCAAGCACCAGAGCGAGGGAAGCAGTAGAGAGAACTAGACGACGCATTGGTTACTCCTTCGTAAGGTCGTTGGCGCGACCCATTAGTGTCGGATTTTGTCAACTTCGTGGCTGACGATAGGTTCCGGAAAAAATTATTTAGTGCCCGGGCTTTTCGTCCGGGCACACGTACCGGGAATTAGTTCAGAAGCGGCGACCATGCAGGGTCCGAGGCCTGCGTTGGAGTTGGTATCTGGCGCAGGTTGCGACCGGTCAGGTCGACAGACCAGAGCTGTGGGCCAGCACCTGGGGCACGCTCTCGGAAGAAAGTGATCACGCGGCCATTCGGCGACCATTCCGGACCTTCATCAAGATAGGATTCCGTCAGGACACGTTCACCTTCGCCGTCTGTGCCGATGACACCGATGGAGAAGCGGCCACGCGACTGCTTGGTGAAGGCGATAAGGTCACCGCGCGGGCTCCACACCGGCGTGGAATAGCGGCCCGACCCGAAGGTGATACGGCACGCCGTATCGCGGCCACCCGACGGACAGGTCATGGCAGAGCCGTCCGTGTTCATGATGTAGAGCTGAGGGCTGCCGCCGCGGTCAGAGTTGAAGACAATCTGGCGTCCATCAGGCGACATGGAGGGCGATGTATCGATTGCCGGATGATCGGTCAGCCTGCGCGTGCTCTGGGTGACGAGGTCTCGCAGATAGATGTCCGAATTGCCGTTCACCGCCTGCGTCAGAAGCACCGACTGGCCATCGCGAGAGAAGCGCGGCGCGAAAGTCATATTCTGGAAATTGCCAAGCACTTCCTGGCGTCCGCTCTGGATATCGAACAGGTAGACGCGCGGCCGGTTGTTCTCAAACGACATATAGGTGATTTGCTGGTTTGACGGCGAGAAACGCGGCGTCAGAACCGTGAACGTGCCGGAGGTGAGGTATTTCACATTGGCGCCATCGGAATCCATGATCGCAAGGCGCTTGGTGCGGTCATCCTTCGGGCCGGTTTCAGCGACATAGACGATACGCGAGTCGAAATACGGGTCTTCACCGGTCAGTCGGGCATAGATGGTGTCTGCGATCTTGTGAGCGATCCGCCGCCAGTCTTCAGGCTTCGCGGTAAAACGGCGCCCGGCCTGACCCTCGAGGCGCATGACTTCCTCGCCATAGACGTCCCAGAGGCGAACAGACGCGCGGATGAACTCGACACCTTCGATGGTTACCCGGTCAACTTCGCCCACCACCAGCGCATCGGTCTGGATGATCTTCCAGTCGGCAAAGCGTGGCTGCGTGTTGATCGACAGGTCGCGCTGGATGAAAGCGCTCTCAGGGGTGATCTCGAAGAGGCCGGTCGACAGAAGGTCATTCTGGATGACAGAGGTGATGTCCGTCGCCAGCTGACGATCCGCGCCTTCAGCTTCAAACACCGGGATGGCGATCGGCGTCGGCTTCAGCGTGCCTTCGGAAATATTCACGGTCACCTGCGCCGTCGCGGCGGGAATGACCGCCACCAAGGCAGCGAAGAGATAGGCGGCAATTGATTTCATCATCTGGCTATCGCCCTTTCCTGACGTCTAGTCACCCGTAAAAGCCGGGCCGAGATTGATATTGGCTTCCTTCCAGAGATCGTAATCATCCCTCGGAAGCCTGTAAGGCTGACACTTCTGGACCGCACGTTGTGCCCGTTCGATGGCAAGCTGCATGGGCCGGTCCCCGATTGGCGCGCGCGACGGGCGCACAAGGTCGAGATCGAGCACATTGCCTTCAGCATCCAGTCTTGCCCGCATGCTGACATTAAGCCGCTCCGGCTCTGGCTGATCGCCAACCCCGTCCCAGCATGGATAGATCTGATTGTAGAGCAGCTGCTCGATCCGGACAGTGTTGGCCGTCCGCTCACCTGCGCCCGCGCGCTGTTCCTGTGGTGCAGGCGTTTCTTCGCGCGGCGGTGTTTCACGGCGCGGGGCCTGCGTTTCCCGGCGGGTTTCACGCTCACTCTGGAAGGTCGATTCCGCTGAGTTCAGAAGATTGTCGAGCGCGCTGCTATTGCGCTTCGGGTTCGGCGTGGCCGGGCGCTCCTCCTTGGGCTCTTCTGGCGGAGCTTCTTCTTCCTCGTCGGCTTCTGCCTCGAAGTTCGGAAGTATATCGTCTTCTTCCTCAGGCGGCGCAGCTTCGCGGGCCGTTTCGACCTCATCGACCGGAATATCCCGTTCATCGGGGATATCCTCTACGGGAAGCTCCTCGTCTTCCTCGGGCTCAGGTTCCGGCTCTGGCTCGAGCTCTTCTTCCTCCGGCTCCTGCGGTTCGATAACCGGCGCGACGTTCGTCATCTCACCGACATCGACCAGTTCGACGGGCACCACGACAAACTCATCCTCCGTCACGCTCGTCGCGACGTAGGGCCAGGCGATATAGCCTGCGCCAATCACTGCAGCGTGCAGCATGACAGATGCCGGAAGGCCTCGGATCATATCCTAGCGCGACTCCTCGGCCTGAGGGTCCGTGACGAGGGCAATGTTGCGATAACCGGCGCGCTGCATTCGGGTCATGACATTCATGACCTGCCCATAATTCACGCCCTCATCTGCCCGCAGAAAGATACGCTCCTCATAGCCCTCGCCTGCGATCGCATAGAGTGTCGAGACGAGTTCTTCCGGGTTCACGCGCGTTTCCTGAATGTAAATCGCCCCGCTGGAGTCGAGCGACACCGAAAGCGGCTGGCTCTGCGGCGCACGCAGGTTCTCCGCCGACGCTTTCGGCAGTGAGACTTCGACGCCCGTTGTCAGCAGCGGCGCCGTGATCATGAATACGATCAGCAACACGAGCATGACGTCGACAAGCGGGGTTACGTTGATCTCTGCGGCCATTGCGCGGCGGCCGCGGTTTCGCCCTGACGGGCCAGCAGCAAATCCTCCAGCCATGACCTACGCTCCGAGGTCCGAAGCTCGGCGCGACAGGCGCACCAGGAGGTCCTGGCTGAACGTATCGAGCTGGTCTGCGAACCGGTTCACGTCGCCGGTGAACTTGTTATAGAAAATGACCGCCGGGATAGCCGCGACGAGGCCGAGGCCCGTCGCAAACAGCGCTTCGGCAATCGGGCCTGCGACGTTGGTGAGGCTGGTGTCCTGTTTCTCAGCAATGTTGAGAAACGCGTTCATGATGCCCCAGACTGTCCCGAAAAGCCCGATGAACGGCGATGCAGAACCAATCGTGGCCAGAACGCCGAGACCGTTGCTGATGCGACCGACTTCACGGTCGACGCCAGCGCGCAGCGAGCGCTCCGCCCGGTCAATCATCATCATGTGATCATTTGGCTCTGGCGCGCGCCGGGCATCGCTCCACTCACGCGAGATGGATGCATAGATGCGCGAGGCTGCATCGCTGCCCGAAGGTGGGCCACGACGATCAAGGTCATCGGCCCGGCCTGACCAGAAGGCGTCCTCGAAAGCCTTTGCCCGGCGGCGTGCACGCGACACGGCGAAGGACTTCTCAATGATCACAGCCCATGACCAGAGGCTGGCAATGAGCAGGATGATAAGGACGAGTTTGACCACAATATCGGCTTCCAGAAGGAGACCGAGAAGGGAGAAGCCGGCATCGTTGACAATCGGTGCGGTGACGTCGCTTTCCATGAAATTCCTCTTCTTGCTGGCTGCAGCACAGCCTTTGCGCACGGCCCCCATCAGACCGCACGATCAATCTGCTCCCCCTATCCTACGGAAATCAGGCGGAAACTTGGCATCTGAAGCAGAATATGTGCCGAATGACCGACTGCAGAAGGCTATAGAGGCAAAAATGCCTCACCCTTGCTCAGGCCTTGAAAATAAAAGGACGAAGCTTCTCAACCACATCCGGAATTGGCCGGCGCGGCCGCCCGTCTGTATGGATCATGATCGCGGTAATCACGGCCTCCGCGATGACCTCGTCGCCGCGACGGGCCGTCTGCTCGAACAGGACCTTTGCGCCCTTCACGCCGGTATAGCGTGAGCAGATCATCAGCGCGTCATCGATCCTCGCCGCGCGCTTATAATCCACCTGCACATTGGTCAGGGTGAAGGCCGCAGGCTCCGGCAGCGCCAGAAGCGACTGGTGCGAAACACCGGCATCGCGCAGAAATTCAGACCGGCCCCGCTCAAAAAAGCGCAGATAATTGGCGTGATAGACCATACCGGTAAAGTCAGTGTCCTCGTAATAGACCCTGACCGGCAGCCAGTGCTGCATCGCGGCATCAAAGGGGGAGACGGCCTCTGCCAACGCTCTAGTGCCTGAAGTGACGCATACCGGTGAAGACCATGGCAAGGCCTGCCTCGTCAGCCGCCTTGATCACGTCCTCATCGCGGATAGAGCCGCCCGGCTGGATCACCGCCGTCGCACCGGCTTCCGCCGCCTGCAGCAGACCATCCGGGAACGGGAAGAACGCATCTGATGCCGCGACACAGCCTCGGGTCTTCGGCTCATCCCAGCCTGCCACTTCGGCGGCATCCACCGCCTTGCGGGCGGCGATACGCGCAGAATCGATCCGGCTCATCTGGCCCGCGCCGATACCGACAGTCGCCCTATCCTTCACGTAGACGATGGTATTGGACTTCACATGCTTGGCGACGCGCCAGGCAAACAGCATGTCCTCGAGCTCTTCTTCGCTTGGTGCCTTGGCCGTGACGACGCGAAGATCGTCCTTCGACACGCGCCCGAAGTCACGGTCCTGCACCAGAAGGCCGCCCGCCACGCTTTTCACGACACGACCGCGCGCCAGCGGGTCCGGCACACCACTGGTAAGCAGGAGGCGAAGGTTCTTCTTCTTCTCGAAGACAGACAGCGCGCCCTGATCAGCCCCCGGCGCGATGACGACCTCGGTAAAAATCTTCGTGATCTCTTGCGCCGTTTCTTCGTCGAGGAGGCGGTTCAGCGCGACAATACCGCCAAAAGCAGACGTCGAGTCGCATTCCAGCGCCGCCTTGTAAGCGGCGAGCGGCGTATCGCCCATCGCCACGCCGCAAGGGTTGGCGTGCTTGATGATCGCAACGGCTGGACGCTCATCACCGAGCTCACCGATCAGCTCAAACGCCGCGTCGGTATCGTTGATATTATTGTAGGAAAGCTCTTTGCCCTGCACCTGGCGCGCATTGGCAACGCCCGGGCGCTTGTCGCCGGTGACATAGAAAGCCGCAGACTG
>DUBH01000040.1:36166-40787 GCA_012960415.1 Henriciella sp. | reverse complement strand
ATCCGGCCCAGTCCGGCGTCGCATCGTTCAGCTGCTCGGCATACCAGCCGGAGATTGCCGCATCATAGGCGGCGGTGCGCGCATAGGTCTTTGCCGCAAGGCGGATGCTCAGCTCCCGGCTTACCTGACCTTCATTGGCATCCATCTCCGCCAGTGCACGCGCTACATCGCCCGCATCGGTACAAACGGCGACAGACTCGCCATTCTTGGCAGCGGCACGCAGCATCGCTGGCCCACCAATATCGATATTCTCGATACAAGTGTCGAAATCGGCATTCGAGGCGACAGTCGCCTCGAACGGATAGAGGTTGATGTAGACGAGATCGATAGCTTCGATGCCGTGACGCTCCGCGTCCTTGCGATGGCTTTCAAGATCGCGGCGGTAAAGCAGGCCGCCATGCACCGCCGGGTGCAGCGTCTTGACCCGGCCATCCATCATTTCTGGAAAACCCGTCAGATCAGCAACATCGACCACGTCGAGGCCTGCCTCTTTCAGTGCGCGGGCCGTGCCACCGGTCGAGACCAGCTCTACGCCATGAGAGGCGAGCCTTTGGCCATGTTCGACAAGCCCGGACTTGTCTGAAACCGACAGCAGGGCACGGCGGACCTTGAAACGCTCAGTCATAGGCTCGGCGACTTTCATTCTACTGGAAACCGGCGCCAGTGGGTAGCACCGCAATCCATTAGGTCAACCGTGTGTGGCCGCTTACTCCGCCGCCCGTCGCGGACGGTACTCCGGCACCAGCTCTGCGAGCATTTTGATCGCCTCGTCACGGCGGCGGTGACGGGCGTGATCGAGCAACTCATCGAGCTTCTCATCGAAGTCGTTTGCGACGACCTGCCTGGAGGCGACCTTGTAGATGCCCTCAATGCCGATCGCGTTCACCTCTTCATGATTATAGGTGAGCTTCTCGTGCATCTTTTCGCCGGGGCGAAGGCCCGTCGTGCGAATCTCGATGTCCTGCCCAGGCACAAGGCCTTTCAGGCGGATCATCGCTTCAGCCAGCGCCTTGATGCGAACTGGCTCACCCATATCGAGCACATAGAGAGAGGCCGATCCCGGGCTTCCATTGTGCGTCGCCGATTGCAGGACGAGTGCGGAAGCCTCTTCCACGGTCATGAAGTACCGCGTGACTTCCGGGTGTGTCAGGGTCACCGGCCCACCCTTGGCGATCTGGCGTTCAAATAGCGGCACCACAGAGCCTGAAGACCCAAGCACGTTGCCGAACCGGACCATGGACACAGAGAAGTTCGAAGACACCGCCTGCCGCGTCACCGTCAACTCTGCCAGACGCTTGGTGGCCCCCATCACATTGTCAGGATGTACCGCCTTGTCAGTCGAGACGAACACGAACTTCTGGACTGATGAGGTCTGCGCTGCTTTCGCCGTGATCAACGCCCCGCCGACATTGGTCAGGATGGCCTCGCAGACATTCTGCTCCATTAGCGGCACATGTTTCAGCGCTGCTGCATGAATGATGATGTCCGGCTCGAACTGCTCAATGGCGCGCGTCACCCGGGCGATATCGCGGACATCACCCAGTTCGGAATTGATCGGCAGGTTGGGGAATTGCTCTCGAAGCGAAAGGTCGGCTTCATAGAGATTGTACTCAGATGAATCAAACAGGGTCAGCGATTGCGGGTTCATGCTCGCGCACTGGCGCGCAAGCTCGGACCCGATCGTGCCGCCGCCGCCCGTCACGAAGACCCGCATGCCTTCAATCATGTCGGCGACAGGTTCGATGTCGAGCTCGCGTTCACGCCGGCGCAGCAGATCCGCCGGGCGAACAGGCAGCATGGCCGCCGATGTCTGGTCGGCGGCGGCGCCAAGCGACATGACTTCTGTCTTGCGGCTCGCGGCCACTTCCAGAACCTGTGTCATGTAGTGCCGCTCGCGCGCGATGCCGGCCACCGCCACCAGCGGCGTCTTCTCATAGCGAAGTGTCAGCAGATCGAGCACCTTGCTCAGATCTTCCAGACCTCCGAGCACCGGGATGCCGCGAATCTTCCGGCCGAACTCGGCGCCCTCCGGCTCCAGCAGGCCAAGAATGCGGACCTTTGCGCCCTTCTCATCCTTGCCCATGAGGGAGTCGATACGTGCAGCCTCTTCGGACTGAGCAATGAGTAGCACCATCGGCGCATCCGGGCGCGCGCGGGAAAAGAAAATCTGGAGCGGTCGCTGGGTCGAACGCCACAGCGCGACCATGCGGCCGGAAAAGATGATGCCAAGCCAGATGACAACCGCAATGACAATCGCCGTGCGCGGCACGCCAACCAGGCGGTTCCAGAGGAATACGAGCGGCAGGAAGAACAGTGTCGCAAGGCCGACAGCCTGAACGATGCGAACCGCATCCCGCCAGCCGGAGTGACGCCAGACCTGTTTGTGCACGCCCAGCATGTAGAAAGAGACAAAGCCGACGCCTGCGAAGATGGCGGTGGTGACGATGCCACCAAAGAAGCTGTCAGGCGGTGCGCCGCCCGTCATGAGCCAGCGTGTAACGAGCGCAACCGCCATCGCCACCGCAGCAGCTGCGGTGTCAAAGCCAAGCGTAATCGCCATGGCTCTTCGGGCTTCGTCGCGTGGCGTCACTCTGCCTTTTCCTTCAAGAACGCCCACCTAAGGCAATTTGGCGGCGTAGAGCCATCACTATTCGGGTCGGCACGTCCAGAAAGCACGATCTGCCTGCTTTTCTCGACCACGCCGCGACTAAGATAAACGGTCTTTTCAAGTTTGGCACCAGGATGGCTCGTCTTGAAATGCCAGATCTCACCAGAATCGGTGCGCAGCCGGATGTAGCTGTCTTTCATCGTCGCCGAAACCGTCGGATGTAGGTGGAAGCGTACGGAGAACGGGATCGGCTTTTCCAGCTTCGCCGGGCCCTGTGACAATGGACGAGCGAGTGAGTCTTCCCCCGTCAGGCGGCTGCCATCTGATGACATGAAAAGCCTGCGGCGGTGGAGCAGGCCGAACAGCCGCTTATAACCGCCATGCTGCGCGTCGAGCCAAATCTCCTCATTCTCTTCCATCCGCTTGGCAAAGATGCCTTCCGGCCCTTCCGGATATGTCAGACCTGTCTCTTCATTGCGCTGGAAGGGAGCGGAGTCTTCTGTCGCCAGAACCAGTGTCGAGTGCGCGCCCGTTCGCCGGACCGCAGCGCGCCAGTCAATGTCCGCTTCGGGACTGAACCCGCAAGACGTCACCAGGCGGGACTCGCCATCGTGGAATTCAAAGCTGAGCGCCCCTGCATGAGCCCCATCGCCAAACGGCTGCGCGGGCGCCTCGCCAGCATCGAGAATGAGGCACGCCCCGGCCTTGAGGATTTTGTGAAAGCCGGACTTTGGCGCGACCATGAAACCGCGTGGCCGCATCTTCATCCGCTCAAGAACGGCATCGACGATCTGCGGCAGGCTCTCATCGCTGTCATTGAAGGGCGGCAAGGCGCCGTCGCCGCTCCGGAAGAAAGCGACCATGCCGCCCAGCCGCTCGATCCACTTGGATACGAAATCGGGAACTGGCCGGCCCGACTTTCCAAACGCATCCGCCAGAATGCAGAGGTCCAGCATGGTCCGCAGGCCGCGCGCTGGCGCCCGTGTCACATGCCCGCCATCCGGAAGGATCTGCGCCGTGCACTCGCTCTCCAACAGCTCAAGCGCCTCATCGAGGCCCGCGCCTTCCTTGAGGCAAAGGCTATCGAGCACCATGACGCAGGCCACGCGCCAGCGGGCGATGAAGTCGACACAGTCCGGTTGCAGCGCCTCGATATGGCGCAGATGCCGCGCCAGCGTCTCAAGCCTCCGCTCGATGTCGGCAGGTTCACCGCGTGTGAACAGCATGGAGCCGCACAGCATCCAGTTCCAGACGCGGTCGCCCGCGCAACCAATCCGCCAGGCAAATCCGTTAAACCGCCCAAAATTGGCAATCCAGTCATCGACGAGATAACAGGCCCGCTCGGCCCCCGCCTCGCCCTGGGCGAACACATCGGCCAGCCAGTCGAAGCGATGAACCCTGTCGGCAAAGTGGCGCGATGGCAAAGGCGCCGTCCATGGCGGCAGTCCCTCATTCATTTCGATCTTGTCCGCGCCGATCCGCCAGACATCCCTCATCAGGCTTTCGCCGCGCATATGATCAGGTGGCGCAATCGGGTCGGGATAGATAGAAAAACCCTCCGGCGTGGCGCCGGAGATTTTCAGCCGGTGGATTGGAGAAGCGGCAATGTCCTGCCCGCTGACACCAGCCAGACGCATCCACAGATCCGCATCCTCTTCAGGTGTACGGCGTGGGGGTGGGGTCGATTTAGCGTACTCCACTGCGGTCACTCGCCTAGTGCTTAAAGCTCTACTGGCCGTCTTCTCCACGAAGTGCGGCGATGTTGCGAGCATAAGCATCCGCACCCCCCTTGAACACAGCTGATCCTGCGACGATCGCTGTCACCCCCGCCTCGATTGCAAGAGGCGCCGTTTCCGGAGTCAATCCGCCATCGACCTCAAGAATGATGTCGCGTCCACAGGCATCTATCTTCCTACGGAATGACTCAATCTTTCTGAGCTGGCTGTCAATGAAACTCTGGCCGCCAAAGCCCGGATTCACCGACATGACGAGAATGAGGTCGATATCATCAAT
>DUBH01000040.1:29500-36156 GCA_012960415.1 Henriciella sp. | reverse complement strand
GCCTACTTCGTCGTACTCGTAGGTCTCGCGCTTGTCGGGCGATTCGATGATCGGATCGATGACTTCGGCCGGGGTGCCGGGGTTGATGGCAACGCCCGGTCTCATGCCCGCCGCGCGTATCGACTGAAGCGTGCGATGGATGTGCGGGCCAGCTTCTGGATGCACCGTCAGGATATCTGCGCCCGCATCGGCAAAGTCCTGGATGTACGGATCAACGGGCGCGATCATCAGGTGAACATCGAAAGGCTTGTCCGTGTGCGGACGCAACTTCTTGATCACCGGCGCGCCGAAAGTGAGGTTTGGCACGAAGTGACCATCCATCACATCGACATGGATCATGTCGGCGCCAGCGGTATCGATGGCGCGAATTTCTTCGCCCAGACAGGCGAAATCTGCAGACAGTATCGAGGGGGAGATCATGACGCGTGACATGGCACGCTGGGTAAGGTGAAACCGCCGCAAGCACAAGGCTCGCGGCGGCATCGAAGCTTCAGTTTCAGCAGGCCGGAAGCCCGGCCGCGCAACGATCTAGTAGCGTGAGTAACCTTGCGCTGGCGACACCGTGGTGCGCCCACCCGCATAGGTCACGTTAACGCGCTGGCCGGGATACATGGCAATGTCGGCACCCTGAACGACTTCAACCGTGCGGCCGCTATCGAGCTGCACCGTATAGGCAAAGCCGCGGCGGGTGTTCATGCCCTTGCCAAGCTCATTACCGGCAAGGCCGCCAAGGACAGCACCGCCAACGGCGCCAGCCGTCTGCGCCTTGTCACCACCGCCGAGCTCAGAGCCCGCAAGACCACCGAGTACCGCGCCGGTCGCTGCACCAAGGATGCTGTTGTCCGGGCGGATCGTGACTTCGCGCACATCGCTGATCGTGCCGAGCTCAACCTGCGAGGCATAGCCGACATCGTTCGGACTTACCGTGTTCGCGCCATAGGTGCTCGCACAACCAGCCAGCGTCAGGGTAAGGGCAGCAAAGGCGCCCGCCATCAGACGGCTTGGCTTGGCGACTTGAGAGGCATTGGTATTCATTATCCGGATCCTTTGATTACGGGACGGGACAAAGTATCCGCCCCGCGCACTGAACGGAATATGAATTACCGGCGGCAAGAATAAGGCAGTCGAATACTATTCGGCGACTGATCGCCTCAAGCCTTGCGGCGAAGTCTCGAGATGAAGAAGGCATCGTGCGCGAACCCGGCCTTCGGCAGGGTCAGAAGGTCGCCCGCCCCTGTCAGTCCGCCCGCGAATGGCCCCGCCTCCTCGGCACTGACCGGCGCGCGCTCCAGCCCGGCATCCTTCAGCGCGGCAGCCACAACGTCGGCCCCTTCACGCTTCAGCGGCGTGCAGACGCAATAGACGATGGTGCCACCTGGCTTCACCAGCCTCGCCGCCGCTTTCAGAAGGCGAAGCTGCACCTCAGGAAAGCGGGCGATATCGTCCGGACCCTTGATCCACGCCCCTTCCGGGTGACGCCGCAGCGTCCCGAAGGCGGAGCATGGCGCATCCAGCAGCACAGCGTCAGCCTGCTCGTCCGGCGCCCAGGTCTCGGCATTTGCCGCGACGATCTCCACGCCATCCTTTAGCCCTGTGCGCTCAAGGTTCTCTTCAACCCGCTGCAGCCGCGTCTTCGACCGATCAACCGCGACCGTCTTCGCGCCCATCGCAGCGATCTGCATCGTCTTGCCACCCGGCGCGGCGCAAAGGTCAAACACGGTCTGGCCCGGCTCTATGTCCAGAAGCTGCGCCGGGATCGTCGCCGCCGCATCCTGAACCCACCAGTCGCCTGCGCGGTAACCTTCAACGCCGGCCACATCGCCGGACGCAACCCGCAGACTGCCAAGCCCGACGCGTTTCGCGCCGATCCGCTTGCCAAGATCTTCGGCAAACCCCTCATCACGGACGGTAAGGTCGAGGTCCGGCTCTTCCATCTGCAGGCGCGCCAGCGCCGATGCGCCTTCGACGCCGAGAGACGTCATCAGCTCCACGGTCAGCCAGTCCGGCCAGACAGATGTCACTGGCGCCGCATCAAAAGCGGTCCGGTCGTTTACCGCCTTGCGCAGCACAGCATTGAGAAACCCTGAGGCAGAGCGGGCACGCGCCCACTGCTTGGCGGCGTTCACGGTCTCACTCACCACCGCATGGGCCGGTGTATCCAGGATCCAGCTCTGGGCCGCCCCAATCCGCAGCAGCGCGCGCGCCGGCGGCACAGCCGTCTCGATCGGGCGGTTGAGGAAAGGCGCAAGCCCCTTGTCGATACGTCCCAGCTGGCGCAGCGCGGCGCTCGCCATGGCGCGCGCAAAGCCCCGGTCCGGGCCGGTCAGCGCGCCATACGTCTCTGAAAGCTCCATCGCCTCATCCAGCGTGCGGCGATTGTCGAGTGTTTCAATGAGGAGATCGGCGGCAGCTTGTCTTGATCTGGATGCGCTCATCCCCACGGCCCACGGGCTGTGACCGTTTCAGGATAGAGCCGCTCAGGCGGCGCCACATTCATTTCCATGGCGAGCTTGTGCAGCGCCTCGACACGGTTGGCGGTAGAAGGATGGGTCGAAAACAGATTGTCACCTTTACGCCCGGCAAGCGGGTTCATGATGTAGACGTGCGCCATGGCCGGATTGGCTTCGGCACGCTGATTGAGATTGGAACGTGCGCCCCTGTCTATCTTTTCGAGCGCCGAGGCAAGCCAGTAAGGGTTGCCGCAGATTTCTGCGCCCCGCTTGTCTGCCTCATATTCGCGCGAGCGGCTGATCGCCATCTGGACGAGACCTGCTGCCATCGGTGCAAAGATCATGATGGCGATGGAGGTGAAGATCCCACCGCGTGAGCGGTCGCCAAAAAAGATCGCGAAATTGGCCAGCATGCCGATGGCGCCCGCTAGCGTTGCTGTCACTGTCATGGTCAGCGTGTCGCGGTGCGCCACATGCGCCAGCTCATGCGCCATCACGCCGGACACTTCCTCACGCGTCAGCGTATTGAGTAGACCCGTCGTCGCACAGACCGCAGCATTCTTCGGGTTACGGCCCGTCGCAAACGCGTTCGGCTGCGGCGTGTCGATAATATAGATGCGCGGCGCAGGCAGGCCTGCATGGGCGGCGAGCGCCCGCGTGTCATTGGCGAATGTCCTGAAGATGGGTGAGCGCTCATCCGGCGAGACTTCGCGCGCGCCCTGCATGCGCAGAACAATCTTGTCGGCATTCCACCAGGAATAAACATTGAGCAGGAGCGCGACTGCAAAGGCGATCGCCATACCGATAATGCCGCCCACCAGATAGCCGACAGCCATGAAAAGGGCTGTCATCGCAGCGAGCAAGACAAAAGTCTTCATTGTTCCCGCCATCGGGCGCTCCTTGATGCTGAGGGCAGACGTTTTAATATTTTGCGTTGATCTATATGGAAAGTGTTAACAGGCCTGAGAAGCGTATCGCCGCAAGCATGTCAATATTCTAATGAAAAAGCCCCTTTCCCCCGAAGCTCAACGCGCCCTCGACGAAGCAAAAGCGCGCCGTGAGGCTCAGATAGAGCATGAAAAAGCGCTCGAAGCCGAGCGTGAAAAGGAAACAGGCGGCCCGCGGCACCGCGAACCGACGCGGTTTGGCGATTGGGAACGCAAGGGCATAACCTACGACTTCTAGGATTGCCGACTAGCGTCCGCCTGCCTCCTTAATACTCTGCACGTCGCACGCGAGCGCCGTTCCCCTATCCGGTTAAGCCGTTTGCTTCGCCTCTGCGGATAACGTTTACTGACCGTTGGCCCTGCATTTGCTGCAGGACACAGTAGATCGACCGGACTTTCGCTCAGGAGGCGAATACTATGCCATATCGGTACAAGGCGGCCCTGCTCGCTGCATCCGCAGCGCTTCTGGCGACACCTGCGCTCGCAGACGGTTATGAGAACCGTCCGGTCAACCGTGGTCCAGCGCCCCTTCAGGCCCACGCCCAGCAGACGCCACCTGAGCCCGGCTGCTATCTGGTCAGCCATGACACCTGGTCATGCCCGCCGCTACCACAGACGGCGCATCGCTCACATGGCGCGGCTTATTCCAGCCACAGCGCCGGCCATGGTGGCTACACATCCGGCACTGTTTCCCAGTCCTATGCGGCAGCACATGCCGGCCACGCACACGCCTATGGCGCAGCTTGCGGCGGCGGATACAACGCCATTGCCGCCCGCCCTGCGCAGGTCAGCTATGCAACGCACACCGCCGCATACCCTGCGACGCGGTCATCATCGGCGGCTTACTCGACCCGCACGGTCTCTCATTCTGCACCGCGGCCAGTAGCCGTTTCGCGCACAGCGACCCGCAGCACCGGCTACGCAACACGGTCCGCTGCTCGCACGACAAGCTATGCCCGCCGCGATGTCGACATCGACATCTCAGGCTTTGATGGCGGCGTCGGCAATGGCGTTGACGGCGGCTATTATGGCGGCGGTGGCGGCTTTGCCTATGCCAGCGCCAGTTCTTCGGCGAGCGCCCTCTCGTCAGCGGCAGCTTCTTTCACCTTCAATGGCAGTTTCCGCGGTGGCGGCGGCGGCAAGCACCATGGCGGCGGGTGCAACACCTGCGGCGGCGGTGGTCATAAGGGCGGCGGCTGGAAAGGCGGCGGTCATGGAGGTCACAAGGGTGGTGGCCATGGCGGCGGCCGCGGCGGCCACAAAGGTGGCGGACACGGCGGCGGCGGACACTAGGCTCGCCTTGCCTGACTAGACCGCCCCGACCTCGATCAGGCTTTTCGCGCTCGCAATGATCGCCTCATCGGCCGGGATCGGCTCGATGCCGAGCACGGTCTTCAGCTTTTCATTTGTATAGCCGCGCTTCTTGCCGAGCTCTGGCAGAACCTGTTTCAGAGGCGGATTAAGCTGCGCAAACAAACGCACGAGCCAGTTCGGCAGCGTGCCCTTCGGTATCTTGCGATCCGGGAAGGCATTGCGCAGCACTTCGCCCATCTCATCCATCCAGAGCACATCACCGCCACAGATGAAGCGCTCACCCACCGCTTCCGGGCGAACCATCGCCTCAATATGCGCGCGGGCCACATCCCGCACATCGATGATGCCAAAGCTAAGCTTCGGAAATGCAGGCAGCTTTCCTTCCAGCGGCTGGCTGACCAGCTGCAGCGAGGATGAAACATCCTTGCTCATGGCCGGGCCGAGTACCGCGACCGGATTGATCACGGCAAGCTCAAGCCCGGCGCCCTCACCCGTCACATAATCCCAGGCCGCTTTCTCCGCGATCGTCTTGGAGCGCGCATAGGCTGTGTTGTCATTCAGGTTGTCGGCGTTCGACCAGTGCACTTCCGATAGGGTGTCAGGGCGCTTGTCGCCCCACCCATACCCGATCGCTGCCATGGATGAAGTCATCACGACCCGCTTCACCCCTTCGGCCTTGGCGGCCTTCAGGACGCGCAGCGCCCCATCGCGCGCAGGAATAATCAGCTCATCGGCTGATTTCGGCGTTTCTGCCGGAAAGGGCGACGCCACATGCTGGACATAGCTCACGCCTTTCACGGCCTCAGCCCAGCCCTCATCCTTGCTGAGGTCAGCTGCCACGATCTCGATCGCGACAGGCTTGCCAGCATAATCTGACAGGATCTCATTCAGCCGCGCCGCCTTGTCCGTCGACCGCGCCGTTCCGCGAACCTCATAGCCCCGCTCTATAAGCTGCAGGATCAGATGCGACGCGATAAACCCCGTCGCCCCGGTAACCAGTACTTTTTCCATGAGACTCCCCTTCTGCTTGGAAGGTTGTTGCCCGGCCCGGCTTTGGCAAGAAAAATCGGCGCGGCACGCCAGCACAAAACGCTGAACGGCCTGTCAGCAGCCAAGCGGCGTTGGTTAACAGTCTGTTTTGATTGAAATTAAGTTTCGCCGCGCTCGCCTTTGTTTATCTCACGTTCAGCTTGGCCAAATACACTGGGTCGACTGCAACGCTGGGGGTTAAGATGAATTCGCGCGGCACACTTCTAGGCAATGGCTTTGTCCCAAATCTTGTCAGGCTCGTATTCCTGCTTGTTATTCTGGCCTTCTTTTTCGGGTCGATGATCTCGCTCTGGGGTACGTCATATCAGTGGCTCGCCATCGTCATAGGCGCGTTTCTTCTGGGCACGGTCGTCTCGCTTCTTTTCTTTCGCTGGAAAACAATCGCTTTTTTCACGCTGGGTTTCCTCATATCGAACTTCACCGGCGCCTATATTGCGCACCAGCAAGGGGATGTGAGTGAGGCGCGGGCGGCTTATGTCGGCGTTGCGGGCCGCGACCCGGCTTACGCCGCGCTTTTCCCTGACCCGTTGAACGCCTGGCTGGCTGAATTCAACGCAGGCTCTCAAGGCGGCAACAGCATTTCAGACAGGCCGGACTTTGATGGCCGCAAACGCTTCGTCTCACGCGTGGATACCAAAAAACATGATCCCTCGACCGTTTACTATCTGGCGACGTCAGACGTGGACATGAGCGAAAAGGCTTTCGTGGAGAGCTACAGAAAGATCGCGAGGGAACATGGCGACTGGCTCGGCTATATGGCCCGCTGTGTGAACAGCGGTCACGCCAGCGTTCCCCTGCTGAGCCAGAACAGGGGTGCCCTGAAAGAGGCGGAGCGAACGGGGCGGTCAGTCTGCGGCGCCTATGCAGAACAGGCTTTTGGTATCGACATTGAAGA
>DUBH01000040.1:0-29490 GCA_012960415.1 Henriciella sp. | reverse complement strand
CCCGCGAGGCGTATCTCTCCCAGCTCGGTGTGGCGACCTGTGAGGAAAGCCCCGCCTGCATACGCGTCAAGCGCGACTTGAAATCATACGGCAGCACCTTTTTCCCGGACTAGGGTCAGGGCAATTTCATACAAGCTTGCTCTCGTGACAATTTGCTCGACTCAATTAGGGTGCGCGCAGACGTTCTGATCGGTCCGCGCCAGCAGGCCCTTAGCCGTCGCGCGAGGATCGCCGGACAGGCCCTGCGATAGTGTATTATTGTCGGCGACGAGGCGGGGCGCGGCATGAAGGACATCTCAAGCGCGACCCATGATGGCCGCGCACCAACAGGCTACCGGCCGGACATTGACGGCATGCGGGCGATTGCCGTTGTCGTTGTCGTCCTGTTCCACCTCGGCACGCCGGGCTTTGGCGGCGGCTTTATCGGCGTCGACATCTTCTTCGTGATTTCCGGCTTCCTCATTACCGGACTGATCCGGAATGAGGTCGAATCGACAAGCACATTCCGGTTCGGGCACTTCTACTTGCGCCGTGTCAGACGCCTGTTCCCGGCCCTCGCCGTCACGCTTGCAGCCAGTTTCGTCGCCGCAATCATTCTGTTCCCACCTGAACCCCTGCAGCGCTTCGCTGGCTCGTTCATCACGTCCATCTTCAGCCTGTCGAACATCTGGTTCTGGCAGGAAGCTGGCTATTTCGACGCGGCATCGATCACCAAGCCGCTCCTGCACACATGGACGCTCTCGGTTGAAGAACAGTTCTACTTTATCTGGCCCGCCCTGCTCTTCCTGCTGCTGCGTCTCCCAAACAAGTCCGCGCCGGTCTGGGGCCTGCTGATCGTCGGCATACTCAGCCTGCTCTGGAATTTTGACCTCGCCTATCTTGATTCAGCGGTCACTCGTACGCTGACGCCGCCCTTGGCGGACTGGATGGCGAATGATCAGGCTTCGATCTTCTATCTCACCATGTTTCGCATGTTCGAGTTCGCTATCGGGGCGCTGCTGAACTGGCCGCCTTCGCGGATACTCCGCAAAGGATGGGCGGCCGAAGCTGCTGCTGTCCTCGGCCTGGTGATGATCCTCGTGCCGGTCGGCCTGTACTCGGAGACCGACATTTTCCCGGCATGGCGTGCGTTGATCCCGTGCATCGGCGCCGCGCTGCTCATCCAGTCCGGCCAGACCGCCCGCATCGCCAGCTGGATGCGCACGAGGCCTGTCGTCTGGGTCGGCAAGGTCAGCTACTCGCTCTATCTCGTCCACTGGCCGCTGATTGTATTCTATCTCTACTGGCGCGGTCAGTCGCAGGCCTCGGCGGTTGAGCAAATCGCTCTCTTCGCGGCCACAGTCGCGATTTCAGCGCTGATATACCAGTTCATCGAACAACCGCTGAGAAAGCCGGGGCCGACAAAAGTGGCGGACCGCAGATTCCTTTGCGCCGCAGCGGCGGTAGCGAGCATCTTCGTTGGGCTCGGCGCGATGATCTACCTCACGAACGGCGCAAGCTGGCGCTATTCGTCTCAAGAGGCCCTGTTCCTCGAAGCTGCCGCCGTCGAGGAGGACCACTCCTGTTTCATGGCGCCGTCGCTGACATACAGGGACATCGACCCCGCCTGCTACGAAATAGACCCCACCTCATCGAAGAAGAGCATTCTCCTGTTCGGGGACAGCACCGCGGAGCATCTGGTCAACGGCTTCCGTCAGGTCTTCGGCGACCGCTACCAGGTGCTACAATATTCAGGCGCGACCTGCCCACCCATTCTTGGCTATTCGGAGCCCAACACGCCCAATTGCCCGGCCAATGTCGAGTATTTCCTGACTGAGGTGATCGCGTCCAATCAGTACGACCTGGTTGTCATATCCAGCACCTCTCGCTGGGACCCGCTGACAGAAGGTTTCCCGGAAACGGCCCGGCGCCTCGACGCCGCTGGTATTCCATACGTCATGATTGGACAGATCCCCTATTTCGGAGAGCCGCCAACCGAAATCATCGCACGCCTTCCAGAAGGCGCAAATATCGGCGAGGAGCTGCGGGAAAAGCTGCACATAGGATGCAAGGGCACAGAACTGGGAGTCGACGAACTCGTCCCTGCGGACAGATTCTTCTCCATGGACGAATTCATGTGCGAAGGCGGTGTTCCGCGCTACGAGGTCGGCGGACGGGCCATCCACAAGGATCACATCCACCTGAACCCCTTGGGGTCAGTGATGGCGGCCCGCGCGATCAGGGATTCGTTGCAAGAGACGGGCAACCTCCCATGATTTGAGACGGAGCGGCCTGAGCAGGCTCCGCATCCGCTACCAACCGAGGCCCCTACCTCAGGAAAACACGTCGCCGATATGGTCGACGCGTGTGCCTTCCTTCAGTTCGCGAAGGCGCACATAGAGGACAGAGACGCCTACCGCGCCGATAATGGCCAGCGCCGTATCGACGACGACGCTCATCAGCATTGCCGGCATGCTCACTCCACCGCTCGCCATGACGCCGGCCGCACCGACGCCGATTGATAGCAGCCCCAGCACGGCGCCGAGAATGAACAGAATCACATAGCCAATCAGGATCAGACCAAAGATCTGCCAGCGCGACCCGCGCGTCAGGTCTGCGCTGCGCCCGAAACTCCCGAAGATGCCAGCCTTGTCGATCACCAGCGCTGGCACGACCACGGCCCAGACCGTGAGCAGGATGAGGCCGGGGATGATCAGCAGGAGGAAACCGATCGTCAGGCCGATGCTCATCAGAATGGAGACAATGAAAAGCGGCAGGAGGGCGCGCAGCGCCGTACCAATAGCCTCACCGATGTCGCTAGAGCCGCGGTTGAGGGAGGTGACCGTGGTATGCACGACCGCTGCCTGCAGCATGAATGGAAAGAGTGAGTAGAGCAGGCTCGCCAGGAAATAGCCGAGAGAGAAGTTCATCTCGAACGTGCCGCCTTCGAGCGTCCGCTCCAGTATCTGCGAGGAAAACAGCGCGACCAGCAAGGTCGGCACGCCCACAAAGACGAGGCCCAGCACGACGAGGTCGACAAACTTGCGGCCGATCACGCTGAAGGTCTCGCTGATGACCGCGCCGATATTGAGTGTCTTTTCCATGTCAGCCTCGCAATGCCTTTGATGCGGTCAGCGGAGCACAAGGTTCGGAGCGCGGCAAGCCAACCGGAGCGAGTTTCTCGCCCTTAACCCCGCTTCTCAAGCACGGTCACTTTCTGGGCTTTCTTCTTGCGGTCGCGCCAGGTGATGTAGACCGCCGAGGCGATAATGATCCCGGCACCCACCCACACATTTACGCCCGGCAGCATGCCGACAATGACAAGGTCTGCGCCCGTCGCCATGGGCAGGCGCAGATAGTCGAGCGGCGACAGGAAGGAAGCGTCGCCAATACTGACGGCTGAGATGTAGCAGAACTGTGCCACGAACCCGACGGCCGCCATGACGACGATCCAGCCCCATGTTTCAAGCGACGGCATGGACCAGTAATAGATTGCGAAGGGCAGAAGCAGGATGGACGAGAGCACGTTGGCATAGGTCAGCAGCGCAACGGCCGACAGCTCTGCCGAAAGCGTCTTCACCAGAACGATTGCGAAGGCGAGGAAGAAGGCGCTGAGGATTGCGCAGATCGTGCCGGTATCGAGGTGAAAGGCTGCGCTGGGCGCGATCGGCGTCCAGAACACGAACACCCCCGGCACCACCATGATAAGCACCCCGAAAAAACCGATTATGACCGCGCCCCAGCGATGAGGTCCGACCACTTCGCGCAGGAAAATCGCCGCCAGCACCGTCACAAAGAGCGAGCGCGAAAAGCTGATCGCATTGAACTGCGAGAAGGTCAGATTGAAGTCAGCCGACAGCGCTACGATGGCCAGCGTAAAGCCCAGCGTCCCGAAGAGCGAGCGCAATAGCAACAGGCCCGGATGCTTCGTCTTCATTTTCGAAATGCCGACCCGCAGAATGATCGGCACTGACAATAGACACGCAAAGAAGGCACGCCAGAAGGCCAGGAAAACCGGATGAACTTCCTCGGTCAGCGTCTTTGAAAGCACCGTATAGGCGGTAAAGCCGACAGCCGAAAACAGCATGAAAAGCGCGCCGAGGGCATTGCCTGACAGCCTGCCTGTACTAGGCTCGTCTTCAGTTTCCATTTCTGTTTCACGGCTCATGCAGACCTTTTCCCAATCTGACCTCGACGAGATCGACAAGCTATGGCGAAGCGTCCCGGCCGACCATATGTGGGCCGGATGGTCAGCAGCCGGCGCAGAGCCGGAAGAGGTCTGGCTCTACCGCACACGGGCGCACTGGCGCAAATTCCCGCTCCGCAAGGCGGACAATGGTTTCGCGCTCTTTGACGAGAAGGACCGCCCCGTCGCCGAGGCGGCCTCACTTGATGACCTCCTGACGGCAGTCGAGAGCATCCCTGCCCTCGCCGCCAGTGAGGCAGCCAAGCGCTGACAGGTTCAGGAGCCTGCCTGACCTGCCTGCATGGCAAGACGCATCTGCTCTGCCTGCTCTACCGAAATGCCCAGTGCATCCAGCAGCGGCCCGCCATCGCTCTCATCCCAGCTATGGCGCGGGCCGACGGTCATGCCGCCATCGACGAGGAACTCACCGCCGGTGATGAAGCCTGACTTTTCACTCGCCAGATAGGCTGCCATCTCGGCGATGTCCTTGCCCTGCCCGGTGCGCCCGGCAGGCTGCATCCGACCGCCCTGCTGCTCGACCAGCGCCGCCATCTGGTCGGCCTGTTCGCGCGAAAGCCCAAGCGACGCGCCAAAGATGGAGGTCGCAATGAAACCCGGCAGGATCGCATTGACGCGGATCTTGTACTTGGACAGCTCCGCCGCCGCGAGCTTGGAGAAGTGCGCAACGCCCTTCTTGGCCACCGAATAGGTGATCGGCGCATAGCCTGCGCAGACAGCAGAGATCGACGAGGTGTTGATGATGGACCCGCCTTTCTCCTTCATCATCGGCACGGCGAGCTTGGTGCCGACAAACACCGACTTCAGGAGCAGGTTCATGGTCTGGTCCCAGCCTTCCTCATCCAGCTCCTCGACACTGGTCGGGGTGCCGCCATGTCCAGCATTGTTCCAGAGGATATCCAGCCCGCCAAACGCGTCCTGCGCGGTATCGAACAGCTTCTGCAGGTCGGCGGTCTTCGTCACGTCGCAGTGGACGTAACGCACCCGGTCAGAGCCAAATCGCGCCTCGAGCGCCTTGCCCTTCTCGTCCTGCAGGTCGCCCGCCACAACATTCGCGCCAGCTTCGACAAAAACCTCGACGCCGGCATAGCCAATACCGCTTGCCGCGCCTGTGATGATCGCCGTTTTTCCGCTGAGATCGCCCATGAATTCCTCCTCATAATGTTTGCCTGCGAGGGGGCGCCTGACCGGGCCTCAAGTCAAGACTTGCGTCGGGTAAAGAAAACCCCCGGCACCCTATCGGGTACCGGGGGCAATCTGGTTGAGACTTTCAGCTTGGAAGGCCTATTCGCCGTCTCCGAACAGCTTGCGGTGAAGATAGACATATTCCAGCGCATTGCGGCGGGCCGCTTCCTGCTGGTTCGCTGCCGCCGAGTGGCCGCCATCGATGTTCTCATAATAATAGAACGGCTTGCCAGCGACCTCGAACTTGCGGGCCATCTTGCGCGCATGGCCAGGATGCACGCGGTCATCCTTGGTCGATGTCACGAAAAATGGGGTCGGATAGTCCGCATTCGGGTCAAAGTTCTGATATGGCGAGATCGTCTCAAGGAAGGCACGCTCTTCCGGCACATCCGGGGAGCCATACTCATCAACCCAAGAGGCCCCCGCCAGCAGCAGGTGATAGCGCAGCATATCGAGCAGCGGTACCTGGATGACGACCGCGTCCCAGAGGTCCGGGCGCTGGGGCAGCATCACACCCATGAGAAGGCCGCCATTCGAGCCGCCCATGATTCCGAGATGGTCGGTCGAGGTCACACCCCGGTTGATGACGTCCTGCGCCACCGCGATGAAATCATCATAGATAATCTGGCGCTGCGTCTTGAGGCCGGCCTGGTGCCAGGCAGGACCAAACTCGCCGCCGCCCCGGATATTGGCCAGCACATAGGCGCCGCCTTCTTCCAGCCACAGCCGCCCGCGCACACCCGAATAGGACGGGTTCATCGACACTTCGAAGCCGCCATAGCCATAGAGCAGCGTCGGGGTCGTGCCGTCGAGTTCGATCCCTTCCTTGTAGACGATGAAGTAAGGGATCGCCGTGCCGTCGCTGGAAACCGCGAAATGCTGTTCCACGGTCAGCCCGTCTGCATCGAACTTGGTCGGCAGGCTCTTGATCTGGCGCACTTCGCCCGTGCTCACATCATAGCGAAGCAGGCTGTCAGGCGTCAGGAAGTCCTCATAGTTCAGAAACACCGTGTCGGAATCACGGTCGGCAAAGGCGATGCCGGCCTGACCGGACGTGCCCGGCAGGCTGAGCTCAGTGCGTGACCAGCCATTATCAGCCGGCTCGATCTGCAGCACCTTGCCGCGCACATTCTCGTCGATCGAAAGAAGCGCTGCCCCCTTGGCGATCGCGACACCGTTCACGGCCTGATTATTCTCAGGGTGGAAGACGAGCGACACCGGCGGCACCTCACGCGTGCGCAGGAATGTCTCAAGATCAAATGCCACAACATCGCCGGAGAAGAAGGCCGAGCCGGCGCGCGGCGACCAGTTCTGCTTGAGCGTGATCAGCAGATTGCCCTGGTAGACACCCTGAGGCGAGGACTTTTGCGGGATCGGCATACGCACCGGGCGGTCCTCACCCTCTGGGAGCCACCAATAGGTCGAGGTAAAGAATGTATCTGCCTCGACGGCCATCTGCAGGCGGCGGCCATCATCGGTCTCGATCACTGACGGCCAGACGCCGACATCGCTCTCATCACCCCGAACAACTTCGACAGCCGAAGACAGCGGCGTGCCGCGGGACCAGCGCTTCACGATGAAGGGATAGCCCGACGCCGTGGTCGTGCCTTCACCCCAATTGGTAGCGATCAGCGCCGTGTTGCGGTCGATCCAGGCAAAGCCCTGCTTGGCTTCCGGGGTCACGAAACCGCCCTCGACAAAGCTCTTGGTGGCGATATCGAACTCGCGCTGGATAACGGCGTCCTTGCCGCCATCCGACAGTGAGATCATGCAATACCAGCGCGCACCCGCATCGGACTTGAAGCAATTGGCGCCCTTGTAGACCCAGTTCTTGCCCTCTTCCTCGGCCAGCGCGTCGATATCGAGCAGCGTTTCCCAGCGCGGATTGCTGGTCTCATAGCTTTCGAGCGAGGTGCGGCGCCAGACGCCGCGGACATTGTTGCTGTCCTGCCAGAAATTATAGACATAGCCGTCGCGGACAGATCCGTAAGGGATGCGCTCATCCGACTGCAGGACATCCAGCGCGTCCTGATAATAGCGGTCATACATGCCGCCTGACTGGAGCTCTTCCAGCGTGCGCTCATTCTGGCTGCGAACCCAGTCGAGCGCTTCTTCGCCTTCGACCTCCTCCAGCCACATATACGGGTCTTCACCCGGGGCGACGTTTTCCTGCGGATAGGGTTTCACTTCGGCAACGGCCTCCTCCGGCATCGTTTCAGCTGCTTCGTCCATCGCCTCTGTTTCGTCCGTTTCTACGGTTTCAGACGCTGCCAAATCTGCCTCGTCACTTGGCGGCGGGGTCGATTGGCAGGCTGCGGCGAGAACGAGCGCAGCCATCGCTGTCAGGGGTTTTTTCATTCAGAAACTCCGATAAGGTGACGCAGAATATCGTTTCCTGCATGGTTAAGCAGAAAAGATTGTCCGGATACAGGGGAGCCTCCATGAAAGACACAACACGCCGCAACCTCCTCAAGGTTGGGGCCGCTGGAATTTCGGGCATGGCCGCACTTTCGGGCCGCGCCGCCGCGCAGGAAACGGACATGACAGGTATCTCCCCCGGCACGATATCCAGCGCAGAAAAGCTTCTCGGTGTCGAATATACCGACGCCGAGCGCGAGCAGATGGTGTCGGCGCTCGAAGACCAGCTGAGCGCCATCCAGCAGCTTCGCGCGGTCGACAAGCCAAACACGCTTGCGCCCGCGCAGACATTCGATCCGCGCCTTCCCGGGCTCGACTACCCCGCCGCGAAAGCCAGTTCGGTCACTACGGCCAGCATTACGCCGGAAGCAGGCATCCCATCCGACACTGCCGACATTGCGTTTGCCCCGCTGACAAAGCTTGCAGGCTGGATCCGCTCCGGGGACCTGACGTCTCGCCAGCTCACCGACATCTATCTTGATCGCATCGGGCAGCTGGACCCAAAGCTTCACGCCTGGATCACCGTCATGCCAGAGCGTGCCCGCGCTGAAGCAGATGCAATGGACGCCGAGCTCGCCGCAGGCAATGACCGCGGACCGCTCCACGGTATCCCATATGGACTCAAGGATCTGTTTGACGCGATCGGCGCGCGAACGACCTGGGGCGCAAAACCCTACAGCGAAGGGGAACTTGCCGCCGCCGACAGCGCCGCTGTGCGCAAGCTGAAAGACGCCGGCGCCGTCCTTCTTGGCAAGACGAGCTGCGGCGCGCTCGCCTATGGCGACATCTGGTATGGCGCAGTCACCCGAAACCCGTTCGATCCACGCGAAGGTTCATCCGGCTCCAGCGCAGGCTCTGCATCTGCAGTCGCTGCGGGGCTTTGCGGCTTTGCCATCGGCACGGAAACGCTGGGGTCTCTGGTCTCGCCGTCCCATCGCTGCGGCGGGTCAGCGCTGCGTCCAACTTTTGGACGTGTCTCTCGCGCTGGCGGCATGGCGCTCTGCTGGTCGCTCGACAAGGTCGGACCCATGGCCCGCAGCGTCAGTGACCTTGGCCACGTGCTTGCGGCAATCAATGGATATGACGCGGATGACGCAGGTTCACTTCAGTCCAGTTTCGGGTTCCAACCAACGACCGACTTCTCCGGGATGAAGATCGGTTTCGACGACGCTTGGCTGGAGACAGCAGGCGATGTGGAGAAAGCCGCATTCCTGGAAGCAAGAAGGCTGGGTGCGACTTTCGTACGTTTTAAACTCCCCGATCTTCCATCTGCCCCGCTGCCACAGCAGCTGCTTGCAGAAGCAGCTGCAGCTTTTGAAGAACTCACCCTCTCTAATCGCGATGATGATATGGTCTGGCAGGAAGACCCAGCATGGCCGAACAGCTTCCGCGCCATCCGCTTTGTCTCAGCAATTGACCTCATCCAGGTTGACAGGCTCCGCCGTCTCTGGATGCGGGCCATGCATGAGGCCTTCGAAGGGATCGACCTCGTCATCGGCCCGAACTTCTCGTCCGGCATGCTGACGCCAACGAACTTCACCGGCCATCCATCGCTCGTCATGCGCGCAGGCTTTCAGGACACCCGCCCGCGCAGCATCTTCGGCCAGCCGCAGGATGAGACCGCCGCCACCGCGCGCACGCCCATCGCAATTTCGATGTGGGCCCCGCTTTTTCAGGAAAACACGCTGCTCTCATTCGGCGCAGCCCTCGAAGACGCGCTTGGCGTCGCAGGAGAACGGCCATCCCTTTGAAGAACCACAACATACTGATCCTGTGCACCGGGAATTCCGCGCGCTCGATCATCGGCGAAGTGCTGGTCTCCGCCATGCCCGGCTTCAAGGGCTATAGCGCCGGGTCTACACCGCGCGGCGAGGTCAATCCCATGGCCATGTCCGTGCTGGCGGCAAAGGGCCACGATACCAGCGGGCTCACCTCCAAAAGCTGGGACGTGTTTGCGGCTGACGACGCGCCGAACATGGATGTGATCATCACGGTCTGCGACAATGCCGCTGGCGAAGTCTGCCCCTACTGGCCGGGCCACCCCGTACAGGTCCATTGGGGCCTACCGGATCCGGCTGAAGTCGAGGAGATGTCGCGCCAGCGCATCGCTTTCGAGGACACGTATTTCAGCCTGAAAAAGCGCCTCCAGAAACTCGCCGCGCTCGATGTCGACGCAATGACTGCGCCAGAACTGAAAGACGCCATACAGGCCATCCACACCCAGCGCTGAGCTAGAATACGCTCGCCCAGAAATCGGCGGACGTATCGATCAGGCCCAGCGCATCCTGAATGACGACAAGGTCGTGGCCATCCATCATGGACGGGCGCACCGGCTGCGTGATTGCCAGATGTCGCACCAGCTTGGTGCAGGCGAACAACCCTTCCGGCAGGGCGCGCGCGTCGAGATTCAATCCCTTGGGCCTTGGGTGCATCACATCGTTGCGCGCCGCGATAACGCGCTCGATGGCGCGGTGCTCTTCCGGTCGCAGCGGCGCCGTATAGGGCTGCTCAAGGAAAGCCGGGTCGGATGCCCGCGCGACCAATTCGCCTGGCCCCGGCATGGCAGGCAGTTCTGCGCCTGCCTCGGACAGAGCCATGACGCAGGCCTGCTGCACCATCAGCACTGCCCCGGTCACGAGCCATGGCAGCGACGTCTCTGTCTCAACGACAAGGATCGCATGCGTGGAGGTGAACTTCGCCGTATCGGCAAGCTGTCTCGAAAGCGGGTGGACCATGCGGCCTAAACTAGGCCCGGACGGCCAGTCTTGCCAGCCGCCCGGGGAGATTATCCTGACCTACTCGCCGGCAGGTTCAGCCTCAGGGATTTCGGACTGCTGGAAGGCAACATCGACAATCCAGCCCCATGGGCCGCCGCGCGACTCCGGAGACCGGAAGAACGCCTTCCGCAGCATGATCGGATACATGTAGAAGTCGGCCGTTTCGCTCCGCTCTATGTCACTTGCGCGCTCATAGATGAAGGTCTGGGCTTCCTCGCCCTTGCCGCCGCTATCTTCCCGCGCCGTCCATCCCTCGGGCAGGCAGCTATCGAGCGTCGCCTTGGCCTCATCGAACGCGGCTTGCGCATTCGGCATTTCTTCCTCGAAGCGAAGGCTGCTGGCCTCGAAGATGGTGCAGCGGAAGACGTGACTGTCCGGATCGCCCTCATTCCAGCCGCCGAGGATCCCGTGCTTGCACGTATAGCCCCACGGTTTCAGAGCGGTGACGAGGTCGCCCGGATAGCCTTCACCCTCTGCAGCTTCCTGTGACAGGCCCTGAAACGGAATGTCCGCTTCCATGCTGACCGCTAGTGCCTCGACCGCCTCACACGCCGTCATCGCCGCCTGATCCTCGACGGAAACAGGCGCCCCCGCGCCCGGCTGCTCGCCATCTCCGCCGCTCGCCCCACAGCCGGCCAGGATCAGGGCGCTCAGCCCCATTGTTAAACGCATCATATCTGTCCCCTTAGTGCGCTCTACTGGAGGGACGAAAATGTCCACAATTTCAGGCCAGTGGCAACCCCCACGGCCAATCGGGCCAGGCGCATACCAGCCTTGAGCGACTAGTTCGCTTCTGAGGCTGGATTTGTCTGACGAACTCATGCAGGCTTTCACCACCATGATCCCATTGTCGCGCAAATCGCCAGTCCCGCCCTCGCAGTGCAACCTTGCGCGCGCCATCGAGCTCATCGGTGATCGCTGGACCCTGCTCATCCTTCGCTCGGCGCTTTACGGCGTTCGCCGGTTTGATGATTTCCAGGAAGAGCTTGGCACCCCCCGCACAGTCCTCTCAAGCCGCCTCAATGACCTTGTCGATGCAGGCCTGCTGGAGAAAAAGCCCTACAAGCTCAAAGGCCGCCGCGCGCGGTCTGAATATGTGCTGACCGACAAGGGCGAAGCGCTGCGCCCCATCCTGATTGGCCTGACCCAATGGGGAGACGCGTGGCTTGGCGCAGGCGGCCAGCCGCCAATCAGTTTTACGGATTCAGAGAGCCGCGACGCGGTGCGTCTTGCCTTTGTGTCCGGCGCTGGCCGCGAAGTCGCCCTTGACGATCTTCGCGTCGTGATCCGCCGCTAGGCGCACGGCCTACTTCGCCAGATAAAGCTGCAGCACGTCCTCGGCGATCCGGCTGAACGCCTCGCCCAGCTGCGCCGCATCCGGCACGTCCATATAGTGCTCCGGTGAGGTTGCACACTTGCTCAGCACGCCGTCAGACCGCTCATCCGTCAGCTCGAGGCGCACCGTGTAAATGACAACCCCTGCCGCTTTCGCATTCGAGCAGGCTTCCAGCGTCCGCTTATCCATCTCTGTCCAGATCTGCGCCTGAGACGGGCGGGACGGCACACCCATGCGCCCATTGGCGGCATAGCCATAGGCCGAATAGTCACTGCCCCGCATGTCGGAACGTGCGCTGATATGATTGTTGCCGTCACTCAGCAGCACGATGACCTTGTCGACGTTGCGGTCATTATAGGCCCCGCCCTCGGTGAAGGGCGCCTCAGGCGACAGGACACG
The DNA here is from genome assembly GCA_012960415.1 of Henriciella sp. Classification (GTDB taxonomy): domain Bacteria; phylum Pseudomonadota; class Alphaproteobacteria; order Caulobacterales; family Hyphomonadaceae; genus Henriciella. Next base: position 17,192 of record DUBH01000040.1, on the reverse strand, counting down.
CCAGCCCCACGCCACGCCCTCAGTCATATTGGTACTGCCCTCGGCCTGCAGCCGGTCGATCTCGCTCTTGATGAAGGTCGCATTCTCGGTCAGCGGCACGATCGGGCGCGGCGCGCAGTTGAAGCCAGGGCCGATCGGCGTGTTGACGTCCGAATAGAAGCGGTAGGTTCGCTTGAGGTCAGGCGCCCGCCCGCGTATGCGTCCGTTGTCCAGCCCGTTTGTGGAGGCCCTGAGAATGGCGACACCATACTTCGACACGTCGCTGATCAGATTCATGGGGTTCCACGACCAGCCACTATCTTCGAGATAGTCATTCGCATAATTGCGCCGGTCATCGGGCTCATCTGGATAGAAGCTCGGCGTGAACAGCGTTTCGGGATTCCGGCGTTCCGGCAGCGTGTCGTTCACATCGAGCGGGTATTCTCGCGCCTCGACACAGCCCGGCCAGACCTCGCCCAGCGCTTCGTAAAGCGCAACACGGCTCGTGCGCGGCAGAAGGTTGGTCGCGCTCACATCAGAGCGCCCATCCTGATCGATCCAGTCTGCGCCGAAATTGTCCGGCCCGACATTCACCCAGGTCGTAAACGGCACAAGCGCAAAGCGGCGGCTGGACGTCTTGCTCGTCGCCGCATCGATCTTGTCGACCAGCAGCTTGGCGGCGGCGCGCAGCTGGACAATCTTCTCGCCCTGCATGGAGCCGGTCGTGTCGAGCGACATGGCAATCTCGAACTTGCGCTCACTGTGGCGCACTTGCGAAACACGGCTCACATCTAGCTTGGTGACCCCTGCGAGGCCAAGCAGCGTCGTTTCGATATCGCCGTCGACGGTGGCAGTAATGTCGTCGCCGTCCTGCACGATCTGGAAGTCGCGAATAGCGACACCCCGGCCCTGCATCTGCTCATCGAAGACCTGACGCGCCTCGACTTTCAGAACTTCGATATCCCGCTCACCAAGGTCATGCGCTACATAGAGCAGCGCCGCATCGAGCGCGGCCTGCGTTTCCACCGACGCTGTGCGATGGCGCGTCATATCAATCGCGCCGCCAGCAATCGCCAGCAGCGGGATGACACAGACAGCAAAGATCATTGCGGTATTACCGCGTTGGTCGAACCAAAAGCGCATCAGCCAATCTCCATTGGCATTTTTTGTAGCGCCCCCAAGTCAAAATCTGGTTCGCGAGATAGATGAAATTTCAATTGGTTTAGCAAAAAAGCCGAGCGTATTCATGCGGCTCTAGCGGGTATTGCCCCAGATCTTGAGCGGGTCGAAAGCCCCCTGCTGGGCGGCTGCCTTCAGCGCTTCGATCTGCCGGTTCACCGGCCCCTCATAGGCTTCGGTGCCCGACTGATAGATCGCCTCATCGAGACGGCAGATACGATTGAAGAGCGCTTCGGAATTCTCGACGAGATCAAGAAACGCATCCGGCAGGCCAAGTCCGCGCTGCTCGGAGGCATCCAGCGCGGGGGCTTCCCGGCGCAGGCGATACTTTGGCGACAGTGCATCCTCACGCGACATGTCACCGTCGCGCACGGCCCGTTGCATGACCAGCCAGCTCGCCGCCTGCATCAGGCGCGCCGTCAGCTCCATGCTCCACGCCGCATAGGTCAGGCCCGCCTCGCGCGGCAGCTTGCGCGACATTTCGCGGCCTGGCCCGTCCAGATAGCTCGCCGTCTTTTCGACAAGCGCCATGCCTTCTGCGAAAACCTTGTCGAAGACGCGCCCGGACGTGAAGTCCGGCTGCATCTCGTCGAGCGTTCTTTGACTGGAAACGGCAGCCATATTTCCCCTCAGCACAGTCCGCAAAAATTCATCAGGCTCAATCGCAAGGTCTTGGACCCGAGACCTTTAAAGGGTCTTAAGATCGGGTGGCGAGCTAGGACTTGAAAATACTGTCCGCGGCCGATTTGTGCGCCTCTTTCTTGGCAATTTCAGCCTCACATGCCTCGATATCGGCCTTCAGCGCCGCGATCCGCAACTTCAGCTCATCGACCGATAATATCTCAAGGTCGAGCTTTGCTGGCTTCGGTGTGTCCTCTTCAAACATTGATCGGGCCTCCTCAGGCGCTTACCTCTCACCCTCAAGGCAAGGACAGACGCGCGCCGAAATCAAGCCTCAATCCATAAAGGCACAGCGCGCGAAACAGTTAATCGAGACACCAGACAGGACGTAAGACATGACCGACCGGATGCAGGCTATCGTGGCAAATGAAGGCGAACCGCTGAAACTGGCAGAGGTCGACCGGCCCGAAATCGGCCCGCACGATGTCCTGGTAAAGGTCGCCGCCGCGGGCCTCAACCGCGCCGACCTGGTCCAGCGCGCCGGAAAGTATCCACCGCCCCCGGGCGCATCCCAGATCATGGGCCTTGAATGTGCTGGCACGATTGTCGCGCTTGGCGAAAAGGTCACCCGCTGGAAAGAGGGCGACCGCGTCTGCGCCCTGCTCGCAGGCGGCGGCTATGCGCAGTTCTGCGCCGTCGATGAAGGCTCACTCCTGCCTGTGCCGGAAAACCTGACCCTGACAGAGGCCGCTGCCCTGCCAGAGGCGATGATGACGGTCTACGCCAACATCTTCATGCGCTCGGCCTTCAAGGCGGGAGAGAATGTCCTCATTCATGGCGGCACCTCTGGCATCGGCTCCATGGCGCTTCAGATGCTGAAGGAATCAGGCGCAGGCACAGTCTGGACGACCGCCGGCTCCGACGAGAAGTGCGAGGCGGCAACCGCGCTCGGTGCCACCCGCGCCATCAATTACAAGACCGAGGATTTCGAGAAGATCGTCAAGGATGGCGGCGGCGCCGATGTGATCCTCGACATGGTTGGCGGCGACTATGTGCAGAAAAACATTTCCGTCGCCCGCGTGAATGGGCGCATCTGCAATATCGCCTATCTCAACGGCTCGAAAGTAGAGCTCGACCTCATCTATCTGATGATGAAACGCCTGATCCTGACGGGCACGACCCTGCGCGCCCGCTCTGCAGAGGAAAAGGCTGAGATCCGCGCCGCCATTGAAGATCAGTTCTGGCCAAAGGTCGCCAGCGGGGCTATCAAGCCGGTGATCGAGAAGGTCTACCCGGCCAGCGAAGCTGAAACGGCCCAAGCACATATGGCCGATGGCGGCCATATCGGTAAATTGCTGCTCGAATTCGCCGATTAAGGCGCCGAAACTTTCAATTTCGAACCAAATACTGACCGAAACGGGCAATCGCGCCTATCATACACGCTATAAGTGTGAGATGGTGTAGCCAGTCGTGAGGCAACGACATTCACCCGCCTCGAGCGACCGGAGCCTTTTATGGCACAGCGGATTAACCAGCACGGGAGCATGCTCCTACAACGAGAGACCGATTTCCGGAAACGGGCGGACTCCATGCCTCGGCTGGCATGGATCGCCGACGAAACCGGCTCGATCTACTGGTACAACCGTCACTGGTTCGAATATACCGGCACTACGCTTGAAGACATGTCTGGATGGGGCTGGCAAAGCGTTCACCACCCCGATCATGTCGATCGTGTCGTCACGCGTATCAAAGCTGCATTTGAAACAGGCGAGCCGTGGGAAGACCTCTTTCCCCTGCGCGGAAAAGATGGCGGCTATCGCTGGTTCCTGTCCGAGGCACAGCCCCTCTATGACGAGAACGGCAAGATCCGCTTCTGGTTCGGCACCAATATGGACGTTACCGAACAGATCTCTGACGCCGTCAGCTCTGTGACCGACCAACCGCCAGAAGACCTGCTTCACCGCATCGAGATAAAGCCTGGCGCGACCATCGCGATAGAGCTGACGGGCCAGAACCAGAACCTCGTTGGCGAGCGCCCGGCGCGTCAGACCATACTCATCCTTGAGGATGAGCCGATGACCGCGCTCGATCTTGAAATGCGCCTCAGCGATGCTGGCTACAACATTATGGGGCCGGCCATGACGATTGCCGGCGCAGAGCGTGAGATAGAGCATGCGCTTCCAGACATTGCGCTTCTCGATTCCAATCTCGGCGGGCGCAAATCCTATGGCCTCGCCGAGCGTCTCGTAAAAGCTGGTGTGCCAGTCGTGTTCTGCACGGGTTATGAGGAACTTGAGGACTTGCCTGACAGGCTGAAAAATTGTCCGGTCGTGTCCAAACCTTTCAAGGACAGTGTGCTTATGCAGTCGATTTCATCGGCTTCAACTCGCGCTGACGCCTGATCGAATGACACGGAACGCTTTAGCCGAGCTTCCTTCCCCCAGTGTGTTGTTCTTGGAGCTTCTGATGAAGCAGAGTGACGGACTTTCACAACTTGCTGCAAGCCTCGGTCGTGAGCGTTCAGAAAACTGCACGCTCATCGTCGGCCTGACGGGCTCTGTGGCTTGCGGGAAATCGACCTTGGCTGATCAGCTGCGTGACCTTCTCTCTGTGAACTATTCCGTCGAATGCATTTCCACCGATGGCTTTATCAGCCCGAACACCGAACTTGAGGCGCGCGGCCTCATGTTGCGCAAGGGCTTTCCCGAGAGCTATGACCGGCTCGCCATGCGCACAGCGATTGCCCGCGTGCGCGTCCTGCCAGCGGTCTTTCCGGTCCATAGCCACGAAATCTATGACATCGATCCGGCCTTGGCACGCACCATCAGCCCGCCGGATATCCTGATCCTTGAGGGTCTTGGCTTTGAGCAACCCTCACCGGGCGACCGGTGTGCGGGCGAGCCGGATGTGCTTGTCTACCTCGATGCCGAGACAGAACATATCGAGGCCTGGTTTTTGGATCGCTTCATGCGTTTCTGGCACGCGGCGGCCGATGACCCGACATCCTTCTACCAGCGTTTTCGCGGCATGACCGAAGAAGAAGCCCGCGACTTTGCCCGCACCGAAGTCTGGCAGAAGATCAACCTCCCCAACCTCGAAAACCACATCCTCCCGCTCCGCGAGCATGCGGATATCGTGCTCAGGAAAGACGCTGAGCACAGGCTCGTCGCCTAGTCTGACTCTTCGCCAGCAAGCGTCAGCACCGCGCGCCGGTGCCCCTCAACCGGCTCATCCAGCGGAAAGACCTCCAGCTCCACTTCCGGTGGGATGCCGGTTTCTTCAAAACTCTGGCCGTCTGGTGCGGCGATCACCTCATTGGAAAGTTCTATGATCCAGCCATTTGGCAGTGGCTTGGAGTGGACGGTGGAGAAACTGCCACGCGTCGTCTTGCCATAATGGGTGACGTTCGGCAGCTGGCGCAGCGCCAGAGCCGCAATCTCACCGCCGCTCACCGTGACATCACTCGTCAGCAGTTTGACAGGTCCGGTATAGATCACCCCGTCTGCTCGCTCGATCTGGCGCATGCGGGTCGGAACGTCTGTGCCCGGCACATAAGTCTGGTAGCCGTTGAACGCGACATCGGAAAAACGCGATGCCACGCGCCGTGAGATCGCATCATAGCCGCCGCGATTATTCGACAGGTCCAGAATGACGAACTCAGCGTCCGCCATCGCCGACAGCGCCTCATCCATGACAGCATCAAAGACATCGAACTCTGCCTGCCGGAACGCCGGGTCGCTGATATCGACCCCGCTGAAGCCGCCCATCTGCAGGATCTGGATATAACCAACGCGGCCATTGTTGATCGTACCCCAAAGGATGCGGTCATTGGCCGTGTGCTGCGCGCCCTCATCAAGTACGTCCTGCTGAAGTCCGACGAATATGCCGATCAGCCATTCGGTCTCCCGGCCAGCCTCGCGCAGGAAGGGTAGCGTTTCGCCAAGCCCGTCCTGCTGACGCCGTTTCTCGCCGTCTACCTCACCGATTAGCTTGGTGTGGGAGTCGCTGAAACCATCAATGAGGCCTGCCAGCAGGTCGAAAAGCGCCGCCTCGCTCATGTCAGCAGTGACATTGCTCCGCGCCGCCTCGACACGGGCCTTCCAGTCGATGCCGCGGACGTCAAAGAAGGCATAGTGCTCGCCGATCAGCTCGGCGGCGTACTGAAACACCGTTACCGGGTCATCGCCCGTCCCCACTTCGCAGGCCGGTGGCAGCGCGTCGATCCTGTCCGCCCAGATTTCAGTATCCTCTGGCAGGAGCTGCAGGATGAGATGCTCTCCGCTCGGATGGTCGCGATAGATGGAATAATCGAGAGCCAGCGTCTCGGTCATCGATTTCGACGCTTCAGGCGTCTCGAAGCAGTAGCTGTCGGTGATCTGGTACTGGCGAACCGCATCATCGCTGATGTCGAACACCCAGCCATAACCACGTGAACGCCAGATACCCGTCATGCTATCGGGAAGCGTTTCGCCTGCCCTCACCTGCTGCGGCGCGGCGAAGTCATCGCGCGTCAGCGGTGTCTGGTCCGTCGGCGTCGATCCGCATGACGCGACAAGCAGCGCACCTGCCAGAAACCCTGTCATCCGAAGCATGGCATCCCCCTCGATTTGCAGCTCGCCGATAGGCTGAGGGTGCTGATGGGTCAAGCTGACAAAGCCCACTACAAACCCTGCCTTCCCAAGGGCGCGGCTTCGTCCTATACTTGAGGCTGTTAGGAACTTTCCCGTTCTGGAACCCTGACCGCCCGGCCCGAAAGGCCGGGCGGCTGCGTTTCTGGGACCAGCATGATGGAGCCCCGAAAATGGCCGATATTCTGATGCCGAAGGCAACCGCCGTCTGGCTGATCGACAATACCACGCTGTCGTTCGAGCAGGTCGCTGACTTCTGCGGTCTTCACAAGCTTGAAGTCAAAGGCATCGCTGATGGCGACGTGGCTGAGAATATGCGCGGTGTCGATCCGATTTCGGGCGGTGAGCTCACCCGCGATGAGATTCGCAAGGGCGAGGAAAACCCGGACTATCGCCTCAAGAAGGCCGAATCCAAGATCGCGCACATCCCGCAGCCAAAGCGCAAGGGCGCGCGCTATACGCCGGTCGCCCGCCGTCAGGACAAACCGGACGCGATCGCATGGTTCATCCGCAATCACCCGGAAGTCTCAGATGCTCAGATTTCCAAGCTGATCGGCACCACCAAGGCGACGATCACCAATGTGCGCGACAAGTCGCACTGGAATTCGCAGAACATCAAACCGGTCGACCCGGTGACCCTTGGCCTCTGCTCGCAGATTGAGCTTGACGAAGTCGTCAATAAGGCCGTCGACCGTCGCAAGAAGATGGAAGCGCAAGCCGGCATTGAAGGCGACGGCCCGGGCCTTCGCCCGGCTGCGGACGCTGACGCCGCCAGCCAGGCCGTCGACACCGATTCCGGTAGCGACAGTGAGCCAAACGCCGACGACATCTTCTCGAACTTCAAGGGCTAGTTGGCCCCTCAATCGTCGAAGAAATGCAAAGGCGCCCTGATATCTCGGGGCGCCTTTTTCTGTACCGTCAGAAAACACCGCCAGTGCACCGTCGCTGCACCGTGAAAACACCGGGAACCTACTCCTCCGTCCCCCGGCACAGCAACCGGTCAAAATAAGCCTCGCCGTCCCCCGCACTTTCCGCACCGCGTCTGCCAATGAATGACGCGCGCTTCCAGGCCGCAGCGGCTTGGGCTGGTTCTCAGCCGGGGCCCAGCCTGACAGCCAGACAACATTGAACGTCGCCCGCAAGCGGCCATCCGGATCAGCAAATCGTTCAGCGTAAATCCCAGCCATTCGGGCCAGAATCCGCCGCGACAGCGGCCTGCGCGGGCTCTTCTCATTCGCCGTAAAAGCAGCCTGCTCCCCCATGCCTTTGAGGTCTCTCATCAGCGCCAACGGGTCGTCATAGCGCACCGTCACCGGCTCCACATCGACGACAGGCAGGGCAAATCCAGCCCGCTGCATCAGGCCCGCCATGTCCTGAAGTCCCGGAAGCGGCGAGATTCTCGGCGCAGCACCGCCCATGATCTCGGCCTCGGCTTCAAGCAATGACGTACGCAATTCAGCCAGAGTGCCTGCCCCGAAAAGGCAGCCGAGGAACAGCCCATCCGGCTTCAGCGCGCGTCTGATCTGGATCAGCGCGCCCGGCAGATCATTGACCCAGTGGAGAGAAAGCACAGAGGTAACAAGGTCATAGGCGGCCTCATCGACGCCGAGAGCCTCTTCGTTCATCTCACGAATATCCAGCCCGCGCTCGGCGCCGAGCGCCCGCAGACCGGACGACATTTCGCCCGCTTCCACAGCGCCCGTCTGGGGATGGTCTGCCAGCATCGCGGCCAGCGTGCCATCGTGGCTGCCAAGGTCGAGCACGTGCTCAAACTGCCGGGTCACATCTTCCAGCCTCTCAATGAGATGACTCGACTCCCGCGCTTTCAGAAACGCATAATCGTCATAATGACGGGCCGCCCGGTCGCAATTGCGCCGGTGAAGCGCCCGGTTGAAGAGCTTGGGTGGAGTTGGTGACATGGGCCTCGATATGCACCGTGTGGGGCAGAGGGCAAAGGGCGGACTGCGCGCGGCAGCGCATTTCGTCTGGCCGTCGCGCTCGCTTGTCTCTGGCCAGCATCATGGCGGCGAAGGGCTTATTGCGCCTGAAGACTTCGCCCGGCTGACCTTTCTTGGCGCCAGCGGCTGCCGCCAGTGCGCCCTGCCACTGGAAAGCGATCTCGGTGAGGCGAGCCTTTGCGGCAAGTGCGCGGCCAAGCCGCCACGCTGGGACGCTGCCCGCGCCGCGCTCGCCTATGACGATGTCTCGCGCAAACTGGTACTTGATCTCAAACATGCCGGCCGCCGTGATGGTCTTTCCACCTTTGCAAACTGGATGACTCTGGCTGCCCGCGAACTTCTCGATGAGGCCGATGTCATCGTGCCAGTCCCGCTCCACTATCGCCGTCTGGTTCGCCGCGGCTTCAACCAGTCCGGCTGGCTGGCGCAGGCCCTGTCACAGCAATCTGGCGTGCCCGCCAAAGTCGATGCGCTGGTGCGGCGCAAGCCGACACCAAGCCAGGGCGGGCTGTCTGCTCGTGAGCGCTGGCGCAACGTCCGCGCCGCATTTGAGGTGCGCCCTGCCCATCTGCCGCTCATAGAGGGCAAACGGGTCATTCTGGTCGATGACGTCTTTACGACCGGCGCCACCCTGTCGGCGTGCAGCCGTGCCCTGAAGCGTGCAGGCGCCTCGCATATATCTCTCGTGGTGCTGGCGCGCGTTGTCAGGCCGTCGGATGTGACCATATAAGACGCATACTGACTGCAATCGACGAGGATTTTTCCTATGTCCGCTGTGACGATCTACACACGTGCCTTCTGCCCATTCTGCACCCGCGCGGTGTCGCTGCTGAAGCAGAAAGGCGTCGATTTCAACGAGATCGATGCCGGCATGGACCCGGACAAGAAGCAGGAAATGATCCAGCGCTCCAATGGCGGTCGGACCTTCCCGCAAATCTTTATCGGCGAAGAACATATCGGCGGCTGCGACGAGATGATGGCGCTTGAGCGCTCCGGCAAGCTCGACAAGAAGCTCGCCGCGCTCTGAAAGCTCTCCGCTCATGATCCGCTACGCACTTGAATGCAGGGATTGCGAGGCCGGCTTTGACGGCTGGTTTGCCTCTTCCGAAGGGTTCAACACCCAGTCGGAAAAGGGGCTAATCGACTGCCCGAATTGCGGCGGCCACAATATCCGCAAGCAGGTCATGGCCCCGTCCGTGCGCCCATCGGAAAAGTCGGGCGCGAGCGATCCTGAGAAAGTCTTTGGCAAGCTGGCGGCGCATGCACGCCAGCACATAGCGGACAATTACGACTATGTCGGCGACGGTTTCGCCGAAGAAGCCCGCTCCATGTATTATGGAGAACGCGAGCATAAGCCGATTTGGGGTGAAACCACGGCTGAGGAACGCGAAAGCCTGAAAGAGGAAGGCGTCCCCGCGGCGCCGCTTCCGCCCGCTTTCGTGCCGCCCAAGAAGACCGGAAAGACCAAGCTGAATTGACACGCAGGGCGACGCGCTGCAGCTGCGACCGCCTGACTTCTTGACCATCGGCCCGGCGTAGATAAAACCCGATATAGAAGGCCCATGAACGGAGTTGATCAATGGCGTCCAGCGAATACACCCGCGGCGAAATGGAAATCGAAGCGCAATCGAAAATGTATTCGGGCTTCATGAAAGCCAGCATGTGGGGTGCCCTCATCCTGCTGCTCGCCGTTGGCTACATGGTTTTCACCCTGTCGGTCGGCATGAACTGGCTCGTAGCACTGATCCTCTGCGCAGGCGCAGGCATCGCGATCGGTGTTGGCATGAGCCTCGGCGGCGCCTGGATCGCGACCGTGATCGGCCTTGCGGGTCTCGCACTGGTTGTACAGCTGCTGATCACGCTCTTTTCGATGGCGATGTAGTCAGCACCTAGCTGACGGCGCGGGCCCACGCCCTCACATCCTCGACATACAGGTCCGGCACTTCCATCGCTGCGAAGTGCCCGCCTTCCTTCATGTCTGACCAGTAGGCGACATTGTAGATCCGCTCACACCAGCTGCGCGGCGGTGTCGTATAGATCGTCTCACCCGGATAATCCGCGATCCCGGTCGGCACATTGACCTTCTGGTCCGGTTTCAGCTGCGCGCCGCCTTCAAGGAACAGCGCGGCGTAGTACCAGACTGATGTCGCGATTGCGTCATTCACCAGATAGATCATCACATTGGTCAGAAGCTGGTCGCGCGAATAGATGTCGGTCAGCGTGCCCCGGCTGCGGTCACTCCAGCCGTGAAACTTCTCAAGTATCCAGGCTGCAGTACCCATCGGGCTGTCCATCAGCGCCATGGCCAGCGTCTGCGGCTTGGTCGCCTGCTCCATGAGGTAGGCGCCTTCGGCCTGCATCGCGGCCTGTGAGGAAGCGATCCATTTCTTCTCTTCATCGGTGCTAGGCGTCCGGTCGGCAGGTTGATGGCCGATCATATTGAGATGGATCGCCTTGCAGCCCCCGCCGCTATCAGTGCCGTGGTTGAGACCAAGCAGCGAGGTCACCAGCCCGCCCCAGTCACCGCCCTGCGCAAGATAGGTGTCATAGCCGAGACGCTCACGCATCAACGTGTCCCACATGCGCGCCGTCGCCTGCTGGCCCGTCGGCGCAGCGGGTTTGCCTGAAAAGCCATAGCCGGGCAGAGATGGGATGACGAGATCGAAAGCGTCTTCAGCATTGCCGCCATGCTTTGAGGGAAAGGCGAGCGGACCGATCGCCTCATAGAACTCGTAGACCGAGCCCGGCCAGCCATGCGTCAGAAGGAGCGGGCGCTTGCCGCCAGCCTCGCCCACCACATGCAGGAAGTGGATGTCGAGGCCATCGATCTTTGTCTTGAATTGCGGCCAGGCATTGAGCGCCTTCTCAGCGGCGCGCCAGTCATACTGCTCCAGCCAGTAGGCCTGAATATCCTTCAGAAAGGCGGTCGACATGCCGAACGCCCACTCATCAGCGATAGCGGGGGCAGGAAACCAGCGATACGCTTCAACACGCGCACGAATGCGCGAGAGCACATCGTCTGACACATTTATCGTGAATGGGGTGACCTTACTCATGGCGGATCTCCTGCTGGCATCTCGTCAGTCAGGATGAAGCGCGCAAGGCGTGTGAGGGTCAAGGCTCACATGGGGGCAGGCGTAGCGGCGAACCTAAGCGTCGAAGCCGTTCTCGACCTCGTTGAAATGGTCAGATGTCTTTGTGCCGACCGTTGTCAGCGCGGTGATGAGCAGAATCGTCATCAGCCCCATCAGAAGGCCATACTCGACAGCGCTTGCGCCTCGCACATCGGACTTCAGCTTCTTCACAGGTTTGATGAACATGAAGTCCTCTCAATACCGCCGGGCAAGCTCCTCAAACAGAGGAATATCGGCAGGCGGGGCATCGTAATTACCCAGCTCTGCCGGGCGTACCCAGGCAATCTCTTGTCCTTCGAGCCCGGCAAGTTCGCCCTGCCAGTCCCGCACCTCGTAAAGTGGCATCAAAAGGTGAAAATCCGGATAACCAAAACTTGCAAAAGTGATCGGTTTGAGCGCTGAGGGCTCCACTGTGATCTGGAGTTCTTCTTTCAGCTCCCGGCAAAGCGCCTCTTCAGGGCGCTCACCCGGCTCCAGCTTGCCGCCCGGAAATTCCCAGAGGCCCGCCATGGATTTTCCTTCCGGGCGCTGGGCGAGAAGGATTTCGCCCTCCCTGTTGAAGATCGCCGCAGCGACCACCAGCAGCACTTTGCCGCTCATGTCCGGTAGGCGCCGTTGATATCGACATAACCGTGGGTCAGATCGCACGTCCACACGGTCCAGGACGCATCACCAGCGGCGACATCCACCTTGATAGAGATGTGGTCGCCCGCGAAATGCCCGCTCGCCACGGCTTCGTCATAGCCCGGCGCCCGCATGCCGCCATCGGCAACCAGATGGTCGCCAAACCAGATCTGCATCCTGTCTTTCTCGATCGGCTCCAGCGACTTGCCGACCGCCATGACTATGCGGCCCCAGTTCGCATCACCTGCCGCAATCGCCGTCTTGATTAGGGGCGAATTGGCGATGTGCATGCCAATCGTCTTGGCAGAGCTTTCCGAAACCGCGTTCTCGACGCTGATTTCGACGAATTTCGACGCGCCCTCGCCATCCTTGACCAGCTGGTGGGCAAGATCGCGGAAGACATCCATGAGCGCAGTACGGAAAGCGGCAAGGCGCGGGTCGTCCGCCTCCTCTACCATCGGCGCACCAGACGCGCCGGTCGCAAACAACATGCAGGTGTCGGACGTCGACGTGTCGCCGTCCACCGTGACCGAATTTAGCGTCGGGTCGACCGTTTCGCGCAGCAGCTGGTCGAGCAGCGCGGGCGCAATGGCGGCATCGGTAAAGACATAGCAGAGCATGGTCGCCATGTTCGGCATGATCATGCCAGAGCCCTTGAGGATGCCGGAGATGGCGACAGGCGTGCCGTCAATCTCTGAGGTCGCCCCCGCGCCCTTCGGATAGGTGTCTGTCGTCATGAAGGCGCGCGCGCAGGCTTCCCAGTCTGCCGGTCCAAGCTTGCTCTCAAGCTCTGGCAGCATTTCGCCAACAAAGTTCGGATCAGCCAGCGGCTCACCGATAACGCCAGTCGCCGCCAGGAAGCAGGCCTCTTTCGGCACGCCCAGCGTCTTCGTCATCGCCGCGAGCGTTGCTTCATTCTTGAGCTTTCCCGCCTTGCCGGTAAACGCGTTGGAGTTACCGGAATTCGCAACCACTGCGCGGCCAAGACCGCCGCACGCCTTCAGCGCCTCGCGGCACCATTCAACGTCGGCAGACGCCGTGAGTGAGCGTGTGAACACACCCGCCGCAGACGTGCCCTCCGGCATCAGGAACAGGAAGACGTCGTCACGCTGGATGCCACGGCGCGCATAGAAGCCCCGCGACGCCGTCGCCGCCTGCACGCCTTTGACATCTGGCAGCGCTGGAAAAGCGTCGGGCGCGAATGGTGATGGGGTGAGCTTCACTCTTCAGTCTCCATTTCCTCTTCATCAGCCGGAGCGAGACCGTCGTCTTCCATTCCGTCTTCGCCACCTTCGATGCCGAATTCATCCTGGCCCTCAAGGCCGTTCTCGCCCGCCGCGGCCTCCCCGGCATCTTCGGCCAGATCGCGCGCGATCATCCCGCCTTCGCGCTCTTCAATGTCGGCATTGGCACGCAGGGTCTGCAGAATCTGGCTGATCTGCGTAAAGGTGAGATAAGTCACGATTTCAGGCCGCATTTCCTCACGCGTCTTTGGTGGGCGCGTGCGGCGCTGCTCGACCTTCAGGATATGCCAGCCCTGCTCGGACTGGAACGGCTCTGACATTTCACCCGCAGGTGTATCGGCAATCACGGCGGGGAACGGGTCGACCATTTCATTCGGAGAGACCCAGCCGAACGAGCCGCCATCGAGACGGGTGCGGGTATCTTCAGAGAATTCGAAGGCAAGCGCCGTGAAGTCTTCGCCTGCGCGCGCCTTTTCGAGGACGGTTTCGGCCTCTTCCTGGGTTGCAAGCAGGATGTGCCGGATGCGGACCTCATCATCGAGCTGCTGGAGGCGCACCTGCTCTTCATACATCCGGTCAATGGCTTCCTCATTCACCTGCGTGGCGACGAGATCTTCCATCAGGAAATTGCCGAGAAGGCGCTCGCGTGCGGTCTCAAGACGGCGCTGGGCGGCGGGGGTGCGGTCGAGACCGCGGCGCACCGCTTCCTGTGCGAGGAGACGCTGATCGATAAGCTGGTCGAGGACGAGCTGGTAATCTTCATGCTCCGGCCCGAATGAGTCGCCCGGTTCAATACGGCCCTGGGCCACTGCTTCAAGCTCAACGTCGGAGAGGTAGATCGGGTCGCCATTTACCCTCGCGGCAGCTGACGCATCAAAGCCCACTGGCCGCCTGACGCCGTTTTCAGGGTCACTCTCGTTACACGCCGTCAACACAAGGCCGAGAGAAAGCGCGAGTGCGGGGATGGAGAACCGGTGCCTATGCATGCCTAAGTCCTTGTGTTCGTGCTACAGCCGTCCGCATTGACACTATTTGGCGGCGTTCTTAAGTCTCCCGCGGGGACTGGTCGAGAGGTTTAGTCACCCGTGGCGCGCTCCCCTCGCGTGCCCCTCCTGCACATGGTTTCTGGTCAGGAGGCATCCTTCAAGTCAACAGCGCAGATTGGTGCTTGTTTCCATGCTCTCCCTTGCCCGCAAAATGTTCGGTTCCGCCAACGACAGAAAGATCAAGCCGATGCGCAAAAGCGTCGAGCGGATCAATGCTCTGGAGCCGCAGATGCAGGCGCTCTCCGATGAGGAGCTGAAAGCCAAGACTGCAGCCTTCCGTGAGCGCCTCGACAAGGGCGAAACGCTGGACGACCTTCTCGAAGAGGCCTTCGCGGTCGTTCGCGAAGGTTCTGTCCGCGCGCTCGGCATGCGTCACTTCGATGTGCAGCTGATCGGCGGCATGGTGCTGCACAGGGGCGCCATCGCCGAAATGCGCACCGGTGAGGGCAAGACGCTGGTGGCAACGCTGGCCGTCTATCTCAACGCGCTCGCCGGAAAGGGCGTGCACGTCATCACCGTCAACGATTATCTCGCCAGCCGCGACGCCGAATGGATGGGCAAGCTCTATGGCTTCCTCGGCATGACGACCGGCACCATTGTTCACGGCCTCAATGATGGTGAGCGCAAGGCGGCTTATGCCTGCGACATCACCTATGGCACGAACAACGAGTTCGGCTTCGACTATCTGCGCGACAACATGAAATACTCGCTCGACCAGATGGCGCAGCGCGGCCACGCCTATGCCATCGTCGATGAGGTCGACTCCATCCTGATCGACGAAGCGCGCACCCCGCTGATCATCTCAGGCCCGACCGACGACCGCTCCGAGCTTTACCGCACCATCAACGACCTCATCCCGAAGCTGAATGACGAGACCGATATCGAGCTCGACGAGAAGCAGCGCTCGGTCATCTTCACCGAAGAGGGCATGGAAAAGATGGAACGCATGCTGGAAGAGTCCGGCATGCTGGAAGGCAATCTCTGGGATCCGCAGAACGTCTCCATAGTCCACCATTCCAATCAGGCCCTGCGCGCTCACAAGCTATTCCACCGTGACAAGCAATACCTGATGAAGGACGGCCAGGTCATGCTGGTCGACGAGTTCACGGGCCGCATGATGGAAGGCCGCCGCCTCTCTGAGGGCCTTCACCAGGCTATCGAGGCGAAGGAAGGCGTCGACATCAAGCCAGAGAACCAGACGCTGGCGTCCATCACCTTCCAGAACTATTTCCGTCTCTACAACAAGCTCGCCGGTATGACCGGTACCGCCATCACCGAAGCGGCCGAGTTTGCAGACATCTACAAGCTGGAAGTCTTCCAGCTGCCGACCAACAAGCCGATCCAGCGTATTGACGATGATGACGTCGTCTACCGGGTCGCATCCGCCAAGTATCAGGAGATCGTCAAGGAAGTGCGCGACGCCCGGTCCAAGGGCCAGCCAATCCTGCTCGGTACCGCCTCGATCGAGAAGTCCGAGATCATCTCCACACTGCTCACGCAGGCCAAGATCCCGCACAAGGTGCTAAACGCGCGCCACCATGAGCAGGAAGCCGAGATTATCGCCGATGCTGGTCTTCCGGGTGCTGTGACGGTTGCGACCAACATGGCGGGCCGCGGTACTGACATCCAGCTTGGCGGCAACCTCGAAATGCGCCTCTGGAAGGCCGTTGACGCGTTCAAGGAACAGCATGGCCGCGAGCCTTCCCGCGAGGAAGAAGAGGCCATGGAAGCCGAGATCAAGGTAGAGATCCAGGCCGGCAAGAAAGAGGCCCTCGATGCGGGCGGCCTCTTCGTGCTCGGTACAGAGCGACACGAAAGCCGCCGGATCGATAACCAGCTGCGCGGGCGGACGGGTCGTCAGGGCGACCCGGGTAAATCCAAATTCTTCATCTCCGTCGAAGACGACCTCATGCGGGTCTTCGCGGCTGATCGCCTGAACTCGATCATGAAGAGCCTCGGCATCAAGGAAGATGAGGGGATCACTCACCCCTGGATGAACAAGGCGATCGAGACCTCGCAGAAGAAGATCGAGGAACGCAACTTCGAGATCCGCAAGAACGTCCTCAAATATGACGACGTCATCAATGATCAGCGCAAGGCAATCTTCGAGCAGCGCCGCGAGTTCATGAACGCTGCCCAGGTCACCGAAGAAGTGACCGACATGCGCCACGACATCATCGATGAATGGGTTGAAGAGGCAATGCCGGAGAAGGCATTCGCTGAGCAGTGGGACGTGGAAGGCCTCACCGAAACGCTTAAGAACGAGCTTGGCCTCGACCTGCCGATTGCCGAATGGGCGTCCGAAGAGGGCGTCGCCAATGCCGAGATCGCCGAGCGTGTCCGCAAGGCATCCGACGAGGCTTTCGAGCAGAAGGTAAAGCTCGCTGGCGCTGACCAGATCCGCAATGTCGAGAAACAGGTTCTGCTCCAGGTCCTCGACAGCAAGTGGCGCAACCACTTGCAGCAGATCGACCAGCTACGCTCGGTCATCCACCTTCGTTCCTACGGCCAGCGTGACCCGCTGAACGAGTTCAAGGAAGAAGCCTTCAAGCTCTTCAACGAACTGCTCAGCACGCTGCGCCACGAAGTGACGCGCATCCTGATGAATATCCGTATCACACCGCCTTCGGACGAGGCTCAGCGTGCTGCGGCCCGCGCACGCGACGAAGAAGCGCTCGCAGCGGCACGCGCCTCCATCCTGTCACGAGAGAATCTGCGCGAAACCCACCTCAACCCTGACACGGGCGACAATGAGATGACGCCTGACGTGGTTGAAGGC
>DUBH01000039.1 GCA_012960415.1 Henriciella sp. | reverse complement strand
AATGAGAGCCGCCAACCCTCGGCTCGATGCCTCGGCTGAACAAAGGCTGTCGGCCGGATCAATGATCGGATCGATGATCGGATCGATGATCGGATCGGTAGGCGTCAGGAAGGATTAGTCTTCACACTTCCTACCCGCAAAGAGCATCCGATCCCCTTAGACTGGCCGTTCCCCCACCCTGGGGGTCTTGAACGCATAGGACCAGATCTCCTTAGCCACGTGCGGAGGGTCTTTCTTGGTGAAGCCTTTCCAAATACTTTCGTCAAAGGGCACCTCGTGCATCCATTCGGCTTCGCGTGGCAAGACAATGGCGGCGATCCCTTGCTCGAAGCACCATTTTGACAGCCGCACATCGACGAACTTCTCGCTTCCTTCCATGTAAGAAAATGGGGGCATATCGGCGGCTCGGATTATCAGGGCGCCAGTAGCCACCTGGTCAACTAAAGCTGAATGTTCAAGTTTATCAATCAGCTTGAAGACACGGCGACAGCGGGCGATGCGACGACGCGATTTTGATAGCAGCCAGGCTTTCAACTGTCCGGGCAACAGGCCAAATTTTGGCATCGCGTAGATCGAAGCATAATAGCCAGCGACTTTCGGCCCAGGCGGCAAGGCGTTGAAGGCCGCCACGGTCCGCTCGATGTAGTCGGCGGGATACTCAATATCATCGTCAATCAAGAAAACATAATCGGCACCGGTCACATCGGGGAAAAATTTACCAACGTCTTTCAGGTCACGGGGCGGAAGGATCATTTTGACATTCGGATAGGCTTCAAGCTCTGGCAGGACTTCCGAATACTCGTTCAGTACGAGATTCAGTCGATCCACCTGGGGCGAGATACTCTTCACCACCTTTTCAAGGTTCGAGCATCGCGGAGGGAAGGTCGCCAAGTTTGCAACTATCATCTGATTATTTTCTCTAACCGCGCTGTCACTGCCAGTGCTTTCAATCTATGCCCTCGTCCAAAGCGGCGCCAAGTTCAATCACATTACAGCCTCGGCTCGGGCGGCCAGAAATCGGAACGGTCCCAGCAGATTTTCTCATAAAACCGCCTCGTGTCGGTAAAATGAATACTGCCCAGCTCCTGGATATCCGTATCGGCAAAGGATTGCACGCAAAGCTGAGGCATGCAGACAAAACTGCGAGATTTATACATGCAGGCGAGAGTGCTGAGTGCGCCTATATCGAACGGGCTGTCGAATTTCCTGACTAGATCAAGGAGCACAGGCAACACTTCACGATGGAGACCGACGGCATGAGAACCGATTGACCTTCCCTGCTGCAGCAAGCCAGCGGAATAGAACCGTGTGGACCGGCGTGACCAGTTGTAGCGCAGCGTGCCCAGTTGAAGGATTTTCCAATCCTGAGGCAGGCGTGCAATCGAGCGGTTGAAATGCATGTATAGATCTTCGTGAAACAAGGCGTCATCATCAAGAAGAAGTAACGACTCAGCACCACTCTCAATGGCCTGCTCCAATATCCACTCTTGGGTGCGCAGATACGCCCACGCACCTGCAGAGCCGAGACAAGGCCCGCCATTCCGGTGGTCCTCCAATGCAATCCTTGAGCTGTGATCCGTTATTTTATCCGTCAGCCTTCCGGGGCGTTGTGTCCCAAGTTCCTTGCCGTATCGCCCCAGAAAGGCTTCATATTCCCGGCTGATGACGCCTTCTTGCCCGTCAACCGCACTGACTCGCGAGGCCCTGAACCCGAAATGCGCCTGCTGGGCCTCCATATTCCGCAACCGGTCCGGCCTTCGGTCGAGGTTCAAGAAAGCGATTTCGTCAAAGAACTCGTTCAGGCTGGAGACGGGCCCATACCGCGTTCGCGCCCCTCCAAGGTGAAATTCAAGTTTTTCAAACAGGCGCATCTCTAAATTCCAAGACGCAATTCTTGAAGGCCGCCCTCGTGAAATTCGACATTCGGATAGTTTTCGCGTAGCGACGCATCAAATATGGCGCGGGTTTTTCCGCCTCTGCTTGGAAAGAGATGTGTCTCCCGCCCTAATAGCGCCCCCGCAATTCCGATATGCAGGCGGTCTGTATAAATCTTTTCGAAACGCCCAATTTCATCAAGAAACTCCTCTGGGTCCGAGGAATGTGTGCCTTTAGCACTTAGGTCGACGTTCCCCGGCGGCAGGGTTCCTACGACTCTTTCTTTATCCTTCCTGAAAAAAAGCCCAAGTTCCTCGCTCGCTCTTCGTGGTTTCGGGTCGAGGAAAAAAGCCATGTCGTGGCAAAATCTATATTTGTCGACATATTGGGTACTTTGGCTCTTGTCCCGGAGCCAAATATCCGACTTCTTGGACTCCAGCACAGGCGTCATGCCGAGCGTCGAGGGAAGGAGAATAAAATGCCCGAAGCTGCGCGAAGCCCGGCGCACCTCATTGGGCCGATCGTACCACGGCTGCATAAACCCGCCGCCTGATACAAACCCGACCGGGCGCAAGGATCGGCCTTTGTACATCTTCCATAGCGCCCCGCGCCATGGCTTCGGCCAGACGGGGATCTGGACATAGGAGATTCCAAAATGGCTAAAGAATTCTCTCTGGCCAGCGTGGATCAGGGCGTCTCCCCAAATGCCCGTGTTAACCACCTCGACAAGGGTACGTCCCTTGGCGGCTTCGACAATAAACTCCGCCAGATCCTTAAATTCTGAAGCAGTCTTCAGGGACATGGGACTCCGATAAACTTCACGGGATTTGATTTCAAATTAGCGCGTCGTCAGCACTAAGTGAAGAGTGGTGTGGCTTCAGTGCGAAACACCGAACTCCAAACCGCACAGTGACGCCCCGCCATAGCGAGTCGACTCAAACCTGAGAGACGAACACCGTGCCCCAACTAAGTTTCAGTGCCCTCTTTCCCACACGCAAGTCCAAGGAGTGCAGTCATCGCCCAATAGAAAAGGGGAAACAGAGGGGCGCCTTGTCCAAGGTCAAAGTCTTCCAGTTCGCGTGGGCCACCCGGAATCCGCCTCTCGCATCTCCGGTGGCTTCGTTCAGCCTTTTCCATCTTCGAGATAGGCCGTCGCCATGGCGCGAAGCTGATCGCGACCAAAACTGCTCTCGTGGCCGGCGTGGATCACGTCCACAGGCAACTCAAGGAGACGCTCCATCGTCTTGCGATAGGTTGGCTTGTCACTCTCCGGAAGTTCATCCAGTAGGGGCCCATCGTAGACGGCGTCTCCGGAGAAAAGCGTTCGAGTGGACTTCTCCCATAGGCCGATGCTACCCGGGGAGTGCCCAGGCAGGTGGAGCACTTCAAAGACACGATCACCCAGATCGATCACGTCGCCCTCGCCAATGTGCGTCGTGGCAGGGACGCATTGCAGTTGATACGCCACCGGATCAAATGTGACCGAGGGCTTGGCGGTGATGACGTATTCCCCCACAGGCTCATAGGCCTCCATCATTTCCAGAAGGTCCCTGGGCCAGTCGCGCGCCGAGAGCGGAAGCTGGTCTTTCGCTCCGCGGAACAAATCCGCTTCACTCTCATGAAGGTTGCAGTTCCTGAATTCGTGGGCACCGCCAGAGTGATCCACATGCGCGTGGGTGAGCACCACGCTTAGATCTTTCTCGAAGAGGTCCTTCGCCGCCTGGCCCAGGCTGGCAAGCCCCATGCCCGTATCAACGAGAAGATCCCGGTCACGCCCCCGAACGTGCCAGATATTGCACCGGAGAAAGGGGTGGACGTGAGGCTCGGTCATGAGCGTAATGCTGTCGTCCACGCGTTCGCGCACGAACCAGAGCTCGGAAACCGGCAGATTCATAGTGAGGCCTCTCCAAGTATTTTTTCGCAGACATCGCTAGCTACATGGTGCGTGAAGTGTTGGTGAATGCGATCCCAGAAAGGTGCCCTGTGCCGCCTGGTAAATCGTGGCGTCCTTTTCGTCCGCAACTACACGGCTCTCTTTCACCATCCCGCCTCCAGAACCCGGCGAACCAGATGGCGGATCTCCTACTGTAGCCCCTTGCGTTGCGCCCTTTTTTGATCGGCGGTCGGCGTCGAACAGACCGCTGCCCTCGGCGGACTCACGCATATCGTCGCCAGCGTGTCCAGATCCGCCAAGCGGTCCGGCAAGGCCTAGGAAACAGGCCGGTGCGGCTTTGCGGCGGAACACCCCGGCTCAGCGGCGACCAGCCATAACGTGTGTTGTGCGCTCTGCTCTGCGTGCTGCGCGTTGGTAGATCCGGGTCATGGCAGCCCTCCCCAGGTCTTCCGATTCTTCTTAATCCTGTATCG
>DUBH01000038.1 GCA_012960415.1 Henriciella sp. | reverse complement strand
GGCGCAGCTTTGCGTCTGCGAGGACGCAGGCCATCATCGCTTCGGCAACAGGGACGGCGCGGATGCCGACGCAGGGGTCGTGGCGGCCTTTGGTGCGCACATCGACTTCGTCGCCGTCGCGGGTCACAGAGCGGGTTTGCGACAGGATGGATGAGGTCGGCTTGATCGCGACGCGGACCACAACGTCCTGACCCGTGCTGATACCTCCGGCGACACCGCCATTATTGTTCGACAGGAAGCGCACGCCTTCATTGCCCATGCGCATCTCGTCGGCATTCTCTTCGCCAGAGTAGGATGCGGCGGCAAAGCCTGCGCCAATTTCGACCCCCTTGGCGGCATTGATGCTCATCATGGCGCTGGCCAGTTCGCTGTCGAGCTTGCCATAGATAGGGGCGCCCCATCCGGCAGGCACGCCTGAGGCATGGACTTCAACGATGGCGCCGGCGCTGGAGCCTGCCTTGCGGGTCTCGTCCAGAAAGCCTTCCCATTGGGCGGCCGTCTTGGCGTCCGGGCACCAGAAAGGGTTGTTGCCCGTCTCGTTCCAGTCCCAGTTTTCCGGGTCGATCATGTGCGGGCCGATCTGGATGACGGCGCCGCGGATCGTGATGCCAGTACCGAGAACGCGCCGCGCCACGGCGCCTGCAGCAACCCGCATGGCGGTTTCGCGCGCAGAGCTGCGCCCGCCGCCGCGATAGTCGCGAATCCCGTATTTCTGGTCATAGGCATAGTCGGCATGGCCAGGGCGATAGCGGTCCCGGATCTCCGAATAGTCCTTGGAGCGCTGATCGACATTCTCGATCATCATCGAGATGGGCGTGCCGGTCGTGACCTGGCCATCCGTGCGGTCGTCAGCGAAGACGCCGGAGAGGATACGCACCTCGTCCGGCTCCTTGCGCTGGGTGACGAAGCGGCTGGTGCCGGGCTTTCTCTTGTCGAGGAAGCCCTGCACATAGGCCTCATCCAGCGGCAGGTTTGGCGGGCAGCCATCCACCACGCATCCGATGGCCGCCCCGTGGCTTTCGCCCCAGGTGGTCACGCGGAAGAGGTGGCCGAACGTATTGTGCGACATGGCTGCCCGTCTTTGTCAGTTAGCCTTAGGCCTTAGGCGAACAGGTGCTCGACGGCGGCGCGCTCTTCGCGCAGCTCCGCATCGGTTGCATCCATCTTGCCGCGCGAGAACTCATTGATCTCGAGGCCCTGGACGATCTCATACTTGCCGTCCTTGCAGGTGCACGGATAGCCATAGATGACGCCCGGCTCGATGCCGTAGGAGCCGTCGGACGGAATGCCCATGGACACCCACTCGCCTTCAGGCGTGCCGAGGGCCCAGCTGCGCATATGGTCGATGGCGGCCGAAGCAGCCGAAGCGGCAGACGAGGCACCGCGTGCCTTGATGATCGCCGCGCCGCGCTGCTGCACGTCAGGGATGAAGGTATCGGTGTACCAGGCGTCGTCGACCTGCGGCTTGGCGTCTTTGCCTTTGACCGTAGCGTGGTGAATGTCCGGATACTGGGTCGCCGAGTGGTTGCCCCAGATGATGACGTTCTTGATGTCGGTATTGTGTGCGCCGGTCTTTTCGGCGAGCTGGCTCATCGCGCGGTTATGGTCGAGACGGACCATCGCGGTGAAGCATTTCGGGTCGAGGTCCGGTGCGTTCTGCTGGGCGATCAGCGCGTTCGTATTGGCCGGGTTGCCGACGACGAGGACTTTCACATCGCGCGAGGCGTGATCGTTGATCGCCTTGCCTTGTGGGCCAAAGATGCCGCCATTGGCTGACAGCAGGTCCTTGCGCTCCATGCCCTGCTTGCGCGGCATGGCGCCGACCAGAAGACAGAAGTCAGCGTCCTTGAAGGCGACATTCGGGTCGTCGGTCGCGACGATCTTGTTCAGCAGCGGGAAGGCGCAGTCATTGAGCTCCATCACAACGCCTTCGAGCGCGCCGAGGGCCGGGGTAATCTCGAGCAGGTGAAGGTCGACGGGCTGGTCCGGGCCCAGCATGTCGCCAGCGGCGATACGGAAAAGCAGGGCGTAACCGATCTGACCGGCGGCACCTGTAACGGCAACTTTGACGGGCTTCTTCATGGGAGGTTTCCTTCCAGCATTGGCGTTCTGTCTGTTGCGCGCATCAATGGCGAATTTGGAGAGCGAGGGCAAGCGCCGCACATGGCCGCAGCGCGCTCACGCTGCGCCAGTTTGCTGTTTGAAAGGGCCGGCGAACGCAATACGCTCATGCCTGACAAAAAAAGATGAGGAGGAAGAAAGCATGACGTACGACTTCAAAGGCAAGAATGCCGTCGTGACCGGCGCGAGCCGCGGCATCGGACGCGCTATCGCAAAAACGCTGGCAGAAGGCGGTGCGCGCCTTGCGCTAGTCGCGCGCAGTGTCGAAGCGCTGGAAGAGCTTGCAAAAGAATTGCCTGGCGACCCAGTTGTCATTCACGCCGACCTTGGCTCATCCGATGGCTGGAAGCCGACGGCCGAAGCCATCATGGAGCAGCTCGGCCCCGTCGATATCCTCGTGAACAATGCTGGCGTCAGCGTGCATGAGCCGGCAGGACGCGTCACCGAAGACGGCCTCGACAACACGCTGAATGTAAATGTCCGCAATCTGATCCTGCTTACTGATGCGCTGACCGACAGCCTGAAGTCGCGCAAAGGAAATGTCGTGAACATCTCGTCGGTGTCTGCCAGCACGGGCAGCATCGGCCAGATCGCCTATTCGGCCTCGAAGGGCGCGGTGAACTCCATGACGCGCAACATGTCGATCGACCTTGGCCGGGCAGGGGTCCGCGTGAACGCTGTCGCGCCGGGCGTGATCGATGATGGCATGTGGACGACGGCCTTCAAGAGCGGTCTCGACCGGGAAAAGACGATGGCGGGTATCTCAAAAGTCATCCCCCTGGAGGGGCGCTGGGGCAGTGCGCAGAACATTGCTGATGCTGTCGCATTCCTCGCCTCGGACAAGGCAGACTATATTACCGGCCAGGTGCTGCGCGTAGATGGCGGCATCCTCGCCTGACCACGACTGAAAGAGCACAAGATGAGCGACAACAGTGTCATCCCGCCAACGCCGACAGAGGCGGACTATAAGCGCGACAGCGAAGGCAATCCGCTGATCCCGGACGTGGCTGATCCGCTTGCCCTGTTCAGGGACTGGATGGCTACGGCGCGTGAGAAAGAGCTGAACGACTCCAACGCCATGTCGCTTGCGACGGTTGACGGTCACGGGCGCCCGGATGTGCGGGTGGTGCTTCTGAAGTCTGTCGGTGAGGAGGGCTTCACCTTCTACACCAACTTTGAAAGCGCGAAGGGCGAGCAGCTGAAGGCAAGCCCCCATGCGGCGCTCGGCTTTCACTGGAAGTCACTGCGCCGGCAGGTTCGTGTACGCGGCAGCGTGACCTCTGTGCCGGAAGCCGAAGCCGATGAGTATTTCGCCTCCCGCGCCAAGGCGAGCCGGATCAGCGCGATTGCGTCCGATCAGTCCCGCCCTCTCCCGTCACGCGATGTCTTTGCCCAGCGCATCGATGCGCTGAGTGAGGAATATGATGGCCGCGAGGATATTCCGCGCCCGGACAATTGGGGCGGCTACCGCGTCGTGCCGGAAAGCATCGAGTTCTGGCAGGACCAGGCCTTCCGCATGCATGACCGGCTGAAATTCACCATGAAGAACGGCGTCTGGACACCCGAGCGGCTCTACCCCTAGAGGCAGGCCGCCCGGGCCCATGGGTCAGATCAGGCCAGCGCTGTCGCGTTGCACGATGAGGTGCGGCACCCCATCGCTGGTCTTGTCCCAGGAGATACCCTCCTCGGAAATCATCGCGCTGACGCGCTGGCGAAGGCCGGAAAAGCTATCGAATTCAACCACATCCACCGGTTCGTCAAAGTGGAGTGTGATCTCGTAGCCCATGCCGCCGGCAAGCTCTCGCACACCGTGGACGCGGCCTTCGAATGGCTGTTTCAGATAGCGCCCTGACACACGCTCGCCGACCTGGATCGGTACGTCAGCCTGGTTCGACAGGCGCGCTGACGCGGTGTTCCAGTCGCGATAGCCAAGCTTGTGCGCGACCGCTTCCAGCGCGCGGGCATGGCTGAGGCTTTCGCCGCGCTGGGCCGCTTCTGCACGTAGTTCTCGCGCATGGGCTTTCGCCTGCGCTCTCGTTGAAATGTTGAGTGACATTTTCCGTTCGTCTTTCACATCGATAGACCGGGCGCATGATGCGGATGTTCGCCTTACCGCTGGACCGGTCCCCTGATGGGAAGGACAGTTCCGGGAGGACGAGGCTTTCGCCCCGGAGATCTTCACCTTCGGATTTAGCATCCGGCGAACGGCAGGCGTCTCTCACCTTGGGGCGGGCAGATACGCCTGATCGGGCGAAACGTCAATCAATTTGGGAAAGGCCGCAGAGAAGCGGGGAGGTGCGGCAGCGCTAAAGGTCTTCGACCCGGGCGCCCTGTGCCTCCAGCACCGGTTTCATTTCCCAGTAGGCTTCGGGTGTGCGCAGGAAAGGGATACGCGGGTGCAGGTGGTGCACAATGTGGTACTGCATGCCGAGAGAGCCGATATTGCCGAGGGCGGCGCGGAAGCTTCGGGTATGGCGGTAGCGGGCGGTTTCATTCGCCGGGTGATGCGGCGCCCAGCTCAGATAATACTGGATATAGATATAGCCGACATGGTGCGGTAGCCACCAGAGCGCCGCTGCCTCGATAGCATGGCCGCTCCAGGCGAGCGCAAACAGCGTCAGAAACCAGGCAGACCTGTAAAGCGCGGCCGTTCTCAGCACATCGGTCCTGCCGAGCCGTTTCAGCAGGCGGCCATAGGCATTGTAGCCGCCCCGCGCGCGGGGCTGGACGTTCTGGATCGCCTGCCAGATGGCGCTGAGCGGCCCCGGGGCGCGCGAGCTGTAATCGGGATCATGCTCTGGATGGTTGGTGTGTTTGTGGTGCTCTCTATGGGTCACCCGGGCGAGACCATAGGGCAGGGCAAGCGGAACGGTTGAGACATGCCCGATGAGTTCATTCAGCCAGCGCAGCTTTGAGCCGGGACGCGCAATGATGTCGTGCTGGGCCTCATGTGAGGGCAGGTAGCCGATAATGGCGAGGATGGTCGCAGCAACAAAGCCTGCCCATGCCGGGATAACGTCCATCAGCACCAGCGGCCAGAGGGCGAGCCATCCGATGAACACGCCGACCCCCGCTGTCACGGCAAGCCACGGGAACTTGCCGATATGCTTGCGGGCGATATCGCGTTCGATACGCGCGAGTTCCTTCGGCGTCAGGCTGGACAATTCACGCTTCGACATCAGATCCAGCGCCCCCGGATCTGAGCGGGAACAGCAAGCGCCATTGCAAGAAGGAATCCGGCGAGAAGCGGAGACATGCCAAATGGCAACGACATATTCGAAGCGATGAGAAGCTGAGCGGCAAGCGGGGTCAGGAAACCGAGGCCGAACAGCATCGGCCCAGATTTGTATATTCGACGCAGCAAGCGTTTCTGCATAGCCGGATACCCCCCCCCACAGAGCTCAGGCTGGCGCTGGGACATCTGTTCCCATCGGCCAACCGGCTCTTCTACTGAGGATTAATCGCCCAAAAAGGTGAAGATTATCTTTCCAAAGATAAAATTTTGAAGCCTTCTGGGCGGATTCCGCATCGCTGAAAGCCTGATCCTGTCTACTCGAGACAGGTTTCAGTTGCGTTTACAAAACGCGTCGGAAGACCATCCTCGCCCACAAGCCGGTAAGGTGTGTCGGTTGCGAGCAGAACGAGGCCGTTTTCTATCAGTGATACGTGTTCTGACGGGACGCCATCGGCCCAGTATTGATCGTCGAGGCGCTCGCCCGGGCGGCCAAGCGTGCCGAACGCGCTTTCGATATTCTTGCTGGCAAGCCCGCGCCAT
The DNA here is from genome assembly GCA_012960415.1 of Henriciella sp. GTDB lineage: Bacteria > Pseudomonadota > Alphaproteobacteria > Caulobacterales > Hyphomonadaceae > Henriciella. Next base: position 20,043 of record DUBH01000038.1, on the reverse strand, counting down.
TTGCCGAAGCTTGGCTCGCGCGTGCCCGTCCAGGCGACGAGCTTGTCAGGATCGACACCGCCTTCGAGGAGGGCGGCCTCATGCTCGCGGTTGCCGACGCCTGCCGTCATCATCAGTTCCGGTGCAATCTCGGCGACCTGCCAGGCTTCCTCATCCGAATAGGTGATGATGATGACATTGTTCTCGGCCCCGGCGGCGCGAACCTCGTCGATGATATTGCGAAAGCTGGTTGTTTCCTTGCGGTCGAGTTCGAGGATCGCGCCCGTCTCCACCGCCCATTCCAGCGCTTCGGCCAGCGTCGGTGGATTGAAGGACGTGACCCGGCCCTCATTATCGACGAGGCGCAGCTGCGAAATTTCACTCCAGCCTGTATCAGCCACCGGCCCTTCGCCGGTCGTCGTGCGGGTGAGGGAGCGGTCATGCATCAGGAAAAGCACACCGTCCCGGCTCTCGGCGACGTCGATCTCCATCATCGGGATGCCGGCATCGAGGGCGTGCTGGAACGTCTCGACCGCGTTCTCCGGGAAACCGGGGGCAGGGCCGCCGCGATGGGCGGCGATCAGGACGCCGCCATCTTCGCGCACACAATCGAAGAGTTGGGGCAGATCCCGCCCGCTTGAAACCGTGGTTGCGACCTGTTGCGGCTCTACGGGCGATTCTGCTGGCGCCGCGCCAGAGGCTTGGGTTGGAACCGTAGCGGGCTCATTGCAACCTGCCAGAATCGTGCCCAGCAAAAGGGCGCCCATTAGAAAATGTGTCTGGGACATTTGACCTCGCTCGCCATCGCTTGCCGTTGAAGTAGCTGGGACATAGAAGAAACCGAACGCCACGGAAACCCGTGAAAGAAACTTGGAGGATAGAACATGCACGGCTTGATGCAGAACTGGCAGCTGACCGTCGACAAGGTGCTCGACCATGCCGCTCACAATCACGGCGACCGCGAGATCGTTACCCGCGAAGTCGAAGGCAATGTCACGCGCACGACCTACAAGGCGATCCATGAGCGCGCCAAGATGGTGTCGTCGGCGCTGAAGGAAGAGGGCATCAAGCTCGGTGACCGCGTTGCGACGCTGGCCTGGAACACGGCCCGCCACATGGAAGCCTGGTATGGCACGATGGGCATTGGCGCTGTGCTGCACACGATCAATCCACGTCTTCACCCTGATCAGGTTGCCTGGATCGCGAACCACGCCGAAGACCGTATCCTGATGTTCGATACGAGCTTCCTGCCGCTGGTCGAGGCGGCGAAGCCGCAGATCAAGACGATCGAGAAGTACATCATCCTGACCTCTCCGGAGAACATGCCAGAGAATTCTCTTGGCGCGGTTTCCTATGAGGACTGGATCAAGGGCAAGTCGACCGATGTCGTCTGGGGCGACTTTGATGAGCAGACCGCCTGCGGCCTCTGCTATACGTCTGGTACGACGGGCAATCCGAAGGGCGTGCTCTACTCGCACCGCTCCAACGTGCTTCACACCTTCATCACCATGGGCGTCGATACGCTTGGTATGGGCGCGGCAGATGTTGTTCTGCCGGTTGTGCCAATGTTCCACGCCAATGCGTGGGGGCTCGCCTTTGCTTGTCCGGCGACCGGCGCAAAGCTCGTCATGCCGGGCGCCGACATGTCCGGTAAGGCGATCTATGAGCTGCTCGACAAGGAAAAGGTCACGATCACGGCGGCTGTGCCGACCGTCTGGCTCCTGCTGCTCACCTATCTTCAGGAAAACAATCTCAAGCTGCCGCACCTTCGCAAGGTCGTGATTGGCGGTTCGGCTGTGCCTGAAAAGATCCTGCGCGCCTTTGAAGAAGACTATGATGTCGATGTCTTCCACGCCTGGGGCATGACCGAGCTCTCGCCGATGGGCACGCTTGGCGCGCTCCCGCCAAGCCTGGTCGACGCCTCCCACGAAGAGCAGATGGAGTTCAAGCTGAAGCAGGGCCGCCCGCCATTCGGCGTGGAGCTCAAGATCATCGACGATGAAGGCAAGACCCTGCCGCGCGATGGCAAGACGTCCGGCCGGCTTGTCTGCCGCGGTCCTGCCATTTCGAAATCCTACTTCAAGGCCGATGAGCTCGCGATTGATGGCGATGGCTGGTTCGACACAGGCGATGTCGCAACGCTCGACCAGTACTCGACCATGCAGATCACTGACCGCGCCAAGGACGTCATCAAGTCCGGCGGTGAGTGGATCAGCTCCATCGACATCGAGAACTTCGCTGTCGGTCACCCGAAGGTCGCGAATGCCGCCGCGATCGGTATCTATCACCCGAAATGGGATGAGCGCCCGCTCCTGATCGTGCAGCCTGCACCGGGTGAAAAGCCGAGTAAGGAAGACGTCCTGAAACAGCTCGAAGGCAAGATCGCCAAATGGTGGACGCCGGATGATGTCCAGTTCGTCGACGAGATCCCGCTCGGCGCGACCGGCAAGATCAACAAGCTGAAACTCCGCGAGATGTTCGCAGACTACAAGCTGCCGACGGCCTGATCCGATGGAGCTGAATTTGAAGGACAAGGTGGTCTTTGTCGCGGGCGCTAGCCGCGGCATCGGCCTCGGGATCGTTGAAACGCTTCTGGAAGAAGGTGCGCGCGTGGCGATTGCGGCGCGCGGCGCTGAAAAGCTTGAAGAAGAACGCGCTCGCCTCGCCAGCCAGTATGGCGAGGACCGCCTCTGGGCACGTGCCGGCGACCTGCGCGAGACAAAGACGCTTGAAGAGATGGTCGACGCCATCGAGAGCGACTTCGGCCCGCTCTGGGGCGCGGTCGCCAATGTCGGCCTTCATCCTTGCCCGCCGGGCTTCGATGTCGATGACGACTCCTGGACGGCCGGGATGCAGCAGAACCTCGACAGCGCGTTCCGCCTGGCCCGCACCTGCCTGCGCAAGATGGAGCCGCGCGGAGAAGGCTCGATCGTCGCCATTTCCTCGATCGCTGGCATGGGCGCGCTCGGCACGCCGCTCACCTAGGGCACCGCCAAGGCGGCGATGAACCATATGGTCAAGGAGCTTGCCCGTGTCGTTGGGCCAGCCGGGATCCGCATCAATGCGATCTCACCGGGCAATATCATCTTCCCGGGTGGGTCCTGGCAGGAGCGCAGCGAGGGTGAACGCGGCGATGTCTGGAAGAAGTGGATCCGCCGCGAAGTCCCGCTCCAGCGCTTCGGCAAGCCGGAGGAAATCGGGTCGGCGGCGGCTTACCTTCTCAGTGAGCGGGCAAGCTTCGTCACCGGGGCCATCATCCCGGTCGATGGGGGGCAGACGCGTTAGCCTTCGCTTCCTCTAGGGGAAGCTTTGTCAAAGTGGTGGGCTGAGATAAGTCTCGGCTCGGTTTCAAGAGTTACAGTCGGGGAGGCTGGAATGAGCGATACGACGAATAAGGGTGGATGGCGTCTGACCGTGGCGGGCGTAGCGCTCGGCGTGTCGATCTTCACGGTGCTCTGGTTTGCGGCTGCGGCGCTGGGCTCGAAGTTCGGGCTCTGGGGCTGGCAGTTTGGTCTCGGCACGATGATCCTTGGCTGGGGGCCGGGCCTCACCTTCTTCGCGCTCGGCCTTGCCGTCGTTGCGCTCATCATAGCGCTGATCAAGGCACCTCGCTTCCAGCCAGCGCTGCTTGCACTCGCCGCGCTTCTGATTGCGCTTATGGTCTTCTTCCGCATTGCCGGATTCGGGGCACAGGCGGCTTCTCTTCCGCCGATCCATGACGTCCAGACCGACTGGTCAGAACCGATTGCCCTCTCTGAATCGCTCATTGCTCAGCGTCGCAGCGACGGTGCCCTCAATGAAGTTCAGGACGACCCCACCATCGCCGAAGGGGCAGACGGCCGCTGGCCGGGCATGGGTGGCCGCCGCGTCGCCGAAGTGCAGGAAGAGGCTGAAAGCGAACGCACGGTCGATGGCGAGACCGTAGAGCCTGCCTATGATCGCCCGATTGAACCGGTCTATTTCGATCAGTCGCCGGGTGAGATTGCGTCCTACGCGCTCCAGATCGCAGAAGACCGCGGCTGGGACATCTTCTCGCGTCCGGAAACCGGTCAGGATGTCGAACGTACCACGCTCGAAGCGACTGAAACCTCCACTTGGTTCGGCTTCAAGGATGATGTGGCTATCCGCATCCGCGCCGTTGAAGGGGCCACCCGCGTTGATATGCGCTCCATCAGCCGCGTTGGCCTTTCGGACCTCGGCATGAACGCCCGCCGCGTCTCCACCTTCATGGACGAACTGGAATCGCGCGCAGACGGCCGCCGCCAGCCTTAGATCTGCGATTTCTCGCTTAGCGCTCAAGAACACCGCCTCCCCACCGAAAGGTGGGGTCCATGGCGGCTGTGCTGTCGCCTCTCAAGCGCCATGGGTCCCAGCTTTCGCTGGGAGGGCGGGTACGGGCGGCTCAAAATCCATATAGAGATGCATCGACCGATCACTGACTTGGCAGTATAGTAGGAGTGCCGCGTGACTGGCGCTTGGGTGGTTCACCACCGGGGAGCGCGGCGTTGAAACGCCGTGCGCCTGGGCATGAACCTCGCCTTTCAAAGGAGGGCTGCCCATGCCTGAGCTTTCACCAATCTCTGTTGCTTTTCTCGTCTTTCCGAACGTCACCCAGCTTGACCTGACAGGCCCGGCGCAGGTGCTCTCACGGCTCGGCAACACGACCATCGATCTTGTCTGGAAAACGAAAGATCCGGTGCCGACGGATGCGGGGTTTGCATTGCTGCCGACCAAAACCTTCGCCGAGATCGAAAGTGCCGACATCCTCTGCGTGCCGGGAGGATTTGGCACGATGGATATCATACAGGACGAAGAGGCGCTGAACTGGGTGCGCAAGGTGGGCGCTGAGGCAAGCTGGGTCACCAGCGTCTGTACAGGTTCCATCGTACTTGGCGCGGCGGGCCTCCTCAAAGGCTACCGAACCACGACACACTGGGCGTCGCACGACCAGCTCGCCTTCTTCGGCGCGGAGCCAGTGAAACAGCGCGTTGTTTTCGACCGCAACCGGGTGACGGGCGGCGGGGTGACGTCAGGCATCGATTTCGGTCTCGCGCTCGCCGCCAGGATTCGCGGCGAAGACCACGCCAGATTTATCCAGCTTTCGATTGAGTATGACCCGCAGCCGCCTTTCGATAGCGGCTCGCCGGACAAGGCTGATGCGGCGACCCTGGAGCGTTATTGGGGGCTGGTGAACAAGTCCGCACCCGGGCGGGGCGACAAGGTCAAAGCGATAGCGAAAGGGCTCGGCTTCTAGCCCCCACTATTTGGAGAACACGCCATCCATACGTTCAGATGGGCCTCGTCCTTCGACTTCGCTCAGGATGAGGCCTATTGGGCACTCGGGTTGAAAGCGAGACAAATCGCACCCTCATCCTGAGCCTGTCGAAGGATGAAGCCGCGATGCGCTAGGACGTCTGTTGAAGCGCCTTCCAGCGGAACTCGGACCGTACCGTCGGATTGGCGTCTGCGGTCTCTACGCGCCCTTCCTCGACAAGCTTCAGCATATGGCCGAGCACAGAGAGTGCAGCAGCCGGATGCAGGCGTTTGTCGACGTCGGCATACATGCTCTCGACCATTTTCGGGATGTTGGTTTCACCCGCTTCGAGATGCTTGATGATGGCCGACTCCCGGTCGAGACGGTGGTTGCGATAGGACTGGATGAATCCGTTCACGTCTTCGCGGATCGGCGAGCCGTGCGTCGGCCACATGATACTGAAGTTGCGTTCCTCGATCTTGTCGAGCGAGCGCATATAGTCGCCCATATCGCCGTCAGGCGGCGCGACGATCGTGGTCGACCAGCCCATGATGTGATCGCCGGTCAGGCAGGCATTCTCTTCGCGAAGGCCAAAGCAGAGATGGTTGCAGGTGTGGCCGGGCGTCTCGATCACGTCCAGCGTCCAGCCGGGGCCCGAAATGACGTCGCCATCGCCGATCTGGACGTCCGGCATGAAGCCAAGGTCGTCGGCTGAGCCAAGCTCACCCTTTGCGGTCGGCACGCCCGAATTCTTCGCATAGGTCAGGCAGCCGGCCCAATTGGCCAACGGCTTTGCGAGAGGCGAATGGTCAGAATGGCCATGCGTGACGAGCACATGAGTGATCGTCTCATTCTTCAGGATTTCTTTGAGGGCATCGAAATGCTCGGACTGCTCAGGGCCGGGATCGATGACCGCGACTTTGCCATGTCCGATGATATAGACCCCCGTGCCGACAAAGGTGAAAGGCGATCACCCGGCGGATGAGCGGGCTGACCTGCTCGACCTTGCCATATTCGAAGTCGATATCTTTGATGTATGGGATTCCCAAGTGAACTCCCTCACCTTGAATTGTGAAACGTTACTTTGCCGGGTCTAGGCGCTACGACGCGGGGCAAAAGCGAGGACGAAAGCACGTGCCATGCGCCGGGTCGCTTTCAGCTTATCACCCAGATTAAGCGCAACAGGCGGGCCCATATCCGTCTTGTTCGCGTCAACGATGAAAATCTTGCCGGACTTGCGATCGCGTAGGACATCGACACCGCCCCATTCAAGGCCGATTTCCCTGGCGAAGGCAGAAATGACCTCGATTTCCTCGGCTGAGTAGCATTTGCGCGGCTCATCCAGGATCACGGCAACATTCTCGTTCAGGAAACGGCGCGCGATTGGCCGACGCTTGCGGAACACCACCGTCGGTGCGCCGCCAACAATGCAGCAGCGCAGGTCTTCGACGAGGCCGCCTTCAATCTCATTGTCGATGAGGCGCTGATAGGTCTTGCCGTCGAGCGGCTCCATCGGGCCCTCGATGATGCGGCCATCATGACAGGCATTCTTTTCGGACTTCTCGACCATAGGCCCATCAAATGTCCGGGGATCGACTTTCAGGCTGTAGCCTGCAGCGCGCCCAAAGCTTTCGGCGACGCAGGTCTTGGAAATGTCATTGCAGCCGAAATTGACGAGCCGGGCGCCCGGCTTCGTTTTCGGTTTGCTCGCGTCGACATGGGTCGAATCGTCGAACTGGAAGACGATGTCGGCCTGCGAGACGTCAGAGATCAGCTTTGCGCCGGAAGCGTGCATGACCGGCCAGATGAAGTACCACGGGCGCGGCTTGTCGGGATGGAAGGCGATGGTGGGGCGCTTGTGGCCGGTAATGCGGCGCCAGGTGCGCCAGGACTGTGCCATGGTGTAGAAGGTCAGCCAGGTGAAAATGTCGTTTGCCAGCTGGCGATTGGCAGGCACGCGGTGGCCCGTCTTCTTCACGAGCCATGCGCCATCTTCATATTTGAAATCTGCCAGCCAATTTCTGGACATGCATTATCCCCTGCGTGCGGACGATGGTCAGTTCATGACCTGCGCCGGAATCGCACGACTTCCTCTCAGCTTCAATTCATAAAGCCCTGAAGTTTCGTGATCAAACTTTTACTGCCGCTATCGCTGCGACACGTCCGCCTAAAGCAGGGGCTTGAGACCGGAGAGGTCATAGCCAGCAGCTGCGCCAGCTTCGATGATTTCGTCCGACTGGCCCTGACCACCATGACTGAGTGCCCAGGCCGTGATCGAGCGTGTGCCGGTGCGGCAATAGGCGAGTGCGGGGGCAGGAGCCTCAGCGAGGATCGAGTTCATGCGCTCGATGATCTCTGGTGTCGGTGCACCTGAGAAAGGCAGGGCCACAAAGGTCAGGCCAAGTTCTTCGGCGCGGGCGCGTATCGTGCCCATGCGCGGCTGGTCAACGCCGCCTTCACCATCAGGCCGGTTGGCAATGATGGTCTTGAAACCAGCCTTGGCGATGGCGTCTACATCGTCCTCAGAAATTTGTGGCGCGACAGAAAAACTGTCTGTCACGTTTCGGATATCGGCCATCTGGTACCTCGGTGTCATGTGGCGTTGACAAGCATTCGTCTGGCGTGAACCTAGGAAGCCAGTGGCGGGCTGCCAAGTCCGCCTGTCGCCTCTGTTTGAAGATCGCCTGAGAGTTTCCTTACGTGTCAGCGCTACAGCGAAGCCTTTCCCGCATTCCTTGGGCCTATGTGATCCGGCGGCTGCTGTTCGCGATCCCGACGCTTCTGGTCATCATTGCCGTTGCCTTTTTCATGATGCGGCTTGCCCCCGGCGGTCCGTTTGACGGCGAGCGCAAGCTGAACGCGGCGACCGAAGCGGCCATTGCGGCCAAGTTCGGCATGGACCAACCGCTCTGGAAACAGTTCGTCGATTATCTTCTCGGCGTTCTTCAAGGTGATTTCGGCCCTTCCATGAAGACGCTGGGCAAAAGCGTGAATGACCTGATCGCCGACGGCCTTCCGGTCAGCCTTGCCATCGGGTCGATGTCCATGCTGGTCGCGCTGATCGTCGGCACGGCCATGGGCATCTTTGCGGGACTTCGCCAGAACACCACAGGCGACTACACCGTGATGGGCTTTGCCATGGCGGGCATTTCCATTCCGACCTTTGTCACCGGACCGCTCCTGATTCTCGCTTTTGCGCTGGGCGCAGGCTGGTTCGCTGTCGGCGGGCTGGGCGAATATCCGAATATCGGGATGAACTTCAACAATATGACCTTGCCGGTCCTGACGCTCGCCCTGCCGCAGATCGCTATCATTTCGCGTCTCGTGCGTGCCTCGACGATCGAAACGATGCGATCGCCGCATGTGCGCACAGCCCGGGCCAAGGGCCTGCCGGAACGCACGGTCATCCGCCGCCATGTCCTGCCATCTGCAATCCTGCCGCTGGTCTCCTATGCGGGGCCTGCCATGGCACGCGTGATGACAGGCTCGCTCGTGATCGAGCGTATCTTCGGCCTGCCGGGCATGGGGTCCTACTTCGTCGATGGCGCGATCAACCGTGACTACACGCTCGTCATGGGCGCTCTGATCATCTACGCAACGCTGATCGTGCTGTTCAACCTGATCGCCGACATCCTCTACGCCTTGCTCGACCCGAAAGTGAAGTACGACTGATGGTTGATACGCTGGACATGACAGGCCGGAAGGATCCGGTCGAACAGGCTCTCGCGGGCGGTCGCTCGCTCTGGGATGATGCCAAGCGCCGCCTGTTCAACAACAAGGCCGCTGTGATCTCCATGTGGGTGCTCGGCGTGATGATCTTCCTCGCCGCCTTCGGCCCGATGCTCTGGGTGCACGATTACAGCCAGATTTCCGCGCAGACAGAACTCGCGCCGACTCTTGAAAACTGGCACCTGCTCGGCACGGACGAGCAGGGTAGGGACCTTGTCGCGCGCAACCTGCTCGGCCTTCGCATCTCGCTGGCTGTGGGCATGGTCGCAACGCTTGTGTCGCTGATCATCGGCGTCACCTGGGGCGCGATTGCAGGCTATGTCGGCGGGCGCACAGACAACCTGATGATGCGGTTCGTGGACGTGCTCTACGCTATGCCGTTCATCTTCTTCGTGATCCTGCTGCTGACCGTTTTTGGCCGTAACATCATCCTGATCTTCGCCGCCATTGGCGCGGTAGAGTGGCTCACCATGAGCCGGATCGTGCGTGGCCAGACCCTCGCCATCAAGGGCAAGGAATTCATCGAAGCTGCCCGCGCTGCAGGCGTGTCCGGCCCCGCTATCATCCGCCGTCACATCCTGCCCAATGTCGTTGGCCCGGTGGCGGTCTATGTGACGCTGACCATCCCGGTCGTCATCATGGCAGAGAGCTTCCTCTCCTTCCTCGGCCTCGGCGTGAATGAGCCGCTGACCTCGCTCGGCGTGCTGATCTCGAATGGGGCGAAGGAAATGCAGGACAAGCCATGGCTGCTCATGGCCCCGGCAATCCTGATGGCGGTGACGCTGCTTTGCCTCAACTTCATTGGCGATGGCCTGCGCGACGCACTCGATCCGAAAGAGCGCTAGACGCTGCGTCATTTTCAAGTCGGCTTTTCATGGCCGCGAATTTTGCGCTAAAGCCCAACGCCATGACAGACGCGCCCTTCATCGACCTGAAATCGACCCACAATCCGTATCGCTGGTACCTGCCGGTTGAGGAGCGCTATTGCGTGGGCCCTCCGGGGAAGAAATTCCTCTTCGGCGGGGTCGGACTCGGTACGGCGATCACGGCGCTGGAGCGCACGACGGGCCGTCCCTGCATCTGGGCGACGGCACAATACCTATCCTTTGCCAATCCGCCGGACGTGCTGGACGTCGACGTCCGCTCGCCTGTAGTCGGCAAGAACATCACCCAGGCGCGCGTGCTCGGCCATATCAAGGACCGGGAAATCTTCACGGTGAACGCCGCCGTCGGTGAGCGCGAGTCAGAACACTCACAGCAATGGCAGACCAAGCCCGATGTCGCGCGGCCAGAGGACTGCCCGCCCATGCCGCGCTTCGACAAGCACAATGTCGACCTGCACCACTATCTCGATATGCGTGTTGCGCAGGGACGATACTCACCGGACCGCGCTATCGAAGGCGGCAGCAGCAAGGATGGCCGTGTCGTGCTGTGGGGCCGATCGAAAACAGGTCACCCCATCGATTCGGCCATGCTCGCCATCATCAATGACTTTGTGCCGTCAGGGACCAGTCACGCGCTCGGCCTGCCTGCTGGCGCGAACTCGCTCGATAACACGCTGCGTATCCATAACATCGTGGAGACCGAATGGGTCTGCTGCGATATCCAGATCGAAGGCGTGCACAACGGCTTCGTGCATGGCCGTGTGTGCATGTTTGCAGAGGATGGCACGCTGATGGCGACGGGCAGCCAGTCCGGTATCATCCGGTTCTTCGACCCTGAAGCGTTCAAGGCCCGGTTCGAAAAGTCCTGATTATCGGGGATACCGCGCGTTCGTCGCGTGCCGCAAAAGTGCCGGGGTGCATTCTGTCACCAGGTCCGGCTTTTTGGGGATGCAGCCATTCTGGCCGTGCGGGGGAGTAGGACAGGCTGCAGGCTTTCTGCCTGCAGCTGATCTGTCATCGGAGGGCCATTCTGGCTTCCTGACATAGACTATGCGTGAGAGCGCCATTGCGTTCCCAGGAATATGCAGAAAAGTGTAGTGTGCCAGATTGGGTCAACTGCAATGGCTATTGCAGGGCCGCGTGGGTTGCCTCTGAATTGGCAGCGCAGCTGTTCTGACCTGCATGAACCGCGCTCGGACGGCCTTTTTCGCCAGAAAGCGCGGCGGCGGCGGCAATCGCCTCAGCGTCGGAAAACATGGTGGCAAGACGCTGCAGACTGTCTTCGCGCGCGTCTGGCGTTTCAGCGCTTTCCAGCGCCATGAGCTGCGTCTCGCCTTCTTCGGCCATGCCGCGAAAGATGCAGCCAAGGTCTGACGGCCCGCCGGAGCCATCGATCCAGCTGCCGAGACGTCCGGCCGTCAGCGCAAAGCGGCCAATCTCGGTCTCATAGGTGTCAGGAATGCCGGCGTCGCTTTCCAGAAGCTCGATCGTATCTTCGTAAAGTGTGCTCGCCTTTGTCCCCCAATCGCGGGCAAGATCCGGTGACGCGGCCGCCGAAAAGGGCAGGGCGATGAGGACAAGTGATGCGATCAGACGTTTCATCGGGGCACAGCTTTCATAATTCTCCTGAGACGCGAAGCAAGCTCAATGCCAGTCGCCTGACAGGAATGCCAGTGAAACCATTCTTTTGTCCGCGCGTTGGGACCCGCACATTTTGAGGGAGGCTGACAGCCGCCAGATGCCAACAGAAACGTCCGGTCGCAAACAACGATCGTTTCTGAGCAATTTGTGGCGGGGCACGCGCCTTGCCATGCTCCGTACCAATCCCGCCAAGCTTCTTGTCGTTGGTTATGCTGGCTACATGCTGGCTACATGCTGGCCGGCTGGTTGCTGCTTTCGCTTCCTTTCGGCCATGAGGGAACGGTCGCGGCGATCGACAATTTCTTCATCGCCGTTTCAGCGGTCTCGACGACGGGTCTCGTCACGGTGGACCCCGGCTCGAACTACAGCTTCTTCGGCGAATTGATCATCCTCCTCCTGATCCAGGTGGGCGGCGTCGGATACATGACGATCGGGTCTTTCGCGGTCATGGCGACGGCGCACAAGCTCTCGCCGCTTCGTGAGAAGATGACCCGTGCCGCTTTCGCGCTTCCGAAGGATCTGAAGCCCGGCCATTTCATTCTCACAGTCGTTATCTTCACGCTGGTCTGCGAAGCGATCGGCGCGCTGGCGCTCTATTTCATCTTCTCAAGTGCAGGTCAGGAAGACGCCATCTGGAGTGCCATTTTCCATGCCGTTTCTGCGTTCTGTACGGCCGGCTTCAGCCTCAACCCGAACAGTTTCGAGGCCTATAGCGGTAATGTGGGGCTGAACGTCGTCATATCGGTGCTTAGCTTGCTTGGCGCCATGGGCTTTCTGGTCATCCATGACGTCTGGCGCAATTTCACGTCGGCAGCCTTCCATCTCGGTTTCACCACAAAGGTGATCCTTCGCATTACGGGGGCCTTTCTGTTCATAGGCACGCTCGTCCTTTTCGTGGCCGACCCGGGTATCTCCGCCCTGCAGCCGACAGAGCGTCTGCTCGCGGCCTTCTTCCAGACGATGACGGCAACCACGACGGTCGGCTTCAACACAGTGCCTATCGGTGCACTCTCCATGTCCGTGCTGATGGTTCTGTTTGTGCTGATGCCAGTTGGTGCATCGCCTTCGGGGACGGGGGGCGGCTTGAAGACGACCACTTTCGCTGCCCTGCTGGCGATCATGCGCTCCACGCTGAAACAACGCAGCCGTGTGCGTTTCTTCAAACGTTCAATCGCGGCGTCACGCCTCCAGGCGGCTGGCGCTTCGGCGGTCTACTTCATCGTGCTTCTTGCCGTCGCCGTCTTCCTGCTTGGCCTGACAGACCCGCAGTTCACCTTCGACCGCGTTGTGTTCGAGGTCATTTCGGCGCTTGGCACGGTTGGCCTCTCCATGGGCATAAGCGGTGATCTGTCTTCGCTCGGAAAGCTCATCATTATCGTGCTTATGACAGCAGGGCGCGTCGGCATCCTGACATTCGGTATCGCCATCGCCATGCATGATGAGACGCGGGCAGAAGAAGAGGACAATGAACTTCTCATCTAGAGGGCTGCTTGACTTCCCCCGGTACGCTCCATATCCAGCCCGGTAATGAACACGACGCTGCATCACCATCATCACCACGCGTGACGCGCCGCATGAGGCGCGAACCGGTCCTGCTGCGCCTCTCTTAAAGTGTTCATCTTCCAACATTGAACCGCCAGAGGCCCGCAGACGGATAGATCCGGTCCCGCGTCTTGTTGCCCGCGTCTGCTTCACTCTTATCCCGGCTTCGTCTAAGAGGAGCGCGCACGACCAGACAGGACTAGCAAATGGCCAAGAAGAAACAGGACGCCGACGCCCCGAAAAGCGGCAAGGACCTCGCGCGAAAGCCGCGCGGCTTTCCTGACCGCCGCGAGGCGCTGATCCATGCACAGGCCGAGATGATCGACCGCGTCACATCGGTCTATCGCCGCTGGGGGTTCGAGGCACTTGATACTGGCGCATGGGAATATGCTGACGCCCTCGGCAAGTTCCTGCCAGACGATGATCGCCCGAATGCGGGTGTCTTCTCGATGCAGGATGATGACGAGCAGTGGATCTCGCTGCGCTATGACCTGACCGCGCCGCTTGCCCGTTTTGCCGCTGAGAACTGGCAGACCTTGCCAAAGCCGTTCCGCCGCTATGCGGCAGGCCCTGTCTGGCGCAATGAAAAGCCGGGCCCGGGCCGTTTCCGTGAATTCCTGCAATGCGACGCCGATACGGTCGGCGCGGCGGGCGCACACGCAGATGCTGAAATGGTCGCCATGGCAGCCGAGGCGATGCGTGCAGCGGGCGCAGGCGATGGTGAGTTTGCCGTCCGCGTGAATACGCGCCGCCTGCTCAATGCGGTCCTCGACGGCGTTGGTGCCAATAGCGACACGGCTCGCCTCACAATTCTCCGCGCGCTCGACAAGCTGGACCGGCTTGGCGAGGACGGCGTGAAGCTCCTGCTCGGCCCGGGCCGCGAGGATGAAAGCGGTGACTTCACCAAGGGCGCCGGGCTTGGCACGGTAGAGATCGACCGCGTGATGGCGTTCGCAAAAGCTGGCCGGCCGACACGCGGCGAAACGCTTGAAGCGCTTGGCCGCGCTGTCGGTACGGGCGAAGAGGCCGAGGCCGGTCTTGCCGAGCTCACCGCAATCGCGCGCGGGCTCGAAGCCTTCAATTGTCCAGATACGGACGTCTTGTTCGATCCGTCCGTTGTGCGCGGTCTTGAGTATTATACCGGCCCCGTCTTCGAGGCTGAGCTATTGCGTGAGACGGTCGACGAGGATGGCAACACCGTCCGCATCGGCTCCGTTGGCGGCGGTGGGCGTTATGACGATCTCGTGGCCCGCTTCACAGGTGAGAAAGTGCCTGCGACGGGCTTCTCTGTCGGTATCTCGCGCCTCGCGACGGCCTTCGCCATCTCCGGTGAGATCGAGACGCTGAACGGCCCTGTCGTCATCCTGAACATGAACCGGGACGATCCGACCGAAGCGCTGAAACTTGCGACCGAGCTTCGCGCCGCCGGCATTCGCGCTGAGGCTTATATGGGCTCGTCCGGCATGCGGCCGCAGATGAAATATGCCGACCGGCGCTGCGCGCCCGTCGCCGTCATGGTCGGCGAGGATGAGATCGCCAAGGGCGTCGTCACCATCAAGGATCTGAAAGAGGGCGCCAAACAGGCCGCCGCGATCAAGTCCAATGAGGAATACCGCGAAGCCCGCCCCGGCCAGTTCGAAGCCCCGCGCAGCGAAATGGTCGCCCGCATCCTCGAAATCGTCGAGGCGTCGGAATGAGCACACCATCTGACGTTTTCGCCCGCCTTGGTGGTGACATCGTTGATCCGCCGATTGTCATGCCCGCCAGCCAGCCGCTGGAGCTTTCCGGCGAAGCGGTCCGCGCGCGCCTTTGTGTTTTTGTGAATGAGCTGGGCGAGGAATGCGCGCTCCGTCCTGATCTCACCTTGCCTGTCGCATTGGCGGAGGCCGAAGAGGACATCAACGGCGAGACGGTCAAGCGCTATGCCGCGCGCGCATTCCGCCTGCCAGCTGTCGCAGGCGATGCGCTGGAGTTTACGCAGGTCGGGTTCGAGCGCTATGGCGCGCCGTCCAATGCGGAAACAGATGCAGAAACCTTCGCCCTTGTCTGTGAAGCGGCCGGCACAGCGGGCGTCGCCGCTTGCGAAGCGCGGATGGGTGACCTCGCCGTCTTCCCGGCTTTCGTCGATGCGCTCGGCCTCGCGCCGGGGCTCGCTGACGCGTTGAAGCGGGCCTTCCGTCAGGCAGGGGGCGTCTCCGCGCTCCTGAACTCCGGCGGCTCCCAGCCGGTCCACGGCCTTGCGGCACGCCTGAAGGGCGCGCGCCCGGATGAGGCGAAAGCAATCGTCGCCGACATCTTCGCGCTTGCTGGCATCCAGCCTCAGGGCCATCGCACCCTCGACGAGATCGTCGAAGGCCTCCTGGCGCAGGCCGCTGATGCCGAACATGGCGCGGCGCCAGACACTGCGCGCCAGACGCTCGAAGCCGTCATGGCCGTGAACTGCCCGCCCGCGCAGGCGGCCGACAAGCTGCTCGCCATCTCCCGTCAGGCAGGCCTTGAAGGCCTCGACCCGGTCCTCGACCGGCTGCAAACCCGAACGGACCGCATGAGCGAGCTTGCGCCCGCCTTCATGAGCAATGCGCGCTTCGGCACGCCATTCGGGCGCCGCTTCAACTATTATGACGGCTTCCTGTTTGAGCTATTTCACCCCGGCGAAGCCGACGGCCGCCGCCCATTCGGGGCAGGGGGACGCTATGACACGCTGCTGGGACGCCTCTCGGGCGGCAAGGTCGAAGCGACCGGCATCGGCGGCGTCGTTCGCCCTGATCGCCTCACAAAAGGAGCCACCGCATGACCCGGCTCAAACTCGCAATCCCGTCCAAGGGCCGCCTCAAGGACAATGCCGAGAACTGGCTCGCCCGCGCAGGCTTCAAGCTGCGTCAGTCCGGCGGCGAGCGCGGCTATACCGCAGAGCTGAAAGGCCTGCCAGAAGCCGATGTGCTGCTGCTGTCTGCGCGAGAGATTGCTCAAGGCCTCATCGACGGCTCTTTCCATATCGGCGTGACCGGTGAGGACCTCCTCAACGACCTTTCAGCAGACCTTGCCCGCGATGCATCCGTCATCAAGCGGCTTGAATTTGGCGGGGCCGACGTGGTTGTCGCCGTGCCCTCTGCCTGGCTCGACGTGAACACGATGGCTGAGCTCGAAGCCGCTGGCGCCCGTTTCCGCCAGCGTCACGGCCGGCGCATGAAGGTCGCCACCAAATACCTTCGCCTTACGCGAAACTATTTCGCGCAGAAGTCAGTCGGCGAATACCGCCTTGTTGAAAGTGCGGGCGCGACAGAGGCCGCCCCAGCTTCCGGTCAGGCTGAAGTCATCGTCGACATTACGTCGACCGGCACGACCCTGCGCGCCAACAGCCTCAAGGTCCTCGATGACGGCGTGATCCTGAAAAGCCGCGCCGCTCTGGCGGGCTCGCTGCGCGCAGACTGGTCCGGCGGAGCCAAAGACGTGCTTCAGAAATTACTCGCCTCGATCGAAGCGGTCGAATCGGCAGACGCGACCAGCCTTCTCGTCGTCGGCGGAAAGGTCGAAGAATCGCTGCGCGAAGAGCTCGGCCTCACAACTGTGTCGGCCAATTCCTTCCTCAGCCCATCCGGGAAAGCGGTGGAAAATGCCCGGAAACTTACTGGATCCGGTGTTAATTCTGTCTCGATCCTCAAGTCAGACTTCATTTTTTCCCAGGCGACGCCCTCCTATGAGGCATTCATTGCCCAATTTTCGACACGCGCTTGACTCTGTGACAGAAAATTAGCATTCAGATGAGGCAAGTTTCTGGGAGGAAACGCTGCAATACTTTTTACGGGCGCGGCCACAAGCCGCGCCTTTTTTTATGCGCGGTTCAAGAGCCGCTGCATGCACATTCTGGAACCTGAAAAAGAAAAAGGCCCCAGTGGGGCCTTGATAAGTCAGTTCCGATTTTTGAAGGGCCTGGCTGGCGGCTCAGGGTCAGGGCGTCAGGGTTTGCAACCAGCCGGGTTTTCTTATTATTGTTTTTCAATATATGCCTTATCGATAAACGTCAAGCGATTATCGAAAAACATTATGAAATCTTCGTAATCCAGCCCATTCGGAGAGCGGAAGCGGCGCACTTAATGAACCCCACCTGTTTTGACCACAGGGCATGCGACATGGCTTGCATGCAAAGTTGCATTTGAAACGGTTCTTGCCGTGCCAACTTCCCGCTCGCCTTTGAGGCTGCAAAGGCCCATGTGTTGACTTTGGAATCAGCCCCAGCCATCGAAGGCAAAATTCAGTCCCAAACGCCCCAGGAGCACAAAGAGACATGTCAGATCCTCGCGCCCACATCATGCCCGTCTACGCCCCGCCATCGGAGGTGTTCGTGCGAGGTGAAGGGGTGAACCTCATCACTGAGGACGGCGACAAGTATCTTGATTTCGTCGCTGGCATCGCGGTGAGCTCGCTTGGCCACTCGCACCCCAAGCTGGTCGAGGTCCTGCAGGACCAGGCCGCGAATCTCTGGCACCTCTCCAACATGTTCCGCGTGCGGGCAGGCGAGGAGCTCGCCGACAAGATGTGCGCACGCACCTTTGCAGACCGCGTCTTCTTCACCAATTCCGGTACCGAAGCAGTGGAATGCGCGCTGAAAGCTGCCCGCAAGTACCACTGGTCCAAGGGCAATGATGACCGCATCGAGTTCATCACCTTCACCGGCGCATTCCACGGCCGCTCACTCGGCGCGATCAATGCCGGCGGCAACCCTAAATATCTCGAAGGCTTCGGCCCCGCTATCGAGGGCTTCCGCCAGCTTGAATGGGGCGACCATGATGCCCTCAGGGAGGCGGTGACGGACAAGACCTGCGCCGTCTTCGTGGAGCCTGTGCAAGGCGAGGGCGGCGTACGCGCCATGCCTGAAGAATGCCTGACGGGCCTGCGCAAGCTGTGCGATGAGACCGGCACGCTGCTCATCTATGACGAAGTCCAGTGCGGCATGGGCCGGACGGGCAAACTCTTCGCCCATGAGTGGGCCGAGAACGCCCAGCCGGACATCATGTGTGTCGCCAAGGGCGTCGGCGGCGGCTTCCCGTTCGGGGCCTGCCTGATGACGGAAGAGGTCGGCCTGCCCATGCAGCCGGGCTCCCACGGCTCGACCTATGGCGGCAACCCGCTTGCCATGGCCGTCGGCAATGCCGTCTGGGACATCATCTCTGACGAAGCCTTCCTTGCCGAAGTGCGCCGCGTCTCCGGCACGGTCAGCCAGGGCCTCAAATCTCTCGCCGACAGCCATCCGGACAAGGTCGAGGGCGTCACGGGCAAGGGCCTCCTGACCGGTCTCAAGCTGAAATCAGCGCCAAAGCCCGTCCAGAATGCCTGCCGCGAAAAGGGCCTTCTTGTCGGCGTCGCCGGCAACAATGTCCTCCGCCTCGCCCCGCCGCTCATCATCGAGGATGGCGACGTCCGCAAAGCTGTGTCGGTGATGGACGAGGCGCTGAGCGAGTGGGAGATGGAGGGGTGAGCTGGTTCGAGAATTACACGACGGCGCGCAAATTTGTCGTGATCTGGAACCTACTACTTTTGCCCTTTGTCGGTCTCTTTATCGCGCTGAACTGGCGAATGCTTCTTGAGGACCTCGGTTTTCTCCTGCTCATTCCGTTGGGCGCCGCCGTGATTGCTTTCCCTTATATCTGGTATCTGACACGACGCGGCGGTCCCATAGACTTCGAACTGTAAACGCGGCCAAAGTGGTTCTTTGTAGCGAATAAAAAAGCCGGCCCCGAAAGGCCGGCTTTCTCAAGTCTGGCTAAGGCCTGGACCTACTTCTTGGTCATGCCCTTCATGCCCATGCGGCCGATCTCGTTGCGGCCAACGACCATGTGGTGCACTTCGTCTGGACCGTCAGCGAGGCGCAGCGTGCGCTGGCTGGTGTACATGCGGGCGAGCGGGGTCCACTGGGACACGCCGGTTGCGCCGTGCATCTGGATCGCGTCGTCGATGATCTTGCAGACCTTCTCCGGCACCATCGCTTTCACCATGGAAATCCAGACGCGCGCTTCCTTGTTGCCGAGGACGTCCATCGCCTTTGCAGCTTTCAGCACCATGAGGCGGCAGGCTTCAATCTCGATACGCGCGCGCGAGACTTTCTCCTGGTTGCCGCCGAGCTTGATGAGCGGCTGGCCGAAGGCGTCACGGCTCATGCCGCGCTCAAGCATCAGGTCGAGAGCCTTCTCTGCGGCACCGATAGAGCGCATGCAGTGGTGGATGCGGCCCGGGCCGAGGCGCAGCTGCGAGATCTCGAAGCCGCGGCCAACGCCGAGCAGGATGTTCTCTTCCGGCACGGTCACGTCCGTGAAGCGGATGTGCATGTGGCCGTGTGGCGCGTCGTCTTCGCCGAAGACGTGCATCGGGCCGAGAACCTCGACGCCTGGGGTGTCCATTGGCACGAGGATCTGCGACTGCTGCTGGTGGCTCTGCGCGTCCGGGTCGGTCTGGACCATGACGATCATGATCTTGCAGCGTGGGTCGCCAGCACCGGAGGCGTAGTACTTCTCGCCATTGATGACCCAATTGCCGTCTTTCAGGATGGCTTGGGTACGAACATTACGCGCATCAGAACAGGCGGTGTGCGGCTCGGTCATCGCAAAGCAGGAGCGGATTTCGCCCTCGAGCAGCGGCTTCAGCCACTGGTCTTTCTGGGCCTTGGTGCCGACGCGCTCCAGCACTTCCATGTTGCCGGTGTCAGGCGCAGCGCAGTTCATGCATTCGGACGCGAGCGAGTTCTTGCCAAGCTCTGCTGCAATATATGCATAGTCGAGGTTCGGCAGGCCTTCGCCGGTTTCAGCGTCCGGCAGGAAGAAGTTCCAGAGGCCCTGGTCCTTGGCTTTCTGCTTGACGGCGTCGAGCAGCTCCAGCTGGCCCGGCGCATAGGAAAAGCGCTCTGCGCGGCCTTCGCCAAGCTTGTGGAACTCGACGCTCATCGGGTCGACTTCTTCCTTGATGAAGCGCTTCACGTGTTCGTAAAGCGGCACGGTTTTTTCCGACATGCGCAGGTCGTTC
>DUBH01000037.1:103897-117668 GCA_012960415.1 Henriciella sp. | reverse complement strand
CTGCCCGGCCGTGCGCAGGCCATACCGACCTCTGAGATCAATTTCGTGAATGGCAACAATATGAGCGCGCCCATCCCTGACGGTTTCGAGGAAATCGTTTTCGGCATGGGGTGCTTCTGGGGCGTGGAGCGCATCTTCTGGCAGATGGACGGCGTGTGGGTCACGCAGGCCGGCTATGCTGGCGGCGAAACACCGAACCCGACCTACGAGGAAACCTGCTCCGGCAAGACAGGCCACACCGAAGTTGTGCGCGTGGTCTATGACCCTGCCAAGGTTACGGCCAGCGACCTGATCAAGGCCTTCTGGGAAAACCATGACCCGACACAGGGCATGCGTCAGGGCAATGATATCGGCACCCAGTACCGCTCTGCCATCTTCACAACGACGGAAGAGCAGGAAAAGATCGCAGCGGCGACGCGCGAAACCTTCCAGAAGGCGCTTAAGGAGTCCGGCCGCGGCCAGATCACGACTGAGATCCGTCCGCTGGATGAGTTCTACCATGCCGAGGACTATCACCAGCAATATCTCGCCAAGAATCCTAATGGCTATTGCGGAATCGGTGGCACCGGCGTCTCGTGTCCGATGCCGACGGGTGTCAGCGCCTGAGCTTTTTGCTAAGCGGAGAAGGTGAGCGATTTCCTGACCCGCTTTGCGCCATCTCCGACCGGAAGATTGCATCTCGGCCACGCGGCCTCTGCTTTTCATGTCTGGAAGGCGGCAGAGCGTGCGGGTGGCCATGTACTACTGCGCATCGAGGATATCGACCAGACGCGCTGCAAGCCGGAATTTACCGACGGCATACTGGAAGATCTTGCGTGGCTCGGCTTTGAATGGGCGGGCCCGCCGCGTATTCAGTCAGAGCATTTTGAGGACTATGACCGGGCAGTAGAGCGGCTGACCGAGCTTGGCCTGACCTATCGCTGTTTCCGCACACGTACGGAAATTGCCACAGAGACAGAGGCAGCAGGCCTTGCCCCCGGCAGCCCGTTTACGGGCCAGCCCTTACAGGCAGAGATCGAGGCGGAACGCCTCTCACAGGCAGCGCCGTTTGCGTGGCGGCTGTCGCTGGAGAAATGCCGCGACTATCTGGGGCCGGAGTACGATCGGCTGAACTTCGAAGTCCGCGATCTTGATGGAGCCGCCCGCATCGAAAAGGCCCGGCCAGAGCTGCACGGCGACATCAACTTGACCCGCAAGGATGCCCCGACCGCCTATCATGTTGCCTGTACGCATGATGATGCGCTGCAGGGCATTACCCATGTGATCCGGGGGACTGATCTTGAAGACGCCGCCCATATCCATGTCCTGCTGCAGGCGCTGATGGGCTGGCCGACGCCTGTTTACACCCACCACAAGCTCATCCTTGGCCCCGATGGCAACAAGCTCGCCAAGCGTTTCTCCTCAAAAAGCCTTGCGGCCCTCCGCCAAGAGGGGCTAACGCCGCAAGACGTGAAACGGCTCGCGGGCGTTTGAGGCAGACAGAATGAGCGACACCGCAAATAGCCGTCCATGGCTCGGGCCTCTCTTGCTGCTTCTGGGCGGTCTTTGCATTGGCCTGGCGCCAATTGGCCTGCGCATGGGGCTCGACACGATGGGCCCACAGGCCATCGCTTTCTGGCGCTATACATTCGCCATCCCGATGCTGTTCGTGCTGCTGATTGGTATTGAGCGGCGCATGCCCAAGAAAATTACCCCGCTCATCATGCTGGCAGGGACGCTCTTCGCTCTGGATATTGCGCTCTGGCACTGGGCGCTGACGCTGACCACGGTCGCAAACGCCACTTTCATCGTGAATATGGGCAATGTCTGCGTCGGCTTCGTTGCCTGGCTTGTCCTGAAAGAGCGGCCAAAGCCAATCTGGTTCGCCGCGGTCGCGGTGGCCGTCGCTGGTGCAGCGGCGCTGTCCCAAGGTGGCGGCGCGAATGGTCAGGCCGATATTCGCGGCGACCTGCTGGCCGTTGGCGCGGCGATCATGGTCGCGGGCTACATGCTGTTTTCGAAAATGTCCCGCAACAAGCTCGGCGCGATGGATGTCATCTTCTGGCTGACCGTGACCGAAGCTGTCGTCGCCGGTCTGGTCGTGCTTGCGTCTGGCGAATCCTTCTTTCCCGAAACGCCGCAAGGCTTTGCCGCCCCGCTTTTCCTTGCTCTTGTCGCACAGGTCGGCGGTCAGGGCCTCATTATTGCGGGCCTTGGCCGCACGCCAGCCGCTGTCGCCGGTATCATCGTGCTTATCCAGCCAGTCTTTGCTGCAGGCCTGTCCTGGCAGCTTTTCGGCGAGTCGCTCACCCTGCTGCAGGGCGGCGGCGCCGGTCTCATCCTGCTTGGCATCTGGCTGTCGCAGGGCGGGGTGAAACGACGCCGTCAGACTGAGTCAAAACCGTCACAAGCTGAAGCTACAACCCGCGCCTGAAACAGGAGACTTTCGCCATGACCAAGCCAAACACAGGCGCCTTCCGCGCCCTCCTTCTTGCGATGACCAGCAGCGCAGCAATTGCGGCCTGCGCGACCGCACCGGCCGAGACCGCGCCTGTCGATGTCGCAGTGCCACCGGCGGAAATGGTGCCGGAAGCGTCTAGTCTCGCCCGTGCGGGCGTCGTGCCTCAGCAGGCTGGCGATGATTACTATGTGTCGGCGAAGAGCGCCGTTCAGTCGCGCACCGCAGACGATTTCGTGCCACGCGCCAAAAATGTGATCCTGTTCGTTGGGGACGGCATGGGCGTTTCGACCATTACGGCTGGACGGATCTATGCAGGCCAGCAGAAAGGTCTCGATGGCGAAAGCTATCGTCTGGCCATGGAAAGCCTGCCCTATTCGGCCTTCTCCAAGACCTACAGCCATGATGCACAGGTCGCCGATAGCGCCTCCACGGCAACCGCGATGATGTCCGGCATCAAGACGCTGTCGCGCACGCTCGGCCTGCGCTCCGGCATCGCCTATGGCAACTGCGCGTCAGCGGGTGGTCAGAGCACTGATTCAATCTTCGAGATTGCCGAGAATGCAGGCCTTGCGACGGGCATTGTCTCGACCGCACGCATCACGCACGCCACCCCGGCAGCGACCTATGCCGAGAGCGCTGATCGCAACTGGGAAGATGACAATCAGGTCGGCGGCACCGATTGTAAGGACATCGCCCGCCAGCTTGTCGACTGGAACGCCGGTGACGGCTTCGAAGTTGTCCTCGGCGGTGGCCGCGGCGCCTTCTTCCCGGCCAGCATGATCGACCCGGAAACTGGCGAGGCCGCAGGCCGGCGCGTCGATGAAGCTGACCTCACCGAAGTCTGGACTGCCAAGTCTGACGACCACGTCTACATCACGGATCAGGCAGGCTTCGAGGCAATTGATTTTGCAAGCAGCGCCCGCGTGCTCGGCCTGTTTGAGCCATCGCACATGCAGTATGAGCTCGACCGCGCCGAAGACCCGGCAGGCGAACCGTCCCTCGCCGAGCTGACCAGCGCCGCGATCACACGCCTCTCACAGGACGATGACGGCTATGTACTTCTGGTCGAAGCCGGCCGGATCGATCACGCCCATCACGGCGTCAACGCGGCCCGCGCGCTGGGCGACACCGCAGCGCTGGATGAAGCCGTGCAGGCCGCGCTCGACATGACGGACGCCGAAGACACGCTGATCATCGTCACGGCAGACCATTCACATACATTGACGATTGCTGGCTATCCGGTGCGCGGCAATCCGATCCTCGGCAAGGTTGCCTATGGTCCGGGCGGGGTCGCCCGCGCTGATGATGGCAAGCCATACACCACGCTGGGTTATGCGAATGGCGAAACAGGCTGCCCTCCGGGCGAGGATGACTGTGCGCGCGAGGACCTCACAAGTGTCGACACCACCGACAAGGACTTCCATCAGCAGGCTCTGGTCTTTCAGGGATCAGAGACCCATGCCGGTGAGGATGTGCCCGTCTATGCAAGCGGCCCGGGCGCAGAACTTTTCCGCGGCACAATCGAGCAGAACGAGATCTTCCATGTGATGGGACGCGCGAGCGGCCTCGTCACCTATGAAGACTGATCGTTATCGCTGGACAGACGCCTGACGGCATCGGCCACGTCTCCGCCATGGTCATGGTGGGGCATGTGGCCGGTGTCCGGCAGCTTAACCAGTTCAAAATTTTCGACCTGATTCTTGATCTTTCCGGCGTGCAACGACGGGTTGATCACCGTGTCCTGCGCGCCTGAAAACAGGATAACCGGCATATCCAGTTGCGGATACCGGTCCTGCTGCTTTGCCAATTCGTGGCGAAGGGCATTTACATCGTCAGCATTGGCGCGAAATTCGGTGGGCCTGAAGAGAAGGCCGAGCGCGGCATCTTCATAATAGCCTTCAGGCGCTTCGCGCGGATCAAACACGCCATCGATACCCGCTTTCACCTGGGCGGGTCCTGCAATCGGGGCAAACTGTGAAAAGATCGGCCCAATGATCGGCGGCCCGGCGAGCTGGTTATACCAGGCTTCACCTCCGCCGCCCCAGTCATGGGTCACGGGGGCGAGGAGAATTAGGCCTTTTACAAGCTCTGGATAATCAAGCGCGAGGCGAAGAGCGACGGCGCCTCCATAGGAATGACCTACCACGACGGCTGGCTTGCCCGGCGCAAGCGCCTTGAGCGCGCCTGCCATTTGCGCGGCCTGCACCTCAAGTGTTTCCGACGCTTCCGGACGGCCCGAATAGCCATGCCCGGGGCGGTCCGCCATCAGGATGTGAAACTCGTCTTCAAGACGCGGGGCGAGGGTAAAGGTGAACTCACGCGCATTGGCCGATGCGCCATGTATCATGAGGACAGGCGGCGCAGACGCCGCGCCGGCTTCGATGACATGGACGGGCTTTCCGTTCACATCGACCATTTTGCCGATCGGCGGATACTTTTCCTCGACATTGCTGTTGTAGACAGCACTGTGGACGCAGGCGCCGACACCGCCGAGCGCAAGCAGCAAAATGACAGCCGTGAGGAATATCTTCAAAGCCCCTGGCCGTTCTGTTCGCGGACAAGTCTTGATTCAGCGGCGCGCGCGGCTTGAAGCGTTGGATAGATTTTGAGTGCTTCGCGGTAGGCTTCGAGCGCTTCATCTTTTGCGCCGAGCGTTTCGAGGGTCCTGCCAAGCCCTGTCCACGCCCCGAAGTGACGCGGTTCCAGCCGGATCGCCTCGTTGAGGTCGCGCAGGGCTTCGGGGAAGTTCTCATCTACAAGAAACAGGGCGGCGCGCCGGGTATAGGCTTCGGCATAGGCTGGCTGGATCGCGATCACGCGGTCGAGAAGCTCATGCGCAAGTTCCAGATCACCGAGATTCTGGGCTTCCACGGCGCGCTGCATGACAAGATCAGCGGCAGCTGAGCCGCTTTCAAGCCAGGCTGCCCAGATATCGGTCGCGGTGGAACTGGCTTCTTCCTCGCTGGGGGCATTCTTCAGCTCATCGAACATCTCATCGCTCGGCCCGTACTGCGGGCCGCTGGCGGCGATGACGCTGGCAATGAAGAGAGCCTTGAGCATGCCTATGAGTATGATCCTGGATAAGGTCCCGGCAAGGCCCGAATGCGGCGATCAGGCGGCAGGGGCAAGCAGGCCTTCTTCCATAAGGGCCACTTCGAGCGATTTCGCATCGGTAAAGTGGTGCCCGCGAAAACCGAAAGCGCGGGCCGCCTCAATGTTTTTCAGGCTGTCATCGATGAAGAAGACGCTATCCTTTGGCGGATGGCCAAGGCGCTCATGGGTCAGCTCATAGATCGCCGGGTCAGGCTTGATGAGCTCTTCTTCGCCGGAAACGACAACATCGCGGAAGAGCTTCAGCATTGGAAACCGCTCAACCGTTTCGGGCCAGATCTCCGCGGACATGTTGGAGAGCGCGAAGAGCGGTACCTGCGCTTCTTCAAGGCGGGCGATAAGGGCAGGCACGCCGGTGACGTAGCCATCGAACATCTCGAACCAGCGCCCATGCCAGGCGTCGATTTCATCTGAAAAGTGGGGGTGATCCTGCTTCAGCAGGCGCGCGCCTTCTGCAAAGGTCCGGCCCCGGTCGTGTTCGACATGCCAGTCCATATTGCAGACATCACGGCAGAAGGCTTCGGCCTCTGCCTCGGTCGCGAATATCTTGCGGTAGAGACGCAAGGGTAGCCAGTCGATCACGACATTGCCGAGATCGAACAGCACAATGCTGTCAGCACTGGCAGAAATATTTCCGCCGCGTGCTGATGCCGTCATCTTCTGCTTAGCCCTGCTTTGCTTTAAAGCGTGGGTCTGTTTTGTTGATGACGTACGTCCGGCCCTTGCGGCGAACGACCTTGCAATCGCGGTGGCGGTTTCTCAAGGATTTCAGTGAAGACTTAACTTTCATGGGAATGGCCCGGCGATCTTTGAAAACTCGTAAGGGGCGGCAGATACAGAATGGGTTATGTAGAGTCAACGCCGCTCACGCACCGCGACGGTAAAAGGAAGACATCATTTATGACGCGCAAGAATCTGGTCCTTCTCCGCTGGACCACCGCTGCAAGTTTCGCCGCCATCCTGGGTGCCTGCGCTGCAACGCCTGAGCCAGCGCCGCAATCAAACGCGCCGACGCCGCCCTCGCAGAAGCCGCAGGCTGAGATGACGACTCCGACAGTCACACCTGGCGTCGTGACGACAGAGACCGCACCTGTGACGGGCACCTTGAGCGCCTCTCCGGGTGACCCGCGCGGCACGCCGGGCGCGCCGCCCTTCTCTGGCCCCGTTGGCCCGTTTGAGCCGACCGGCAATGCCGAAATGGATGCCTGGCGCCAGGACTTTGTCTCGCGCGCGACAGCACGCGGTGCGAACCCGGCGCTTCTCTATGCCCTTCTGAAGGATATCGAGCCACTCGACATCTATCTTGGGCCCAACAACCAGTCTGAAGTCGCCAATCAGGCAGAGTTTGCCAAAGCGATCTGGGAATATCTACGCACGGCCGTCACCGACAACCGTTTCGAGACCGGCCAGCAGAAGCTTGCTGAGCTTGCGCCTGTCTTCGACCGTATCGAAGCAACCTATGGCGTGAACCGCGAAGTGGTCAGCGCGATCTGGGCCATGGAAACGAATTTCGGCGGCTATATGGGCAATTACAGCGCCGCCAACACGCTCGCCAACATGGCCGTTGAGGGCCGTCGCCGCAGCTTTGCCGAGGGCGAAATCCTGGCCCTCGTCGAGATTGTCGAAAAGGGCTCTGCGCGGCTCGACCAGCTTGGTTCCGGCTGGGCTGGCGCCATGGGGCACACCCAGTTCATGCCGTCGACCTATCTTGCGTATGCGCAGGACTATGATGGCGACGGCCTCGCCAATGTCTGGTCCTCTTCACCCGACGCGCTGGCCTCCGCCGCCCACTATCTCTCCGCATCGGGCTACCGCTTTGACCAGCCATGGGGCATCGAAGTACTCGCGCCGCAAGGCTTTGACTGGTCGATGGCTGACGGCAATGACCGGCGCCTGTCATCATGGAAGTCTGCGGGCCTGTCCCCGATCCGCGGCGGCGGCTTTGGCGTTGATGACAGCGATTACGCAGAACTTTGGCTGCCGGCAGGCGCGACAGGGCCGAAATACCTGTTGTTCCGCAACTTCGACGTCTTCAAGACCTATAACCGGTCCAACAGCTATGCCTTCGCGGTCGGCCTGCTCGCAGACGGCCTTGCTGGCCAGTATGGCCCGGTCGCGTCATGGCCGACGGATATCCAGCGCCTGACCTTTGATGAGGTGAAGCAGCTTCAGACCGCGCTCAACCAGCTTGGCTATAATGCAGGCGGCGTTGACGGCATTGTCGGGTCCGGCACGCGCGGCGCGCTGCGCCAGTTCCAGCAAGCCAACGGTCTCGTCGCGGATGGCTACCCATCCCGTCCGGCGCTGAATGAGGTGCTGGCGCGGCTGCGCAGCTAGGACCTAAACCAATTCCGCTTTCAGCGGGATCGGTCGTCGGTTTGCGCTCACGCTAGCCCGCTGATGCGGGCAGCTCGGCGGGGGCGGCGCATTCGCGCCGGGCTCGCCTTGCTCGCCTCCGCGTTTCCGTTGAAGTCGGAAGCGCTCTAGTCGTAGATTTCCGGCTGATCGTCATCGTCCTGATAGACCTGATTGGCCGGAAAGACGCGGCGGGCAAATAGGGCCATCAACAGAAGCACCACGCCCGCGCCGATGAAAGGCGCGCTCTGATGGACGTTTTCATACATCCATGGGCCAAAGAACGGGCTGACGATAAAGCCGGTCCCGTTGGCCGAGATAACGAGGCCCGCGACATTGCCCTGAAGGCTGGAGCCAACAGAGAGCGACGCGCCGCTGGAAAAACCGGGGCGCGCGAGGCCCTGGCCGATCCCGACAAAGAATTGCGCCAGCACCAGCACAGCAAACTCATTGGTCGGCACGATGAGGAACGCGCCGACTGACAGCGTCAGCGCGCCGGTCACCATGAGCGTGCGGTTGGTCATCTTGAGGCGCGGAATGATGACGAGCTGCGAGATCAGCGTACCCGCTGCGCCGACCGTATAAGCCGGGCCGGTGAACTGCATGGCTTCGGCCCCGTCGACGCCGATCTTGTCCATGATGGCGAAGGCGAAGGTCTGGGTCAGCACGCCGGTGACCACTGACAGGCCAACGGCGAAAATGAGATAGGGCATGACGCGCGGATCGCGCCAGAGCCCGTCGCCTTCTTTCTTGCCGGTCGATTTGAGGCCCGCTTCCTTTCGCGGCGCGGTCTTCTCCGGTAGGCGCGTATAGATGAGGAATGACAGGACGGCCGCCGCCGCGCTGATCATGAAGACAGGGGTCAGCAGGCCAAACACGGCGCCCGCAGCCGCCGCGAAGGCAGGGCCTGCGACCGCGCCAAAGCTGAAACCCGAGGTCAGCGAAGCGATTTCCTCTGTGCGTTTGTCGCGGCTGGTACGGTCCGCGATATAGGCTTGGGCCGCCGGGTTCGTGCCTGAACCGAACAGGCCGAACAGCGTCCGCGAAGCGAGCAGGCAGATGAAGATGACGAGCGAGCTCTGCAGATAGCCCGCCATGGCGAGCGCCGCACTGGTGCCAAAGAGCAGCATCGAGACCGAAAAGCCGAGCATGCCGAGTGCGGCGACAGGGCGCCTGCCCCAGTCATTGCTCTTGCGGCCCCAGAAAGACGAAGTGATCGCCCAGAGCGCGGCTGACAGCGAGAAGATCGCGCCCGCCATCCAGTCAGGCAGGCCAAGGTCGCGCGAGAGCGGCGGCAGGATCGCGCTTACCAGCATCGTATTGCCCGCACCGACGGCCAGAAGTGCAAAGAAGAGCAGCCGGAATGCGCCGCGGCGGTCCGGCCGGTCACGTCCAAGCTGGGGTTGAGGCGCGTCGGTCATCACTTCTCTTCGGCCTCGCCGCAGGAAATTTCAAGCGCCCCGTCGCGTCATGGGACCCTCACTCCGTTCCGGAAACCTTATTTAAAGCCTGTTGCGATAGGCATGGGTCTGAACCCGCCCGCGGAGACCCGTGAATGTTTCAACTTGTCGGCCTTGTCCTGGTCACTGCGCTGATCACAGGTGCGCTTCTCTTTACGGGAAGCCCTGCCCTGTTCAGCGCATTGCCGTTCGAGCTGGCCCTGATCGGCGGCGCTGGTCTTGGCACGCTTGTGATTGGCAATTCGCCAAGGGTCGCAGGCGCAGCATTGGCTGGCATGGTGAAGTCCATGCGCGGCGCGAAGTGGAAGAAATCTGATTATGCAGACCTGCTTAGCGGCCTTGGCGACCTGATGCGCCGGGCCCGCCGGGGCGGCATGATCGCTATCGAAGCAGACATCGAGACGCCTGAAAGCTCTGCTCTGTTCGCGAGCCGCCCGCGCCTGCTCGCTGACCGCACGGCGACATCGATGATCACGGACAGCCTGCGCATCCACGCCCTTAATCCGGGCGGCAAATCGCCTGTCGCGGCCCATCTTGAAGACGCGGTCGCCTCTGCCGCGCAGACCCGTCACCGCGCCGTTGCCGCGCTGAACTCGCTTGCAGATGCGCTGCCCGCGCTTGGCATCGTGGCGGCCGTCCTCGGCATCATCAAGACAATGAGCCTGATCGATCAGTCCCCGGACGTTCTCGGCCCGATGATCGCGACGGCCCTTCTCGGCACATTTCTCGGCGTCTTCCTCGCCTACGGTCTGGTCGGCCCGATCGCCGCCCGCTTCGGCCAGGTCGTGGACGAGGAAATGCAATTTCTGGAAACGATCCGCACGGTCATCACAGCCTGGCATGACGGCGTCGCACCGGCGACCGCGATTGAGCTTGCCCGCGCCGGTCTGCCCGTGCATTTGCGGCCCTCCGTGGAAGAAGTGGACGCCCCCGCCTCTAACGTCGAAGCCTTCCCGGCGCAGCGCCGAAACAACCGCGCGGCGTAAAACCATCAACGACTAAATTCATGCACTGACTCGCAATAGTGCACGGTCACCCCTAATTTCTCGCCTGATGAGAAAGCACTGGGAGGGCCTCACGTGTCGCGTTTCGACGAATTGAAGGCCATCGCAAAGACCTATCAGGATCTTGCGGCCGAAAATTATGCACGCGTGCGCCAGCTCGCTGAGGAAGTCCGTTCGGGCTTCTGCGACTATCTCGACGCCTCGGACGGCGTCTGCGTCCAGCTTGTGCCCCCTGTCGGCAATTTTGAACCAAAGCCTTATGGCGATCAGGCCTTTTCGGTGCCGCCGCGCGGGTTCAGACCACTCGGGCCGATCGCCTTCGGCCTGGCTGTTCGCGTCACTGGCGGCACTGACTGGATTCGCATCACGACCCAGTGCCAGAAGATCGGCGACCGGTTTGTACTGGACATTCAGGGCGGAGAGTCATTTACCTTGGCGCTCCCGCTTACAGAAGAGGACTCGACGCGGCTCTTTGGTTATCTCTTCAATCATCTGAAAAACTGGTTTCAGGAAAAGATTGATCATTATGAGGCCGGCGAATACGGCACGCGCGAAATCGGCTTCGATTTCTCACGCGAAGATACCGTCGCTGACGTCTGAAACGCACGGACCCCAAGTTAAAACCCTATGCCGGATATGAACCTCATCCTCGCGGCGACAGGCTCTGATAGCCTGATCTTCGCATGCGCCCTCATTGGCGCGCTCGGTCTGGGCGCCCAGTGGCTCGCCTGGCGCCTTCAGGCCCCCGCCATCGTTCTGATGGCACTGGCCGGGCTTGCCGCAGGCCCCGTCTGGTCACTCATCTTCGGTGACCCGCTGCTGGACCCGTCTTCGACCTTTGGTGACCTGCTACGGCCAATCGTGTCACTCTGTGTGGCCGTCATCCTGTTTGAAGGCGGCCTCATCCTGAAATTCGAGAACCTGCGCGATGCAGGCGCCGCCGTGCGCCGCGTGGTGTTCTTTGGTGGCCCGCTCGCCTGGCTGCTCGGCTCGCTCGCGGCGCGCTATGCCGCCGGTCTCGACTGGGCTAGTGCGATCGTCTTTGCGGGCGTCATGGTCGTCACCGGCCCGACCGTGATCATGCCGCTGTTGCGCCAGTCAAAGCTGTCTGGCAGGCCCGCCCAGTTCCTGAAATGGGAAGGCATCGTCAACGACCCGATTGGCGCGCTATTCGCCGTTGCCGCCTATGAAGTTATCCGCGTTGCCAGCCAGGGCGATTCCATCGTTGGCGCAGGCGTCTGGATCCTCGCCGCCGCCGGGATCGGTGTCGCGCTTGGCATCATCTTCGGTCTCGGTATCTCGCGTGCGTTCCGCGCAGGCTGGACGCCGGAATACCTCAAGGCGCCGCTTATCTTTGCCTCGATCATTCTCTGCTATGCACTGGCTGAGCAGGTCGAAAAGGAAATCGGTCTCGTTGCGGTCACCGCCTACGGCATGACGCTCGCCAATTCGAAGCTGGCTGACCTTTCTGAACTCAGGAAGTTCAAGGAAGACATCGCCGTCCTGCTTGTCTCTGGTGTGTTCGTCATCCTGACGGCAGACCTGACGCCGGCAATCATTTCCTCCGCGCTCAACCTCAACACGCTCCTCTTCCTGCTGGCGATGCTGTTCGTGGTGCGTCCGCTGTCTGTGTGGATCGCAACGGCGGGCACGCTGAACCGCAAGGAAGCCTTGCTTCTGGGCTGGATTGCACCGCGCGGTATCGTGGCTGTGGCGGTCTCTGGCCTCTTTGGTTCGCTGCTGGTCGACCTGTCGCGTGAAGGCCGGTTCTATTTCTCTGGCGCAGACCAGATCGTCCCGCTCGCCTTTGCCATGGTGTTCACAACGGTTGTCCTCCACGGCTTCACGATCGGGCCCCTCGCCCGCAAGCTTGGCCTTGCCCGTTCTGAAAAGCCGGGCGTCCTGCTGGTCGGTGCAAACTCCTGGAGTGTGGAGTTCGCCAAGGCGCTGAAGTCGGTAAAGATCGACGTCATCGTTGCCGATAGCAATTATCGCCGCCTTCGCCCGGCGCGCGAAGCTGGCCTCGACACATTCCTCGGTGAGGTCCTGTCTGAGGACGCGGAAATCCGCCTCGATCACTCTCGCTTCGACACGGTGGTGGCCCTGTCGACCAATGACAGCCATAACGCGCTCGTCTGTAGCCAGTTTGCGCCGGAAGTCGGCCGTCACCGCGTCTATCAGCTATCGCTGTCAGAAGGTGATGAGACCGATGACAAGTCGGTGGGCTCCTCGGCGCGCGGGCGTACGCTTATCAAGCGCGGCCGCACCTATGACGGCCTGATCCGTGACCAGTATCGCGGCTGGAATTTCTCACGCACGCGCCTGACGGAAAAGTACACGCTGGAACAGTATCTCGCGGACCGGCCGAAGGGTGATCTTGTCGCCGAAATCCGCCCGGATGGCACGCTCGTCCTGCTCGGCCCAAGCCGGGAAGCGCGCGGCGGCGACGGTGCGACCATCATCAGCTTCGCGCCAGACCAGCAGCCGCAACCGGCAACCCCGGCAGAAGAGCCATCGTCATCGGATCCGAAGCTGGGTGAGCCGCAAAAGGCCTAGACTGTCACCGCATGAAGGGCGCGCCCATGGCGGCGTAGCCAGTCGCGTTCCTTCTTCCAGCCGGGACAGCACCGCGCCACATGCGCCCAGAAGCGCGGGCTATGGTTCATCTCAAGCAGGTGCGCACATTCATGCGCGGCGACATAGTCGAGCACGCTGTGCGGCGCCATGATGAGGCGCCACGAGAAAGCCAGCCCGCCATCAGACGTGCACGACCCCCAGCGCGAGCGTGTATCCTTTACGCTGACTTTCCGGGCATCGACGCCAAGCGTCGCGCAATGGCGCTCAACAGCCTCGCTCAGATCCTCCCGAGCGGCCTTTTTGAGGTATCGCGCCGCGCGGCGACTGACGGTTTCGGGGTCACCTGGCAGGCAGAGCTGCTGGGGTGTGCCGGCCAGCAGCGACGCGCGTAGCCCCGCCCCTTCAAGACTGATCTGACAGGGCGCGCCGCGTAGATTGAACACAGCGCCTTCGACCAGCCCCGTCTGTTGCGGCAGCTGCGCCAGACGCGCTGCAATCCAGTCACGGCGATCACTCGCAAACTGTGCTGCCGCCTTCAGATGACGCTTCGATGGGGCCACCGCGACCGCTTCACGTTTCGCCTCGTCGAGACGCAGGATCAGCCGCTTTGCGCGCGGGTTGATTTCCATGCGGACAGTAATGCTCTGACCGTCTGAAGCGGACAGGGTCAAAGGCTGGCCTTTATCGAAAAACATGATAAGTCTCAGACTGAAGGTGCGATGAGCCTACACCTATCTTATGACACTAGGGGAACCATCATGAAATATCTGCTCTGCGGCGTTGCGGCGATCTCGATTCTGACCGCATGCGACCAGACAGGCGTC
>DUBH01000037.1:85296-103887 GCA_012960415.1 Henriciella sp. | reverse complement strand
AAACGCCAGAAGA
This sequence comes from Henriciella sp., assembly GCA_012960415.1. GTDB lineage: Bacteria > Pseudomonadota > Alphaproteobacteria > Caulobacterales > Hyphomonadaceae > Henriciella. The sequence continues at coordinate 103,874 of DUBH01000037.1, read as the reverse complement.
CATCAGCGAAATCACGCTGCGCGAAGGCGATGCCGCCGAAGCTCCGGACGTCATCTCCGCGATGATGCTGACCAATTCCGGCGACGGCATGATCACCTATGCCTCCAAGGAAGTTGACGGCGCGACGGCGACCTTCTCCGGAATTGGCCTGAACGGCATGGACGGTCTCACGGCTGACTCGCTGGTCTTCGAAGGCCTCGACATGGTCGACGGCCAGGCCTCTTTCTCTCGCATGAGCTTCACCGGCCTTAGCTTCACTGCGCCGGAAGATGCCGACACGACGACCATGGGCATTGGTGAGATCGAGCTGATCAACCCGTCGCCAGCCCTTTCGGCCTGGGTCGCATCCGCGCTCGGCACGGGTGAGCCAGCCGAATTCCCGGCAGTCGAGGACATTTCCTTCGACGCCTGGTCCGTCACTGACCTGTCGGGCGAGTTCTCCGGCACGGACGGCGAAGGCACCTATGGCGTCTCTTCGGTTCAGCTTCGCGGTGTTGAAGACCAGCGCGCAGCATTGGCCGAGCTTACCGGTGTCACCTTCGACATCATCGGCGAAGACGAGATGAACTTCAAAGGCGGCATCGACTCGCTATCGATCGCTGGCAGCAACCTCAACTTCCTGTCTGCCATCCAGCAGAATGCGGGCGATGAGGATGCGATGGCCGCCGCCGTGATGAGCAGCATGATGCAGAACCCGATGGACCCGGGCTATGACCGCATCACGCTCGACAACATGACCTTCGAAGGTGAAGGCATGAGCTTCGCCCTGGCCTCGCTCGACGCCTATGTCGAGCGCAACAATGACGGCCAGCCGACCAGCTATGTGACCGAGCCATTCACCATGACGCTCAATGCAGACGCTGATGGCGGCGAAGTCGGCGCAGGCCTCGCGCAGGGTCTCAGCATGCTCGGCTATGACGGCATTGAAATCCGCGGTGCCGGCAGAAGCGACTATGATCCGGAATCTGACGTCCTCACCTCCGACGCTGCTGACAATTATTTCGAGCTCGTCGATGGCGCCCGCTTTTCCTATGGCGGTGAGTTCATCGGCTACTCTGCCTTCAACGAGCAGCTGGTTGCCTCAATGGACATGGAAAACCTTGCCGAAGGCGGTGAGCCTGATCCGATGGTCATGCAGCAGGCGCTTGGCGCGCTTGAAATCGGCAATTTCGAACTGCGTATCACCGATGACGGCCTTGTCGACCGCGTCTTCAACGTTGTCGCGACCCAACAAGGTCAGGACCCGGCACAGATGCGTGCTCAGGTCGCCCAGATGATGGGTATGGCTCCGCTCATGGCCCAGCAGGCCGGCGTGGACCCGGCGATTGCCACCGAGCTTGGCACGGCGCTTTCTTCCTTCATCCAGGAGCCGAAAACGCTGACCATTATGCTCGATCCTGAAGAGCCGATCTCCATGGAGAGCGTTGCTGCGATGGAAGATCCAAGCATGCTGACCAAGAGCTATCTCGGTCTTTCGGCTTCCAACGAATAAGCCATCGAGCTGATCTGAATTGTGAAGGCGCGCCCCAGGCAACTGAGGGCGCGCCTTTTCTTTTGGGGGGCAAGGGCGCATAGCTAGCGCCCATGAAACTCGCATATTTCGGAGATGTGGTCGGCAAGCCGGGCCGCGCGGCGGTCATGGACTATCTGCCGGGCCTGCGCCGGGACCTGCAACTCGACTTCGTCGTGGTGAATGGAGAGAACGCGGCTGGCGGCTTCGGCCTGACCGAATCCATCGCCAATGATTTCTTCAATGCAGGCGCAGACTGTCTGACGCTGGGCGATCATGCCTGGGATCAGCGCGAAGCGCTGACCTTCATCGCCCGCGAACCACGCCTTCTACGACCTGCAAACTATCCTGTTGCTGCTGGTGCCCCCGGAAAGGGCGCGCATGTCTTTGTGCTGGATGATGGCCGCCGTGTCGGCGTTGCCCAGCTGCAGGGCAATGTCTTCATGAAGCAGCAGCTGGAAAACGCCTTCCAGCATGCAGATCGCATCCTGGACGACATGCCGCTCGGCCTCGCCGTGGATGCCATGATCGTCGACATGCATTGCGAAGCGACCAGCGAGAAGATGGCGATGGGCCATCACTGCGATGGCCGCGCCAGCCTTGTCGTCGGCAGCCACACGCATGTGCCGACGGCCGACCTGATGATCCTTGAAGCAGGCACCGCCTATCAGACCGATGCCGGCATGTGCGGCGACTATGACAGCGTCATCGGCATGCGGAAGGAAAACTCCGTCCAGCGCTTTGCGACCCAGCTACCGGGCGAGCGTTACGCGCCCGCCTTGGGCGAAGGCACGCTTTGCGGCGTCTATGTCGAGACAGACGACCGCACCGGCCTAGCAAAGCGCATAGAGCCGATCCGCATCGGCGGACGGCTGGCAGAGCACATTCCAGCGGCCTAGAAATTACGCCCGGCGGCGCAGCCTGTCATGCTTGTCGGCAGGCATGTCGACGCGCTTCTTGCTGGCGGCTTCGCCCATATTGGTCGCCTTGCCGAACAGCCATCCCTGAATGAGCGAACCGGCGCAATCGCGTGCCCAATGCAGCTCACGCGGGGTCTCGACGCTTTCGAACAGGAGGTGGACGCCGAGGCCATGCAGTTTCTGGATGATGGAATGAGCAAATTGCTGGCTCGCCTCATTCTCCATCATCTTGCGGAACCACCCTGCATCGATTTTCACAATGTCCGGTCGCAGCTCAATCACGCGCAGTAGGTCTGACTTGCCACGTCCGAAATCATCAATGGCGATGCCGAAGCCGAGCGCGCGAAGCTTCTCCACCACAGCCAGAAGGTCAGAGCGCGGACAGTCGGCCCCTTCGGTGATTTCGAAGACGACCTTGTCGCGCCGCAGCCCATATTCGGCGATCAGGTCGCAATACTGCTCAACGCCAGTGATCATCTGGTCGCGATAGCTGCAGGAATGCGGGTTCAGGTTGACGAAGAGGCGCGTCTCGCCGAGCTGCCAGGCGGCCGCATTGGCGAGGTGGACGCAGAGGCACGCCCAGTCGGCAATGAAGCGGTCCCATCCTTCAAGCTTTGAAAAGAAGGTCAGCGGTTCGATCGATTTCTCGCCCTGCATCGGGCGCGCCAATGCCTCTACGCCATAGAGCGCACCAGAGGTCCGGCTGATCTCATAGATGGGCTGGAAGGCCGAATGAATCTGGAAGGTACCAAAGTCGAAGGTGCGGTGGCCGCCATCCAGTTCGACAATCCTGCGTGTCAATTGATCAAGTCTCATGGGACCTCCACTCGATAGAGACCTATATGAACGGCGTTAATACTTGATTGTCGTTTGTGAGGTCTGCATCCTTGGCTTTCAAAACGCCCGCGCCTGATCTATCCCGGCGCGAGGTATCAACAGAACCATACAGTTTTGCGAGGACGTCATGGCCGGACATTCGAAATGGGCCAATATCCAGCACCGTAAGGGCGCGCAGGACAAGAAGCGCGCGGCCCTGTTTGCGCGCCTGTCCAAGGAAATCACCATCGCGTCAAAGCTTGGCGGGCCGGACCCGGACGCGAATCCGCGTCTGCGCCTTGCGATCAACAATGCGCGCGGCCAGTCCATGCCGAAGGACAATATCAAGCGCGCCGTGGACAAGGGCCAGGGCGGCGGCGGCGAAGAGTATTTCGACATCCGTTATGAAGGCTTCGGCCCTGGCGGTGTCGGCATCATCGTCGAGGCCTCGACCGACAACAAGAACCGTGCGGCAAGCGAGATTCGCGCAGCCTTTTCCAAGAATGGCGGCAATCTTGGTGAGACGGGCTCTGTCTCCTTCGGTTTCGACCAGGTTGGCGAGATCGAGTACCCGGTAGAAGCTGGCGATGAGATGACCGTCATGGAAGCGGCCATCGAGGCGGGCGCCACTGATGTCGAGAGCGACGAAGAAGGCCACTGGATCTATACCGAGCGCGAAGACCTGATGGAGGTCGCCTCCACACTCGAAGGCAAGTTCGGTGATGTCGAAGCCAAATCGACCAAGCTCATCTGGAAGCCGCAGAACAATGTTCCGGTCGAGGGCGACCAGGCCGACACGCTGATGAAGCTGCTCGACGTCCTCGATGAGCTCGACGACGTCCAGAACGTCTACGACAATTCCGAACTGTCGGAAGCAGAGATGGAGCGGCTGGCAGGCTAGCCCCGCCAGCGCTTCAACCAGCTGCACACGGCGCGGTCACCAATGCGTGAGCGCTGCTTGCGCCTGCTCGTATTTCCCGTGCGCCATTCCATATCGATGGAAAGACAGGACTTCCCCACGGGAAACAAGACTCATGAAGATTTCCAATTCAATGATCATTGCCGCGATTGCCGGCCTCGTTGCCGCGGGCGGCGCATTCGTCTGGTCTGCCATGGCAGAGCAGGCTGACACCCCGCCTACGCTTCAGGCGGCTAACACAGAGACCGCGATCTTTGCCGGCGGCTGCTTCTGGTGCACGGAAGCTGACTTCGACAAGGTCGACGGCGTTGTCGCGACGGTCTCCGGCTATACGGGCGGCACGGTCGATAATCCAAGCTACCGACAAGTCACGCGCGGCAGTACCGGCCACTATGAGGCCGTGCAGGTGACTTATGAGCCGTCCAAGGTCAGCTATGAAGAGCTGGTCGACTATTATTTCCGCACGATCGACCCGACCGATGATCGCGGCCAGTTCTGCGACAAGGGCTCTAGCTACCTGTCCGCCGTCTTTGTCGAGGATGAAGACGAGCGCACCATTGTGGAAGGCGAGATCGAAGAGATTGAAAAGTCGGGCGTCCTGCCGGGCCCCGTCGTTACGCGCGTTCTTGATGAGGCGACCTTCTGGGAAGCCGAGGACTATCACCAGAACTATTACAAGACGACGCCGGTCAAGTACCGCTTCTACCGTCAGGGCTGCGGTCGTGATGCGCGCCTGGAAGACCTTTGGGGCGATGACGCGATGAAGCTGCCGGACAGCACCAGCTAGGCTCTACGAGCTCCAGCAAAACGAAAACCCCGCAAGCCAGCCGGCTCGCGGGGTTTCTTTTTTGGCTCATGCGAGGCGACTAGCGCTCGTCTTCCTCTTCGTCCGCCGGATCGTCCAGCCGGAAGAGGCGCGGGCTGAGACGCACATTGGTCTCGATGTCCTCAAGCACCACGCGGGTAACCTGCTGGTTCGCATCCAGCGTCCGCCAGCTGGTGAGCTGGTAGCTTGCTGGATCGAAGTAGAGCGTCAGCACGCCTTCCGCTTCTCCGCGGCGGTCTTCCATCGTGATGGCAATCTCGCTGGCCGTCTTCTGAACATCCGTGACGCGCGCTTCGGTCTCGAAGTCGAGCTCATCGTCGAGCACGAGGCCCAGCGGCGTCGAGGAAAGCGGCACACGGTCCACCGTCTCGAGGTCGCTGTCTTCCATAGCCACGGTCGTGCCATTGGCAACGATCAGGATCGGTGTCGGATCATCATAGTCGAACCGCATCCGGCCCGGACGCTGAAGGGCAAAATCACCCTCGGTAACCGAGCCATTAGGCGCGAGCTGGACGAAACGCCCACGCGCAGTCTTTGCTGCAGCAAGCGAGTCGCCAGCTGCCTTGAGAATGGCACGGCGCTCCGTCGCGGACACAGCACCGGTTTCGGTGCGCGCAGGTGCGGCGGCTTCAGCCCGCGGCGCCTCAGGCTTTGGTGCAACGCCAGTGACCGGCGTATCGTCTGCGTCGGCCTGTGCAAGGACTATCTCGCCCTGCGCCGCTTGTGCGACCGGCGCGACAGCGACATTGCTGACCGCTGCATCGCTGGCGACGCGCCAGGCCAGAGGCTGCTGGCTCACAGCGCTGAATTCGGTTGTAAGCGCAAATGGTCCTGTCCCGAGTGCGAGCACGGCCGCGAGCGCTGGAAATAGAGACGTCATTGTCGTTCTCCTGTCTTGGCCACGAAACATAGGCCTCGATCAGGCGGTAAAACAGGGCTTAAATAAGGTATTTCCGCCCCGTTTCGTTGTAACTCGTTCAGCTTTGACCGGTCAGTCGGACGGCGTGTCCCGCGCCAGGATCTCACGTTTGCCGGCATGATTAGGGGCAGAGATCACCCCTTCTTCCTCAAGCCGCTCAATCAGGGTCGCCGCCTTGTTGTAGCCGATCTTCAGGCGGCGCTGGATGTAGGAGGTCGAGGCCCGCTTGTCGCGGATCACGACGGCCATGGCCTGCGCGTAGAGATCATCATCGCCATCGCCAGAGGAAACGCCCAGCATGGCATCCATGATCGCGCTGCCTGTGCCGCCTTCTTCAGGCTCTTCCAGGATCGCCTCATTATAGTCAGGCTCGCCCTGCTCTTTCAGCCAGCCGACAACCGCCTCGACTTCTTCATCAGAGACGAACGGGCCGTGCAGACGCTTGGTTTTCACGCCCGCCGCCTGATAGAGAAGGTCGCCCATACCGAGCAGCTGTTCGGCGCCCTGCTCACCGAGAATGGTGCGCGAGTCGATCTTGGTCGTGACCATGTAGGAAATACGGGTCGGGAAGTTCGCCTTGATGGTACCGGTGATGACGTCGACGGACGGGCGCTGGGTCGCGGTGATGAGGTGGATACCGGCCGCGCGCGCCATTTGCGCGAGCCGCTGGATACACCCTTCGATCTCCTTGCCCGCGACCATCATCAGGTCGGCCATCTCGTCGATGACGACGACGATGTTCGGAATGTGTTCGATCGACAGGATTTCGGTCTCATAGGCGGGCTTGCCGCGCTCATCATAGCCGGTCTGCACCTTACGGGTCAGCTGGTCGCCCTTTTCGCGGTAGCGCGCGGCCTTTTCGTTGAAGCCTGCAAGGTTACGGACGCCCGCCTTGGACATGAGCTCATAGCGGCTTTCCATCTCACGCACGGCCCATTGCAGCGCGTTCACCGCCTTTTTCGGGTCGGTCACGACCGGGGCGAGCAGGTGCGGAATACCTTCATAGATCGAGAGCTCGAGCATCTTCGGGTCGATCATGATGAAGCGGCACTGTTCTGGCGTCAGGCGGTAGATCAGCGACAGGATCATCGCATTGACGCCGACCGACTTACCCGAACCGGTCGTACCCGCGATGAGAAGGTGCGGCATCTTCGAGAGATCAACCACGGTGGGCGTGCCGCCAATATCCTCGCCAAGCGCCATGGGGAGCGGCGAGCGATTGTCCGCATACGCCTTTGCAGACAGAAGCGAGCGCAGATAGACCGTTTCACGCTCTTCATTCGGCAGTTCGATACCGATGGCATTCTTGCCCGGAATGACCGCGACGCGCGCGGAGACGGCGCTCATCGAGCGAGCAATGTCATCGGCGAGCGAGATGACGCGGGCAGACTTTACGCCGGCAGCAGGCTCGAGTTCGAACAGGGTGACGACGGGGCCGGGGCGCACTTCCTTGATGCGGCCGCGTACGCCAAACTCGCGCAGCACTTCGGCAAGACGGTTCGCCTTGGCCAGCAGGCTGTCCTCATCCACGGAGTTGCGGCGGGCCGGCGGAGACCCGAGAAGGTCGAGCGATGGCAGGCTGCGAGGGCGTTTGCGCTTGCCGCTCTTGGTGGTCGGGTGGGCGACCGGTTGCGGTGCTTGCGGCGCCGACACTTTTGGCCGGGTCACAGCCCGCGGGAGAGGCTCTTCTTCCTCGTCTACAGCGTCGTAATCGTCGTAGGCGTCATCCTCGTCGAATTGTGGGGCGGGGCCAAGGCTGCGCGCTGCGCTCTCGTATTCATGATTCTCGTCCGCCCGTCCCCGGCGGCCAGATGAGCTGAACAGCCCACCAAACAGGCGGCCGACACCGCCAGCCACACCGCCAAGCCGGGACAGGGCGCGCCGGCCCGATGTGCTTGCCGCAGACTGGAGAAGACCTGCATCGCCGCGCCGGAAGCCGAGCGCCGCAGAACCCAGAAGGAAAGCGGCGATACCGAGCGCGAGCCCAGCAAGGAATGCCGGTGCAGGCAGAAGAAGCGCCTTGAACGGCATGACAACGAGGCCGAAGAGCCCGTCGCCCACCATACCGCCCATACCCGTCCAGAAAGGCCAGGAAGCTGGCACCGGAAAGGCTGAAAGCATGGCAGCCAGCACAGGAACGAAAGCTACGCCGAAGAGCCAGCGCCGGATGCGCGGCGCGCCGATCAGGACGGCGCGCATGGCCCCGCCGATCATCAGGCAGAGGCCCGCCATCCATGCCGCAAAGCCGAAAGTCTGGAGCGCAAGGTCAGCGACGATCGCGCCGCTATTGCCGAACAGGTTGGAAACTTCGATGCCCGTGGCCGCATTGAGGCTCGGATCTGTCGGCTCATGCGTGCCGACGCTGCCGCACAGGAAAACGCCGATCGCGAAGGCAGCCGTCCCCGTCAGGATACGCCAGGCGGGATCCGATACTTCACGTGAGAGGCCCGTATGCGTTTCAGCGCTGGTTGTCGCCATGGCAGGTTGCTTCCATCGGTTCAGAAGGGCTGTCTGGCTACAACCTCGCAGCTTGGCCTTAACACACAGCAAACAAGTGAAGGGGCAACGGCAACCTCTTGCTCACCTTCCACAATAAAAAATCCCCGGCCAGCAAACTGGCCGGGGAAGTCTGGGAGGAAACGCTTCGAAAGAAGCGAGGTATTCAGCCTCAGCTGAATTCTGGATAGGCCTCGAGACCGATTTCGCTCTTGTCGAGACCTGCGATTTCTTCTTCCTCGGTTGGACGCACGCCGGTCGTCATCTTCAGCGCGAGCCACACGACGGCGGAGGCGACAGAGACGAAGATTGCGCAAGCCGCTACACCGACGAACTGGCCGTAATAGCTTGGATTACCTGCTTCGTTGAGGCCGATATCGTTCGCATAGGAGAATGGAACGATCATCGTGCCCCAGATGCCGCAGACAAGGTGAGCCGGGATCGCGCCGACCACATCGTCGATGCGGAGCTTGTCGAGCAGTGGCACCGTGACAACCACAAGCATACCGCCGATGGCACCGATCAGGATGGAAGCCCCCATGGACGGTGCCAGTGGCTCTGCGGTGATGGAGACGAGGCCGCCGATGGCGCCGTTGAAGGCCATGGTTGCGTCGATCTTGCCCTTGTAGAGGATCCCCGTCAGGACCATCGCGCCGAGAACACCCCCGCAAGCGGCCATATTGGTGTTGGCGAAGATGTTGGCCACCGAGTTGATGTCGTCGAACGTGCCAGCAGCAAGCTGCGACGCGCCGTTGAACCCGAACCAACCGAACCAGAGGATGAACGTACCCAGCGCGGCGAGCGGGATGTTCGAGCCTGGCATCGGGTGGACCGTGCCGTTGACGAATTTACCAGCACGCGGACCGATGATGATCGCGCCGACAAGCGCTGCCCAGCCACCGGTGGAGTGCACCAGGGTAGAACCTGCAAAGTCAGAGAACGCGAACTGGGAGTCCAGAGCGCCGCCGCCCCATTCCCACGATGCGACAACCGGATAGATGAATGCGGTCAGCACAGCGGTGAACATAAGGAACGGCCAGAGTTTCACGCGCTCAGCAACCGTACCTGAAACGATGGAAGCTGCCGTTGCAACGAACACCATCTGGAAGAACCAGTCCGACGAGGCGGCGTAGCCGGTCGCGAGGTCTTCTTCAGGTGACCAAATGAATGACGGAATGCCGATCCAGCCACCGACTGTGTCGCCCGGATAAGCCATGTTGTAGCCAAGCAGCCAGAACATGATGCCCGCGACCGAGAAGAGCGCAACGTTCTTCACCGACTGCATGGCGGCGTTTTTCTTCCGTACCAGACCAGCTTCCAGCATACAGAAGCCAGCAGCCATGAACATGACGATCAGGCCGCCGATAAGAAAGAGATAGCTGTTATCGACATAGGCGCTGACTTCAGACGCCTCCTGCGCAGAGGCGCCCAGCGCCAGGGCGGCAGCGGCCGGCATAGCCGCGAGCCCCCGAATTGCCCTTTTAACCATACTGTTCATGCCCTTCTCCCATTGATTGGTATGACGGGGCGACTAAAGGCACATGCCTCATTTCGTACCAGCGCGGCGGTCGCGCACTTTAAGGGCGCTTTATGGTTTGACTAAAAATCGTGCACGCTGCGGCGCAAAAGCCCGCTTCTGCGTCACCTCTGGACCGGAAGCAGCCTCGATCTTAAGTCTTTCATCAATGGCTCACCTCGATACCGAAATCGCAATCGTCGGCGCTGGACCGGCTGGCGCGTCTCTCGCCCTGGCCCTTGCGGGCGCAGGCTTCGACATCACACTGATCGACGCACGCGACCCCGCGACCGAGGCGCGGCACGATACGCGCAACTTTGCCGTGGTGACGGGCAGTTGGCGACTTCTGACAGCTATCGGCATTGCAGATCGTATTGAAGGCCAAACCCAACCTCTGCACGGACTGGAAGCAGTCGATGGCGGAACGCACTGGTTTGGCGCGCCGTCGGTCCTCTTCGGGGACGAAGACCTCATCCACCGCGAAGAGGGCGAAACGCTCGGCCATATGATTGAAGCAGTCGTCTTGCAGGCCGCGCTTGATAAGGCTGTCGAAGCTGAAGAGCGGATCAAGAAGCTTGCGCCCGCCCGCTTCAGCGATGCGAAAGCCGAACCCGGCCACATCACTGTGCATCTCGAAGACGGCAGCGCCATTACGGCCCGTCTTCTCGTCGGCGCCGACGGCATGAATTCCCCGGTGCGCAATGCGGCAGGCATCACCGTCGAAGGCCGCGACTATGGCAAATCGGTCTTCGCCGCGAATGTGACCCTGTCCCAGCCGCATGAGGGCGTCGCCCGCCAGCTCTTCACCCCTGAAGGCCCGTTCGCCACCCTGCCCCTGCGGGGGGATCGGGCAAACCTCGCCTGGTATATGAAGCGCGGCGCGCCTGAAGCGCTCGCCAAGTTCTCGCCGGAAGAGGTCGAAGCGGAGCTGAACCACCGCTTTGCCGAATTTGCGGGCGAGATGAAGATTGACGGGCCGATGGGCTCCTATCCGCTCATCCTGCAGATCGCAGAGCACATGGTCGCCGACCGGGTCGCGCTGGTCGGGGATGCCGCTCGCCGGATCAATCCGCTGGCCGGGCAAGGGCTCAATCAGGGTTTTCGCGATGTAGCAGCCCTGCATGAAGTTCTGGTCAATAGCGACCGCGCGGGCCTTGATATCGGGGCCGCCCAGTCGCTCTCGCTCTATGAAACGGCGCGGCGGTTCGATGCGAATACAGCGTCGCTGGCGCTCGATGCCATCGATCGATTGTTCTCCAATGACAGGATGATGACCAAGCCTGTGCGAACGCTCGGGCTGCTTGCGGCCAGCGCCCTTTCACCAATGCGCCACAGGCTGGCGGCACTGGCGAGCGCCTCATCGCCCGATCTGCCGCCGCTCATGCAACCGCAACCGGCCACAAGCTAGGCGGCTGCGAGCTCCCGCAGATATTGCCAGGTATAAAGACCACTGGAATGGCCATCGCTGAAGTGGATTCGGACGGCATAGCGACCAACCGGGTCGGCCTTGGTCACTGAGATATCATCCGGCACAGGCGGTTGCGGCGGGCGTGGACCCGCGCCATGGCCGCGCACCTCAGCTGAGGGGCTTTCCTCACGCAGGCGCTTATAGGGAATGGAGGCTTGCAGCCCGTCTTCAAACGAAATGCAAAGTTCTGCGGCCCCTTTGCGGAACCGCAGCTCCTGCGGCCACGGCATCACACTCATTTGCCGGTCGCCTCATCAAGCACGCGTGCTTCACTCTCCAGCATGGTCGGCAGGCCATCGCGGATCGGATAGGCAAGTCCGGCACGTTTGGAGACAAGCTCCTGACGCTCGCGGTCATAGGTCAGCGGCGTGCGCGTAACCGGGCAGATCAGTTGCTCCAGAAGGCGCGGATCAGTCTTTGCTTCGGTCACAGGCGTCTCGGTCTCAAGGCTCATTGCAGGGTCGAGGAATCGTCGCCGGGCGCATCCATGTCAAGCAGGGCGATCAGGGCGCGGCACCGCGCCGCGACGGTGTCGGCCTCAAGCAGCGCCTGCTTCTCCATCGGCGCGAATGGGCAGCCGGCAGATAATGCGTGGACCAGCGTCTCTATTGGCGCGCTTTCAACCGCGTCCCAGTCCACTTCCATGGAGTGGCTCGCCACATATTTCTTGAGCGCGCTCGCCAGCTTTGACCGGTCCGGCAGATTGTCGAGGTCAGGCTCAACCAGATCGGCTTTGTAGGGTGTCCAGTCCGGAGCGACCTGGCGATAAGGCGACTTCACATCAAGCTCCTGGCCAACTTTGAACCGGCAGATGCCCGTCAGACTGATCAGGTAACGGCCATCATCGGTTTCGGAATAGCTCGTCAGGCCAGCCAAGGCCAGGCCAGGCCAGGCCAGGCCATCGCCCAGGCGCCCGGCGCAGCCAACCCCTGCGAGTTTCGGATGAACCTTGTCGCCGCTCACCGGCTGGATCATGCCGATCAGCCGCGACCCCGACATCGCATCGTCAATCATGTTGAGATAGCGCGGTTCAAAGATGTTGAGCGGCAGCGACCAGCGCGGAAACAAGAGCGCCCCCGTCAGCGGAAAAACGGCGAGCGTTTCCGGCAGGTCTTCTGCCTTCCTGTAGCCATGCCTTGTCATATGTCAGGCCTTTCCCGTCCAGACTGAGGACATGGCGCGCCGACGGGCGAAGTCGAGGCTCAGGCGAACATCAGCGAGGAAAGACGCCTGCGACCTTCAATAGTGGCGGGGTCTTTCGGACCTGCAGCTTCGAACAGTTCGAGCAGCTTGGCCTTCGCCTTGCCCTCTCCCCATTCCAGATCATCCGACAGGATCTTGAGCAGGTGATCGGCCGCTTCCTTGTTGCGCCCGCGCGCCATAAGCGCCTCGGCAAGCTCAAGACGAAGCGCGTGATTTGCGCGGTCAGCGGTGACCTTGTCGATCAGCGCGTCTAGCTCGCTATCCTTAGGGGCGTCTGCCATCAGATCGATTGCGGTGCGCACGCTCTTGATCGCAGGGTCCATCTGGCGGTCAGGGCCTGCCATATCGAGAATCTGCGACGCGCGCTCCGGGTCGTCATTGGCGAGGTAGCACCGCGCAAGACCGACAATCGCCGGAATGTTCTTCGGGTCACGTTCGATGATCGCGCCATAGATCTGCGCCGCCTGACCCGCATCGCCGGCCTGCAGCAGACCGTCTGCATGCTCGATGGCTTCCTGGATCTGCTGGCCCTCATCTGTGCCGCCCAGCAGCTTTTCGATGAATTGCTTCAGCTGGCTCTCTGGCAGCGCGCCCTGAAAGGCATCCACCGGACGGCCCTTGTCGAAGGCAAAGACAGCCGGAATGGAGCGCACGCCAAGCTGGCCTGCAACGCCCGGATTCTCGTCAATGTTCACCTTGACGAGTTTGACCTTGCCCTGCTGCTCATTGACCACTTTCTCCAGAACCGGGGTGAGTGACTTACACGGCCCGCACCATGGGGCCCAGAAATCAACGAGGACCGGAGCCTCCTTAGAAGCCTCGACCACATCAGCCATGAAGTTCTGGTCAGTGGAGTCCTTGATATTGCCGCCAGCGCCGCCGCCTGGCCCGATCATCATGTCTTCCATGTCGCTTTCGCCTTTCGGAATTTTCTGAAGCGGAACTTGGGACTTCGGCCGCTAAAAAACAACATCCCGGATGAGGGCTTACTCGTCTGGTAGCAGGGCCGCGAAGTCGACCACGGTGAGGTCATGGCCCGTCTCCTCGACAAAGCGCCGGAAATCATCGCGCGAGATTGCCGTGGTGCCGGTATTGACCAGCGGATGGAAATTCAACGTTTCGAACGCCATCAGGGCGGCATCGATGATGAAGCGCACCTTCCTGTCCTTGTCGTTCATCAGCGCAAAGCCGGTGACCGAGCCAGGCGTCACGCCAAGCAGCTCTTCCATCAGCTCGCCGCTCGCAAAGGACAGGCGCCGTGTCCCGATTAGCTTGTGCAGCTGGTTCAGCTTAAGCTCGCTGTCTGCATGGGCCGAGATGAGGACGATGACCCCGTCCTTGTCCTTCATGAACAAATTCTTCGTATGCCCGCCGGGCATCGTCTCTTTCAGCTCGCGTCCTTCTTCCACGGTGAAAGTCGCCTCGTGCCAGCGCGTCTCATGGCCGAGGCCAAGCTGGTCGAGATAGGCAAAGAGGTCGTCAGGGCTTGCGGGCATAGCGGTCTTTCAGGCAATCAGGGCGCAGGCGTCAAGTACGCGGCGCGCGCAAAAAGACCGGCCACAAGACAAGGAGGCTCCACATGGAGCTTGAATGCTACAAGATCTATAATGTCGCCCCCGAGATCAGGCCCGGCGTGTCCCAGCGCGACTGGATGGACAAGTTTCCAGACCGCCACCCTTATCGCTGCCTGCCGCTCACCATGGCCAACTCTACGGGCTGGGAAATCCTCTGCCCGATGGACATCAAGATCATCTGGGATGGCGGCGAGCATGATTATTCGCTGAAACTGTTCACCACAGGCGATCCAGCCGCGATCCCGTCTTTTGCCGACAGCCATTTCCGGCGCGGTATTGTGACCTTCCACACCGGACACCTTTTCCGCACCCCGCCGGGCTGGGGCGTCTGGACCTCTGGCCCGCCAAACTATTTCAAGGACGGCATCCAGCCGCTGACGGGTCTTGTAGAGACCGACTGGCTGCCTTTCCCCTTCACCATGAATTGGCAAATGACGCGTCCGGGCGAAGTCGTTTTCAAGAAGGGTGAGCCATTCTGTTTCGTAATGCCCTTCGAACACGGCAAGACCGAACAGATCCAGCCAGAACGCAAGCTGCTGTCCTCAAACAAGCAGCTTCAGGACGACTATCTCGCCTGGAACAAGAGCCGCAGCGGCTTCCTGGAAAAGCTGAACGCGCGCGATCAGGACACGGTGAAAGCGGGCTGGCAGCGCCATTATATGCGCGGCGAGAAAGTCACCGGCGACAAGGCCGACGCCCACCAGACCAAACGCCGCCTGAAACCACCGAAGGACGTTTAGGCCCGAACACGACGCCCTCATCCTGAGCGAAGCCGAAGGACGAGCGCGGCATCGCTCACGTCAATCTAGCGCGGCTTGCCTCGGCTTTACCGGGGCCCAAGAACACCGATTACACCTCCCGCCTGAAAATCCCCCTTGCACCCTGATCCTATTTGCGCTTAAAGCCCGTCTCTCGCTGATCGGCGCAAGTCGGCCAGCTACCCTATAGGACGCGGGCGTAGCTCAGGGGTAGAGCACAACCTTGCCAAGGTTGGGGTCGTGAGTTCGAATCTCATCGCCCGCTCCAATATTTCTCAGTATCGACAAAGTGATTTCATGCCCGTTTCGGGCATCGATGTCGTGCGCAGTCCGCAGCCCTTAGCAGTGCTAATTGGCGCGTTCAGTTGACCGTAAAACTGCCCGCGCTAAGCCCCTCGCCTTGAGCGGGCGGCGCAAGATCGCCCCTCTCCGGTACAGTTTCTCCCAGAGGGTTTCCTTAATGCGTATCTCGACATTCCGGCGCGCCTGCCTCGCGTCCGCAAGCCTTGCTTTTTGCGCCGTTCCGGCCGCCGCCCAGCCAGGCACTGACAACGAAGACACTGTCCGCAAGCTGGAGACGGTCGCCGTTACAGCGACCCGCCGCGAAGAGTCGACGCTCGACATTCCTGCAAGCGTCACTGTACTGGCGGGAGAGATTGCTGAAGACGCCTCCACGCTCGACGGCGCCGAAGGCGTCACGCAATACCTCACCGGTGTCGAAGCCGCTGTCGCCAATGGCTCACAGGTCGCCTTCCAGATCCGCGGCATTGGCGCGGTGGACCATCAGGCGCTGACCCCGACCGCCGCCGCCATCTATTCCGACGGCGTCTTCCTCTCGACGAACGTCCAGACAAGCCTCTTCCTCTATGATCTTGCCCGCGTGGAGGTCCTCAAAGGTCCGCAGGGCACGCTCTACGGCCGCAACGCGTCTTCCGGCGCGATCAACTTTATCAGTACCCGGCCGAGCCAGAATCAGGACGGCTATCTCCGCGCCTCATACGGCAATTTCAACCGGATCGACCTTTCGAGCGCAGGCGGCGCGGCCCTCACCGACCGGCTCTCTTACCGGATCGCAGGACGCTACCTCTCGCAGGACCCAGCCCTCGACAATGTCCAGACCGGTCCCGCTATCCCACGCGGCCCGGATGCGGCCGGCGGCAAGCGTGATGAGTTCGGCCTTCGCGGCCAGCTTCTCTATGAAACGCCGGGTGACTCATCGCTCCTGCTGCGCGGCCACTACGAAGAAGACAATGGCATCAACACCACGCCGCGAAATGACAGTCTCAGCGTCGGCGATCACGAAATCTCCTCTGAAGGCGACGGCCTGAAGGACACCGATAATGAGTTCTACGGCCTCGCCCTCGAAGGCGAGACGACCGTCGGGGCGTGGTCGCTTTACTCCCTCTCAGCGCTTGAGGGTTATGGACAGGACTATGGCTTTGATTTCGACGGCACGCCTGCGCCATTCGGCAATCCGAACCTAAATGCCAATCTCAGCTATGACCGCTCTTTCCTGCAGCTCAGCCAGGAAGTGCGCGCCGCGCGCGAGTTTGACCGCGCCCGCGTGCTTGTCGGCGGCCACCTCGCCTATGAGGACTTTTCGCAGGATTATCTCATCTGGTGCGGAGAGCTCGACCCGCACACCCTCGCGGGGACCTGTCCTTATGTCGGCACGGCTGGCCGCGTCGGCCCTGACCCCGTCTCGCCGCTGACAGCAGTTTCCCTCCTCACCCATATCGGGCAGGAGCGGACCACCGCCGCCCTCTTCAGCTATAACGACTTTGATCTCTCGGACCGCCTCACCCTGACGCTCGGCGCGCGCTACACTTATGAAGACATCGAAGGCAGCGGCTACGGTCAGCACATCTTCACCGACGGTACGCGCGGCTTGAACAATCGCGACGGTCTTGGCGGGGCGGTCGGGCAAAATGCGATCGAGGAGAACAAGGTCACCGGCAATGCCGCGCTGCGCTATGCGCTCTCACCCGACACATCGATCTATGCCTCCATCGCCAATGGCTACAAGAGCGGCGGCTTCAATGGCGAGGTCCAGAACAATGCGACCAGCTGGCAGGATGAAGGCCTGTTCGGCGCCGAAACCGTGACCTCCTATGAGGCCGGCTTCAAGACCGCTCGCGGCAATTTTGTCTTCAACGCCGCCGCCTTCTATCAGGACTATGACGCCCCGCAGGCGCGCATCTTCGTATCCTTCGACCTGCCGGATGGCAGCCAGATCACGTCGAACTCGCTCTCCAACCTTGATGAAGCGGTCTCTTACGGTGTCGAGGCCGACACAAGCTGGTCACCGCTTGAGGGCCTCGACCTCAACGCCAGCATCACCTGGCTTGAGACCGAGATCGAGCAGACCAGCAACACTGCTGGCAATGCGGCCCTCTTTGATGGCAACCCCCTGCCCTTCGCGCCGGAGCTTTCGGCCACCCTTGGGATCCGTCAGGAATGGCAGCTCGCAGACAATCGCCGTGCTGCCATTCAGGCGAATGCAAAAGCCAAGAGCGAATACTATCTCGACGCCGAGGGCCTCGATGCGCGTAGCCAGGACGGATACGCCACAGTGGACGCCAGCGCGACGCTCTATCTCGACACGCGCGGGCTTGAGCTCAGCCTCTGGGGTCGCAACCTGACCGATGAGGACGTCGCCATCTCCGGCTATGGTTTCATCGGCTACAACACGTTCCGGTCTGACCCCCGCCAGTATGGCATTGCGGCGAAGCTGAGCTTCTAAAGCGCTCCGCCGCGGCAGGGCTGGCCCAGTGCGCATCCTTCCGTCATGTTTCTTCCAACGGTCCACACGAGAGAGGCCAATGGAGGAAGCATGACAGAGCACAAGAAAGTCCTCGTCGCAGGCGCGACCGGCGTCGTTGGTCTCGCTGCGATGAAGCACTTCGCCAAGGAGGGCGTCGACACCGTCGCCATCAGCCGCCGCACACCGCGCGAGACCTATGGCGCGGCACATATCAGCCTCGACCTGATGGACGCAGACGCCTGCGCGGCCTTCGCGCGCGGGCACAGCGACATCACCCACATCGTCTATGCCGCCCTGTTCGAGAAACCGGGCCTCATCGCCGGCTGGCGCGAAGCCGACCAGATCGACACGAATGATGCGATGCTGCGCAATCTGATGCAGCCGCTGCTGGAGAGCGCGAAGTCCCTCCGCCACGTCGCCATCCTACAGGGCACGAAGGCCTATGGCGCGCATATCCGCCCCATTGAGACCCCGGCCCGAGAAGACCGCTCCGAAGTCGAGCATGAGAATTTCTACTGGAAGCAGGAGGCCTATCTTCGCGAGGTGGCCACGGGCGCGGACTGGTCATGGAGCATCTTCCGTCCCCAGATCATCTTTGGTGAGGCAACCGGCGCCGCCATGAACCTCATCCCGGCCATCGGGGCCTATGGCGCACTCCTGAAAGAACGAGGCGAGCCGCTCCACTTCCCCAGCGGCGCACACACGGTCCTCGAGGCGGCGGATGCCGACCTCGTCGCCCGCGCCATTGCGTGGGCGGGTGAGAGCGAGGACGCTCAGAACCAGATCTTCAACGTCACGAATGGCGATGTTTTTACCTGGCGGGGTGTCTGGCCTGCCATTGCGGCCGCGCTTGGCATGGAGGTCGGCGAGGAACGCCCGATGCAGGCGG
>DUBH01000037.1:51004-85286 GCA_012960415.1 Henriciella sp. | reverse complement strand
CCTGGCTCGAGAGCCAGTCTGCCGAGTGGGCTGCGCTCGCCGAGAAACACGATCTCACGGAACCGGGCCTGAAAGCCCTCCTCGGCGAGTCCCATCACTATATCGACTTCACCATGGCATCCGGCCTCGAAGGCCAGCTTCCGCCCGCCATCGTCTCGACCATAAAACTCCGCCAGTCAGGCTTTACCGAGGTGATCGACACCGAAGCCATGTTCGCGAAATGGTTCGCCTGGTTTCAGGAGGCGGGCTACCTGCCCAAACCGCAATAGCCGCATGGTGAGCGAAGTCGAACCACGCGGCCGGCTTAAACGCTAGCGGATGCGCGTCCACACCGTCGTCCGGCAGAGCGGGCGCACGACGCAGCCCTGAAGCTCCAGCTCATTGGCGGATGTCAGCGTTATTGTGCCCGAATAGGTCTTGCCGTCTGCAGGATTGTAGAGCTTGCCGCCGCTCCAGCGCTCCGGCCCGCCAGAAAATCCAGTGAGCATGGTCACGCCTTTCAGCGGGCGGTTCCGAAGGGCGCGGTCATTGTTCTCGACGTCTTTCGCATCTGCCGACGCCTTGATGGCATTCGAGGTCAGCAGCGTGCCGCACATGGCCGCGCCGCAGGGCGCGATCTCGACTTCGGCGCCGTTTGTGCCCGTATCCCAGACGCCGGTCATACCTTGTGCGAAAGCTGGCGCACCTGCGGCAGCAAAAGCGATGCAAACGAGTGCTCTCTTCATATATGGTCCCCTCGAAGAAGGGGCGGTCTCACGCCCCAGCACCTCACCGCTAGGGCGAATTTGCTAGAAAATGACTAATTCCAGCCAGCCTGAACGCCTCCTTACCCGGACGCAGCTTGGCTGGCGCGACCCTGTCGAGGCGTTCGCGCCCCTGAAAGACACACCCTTCGCGCTCCTGCTGAATGGCGGCAGTGGCCGGTGGAGCTATATCTGCGCGCATCCGATGCGCACGCTGCATGTAAAGGCCGCTGACGGACCCGGCGATCTTGATGTGGCGAGGGCCGCCATGGCCGGGCTGGTATTTGCGCGCCCGGACGAATCGCCGCCCTTCTGCGGTGGCTGGGCCGGTCTCTTTTCCTATGAATATGGTCGCGCATTGCTGCCAAAACTTGGCGCTGGGGCGGAGCGCGGCGCTTGGCCTGACATTGCCCTCGGTCTTTACAATGAACTCATTGCTTTTGATCACGACACGCAGCGAGCAGAGCACTTTTTCTGGAACTGGGACGATGATGCCGAGCCAAGACTTCTAGGTCTACTTGACGAACTAAAACCCGACACCGCTCCCCAACACCCTTTGGCATCAGCAGTCACAGCGCGCCTACCCCGCGCGGACTATGAGACCCGCCTCTCCCGCACGGTAGACTATGTCCATGCCGGTGACTGCTTCCAGTCCAACATATCCCAGCGTTTCGATTTTGAACTCAACACTAGCGCCCGCCCATTCGACCTCACGCACCGTCTTGCCACATCCAGCCGCGCGCCGTTCTCGGCCTATTTCCGACTGCCCGGCCTAGCGCTCGCCTCCAACTCCCCTGAACGCTTCCTGCAGATCACCGTCCAGCCAGACGGCGCCCTCAAAGCCATCACACAGCCCATCAAGGGCACGCGCCCGCGAGGCCAAACCGAGGCGGAGGACCGCGCCCTCGCCGACGAACTTCTCTCCTCAGAGAAAGACCTCGCCGAGAACCTGATGATCGTGGATCTGATGCGGAACGATCTTTCGCGCATATCGACGCCCGGCAGCGTCCGCGTCCCGAAGCTCCAGGCCCTCGAGACCTATGCCAATGTCCACCACCTCGTCTCCACGATCGAAGCCACGCTGGCGCCAGGGCGCGATGCTTTCGACGTCATAAAGGCCGCATTCCCGGGTGGGTCGGTCACCGGTGCGCCCAAAATCCGGGCAATGCAGATTATCGAAGAGCTCGAAGATGAGGCGCGCGGCCCCTATTGCGGGTCGCTCGCATGGATCAGCCCGGACGGCGCTATGGATTCCTCTATCCTGATACGGACGGTCGCCTTCGAGGAAGTGGAAGACGGCGGCTGGCGGGGGCATTTTCGATCAGGCGGCGGAATCGTTGCGGACTCAGTCCCCGCAGAAGAGTATATTGAGACGCTCGACAAGGCCCGCGCCATCAGGGCTGCCCTCGAGCAGGAGTAGCGTATGGATATCGCCTTTCTGGGAACAGAACGTCAGGCAAAGCCTGTCGTATCGGTCCGCGACCGCGGCTTCCTGCTGGGCGACGGTTGTTTTGAGACACTTTGCGTCACGAAGGGAGAGATCGAAGGTGCCCGCGAACATATCGCTCTGCTTCACCGGTCCGCTGAGACGCTGTCGATTTCAGGTTTCCCTGGTGATGAAGCACTTCTCGATGCGCTGAATGAAGCCGCTGGCGCAACGAACGGAGATGCTTCCCTTCGTATTACACTCAGCCGAGGGGCAGGCGGCCGGGGCGCCGATGCGGCAGACGCCGAGCCGCTCACCGTGATCAGCCTGTTTCCCATGACGCAGTCGCGGCCCTATCCGCCGCTGTCAGCCATCACCTCGTCGATCCGGCGCAACGAGACCTCTCCGGTCAGCCAGATCAAATCGACCAATTATGCCGACAATCTCGCCGCGCGGCGCGAAGCTGAGGCGGCTGGCGCGGACGAAGCGCTGCTTCTCAATTCGCAGGGTCGGCCTGCCTGTTTCGCGATGGCCAATCTCTTCCTGGTCCAACCAGACGGGACGTGGGTGACGCCGCCGCCATCTGAAGGCGCGCGCTCCGGCTATATGCGCGGGCGGGTCATGGCGAAGCTTGCCGAGCGCGATACGCCCTGCGTCGAGCGCCCGATAGAAGCTGAAGAACTAACCGTTCCGAATGGCCGGATTTTTGCAACGAACAGTCTGTGGGGGCTCAGACTTGTCGCAAGTCTGGATTCCCCCCGCCTGTAGAATGTCCTCAACTTATCCGGAGGCGGGACGTTGAAAACAGTAGCGCAACAACTGGAACCGGCGAGGTATCCATTGGCTGATCAGTCTGTCATCTACGCAATTGGCGACGTCCATGGCGAGCTGGCGCGGCTGGAAGCCCTGCACCAGAAGATCGTCGACCATCACCTGAAACATTATGCGGACAAGTGGCTGAAGCTTGTCCACCTCGGCGATTATGTCGATCGCGGCCCCGATAGCGCAGGCGTGATCGATCTGCTTCGAGAATTGGAAGAGCGCACGAACATCATCGTCGTGAACCTGCGCGGTAATCATGAGCAGATGATGCTGGATGCCGCCGATGAAAGATATGGCGACTCGCGCCTGCACTGGCTCAGCAATGGCGGCGATGCCACCCTGCACAGCTACATCAATCGCGGCACGAACAACCCGCCCGAAGACCACATCGAATGGATCCGCAACCTGCCGACCCTTCACCTGGAAGAAGATCGACATCTCGTCTTTGTGCATGGCGGCGTGGACCCGTCCACTTTCCCGCATTGCGGGGCACAGACCCATATGTGGACGCGCTCAAGGCGCTTTTTTGATCCTGAAGAATGGTCAGAAAGCCCGCTCGAAGGCTGGACGGTTATCCACGGCCACACACCGACAGACGATGCCTCTCCCGAACTCGCGGGCGATCCGCCTTGCCGTTTCAACCTCGATACGGGCGCGGTCTATGGCGGACGACTGACCGCAGGCGTGTTCGCGCCCGGCGCAACAACACCCGAATTTATCTTCGCCTGATCACAGGCGAACGCAAACTCTCCCTTGCCGGGGCGGAACAAATCAGGAAAACAGGAAGAGCCTGTTAACCCGAATGGTGGTTTTTCGCCTCCTATGTCCGAAACCCTTCGCATCCTCGGTATCGATCCCGGCCTTCGCCATACTGGCTGGGGCGTGATCGAACAGACAGGCTCCCGGCTCAGCCATATCGCCCACGGCGTCATACGCATCGATCCGGCGTTGAGCCTCGCCGCCCGGCTTGGCGGCATCTTCGAGTCCATCAACCTGCTTGCCGCTGAGTATCGCCCGCAGATTGGCGGCGTTGAAGAAACGCTGGTCAATGCGAACCCGCGCTCTGCCCTGAAGCTTGGTCAGGCGCGCGGCGTGGCCATGGCGGCGCTGCACGGCGCGGGCCTTGAAGTCTTCGAATTCTCTCCGCGCACGATAAAGCTTGCGGTGGTCGGCACCGGCGCCGCAGACAAGACGCAGGTCGGCTTCATGGTCGCGCGGCTGCTTCCAAAGGCTGGCAAGCTGCCATCAGATGCAGCCGACGCGCTCGCCTGCGCCATCTGCACCGCGCACCATGCCCGGATGCCCGCCCAGCTGCGCGCAAGGGGGGCTGCATGATTATCGGACGGCTCAGGGGTGAGATCGCGACGGTCGGGACCGACAGCGTTATGATTGATATTGGCGGCGTCGGCTATGTCGCGCTGGCGGGGGCGCGGCTGCTCTCTCGCCTCTCACCAGGCGACAAGGCTGAGTTGCATATTGAGACCCGTGTGACAGAAAGTTCGATCACGCTGTTTGCCTTCGAAAGCGATGAAGCCCGCGCCTGGTTCGTGCGCTTACAGGATGTGCCGGGCGTCGCTGGCAAGTCCGCCATGGCCATCATGGACGCGGTTGCGCCAGCAGAACTGATGGATGCGCTTGCTATGGGCGATGCCGCGACCATCTCGCGCGCCAAGGGCGTTGGCAAGAAACTGGCTGAACGCATCATTGGGGAGCTGTCTGGCAAGCCTCCGCCTATGGGCCGGTTCGGCGCATTCGCCCCACATACATCCACAAAAGAAACTGAGGCGGCAGCGCCCGCCGCTGCAGGCAGCCGCAGCGAAGCCGTCTCCGCGCTCGTCAATCTCGGCTACGCTCAGTCAGATGCGTCGAAGGCCGTGCTGGCTGCATCCAGAAATAATCCTGAGGCAGATACATCCGCTCTCATCCGCGCCGGCCTGAAAGAGCTTGCGCCCTCATGAGCCGGGATGGAAGCCTCACCGATCCTGAGCGCCAGTCTGACGAGGCGCTGGACCGGGCCCTACGCCCGCAGTCTTTCGAAGACTATGTCGGCCAGGACGCGATCAAATCGAACCTGAAAGTCTATGTCGACGCCGCCAAGGCGCGCGGCGAAGCGCTCGACCATGTTTTGCTCTTCGGCCCGCCCGGGCTCGGCAAGACAACGCTCGCCCAGATCGTCTCGAAAGAGCTGGGTGTGGGTTTCAGATCCACGTCAGGCCCGGTCATCGCCAAAGCCGGTGATCTCGCCGCCATCCTGACCAATCTCGAAGCCAATGATGTTCTTTTCATCGACGAGATCCACCGCCTGCCGCCCGCCGTGGAAGAGATCCTCTATCCGGCCATGGAGGATTACGCCCTCGACATCGTGATCGGCGAAGGCCCATCAGCGCGGTCTGTCAGGCTTGATCTTGCGCCGTTCACGCTTGTTGGCGCGACCACGCGGGCCGGCCTTCTCGCCAATCCGCTTCGGGACCGGTTCGGCATTCCGATGCGCCTCGACTTCTATAGCCCGGAGCATCTCTCCCGCATCATCATGGCGGCGGCCCGCAAACTGTCGGCGAACATTTCAGAAGACGGCGCGCTGGAAATCGCAACGCGCGCCCGGGGCACGCCGCGTATTGCAATCCGGCTCCTTCGCCGCGTCCGCGATTTTGCCGAAGCAGAAGGCGCGTCCATCGACAAGGCGGCCGCGTCGCGCGCACTTTCGCGTCTCGAAATCGACCAGGACGGGCTGGACGCGCTGGACAGGCGATACCTGGAAGCGCTGGTGCGCACCTATGCGGGTGGGCCGGTCGGCGCAGATACGCTGGCAGCAGCCCTGTCAGAGGCCCGCGACGCCGTTGAGGACATGATCGAACCGTTCCTGATGCAAAAAGGCTATATTGCCCGCACGCCGCGCGGACGCATCGCCGCCCCGCTCGCCTATGAGCGCCTCGGCCTGTCGCCTCCGGACAGCGGTCAGCAGAACGGTCTGTTCAACGGGGACTGATCGGAACATGCCGCTCCTGCCATTTGAATATCATGAGCGCGTACGGGTGATTGTCATCTATATGTATGGCCTCGGCGCGGGCGGCGCGTGGATCGCGGCGATTGCGTCTCCAAACACCTCCTATGACAAGCTCGACCCGGCCCGCGCCGATACACATATCCGGGCGCTGCTCCGCACGGCATCGGCCCAGATCGCCGTGGTTCTCCTGCTTGCCGCAGGTCTCACAGTGCTCATTGCCTATTACATGTCAGCCCTGTTCGCGGTCATTGCGGCGATTGGTTTCGTCTCCAACCGCCTCGTCCTGTCGAGACGGTCGACTGAAGGTCGCGTCAGAGACCGCAGACAGGCCCGCCGCGTCATCGCCGTCGGCCTGACACTTGTCTTCATGTTGGCAATTCTCATCGCGATGATCTTTGCTGTGCAGCGGCTTTAGTTAGAGATCAGCCACATCAGCTGCATCGAATGCAGACGCAAAAGCGCCTCATAAGACTTCTTCGCCGCCGTGCGCGCCACATGGGCCGCCAGCCAACGGGCGACAGCGCCAAGCGCGAGGCTGAGCGCCATGCCCGGCAGGAACATCCACCAGCCAATGAGAAAGCTTCCCATAACAGCCAGCATTACGAACACGACTGACAGGGCATCGGCGAGCTTGATCCAGATTGGCGCATTCCGCCCAAATGGCGCGAGCAGCTCTGGATTGCGGTGCAGCGCCTCTGCGTCGATGGCCCAGACCGGGCCGCCGCGCTTGGCAAGCTTGGCGATGCGCGTCGGCGCTCCGTTCTTGTGAGGATTTGGCGCGATTGCGAGAAACATCGTCTTCAGACCACTTTCTGTGCCGGTCCAAGACGATTTGCAATTTCGATACCGGATGTGGGGCGGCCCCGCGCCCCGTCCGCTTCAGCCGGCCCGCGCCTTGATCGACAGGGCATGCAGGCCGCTGTCGAACTCCTCTTTCAGCGCAGAATTCACTGCCCGCTGCATCTCCACCCGGCTCTTTCCCTCGAAGGCGGGGGAAACAATCTCGACCTGATAATGGGTCTCCCCTTCCGGACTTGCACCCGCATGGCCTGCATGTTTTGCACTGTCATCGCGGACATGCAGCTCGCTAGGTGCAAAAAGCTGCGTCAATCGCGCGCGAATCCGCTCTGATCTGTTTGTCAATTCTGGCCTCGTTAACTCGTTCGACCTATGTTGCCTGACCCATGGCAGATGCATTTTCATACCGCGTCAAGTTCACCGACATAAGGGTGAAGCCTCCGAAGGAGGAACAAGAGCGCCAGAAAGCCGTCGAGACACGAGAGTGTCATCGCGACGACTGTGACCTGGCAGGTGATCACCCCGCGCCGAAGCCGAGAGGCCTCGAGGGCGTCTACTGGTTCTGCCAGAAGCATGCGGGCGAATATAACCGCAACTATGACTTCTTTGCCGGCATGTCCGATGCGGAGCTCGAAGCCTTCAACGAGATGGCCCGGCACGGCTTCCAGAAGACCTGGAAGTTTGGCACCGGACCAATGGCAAAGGGCAAGGCCGCTGCCGCGCACGATCCGCGCCGCTGGCGGGGCAAGGAATTCTTCGAAGAGAATGCCGGGGCCCGTCAGGCTCGCCGCAAGGAGCAGCAGTCGGCCGGCGTCACCGCGCAGGCCCTCGCCGAGCTTGATCTTGAGGCTGGCGCAAGCGCCACCGAGATCCGCGTGCGCTACAGCGAATACATCCGCAAGTTCCACCCGGACTCCAATGGCGGCGACCGCTCGACGGAGCACATGCTTGCCCGGGTCCTTCGCGCCGGCAAGACGCTGAAGGCGGCCGGCATGATGAAGGCTTAAGGGAAGTCCAACCGGCCGTCTCCCCAACGCAAGTCGGGGCGCATGGCGGCTGGACGCCCAGCTCTCACTTAATTTCGGGCAGGCCCCCCGCGCTGAGCGGATACCTTTCCCGAGCGCGCCTTTTGCGCCAGAACCCCGTCATGGCCTTCGACGTCTCTATCATCACCCTTTTTCCGGACGCGTTTCCGGGCATGCTCGATGTCTCTATACTCGGGCGCGCGCGTGAGCAGGGCCTCTGGTCGCTGGAGACGACGGACCTTCGCAGCTTCGGCCTAGGCAAACACCGGCAGGTCGACGACAAGCCCGCTGGCGGCGGCGCCGGCCTCGTGATCCGGCCAGACGTGGCCGCTGCGGCAATTGACAGCATCGAGCGCAAAGACCGCGAGCTCATCTATCTCAGCCCGCGCGGAGAGCCTTTCTCACAGAAGCTCGCCCATGAATTTGCGGCCGGGCCCGGTCTCATCTGCTTCTGCGGACGGTTCGAAGGACTGGACGAGCGCGTCATTACCCAGCGCGGCATGAGGGAAGTCTCCCTCGGCGATTTCGTCCTCGCGGGCGGCGAAGTCGCAGCGCAGGCCATCATAGAAGCAACGCTCCGGCTGTTGCCGGGTGTGGCCGGGAATGAAACCTCGATCGAGGATGAGAGTTTCTCGGCCGGACTGCTTGAATATCCGCAATATACACTGCCGCGGACATGGGAAGATCAGCCGACGCCGGACGTGCTTTTGTCGGGCGATCACAGCAAGGTCGACCAATGGCGGCTCAACCGCAGTAAACTGTTGACAGAAGGGCGCCGTCCCGATTTATGGGCCGCTTACCTCAACGGGCATAGAATACGAGCGTCGGAGACGGACGATGAACATGATTGAACAGCTCGAAGCTGAAGAAGTGGCACGCGTCACTTCAGGCAAGGAAATCCCGGATTTCTCTCCTGGCGATACCCTTTCCGTGAATGTGCGCATTCGCGAAGGCGACCGTGAACGCGTCCAGCGTTTCGAAGGCGTCTGCATCGCACGCGCCGGCAAAGGCGTGAACGAGAACTTCACGGTCCGCAAGATCTCCTTCGGTGAAGGTGTCGAGCGCGTTTTCCCGGTCGTCTCACCGATGATCGAAAGCATTGAAGTGAAGCGCAAGGGCCGCGTGCGCCGTGCGAAGCTCTACTACCTGCGCAACCTGCGCGGTAAGTCGGCCCGTATCGCAGAGCGCACCACCGGCCACGGCGTGGAGACCGCTGAGGTCACCGTGTCCAAGACCGAGCGTAAGCGTCAACGCGTTGAGCAGAAAGCTGCTCGCCGTGAGCAGGCCGCCAAGGACCGCGTCGAGGCGGAAGAAGCCAAGCGCAAGGCCGCAGAAGCTGAAGCAGCGGCCGCAGAGGCAGAAGCTGCAGCCGCAGAAAACGATGCGTCAGAGGGCGAAAGCACCTCCGAGCAGTAGAATTTCCTAAAATTTGGTAATTTTTTGACCCCGCAACGAAAGTTGCGGGGTTTTTGTGTTCTGGCTGCAACACTTTTCGCGTATACCCCCATTTCACTACGGCATATGGCTTGCAAAGCTGTGGACAAGCAGGCCGCGAAAGCCACGATTTCCCCTTCTGGGACAGTGTTTTTCAAGGACTTGCTCGCGTGCGAAGGGAATCTAGTTGGTTTCAAGATTACCGTTTCGTATACGAAATGAGCGACGCCATAATTTGTGGCGTATCAACAACGGTCCCGAGGGCATTCGGGCAACTTGAATATCCTTTAGTTGGCCGGTGGGGTCAGAAATGGGGAAGGTGGAATGAAACTTAGCAAGAAACTGATGGTGGGTGTCGTTGCATTGGCTGCACTCCCCCTCGCTGCCCACGCCGATGGCGAAGCGGGCACATGGGATAATGAAGCGGTTGGAGAGCGTTACTCTTCAGCTGGTTCCGCAACCGACGAACGCGTCCTCACAGATGCTCAGGTTCGTGAGATCATCCAGCAAAGCGGCACGTCCGGCGGCGCTGATGTTCGCTACCTCGGTGGTGAGCAGCAGGCGATCGACAGCGTTCTCTGCTGTGAGAACGTCGAAGAGCGCGTGACCGAGAACACCGAGTTCGAGGAAACCACGACCTATTTCGACGCCGTGACCCGCCGCGAGATCGTCCAGCCGGTTGAGCGCACGCTCATCCAGCCGATCGAGCGCCGCATTGTTCGCCCACGCGTTGAAGAAGTTACCGAAGACACAGTCTACGAAGAAGAATACCTTCCAGTCCGCGTCGAGCAGGATGAAGTTCCTGCTGTCCAGGAGAACATCACCACGGACGTGACCGAAGAATATGTCGAGGAAGCAACCGAGACCTATTACGACGTCGTGACCCGCCGTGAGATCACCCAGCCGATCGAACGCACCACGATCGTCCCGGTCCAGCGCCGCATCACGCGTCCTCGCACTGAAACGGTTACCGCTGACACCCGTTATGAAACGGTCCGCGCACCGGTTCGTGTCGAGCAGGACGAAGTCCCGCAGGTCATCGAGAACGTTGTTCAGGACGTGACGGAAGTCACCCGCGATGAGTACACCGACACCTATGTCGATGCTGTCACCCGCCGCGACGTTTACCAGCCAGTCGTCCGCACGATGATCCAGCCGGTTGAGCGCCGTATCCTTCGCGGTACGACCGAAACCGTCACCGCTGCGACCCGCTACGAGGAAGAGCGTCTTCCGGTACGTGTTGAAACCGAGCAGGCACCACAGATCACCGAGCAGATCATTCCGCAGGTGACTGAGCGTACCGTCCTCGAAGTTGAAGACGTCTATGTCGATCAGGTGACCCGCAATGTGGTCCAGCCGGTTGTCGTGACGACGATCCAGCCAATCGAGCGCCGCGTGCTTCGTCCGCAGACCGAAACCATCGTTCGCGACACGATCTATCAGGAAGAGTACCTTCCAGGCCGCGTCGAAGCTGAGCCGATCCCTCAGACCCAGGTGAACTACATCCCGCAGGTCACCGAGGAATATCGCGAAGAGTACACCGAATCCTACTTCGAAGCGGTGACCCAGCGTAACGTGATCCAGCCGGTCGAGCGTCGTATCGTCCAGCCAATCGAGTACCGCCGCGTCCGCGGTCAGGTTGAGACCGTCGTCGCACCGACCCGTTATGAGACGCAGCGCGCTTCTCTGGTGGTCCTGAACGTCGGCCCAGGTTGCCCTTGCTAGGTCAAGCCTGAACCAGAAACACCCGGAAAGGGCCAGCTCGATGAGCTGGCCCTTTTCTTTTGCCTGTTGTTTCAAGGGGTGGACGCCGCGGATGGTCTTGTCAGGGCCTGCGCTGCATGGTCTTTTGCAGCGCAGCAGGAGGCCGTTCTGACATGCCGGGCAAGACACTTTACGACAAGATCTGGGACGCCCACCTCGTGGACACCGACGCCGCGAGTGGCGACGCGCTCATTTATATCGACCTCCACCTCATCCATGAGGTGACGACGCCGCAGGCCTTCTCTGGCCTGAAAGCAAACGGCCGCAAGGTGCGCCGGCCCGAACTCACCCTCGCTGTCGCAGATCACAACACACCGACAGAAAACCAGGCCGCAGGTCTTGAAGGCGTGCGCGATGAAGCCGCGCGCAACCAGTTGTCTGCCCTGTCGCGCAATGTCGCCGAATACGGCATCGAATTTTTCCCGATGGGCGATGTCCGGAACGGCATCGTTCACGTGGTCGGTCCTGAGCAGGGACGTACCCAGCCCGGCATGACGATTGTCTGCGGGGACAGCCACACCTCGACGCATGGCGCCTTCGGCGCGCTTGCCCACGGCATCGGGACATCCGAGGTCGAGCACGTCCTGGCGACGCAAACGCTCCGCACACAGAAGTCGCGCAATATGGCCATTGAAGTTAGCGGCCAGCTGAGAGAAGGCGTCACCGCCAAGGATCTCGCCCTTCACCTCATTTCGATTATAGGCACGGCTGGCGGCACGGGCCACGTCATGGAGTATCGCGGCGAAGCGGTTCGCGCGCTTTCCATGGAAGGGCGGATGACGCTCTGCAACCTCTCGATCGAGGGCGGCGCGCGTGCCGGTTTGATTGCGCCGGATGACACGACATTCGCCTATATGAAGGGCAGGCCCGCCGCGCCGAAGGCAGGGGCGTGGGATGTCGCTAAGTCCTATTGGGAAACCCTGTATTCCGATGACGACGCCCAGTGGGACCGCATTGTCGAAATTCGCGGCGAAGATGTCGAACCAACCGTCACCTGGGGCACGAGCCCGGAGCAGGCGATTCCGCTCTCAGGCCACACGCCAGACCCCGCCATTATTACAGATCCGGTGAGAAAAGCTGCTATTGAGCGTGCACTCCATTATATGGACCTTGCTCCGGGCGCGCCGATTGCAGGGACTCCGGTACAGCGCGTCTTTATCGGCTCATGCACCAATTCGCGCATTGAAGATTTGCGGGAAGCCGCACGCGTCGCGTCCGGGTCGAAGGTCGCCGACGGCGTCCGCGCCATGGTCGTTCCGGGATCCGGACTTGTGCGCGCACAGGCCGAAGCGGAAGGCCTGGACCACATCTTCATAGAGGCTGGCTTTGAATGGCGCGAACCGGGCTGCTCCATGTGCCTCGGCATGAATCCGGACATCCTCGCGCCGGGCGAACGTTGCGCTTCGACCTCGAACCGCAACTTTGAAGGCCGCCAGGGCCGGGGCGGACGCACCCATCTGATGAGCCCGACCCTCGCCGCCCGCGCCGCGATTACCGGCGTTATTGGTTAGAAAAGCGCCCGGCATCGCGCGCTTTTTCTTGCGCTTACCGCTGCGTGAGCCTACGCCTCTTGGTTAATAGAGTACAAAGAAACTCAAAACTTGGAGGATACCATGAAACGCACTGCACTTGCTCTCGCTGCCATGTCGATCTGCGCAGCCCCGGCCTTAGCCGCATCCATCACACTCAAATTCGACAGCGACAATGGAAACGATCAACAGGCCGTGTTTCACGACGACGGGACGATGACGTCTGCCGCAGGCAACGGCACCTACACCTACGACGAAGCGACATCGAAAATGTGCATCGAGAGCGACGCCTATAACGGATGCCTCATTTTCGACGACCCCAAGAACGAGGTCGGTCACGCGTCTGCCTATACCGGCGACAATGGCGCAAGCGGCACCGCAACTGTCATTGCGGTTGAGGAATAGGCAAACCCGTGTCTGGTGCTGGCCTGCTGACCGCTATCGACCACCTGGTCCTTCTTTGCGGTGATATCGAGGCCGGCACCAAAGCCTACTCGGCCCTGCTCGGCCGCGAGCCGGATTGGCGCGCAGCATCAGGCGGCGCAGCAACCTCACTTTTCCGCGTCGACAATACCGCAATCGAGCTCATGGCACCCGATGGCGACGCAGGCGCAGCGCCGCGCCTGCGAGACCTAATCTCCAACGGGGCCACCCTCACCAGTCTAGCCTTTCGTACACATGACATCGGCGAGGCGCACAGGCTGTTCACCCGGCGCGGCCTGCAGCCTGACGCCATCCAGCCCGGGGAAAGCACGCATCTGGACACTGGTGCGCGCCGCCAGTGGCAGCGGTTTCGCTGCAGCGATGATGCCATGGCCGGCATCAAGACCTTTATCATCCAGCCCGAATCCGAAAGTCACGCCACAGACGTCGATCAGGCTTGCGTCCACTCTCTGGATCATCTGGTAATAAACACACCCAATCCTGACCGCGCCGCCGCCAACTATGGCGCGCGACTTGACCTCGACCTTCGTCTCGACCGCACGGCAGAGCAATGGAAGACGCGCTTTCTCTTCTTCCGCACCGGCGGCCTGACCCTCGAAATCATCAACCGGCTGGACGAGACAGCAGACGCCGCCGCCGCTGACCACATCTGGGGCCTCACTTGGACAGTCCGCGACATCGAAGCCGCGCATGCGCGTCTTGCCAAAGCGGGCATTGAAACCTCTGACGTGCGCAAAGGCCGCAAGCCCGGAACCCATGTCTTCACGGTAAAGGCCAAGACTCGGGGCGTCCCGACCTTGTTCATTGCCCACTCCAGCGATTAGAACAGGCGCATGAAAGCTTTCACGACGCTGACCTCGACCGCCGCGGCCCTCTCTGACAAGGGGCGCCTCATGGCGAATGTCGACACCGACATGATTATCCCAAAGCAGTTCCTGAAGACGACGGAACGTGAGGGCCTGTCGACGGGTCTGTTCTACGAACTCAAGACCAAGGCCGATGGCAGCCCTGACCCGGACTTCGTCCTTAACCAGCCTGTACACCAGGATGCAGGAATCCTGATCGCGGGCGACAATTTCGGCTGCGGGTCATCGCGCGAGCACGCGCCATGGGCTCTGCTCGACCAGGGC
Source organism: Henriciella sp. (assembly GCA_012960415.1). Lineage (GTDB taxonomy): Bacteria > Pseudomonadota > Alphaproteobacteria > Caulobacterales > Hyphomonadaceae > Henriciella. Next base: position 71,167 of record DUBH01000037.1, on the reverse strand, counting down.
ATCACCTGCGTCATTGCTCCCTCCTTTGCCGACATCTTTCACAATAACTGCTTCAAGAACGGCATCCTGCCCATCGCGCTGCCGATTGAGGTCTGTGAGGCCTTGGCAGCCCAGACGGGCGGCGCCAATCACCGCTTCACAGTCGATCTCGCGCAGCAGGTCATCACGACTCCGGATGGCGCTGAGATTTACTTTAATATTGAGCCGGGCCGGAAGCAGAGTCTTCTCGAAGGACTTGATGACATCGGCCAGACGCTTCAGGCCGCGTCATCCATCGACGCGTTTGAGGCACGCCGCAATCACGAGACCCCCTGGCTGCCTCGCTCGCGCGCCTGAGACTTTCCGCAATTATGTAATCTGGCCGCCTCTACGGCCTGTGGAGACAATCCATGAAACAGACCCTGCTTCTTCTGCCCGGTGATGGCATTGGCCCCGAAGTGACGGCAGCAGCCCAGCGTATCTGCGAGCTCGTCGCGCCGGACGTCGCAATCGAAGAGGACCTTGTTGGCGGCGCCTCGATCGACAAGCATGGCGTGCCGCTGACAGAGGCCGCACTTGAGCGCGCCAAATCCGTCGACGCCATCCTTCTCGGTGCAGTTGGTGGACCCAAATGGGCCGATGTTGCCCGTAACAAGCGCCCGGAGGCTGGGCTGCTGGGCCTGCGAAAGGGGCTCGACGTCTTTGCCAACCTGCGTCCTGCCTATTGTTTCGGCGCCCTCGTTGATGCCTCCAGCCTGAAACGCGACCGGGTCGAGGGCCTCGACATCATGATCGTGCGCGAGCTGACCTCGGGCGTCTATTTCGGGGAACCGCGCGGCACCGAAACCGACGCGAACGGTGTGCGCCGCGGCTTCGACATGTCCGTTTACACGGCGCCTGAAGTTGAACGCGTTACCCGCGTCGCACTGGAGATCGCCCGCGGCCGCGCTGGCCGTGTCTGTTCGGTCGACAAGGCCAATGTCATGGAGAGCGGCCAGTTCTGGCGCGAGGAAGTCACCACAGTCCACAATACGTATGGTGATGGTGTCGAGCTGTCTCATATGCTGGCCGATGCCTGCGCCATGGAGCTGGTGCGCGCGCCGAAACAGTTCGACGTCATCCTGGCCGACAACCTTTTCGGTGACCTTCTGTCTGACGCCGCCGCTATGCTGACTGGCTCTATTGGCATGCTGCCATCGGCAAGCCTCGGGACGGAAGGCACGCCCGGCCTGTTTGAGCCTGTCCACGGGTCGGCGCCGGATATCGCAGGCCAAGGCATCGCCAATCCATGCGCCGCCATCCTGTCGCTGGAGATGGCAATGCGCTGGTCGCTCGCCCGCCCCGATGCCGCCGACCGGATCATGACGGCCGTCGGCCGCGCTCTCGAGGCAGGTTCGCGCACCCGCGACCTCGGCGGCGATCTCTCCACCACCGCCATGACGGACGCGATCATCGATTGTCTTTAAGTTGGGGAAGCATCCCGGCTCGTCCTTCGGCCGGCACAAGCCAACATCTCAACTATAGTCCGCAATCCGGCACAGCAGCTGTCCGCGAAATTCAAAGAAGCTCGCGCCGCGAATCTTGATCGTCTCGCCCGCCTTGGATCCATTTGGCAGATCCACCGCCGCCTTGCCTTCAAACTCGATCTCGGCGGCCGCGCGCCCCTCACCCACAACCAGGCTGACGAGCTTCTGACGGCGATAGGAAAAGGCGCGGCCCGATAGTTCGGCCACATCCCGCATCTTGTCGCGTCCCTCGAATTTCATGGTCTGGCCGTGATTGGAGATGTTCTCGAACACAACATCCTCGCTCACACAGTCGAGCATGCCTTCGATATCGCGGGCATTATAGCTTTTGATATACTGGCCGATCAGGTCTTCGATCACGGCGTTTCACCTCTCATGACAGAGTGATTGCAGCTACCACCCTGATTCCGCCCCAGTCCTGCATTACATGCCCTTCAGATCAAGGCTGGCGGGGCGCTCTTTCCTGGAATTGCGGCGAACCGTCCAACGGTCAACCATCAGATTGGACGAACGCTCGCTTGGCGTTACAAGAGCGGGCATCGCGAAAGGAAAAACTATGGCTATCAAAGTCGCAATTGTCGGCGCCACCGGAAATGTGGGCCGCGAACTTCTCACCATCATGGACGAGCGCGATTTCCCCGCTGCTGAAGTCTATGCCCTCGCCTCGCGCCGCTCCAAGGGCCGCGAAGTAAGCTATGGCGACAAGACACTGAAATGCGACGTGCTCGACGATTTCGACTTCTCCAAGGTCGATGTGGTCCTGATGTCGGCTGGCGGCACGCTGTCGAAAGAATGGGCTGAGAAGATCGGCAAGAAGGGCGCGATCGTCATCGACAATTCCTCTGCCTGGCGCATGGACCCGGACGTCCCGCTCGTCGTGCCGGAAGTGAACGGCGAAGACGTGCTCGGCTATGACAAGAAGAACATCATCGCCAACCCGAACTGCTCCACGGCGCAGCTCGTCATGGCGCTGAAACCGCTGCACGATGCGGCAAAGATCAAGCGCGTTGTCGTCTCGACCTATCAGTCGGTTTCCGGCTCGGGCAAGGCGGGCATTGATGAACTCTGGAACCAGACCAAGGGCATCTTCGTGAACGACGCGCCAGAGCCTGAAGAGTATCCGCGCCAGATCGCCTTCAATGCGATCCCGATGATCGGCTCCTTCCGCGAAGACGGCTTCACCGACGAAGAAGCCAAGATGTGGAACGAGACCCACAAGATGATCGACCCGAATATCAAGCTCACGGTCACCTGTGTGCGCGTGCCGGTTTTTGTCGGTCACTCCGAAAGCGTTAACATTGAATTCGAAAACCCGATCACGCCAGAACAGGCGCGCGAGGCGCTTCGCAATTTCGACGGCGTACAGGTCATCGATAACCCTGAAGAAGACCAGTATATCACGCCGGTTGAGTGCAAGGGCGAATGGGACACTTTCGTCTCGCGCATCCGCGTCGACAACACGGTCGAACACGGCCTGTCTCTTTGGGTGGTTGCTGACAATCTTCGCAAGGGCGCAGCCCTCAACACCGTCCAGATCGCCGAAGAGCTGATCAAGCGCGGCGTTCTGAAAGCCTAGCTGCCGACAAGCTGCGGCGATTGCCGCACACAGCTTGCCTAAACCCCGGCTTTGTCCGATCTTTCAGCGATCTGACAAAGCTGGGGTTTTTTCATGAGAATCGTCGCCGCTACTGGCCTTCTGGCCGCGCTCGCGCTTACCGCCTGCAATCCAAGCATTCCCGAAGAGGCGCATGCCGCCACCGCGCCGGAAACGGCGTCCGCTGAAAAGGTGGAGGCCCATGTCCGCTTCCTCGCCGATGACCTTCTGGAAGGCCGCGAAGCCGGCACCCGCGGCTATGACATCGCTGCACTCTATGTGGCCGAACAGTTCCGCGCCTATGGGCTTCAGCCGGGCGGCGATGACGACAGCTTCATGCAAGAGGTCCCGCTCTTTCGCTATCAGCTTGACCAGTCCGCGCCGCAAAGCCTGACCGTAACGGAGGGCGCAAACCTGCCGCTGGAGCTTGGCAGCGATTACCTCATCTCCGCCTCGTCGCAGGTCGAACAGGGCGTCATCGAAGCGCCCGGCGTCTTTGTTGGCTATGGCTTTATCGCTCCTGATGGCAGCCGGAATGACTTCGAAGGCGTCGACCTGAACGGCAAGATCGCCGTCATCTTCCGTGACGCACCAAGCGACCTCAATACTGAAGAGCGCGCCCATTATTCCTCAACCAGCTATCAGCGCCTGTCTGAAGCTGGCGCAGTCGGTGTGGTGACCCTCTACCACCCTGTCGCGCAGGAACGGTATTCCTTCGAACGCCGCGCGGCTATGGACCGTATGGGCCGCGCCTCGATGACCTGGGTCGATGCTGACGGCAATGCCCATTCAAGCGCCTCGAACCTGCGGGCCGGCGCCACGATGAGCATCGAAGGGGCAAAGAAACTGATCGAGGCCGCTGGCCGGGACTATGACACGCTTGTCAAAGAGACCGTCACCGGCACAGAGCCGTTCGAACTTGGCCTCACCCTGCGCATCGAAGCCAACAGCACGCATGAAGAGATCACCAGCCCGAACGTCGCCGCCATCCTGCCGGGCACGGACGAAACGCTCGCAGGCGAATATGTCGTCCTCTCCGCCCACCTCGACCATGAAGGCGTGAAGCCAAGCTTCAATCCGAATGAGGACACGCTCTTCAACGGCGCCATGGACAATGCCTCTGGTACCTCGGCCCTTCTGGAAGTCGCCCGCCTCCTCTCGCTCGACCCGCCAAAACGCAGCGTCGTCTTCGTTGCTGTGACGGCAGAAGAAAAAGGCCTCGTCGGCTCTGACTATTATGCCCGCTTCCCGACCGTCCCGGCCGAAGGCGTAGTCGCCAACGTCAATCTCGACATGCCAATCATGACCTATGAGTTTGAAGACGTTGTCGCCTTCGGCACCGAACGCTCCAGCCTTTATGAGCCAGTGAAGGCCGCCGTCGAAGGTGCCGGCCTGACGCTCAGCCCGGACCCGAACCCGGATCTCGGCCTCTTCACGCGCTCAGACCACTATAGCTGGGTGAAACAGGGCGTCCCGGCGACGTATCTGGTGCCCGGTCACGCCAATGGCGGCGCTGAAGCGCAGGCGAAATTTCTCCCCGAAGACTATCACCGCCCGTCTGATGAGGCCGACCAGCTGAACTTCAACGCATTGGCCCGCTTTGCTGCTGTCAAAGCCGACATCGCCCGCAGCGTGGCCAACATGGAAGAGCGTCCAAGCTGGAATGAAGGCGACTTCTTCGGCGACATGTTCGCAGGTGAAGGCGAGTAGGGGCTAAACCGATACCCGCCCGGCTGGGATGTCTCAGCTGGGCGGTCTGCGGTGCCGTCCGGCTTTTATAAGCAGGCCCGCCCCGATAGTGCCGGCGAAGATGACCAGCGCTGACCCCGTCAGATTATCGACCTGGTCAAGCACAGCCTCGCTGCCAATGGACAACTCCAAGCCGGTATAGCTGAGCGCTGATGGCAGGCCGGCAATGAGGAGCGCCCCGACTGCGATAAGCATCGCACGGCGGTAAGAGCAGATGCGCATGCCGAAAATGCCATCCACGATCGTCTTCAGTGACGCCACGCAAGACGTGAACGCGGCCAGGAAGAACGCGATGAAAAGAGAGACGCCCACCACATAGCCGAACGGAATTTCGCTGATGGCATTTGGCAGCACGGCGAAAATAAGTTCAGGCCCCTGCGCCGGATCGGCACCGGACGCGAACACGAAAGGGAAAAGAACGAAACCGGCTGAGATACCCGCGCCCGCATTTACAAAGGCGATCACCCCTGCAGCACGCGGCAGGTTCGTACCCGCGGCCACGTGGCGGCCATAGGTAAGCAGATAGCCCTGCCCGATCATAAGGCTGTAGAACGACTGCCCCAGCGCCTTGTACCAGACGGACGCGTCCATGAGATCTGCGCCCTCGAAACCGGTCAGGAATTCAACGGACTGGCCCCAGCCGTCACTTTCCAGATAGGCATAGACCCCGATACCAGCGAGCACGACCAGCAGCGTCGGGGCGGTCACGAACGCAACTTTTTCAATCGCGCCAACGCCCAGAAACAAGGGGATGCAGGCGAAGACCAGCACAAGCAGAAACGCGACCAGCGAGCCCCATCCCTGCTGATAGGTGTCGAATGGCTGAAAATCACCATCGAAGGCATCCAGGGCATAGCTGAATGTCCACCCGGTCAGCACCAGGTAATAGCTTGTGATGAGGAAGATCAGAAACAGGACAACATAACCGAAATAGCGGCTGCGGGGCCCCGCGACACGAAAGGCCCCCAGCACACCGCTTCTCGTACGGCGCCCGGCAGCCAGCTCTATCACGGCAATGGGCAGCGCAACGACCAGCAGGCAGACAAGATACGCAATCAGGAAGGCGCCGCCGCCCTGCTCGCCGAGCAGGTAGGGAAAGCGCCAGAGATTGCCAAGACCGATCGCGGCTGCCGCTGTCGAGACAATGAAGGCCGTGTCGCTCTTCCACACACGGTGATAGCTCCCGACATTCGCATTCTCATGCCGGGCTTCCTCAGATGTGCGGAAACTCTGCTCTGCCTGATTTTCGGCGTTTGTTTCAGTCACCTCGCCAAGACGTCCAAGGGGCCTGAACTGTTCCATGTCAGGCGCGCTTCGGAATTTGTTGGCTATTGCCTCCCGGCCGCATTAGGTGCCGCGCATGACGAGCGAACTGCGCCTTGGCCTGACTTGCGGATTCGGCGCCTACCTTATCTGGGGTGGGTTGCCGCTCTATTTCCGCTTGCTCGATCATGTCGGCCCGATTGAGATGCTGGCCCATCGTATTCTCTGGGGCCTGCCGACAGCGCTGATCTTCATCGCCCTTGCCCGGCGGTGGCGGGACCTTCGCGGCGCCCTCACCCCGCGCCGTCTCGGCTACCTATCCATATCTGCCGGGCTGATCGCGACCAACTGGCTTCTCTATATCTGGGCCGTGTCCGCTGAGCGCGTCACAGAGGCGAGCCTTGGCTATTTCATCAATCCGCTGGTGAGCGTGCTTCTGGGCATGATCTTCTTTTCAGAGACGCTGCGGCGCGCCCAGTGGATTGCAATCGCCATCGCGGCCTGCGGAGTGGCGGTGCTGACTTGGGAGCTTGGACGCCTGCCCTGGGTCTCGCTCGTTCTCTGTTTCAGCTTTGCCGCCTATGGCGCCGTGCGAAAGACCGTCAGCATCGATAGCCGAATTGGGTTCGCAATTGAAACTGCGCTTCTTTTCCCCGTCGCTTTTATCTGGCTCAGCTGGTTTCAACAGACGCCGGATGGCGGCTGGATCGGCGATGGCATTTCGCTTGATTGGCTCATTCCACTTGCTGGACCCATCACGGCTGTGCCGCTGATCCTTTTCGCGCTTGCCGCTAAAAGGCTCAAGCTCGCCACGATCGGCATGATGCAGTATCTGACGCCAACGCTGCAATTCCTGATCGCTGTCCTGATTTTTCGCGAGCCATTTGGCCCAGTCGACGCGGTCGCTTTCGGCCTCATCTGGACGGCGCTGGCTGTGTTTACAGTCGATAGTGTCCTCGGTGAGCGCAAGGCCCGCCGCCTCGCCCGCGCAGCCCGCCTCGCTGAGTAGCAAAAAAAGACCGGCTGGCCCAGAATGAGCCGCCGGTCATGAGTGATGCATGTGAATCAGGATGGAGGTCCGGTTCGCGCGTGACGCTAGCAATTCTTATGCCAATTCGTGTCTCAGGCGAGCTCACCGCTGCGTAGAAACCGCCATCCACGCTGCGATCCCAATAAGGGCAAGAGCAAACCCCGCCCGGACCCATGGCGACTGGCGATAATGCTCGATCTGTTCGCCAAGCCGGGACCCTGCCAGAACGAGACAGACATGTACCAGAATGGCGACGAGTATGTGCAAACTGCCCAATATCAGGATTGCGCCAGCTGATGGCACCTCACCGCCCCTGCCCGCAAATTGCGTGACGACCGCGATATAGAAAACCAGCGCTTTGGGGTTCAGCAGGTTGGCGATGAAGCCGCGCCGAAAGCCTTCCAGCGCCTTCGCCTGGCCGGGCGAGGCTTCTCCCGTCTCGCGCCACGCCTCAAGCGCAAGGTAGAGCATGAAGGCGATACCCGCCCAGCGCAGCACTTCGTAGACGAGCGGATTGCCCGCGATGAAGGCAGAAAAGCCCGTCGCCGCCAGAACCAGCTGGACGGCTAGGCCAAGCGTGATGCCGACAACTGCCATGAAGCCGACCCGGCGACCCTGCTGCGCGGCGAGCGCGGTCAGCCAGCCCATATTCGGGCCGGGCGTCAGCTCAACCAGAGCCATTGCGCCCAGAAAGGCGAGCCAGTTCATCTCGCTCAACATGTGCTGTCCCCGGCTTTTTTTGCAGCGTTTTCAAAAACACCACAGGAACACCGCCACTGCACCATGGCTGCACCGTGAACTATGAGGGAAACCCCGGAAGTTTCCTACAGACAGCCGTATAGTGCATCCACCAAGCGCCGCGCCCGCGGGTCACCCTGCAAATGGCTCGATTGCCTGTTCATGACATAGGCTGCCGACAGGTGTCGGTCAGGATCACCAAGCGCGAGCGACCCGCCCCAGCCTGAATGGGCAAGGGTCTCGGGGTTCGGCCCATAGATGCCGAGATTGTTGCGCATCACCCCGGCCGCGAACTCCGTCACGAAGGGCAGCACCAGATCATCGCCGATCACCCGGCGGCGTGTCAGCTCCTGAAAAGAGTCTTCTGGAATCAATTGCTTGTCACCAAGCTTCCCGCCATTTGCGTAGATGCCGTAGAGCTGCGCAACCGCCTTGGCCGCGCCATGCCCGTTGGCGGCTGGCTGCTCCATGCGCCTCCATTCACCACCTGTCCGGCTGGGCGACGACCATTTGGTGAGGAAGGCGACCTTCCTGAACTCATTGATTTCCCCGAGTTTTGGCATCTCGCGTGGACGCTGGATCTCCGCGACGCGGTCATCATCCTCGCTCGGCAGGCCGATCTGGAAATCGACCCCCGCTGGCCCGCAGAAATCCTCTTTCAATATGGTCCCAAGCGTTCGCCCGGTGATCCGCTTGACGATTTCTCCCGCGAGATAGCCCCATGTCGACGGATGATAGCCATGCGCCGTCCCCGGTTCCCAGAGCGGTTCGAGCTCTGCCAGCGCCGCGGCCAGCCCATCTGGATCGAGCCAGAGGTCCGGGTCTATCGGTCCCGCGAAACCGACAAGACCGGCCTGGTGAGACAGCAGCTGACCGATCGTGACATCACCCTTCCCAGCGGCAGCGAACTCAGGCCAGACTTCAGCGACAGGGGTTTCATAGCCCTCATTCAGCTCGCCGATAATCGAAGCGATGACGAGCGCCGAAACGCCCTTGGTCGTTGAATAGACAGGAACAATTGTCGTCTCGTCCCAGTCCTTGTCGCCCGCGCGGGAGGTCTTCCCGCCCTGAATGTCGACGATCACCTCGCCGTCCAGAATGGCGCAGAAGCCAGCGCCAAGCTCCTCGCCGGCCTCGAATGTCTCTGTGAAAACCTCACGGACAGGCTCAAACCCGCTCGCCACATGGCCCCGGATATCGCTCATCGCCTGCTCCTCTTCGACCAATTAGCGCTGAACGTAAGCACTCCGCCGCGCGTTGCGAGGTTTCAAGATGGAAAACGGGGACTTCAAATGAAACAATCGCTTCTAGCCGCCGCCGCCATTGCCGCAGTCTCACTCAGCGCTTGCCAGACGAGCGTAACGCAAGGCCCGGTGATTGATCCCGAGCTTGCCGAACAGCCGGCGGCGCAGGCCCTCATCGCCGCAGAAAGCGCAAACGATTTCGTCACCACAGTTTCAAAGCTCCGCGCGGCTCTTGAGAAGCGGCCCCTCACCATCTTCGCCATGGTCGATCATGCAGAAGGCGCGGGCGGCGCCGGCCTGGAGCTCTCGCCATCGACGCTTTTCATTTTTGGCAATCCGCAAGCCGGGACACCACTGATGCAGGCCAATCCTGCGCTCGGGATCGAATTGCCAATGAAGATTCTGGTCATCGAGGCCGGCAGCGGCGTCCATGTCTTGCGTCAGGACATCAGCGCGCTCGTGAGCCAATATGGGCTAAATCCGGACAGCGTGAATGCCGCCAGGATCGAAGAGACACTGGCCGGCATAGTCGCTGAGGCAATCGGCTAGTTCGACAGCAGGCTGCGCGCAGCGCCAGAGCGCCTTGCTTTCTCGATAAATTCGGAAAACTCGGTCACGGTCTGGCGCCACTCGAACGTCTCGCTCATATTGAAGACGTTCTCGCCGCCAAGGTCATAGCGTGACTGGACGCAGAGCGAGGCGCTACCGGCAGTTGCCCCGCTGACGAGCGCATAGCCGCGCGGTTCACGCTGCATATTGTAGGTATTGGCAAGCTCCAGAGCTTCTCCGGTATCGGTCGACATCATGTCGATGCAGCTGCGCGCGATCACCACCCGGCAGGCATAGTCAGGTACATCGCACTGAAACATGGAGGCTGTGAACGCCTGCTCCTCGATCGTGCCCTTGATGACTGGCACGCCGTGAAGAAGCACGCCTTCGATCTGCCCGGCGCCGCGATCACGAAACTCCTGCATGGCCTTGCGCATGGTGACCGGTTCGGCGGTGGCGGTAAGCCCCGCAAGACCTGCAATGAATAGGGCAGCAATTGTTCGCATGAGATACCTCTGGGAAAGCCTGTCGTCCTGCTTCTACGTGACAGGCCCGCAACTGGTTGTCATGTCGATGTTGCAGCCTGTACAAGCGCCTCCAGTGAAACCTATCCGGAGCCTTTCCATGTCCAGCGCCAATCGTCCCCGCCGCTCCTGTCTCTATATGCCGGGCGCCAATGCCCGCGCGCTCGAAAAGGCAAAGTCGCTCGCCGCAGACGCCGTCATCCTCGACCTTGAGGACGCCGTCGCCCCGGAGGCGAAGCTTGAAGCGCGCAAGACCGTCTGTGACGCGGTGAAAGCTGGCGGTTATGGCCCGCGCGAGGTTGTGATCCGTATCAATGGTCTCGACACCGAATGGGGCCTTGATGATCTGAAAGCGGCGGTCGAGGCTGGCCCTGACGCCATTCTGGCGCCGAAAGTCATCGATGGCGGCGATATCGACCGGCTGGATGACGCACTTTCTCGCGCCGGCGCCCCAAAGGATCTTGGCCTCTGGGTCATGATCGAGATGCCGAAGGCCATCTTAAACATTAAGGATATCGCCGAAGCGGCCGGCCGCACGCGCCTTTCCGCCTTTGTCATGGGCACCAATGACATCGCCAAGGAGCTGCGCGCTGTGAACGACCCGGCTCGCACGGCTTTCCAGACTTTCTTCGGCCTGACGCTGGCCGCGGCCCGCGCCTATGACATCATCGCTATCGATGGCGTCTATAATGACATTTCGAACGCCGCGGGCCTCGAGGCCGAAGTCCGCCAGGGCCGCCTTCTGGGGTTTGACGGCAAGACGCTGATCCACCCAAGCCAGATCGAGATCACGAATGAGATCTTCGCGCCCGCCGAAGCCGATGTCGCGCAGGCGAAAGACGTGATCGACGCCTTTGCCGACCCAGCGAATAAGGGCAAGGGCGTCCTCAAGGTTAATGGCAAGATGACGGAGCTTCTGCATCTCGAAGAGGCGAAGCGTATCGTCGCAGTTAATGAGGCTATCAAGGCGATGGCACGCGCTTGACGTCGACGCCGGGCGTCCCAGATCAGCGCTGACCAGACAAAGGGCAAGGTAATGACCTACATCCTGATCCACAATCCAGGCTGCGGCTCCTCCAAGAAGGGCCTCGCCCTGCTGCAGGAAAACGGCATCGAGCCGGAGGTTCGCAAATACATGAATGCGGGCGAGCGCCTCAGCGCTGATGAGCTGAAAGCCATCGCGAAGAAGATGGGCGGCGTGTCACCTCGCGAATTCCTGCGCGACAAGGACGCCCAGAAATTCGATATCCCGACGACGATGGGTGACGAAGAGCTGTTCGCGGCAATGGCCGAGAATCCGAAGCTTATTCAGCGTCCAATCGGCATTAATGGCGACAAGGCCGTACTCGGCCGTCCGAATGAAAAGCTCGTCGAGATTACCTGATTAGATAAAATTTGATCTAATCAGGGAGCCGGATGTTCAGACAGCTGCGGTATGAACCACGGCTATGAGCTTCCTCATTCTGATCGCTTTCGCGTTACTCGCCCTCGCTGTTGCCCTGTTCTTCGGGCCTCATTTCATCACCTATGGCCCTGATGGCTTTCGCGACCTGGTCCGCCACGGCGATGCGCGGATGATCTGCCTTTTCCTGGTTGGCGCGATTATCCTCGCCATCCTTCTTCCGGGACAAGATCCGGCCTTGATCTCAAGGGTCTAGCCGGTGCAACTGGTCCCCGCATGAATTGACGGGGCCAGAACAGGCGCGCACTGCGCGCCGCTGCGCCCTCAGCAAAGCTTAGAGGGCGACATGACCAAATCGAATCCGGGCCACTATTTCGAAGACTTCAAGCCGGGCATGGAGCTTGTCCACGCGACCCCGCTGACCGTCTCTGCCGGCGACATATCGCTCTATCGCGCACTGACTGGCAGCCGCCATGCGCTCTATTCAGCTGAGACATTCGCCACGGCCAACGGCTTTGACGCCCTGCCGATTGATCCGCTGCTCGCCTTCCACGTCGTCTTCGGCAAGACAGTGCCGGACATCTCTCTCAATGCCGTAGCCAATCTTGGTTATGCCGACGGCAAGTTCCTGAAAACGGTCTATCCGGGCGATACGCTGACGGCGATCTCCGAAGTCATCGGCGTCAAGGAAAACTCCAACGGCAAGACGGGTGTCGTCTGGGTACGCACGCGTGGTGAGAATCAGCGCGGCGAAACGGTTCTTTCATATGTGCGCTGGGTCATGGTCCACAAAAAAGACCCATCCAATGCTGCACCAGATGTTACAGCACCAGACCTTCCGGACGCTGTGGCTGTCTCTGACCTTGTGGCCCCAGACTATAAGGACTGGAGCAGTGCGCTTGCCGGATCCAGCTGGCGCTATGACGACTATCAGGTCGGCGAGAAGATTGACCATGTCGACGGCATGACCGTTGAAGAAGCCGAGCACCAGACTGCCACCCGCCTCTACCAGAACACCGCCAAGGTCCATTTCGACGCGCATGCGCAGGCCGGCAGCCGCTTTGGAAAACGTCTCATCTATGGCGGTGTCGTGATCTCGATTGCGCGCGCGCTGTCCTTCAATGGCCTCGAAAGCGCCGCCCAGATGCTGGCCATCAATGCTGGCACACATGCAGGTCCGCTATTTGCCGGCGACACGGTTTATGCCTGGTCGGAAGTCTTGGAAAAGGCCGAGCTCTCTGACAGCACTGGAGCGCTTCGCCTGCGCCTCGTCGCGACCAAGAACCATCCATGCAGCGATTTCCCGCTCAAGGGCGAGGACGGCAAGTATCACGCCGATGTCCTTCTGGACTTTGATTACTGGGCCGCGATCCCCAGATAATCAGCCATGACCGGATCACCCCTCCGCACACAACAAAATATTGAGCTAGTGGCCTGATATGGGCGGCGTCCCCGGCTTTGATGGCGTCGCCTATGTTGCCACCGCCATTGCGATCCTGCTGTCTGCGCTCGCGAGCCTGCTGAGCACGATGACACGCAAGCAGCAGGTCGAGGGCGGCGTCGTGGATGCAGCCATCCTTTGTGAACTGACCGGTATTCAGGACCCGCGCGTCCTTCAGGATGTGTTCGGCCCGCCCACCATGAACCGCATGTGGCAGGGGATCACGCTGAAACAGATCGCTCGCGAGCGACGCTTTCCTGGCTATCTCATCAGTGATGACCGGGTGGACTGGGCCTGTATGGGCGTCGTCTTCCTGTCCTTTTTCTGGCAGCACGCGCTCATGGACGGGCTCGTGATCACGGCCGCACTTGTCCAGATTTCCGGTTGGGTGCTCGCCTACCAGCTGCCACGGCAGGTCTAGGCGGAAATCAGGCGCTTTCGCTTCGCGGCTTCTCAAAGCGCTGGAGCGGGCCATGAAAGTCTGGAAGATGAATGGGGCAGGCAACGCGTTCGCGGTCTTTGACGCGCGCCAGCAAGCCTTTGCGCCCGATACAGACAAGATCCGCAGCATCGCCGCAGAGATGAAAGCCGATCAGGTCATGGCGATCGAGAAGGACCCCTCATCGGACGCCTTCCTGCGCATCTGGAATTCTTCCGGCGAGGAGGTCGGCGCTTGCGGAAACGGCACACGCGCTGTCGCGCATCTCCTGCTGGAGGAGGCGGGCGCTAATACCGTCTCGATCCGCACGGCCGCAGACCTGCTAAAAGGCATGCGCGCGGAGAATGGCCTCGTCACCGTAGACATGGGCCAGCCACGCATGGGCTGGGAAGAGATTCCGCTTGCCGAAAAGATGGATGTGCGCGGCGTCGATGTGCGTATCGGGCCGATGGACAACCCCTACCTGTCAAAGCCCGCCGTCGTGTCGATGGGCAATCCGCATGCGGTCTTCTTCGTTGAGGATGTGGACGCCTACAATATTCCGCAGATCGGGCCGCTGGTTGAATGGCATCCTCTATTTCCTGAGGGCACCAATGTCGGCTTTGCGCAGATCATTGACCGCGAGACGATACGTCTTCGCGTCTGGGAGCGGGGCGCTGGTCTGACCAAGGCGTGCGGTACCGGTGCCTGTGCCGCCCTGGTCTGCGCCGCGCGGGCCGGGAAGACAGAACGCAAGGCGCGCCTTATCCTTGATGGCGGCGACCTCATCATTGAATGGCGCGCAAGCGACAATCGCGTCATGATGACGGGGCCTGTGGAAGTCGAGATGAGTTTCGACCTGTAGCGCGGCGCCGCCAAAGGCCCGTGCCTGCCCGCGAAACCTTGATTTACTGGGCATTCGGCGCGATGTGGCGGGGTCTGGACAGGCATTCTGGCAATGACGGCAACGAAAGATCCCAAACCGACGGCTTCGGCCTCGCGCGCCCGCGTGATTACGCTCGGCTGCCGCCTCAACTCCTATGAGAGTGAGGTGATGCGCGGGCATGCCGACGCTGCAGGCCTGGAAGACGCCATCATCGTCAATACGTGCGCGGTGACGTCCGAAGCCGTACGGAGCGCCCGCCAGACGATCCGCCGCGCCAAGAAAGATAATCCCGATTCCCGCATCCTGGTGACGGGCTGCGCTGCGCAGATCAATCCGGACGAGTTTGCCGCCATGCCGGAAGTCGACCGGGTGATCGGCAATCATGAGAAGATGCAGGCCGAAACCTGGGTCTCACCGGCCCTGAATGAGGGCCGCGAGAAGATCCTCGTCAACGACATTATGTCTGTGAAGGAAACCGCTGCGCACCTCATCGACGGGATGGAGGGCCGGGCCCGCGCCTATGTTCAGGTCCAGAATGGCTGCGACCATCGCTGCACCTTCTGCATCATTCCCTATGGCCGGGGGAATTCCCGGTCTGTGCCCGCCGGCGATGTCGTCCAGATGGTGCGGCGTCTTGTTGAGACCGGCCATTATGAAGTCGTCTTGACCGGCGTGGACCTGACCAGCTGGGGCGCGGACCTTCCCGGTCAGCCGCAGCTTGGCAACCTCGTCCAGCGCATCCTGAAACTGGTGCCAGAGCTGCAGCAGCTGCGTATTTCTTCCATCGATGCCATCGAAATGGATGACGCGCTGTTCGACGCCATTGGCGAGCCGCGCCTTGCGCCCTTCATGCATCTCTCGCTGCAGCATGGTGACAATCTCATGCTGAAGCGGATGAAGCGCCGTCATTCGCGCGAGGACGCGATCGAGCTTGCCGACAAGCTGCGCGCCATCCGCCCCGACATCGCACTTGGCGCCGATATCATCGCAGGCTTCCCAACGGAGACAGAAAGCGCGTTCGAGAATTCAGTGCGCCTCGTTGAGGACTGCAACCTCGCCTTCCTGCACGTCTTTCCCTACAGCCCGCGGCCCGGCACGCCTGCCGCGCGCATGCCGCAGCTGGAGAAGGCCCTCATCAAGGAACGCGCCGCACGCCTGCGCGACGTCGGTGAGCGCGCCCTCTCCCGCCACCTCGACACGCATGTTGGCGCCGTGCGGGATGTTCTCGTCGAGCAGGAAAATGATGGGCGACTTTCCGATTTCTCGCGCGTTGCGCTGACGGGTTTTGCCACGCTTGAGGCTGGACGCCCCGTTCCCGCGCGGATAGTCGCTCAGGATGGACAAAAACTGATCGCGGAGCCTGTATGATCCTCTGGTTCGGAAAGAAAAAGAAGAAAGACGAGCTGGAAGACGCCGGCGCGCAGATGCGCGAGCCGGAGCTGTCGGCTGAAGAGCTGGCCGCCAAGGAGGCCGCCGAGGCAGAACGCAAAGCCGCTGAACAGGCCAAGATCGACGCCGCAATTGCCGAAGCCAACAAGGCCTGGGAAGAGCGTCAAAAGCGCGAAGCAGCCGAGGCCGAAGACGAAGCGGCCCGTCAAAAAGCGCAAAACGAGCTCAAGATCCTTGAAGAGCGCCGCCGCGCCGAGGCCGCCCGCGAGGAAGCGCGCCGCAAGGAAGAAGAGCGTCAGGCCGCCATCGCACGCGGCGAACCTGACCCTTATGCCGAGATCCGCGATCCCGGCTTCTTCGACAAGCTGTCGGGTGGCCTGTCCAAGTCATCCTCAAAGCTCGGTACCAGCCTCACTGGCATGTTCGGTGGGCGCAAGCTCGATGATGATGCGCTGGAAGACCTCGAAGACCTGCTGATCATGTCGGATATGGGCGCGAAAGTGTCTGCGAAGATCACATCGAACCTCGCAAAGACGCGGTTTGACAAGGATATCAGTGACGAGGAAATCCGCATTGCACTGGCCTCTGAGATCGAAGCGATCATGAAGCCGCGCGAACAGGTTGTTGACTTCGCGGATGGGCCACGCCCGCGCGTCGTCCTGTTCGTCGGCGTCAACGGGTCTGGCAAGACAACGACGATCGGGAAGATCGCATCCAAACTGAAAGAACAAGGCGCCAAGGCGCTTCTGGTCGCAGGCGATACATTCCGCGCAGCCGCCATCGAGCAACTGACCGTCTGGGGGGAGCGGGCGGGTATTCCGGTTCTCTCCAAGCCCACGGGCGCTGATGCCGCCGGTCTCGTCTATGAGGCCATTGAAAAGGCGCAGCGCGAGGATCTCGACCTTGTGCTCGTCGATACGGCAGGCCGACTGCAGAACAAGGCCGAGCTCATGTCAGAGCTCGCCAAGATCGTCCGGGTGACCCGCAAACTCGACCCTGATGCGCCGCATGATGTCATCCTGGTGCTTGATGCGACGGTCGGCCAGAACGCGCTGAGCCAGGTCGAAGCCTTCCGCCATACGGCCGAAGTATCAGGCATTGTGATGACGAAGCTAGATGGCACGGCAAAGGGCGGCGTTCTTGTTGCCGTTGCCGAGGCGCATGCCCTGCCCATCCACTTTGTCGGTGTTGGCGAAAAGGCCGAAGACCTGCAGCCCTTCAGCGCTTCAGCGTATGCGAAGGCCCTCGTTGGGCTTGGTCAGGAAGAAACGGTTTGAGCACCGGGGACGAGAAAGCTGCCCTCCGGCGTGAGCTGAAGACCCTGCGCGAAGAAGCCCATGCGCGTGACCCTGATGCCGGCGAAACACTCGCGTCCAAGTTTCCGCTCAAGCTGCTTGAGCGCTACGGCCCGGTGGTTGCGGGTTACCTGCCGATCGAGAGCGAGATTGATCCGCTGCCCCTCATGGAACGGCTTGAGGGTGAAGGCGCGAAGCTCGCCTTGCCGCGTCTTGAGGCAGACGGCTCGATGACCTTTCGCGCCTGGTCACAAGAAGCTGACCTTGAAGACGGCCCCATGGGTCTGCGCCAGCCTCTGGAGAGCGCGGATACGGTCTATCCAACGCTCGTCCTGATGCCGCTACTGGCTTTTGACGGCATGGGGGTGCGCCTCGGCTATGGCAAAGGTCATTATGACCGCACGCTTTCCGGACTACGCGAGAACGGCCGCGTCTTTGCCTGCGGGCTTGGCTTTCATGCGCAAATGCTGGACGAGCTGCCCGCCGAACCCCACGACCAGCCGCTGGACTGGGCCGTGACTGAGCGCGGCTCTGTACCCATCTTCATGATGCGGACCTTCAAGGGTGATGGCGGCCCTAATGAAAACGGGCCTAGCGCTGCCTGATCAGAAGCGGTCGAGCAGGCGCTCGAGGTAGTTGCGCTCTTCTTCGTCCGCCGGGTCGCCATAGCGCCGGCGGAGCTCTTCGAGAATATCCTTGGCCCGCTGGCGTTCAGCCTCATCAGGAATGTTCACGTCGCGGCTGTCGGACGTGCCGCCCATTGGACGGCCGAAAGGATCAACCTGATCGCCGCCATTTCCATATTCCTCACCGAGGCGGTCACGTTTCAGGTCATCAAGCTCGCGAGCGAGCGTCTCTGCAAGATCGCGAATCTGGTCGGTGGCGTCGTCCTGATTGCGGATGGCGCGGAAATTATTGCCATCCTCGAGCGCTTCAGCGGCGCGGCGCTGGGCGCGCTCAATGGCTTCGAGAGTTTCTTGGTCAACCGTCCCGCCAGCGCCGGTGCCATCCTCGCTACTGCCACCTTCGCGGCCACGCCGACGGGCAAGCTCTTCGACAAGGTCACCGAGATGGGCCTGGCGTTCGGTCAGCGTACCGCCACGGCTTGAGCTGCCATCCTCGCCCTCTTCCTCGCCGGGCTGCGCGCTGGATTCACCCTGCTCGCCCTGCTGCTGGTTTCCTGGCTGTTGGCCGGGCTGGTTGCGCCGCTCACCGCGCTGTTCGGCCAGCGTGTCGTCATTGAGGTCGCGCTGTTCACGCAGCAGTTCGGACAGCTCCTGCAAAGTCTCGGAAAGCTCACGCTCTTCGTCAGGCATGTCTTCGTCATTTTCACCCTGCTCGCCCGGCATGCCGGGGAAGCCTTCGCCGCTGCCATTGCCCTGCTGGAACTGGAGATTCTCGAGCATGTTCGTGATGTCGGCGAGGAGCTGGCGCGCCTGATCGGTCGCGCCGGTTTCGGTAAGGTCAGACAGCGCATCGAGCATGTCGGCGAAATCGCTGCCGCCCATGCCGGACCCGCCGCCTTGCGCGCTGTCAGTATCGCTCGGTGGGCTATCGAGACCGTTCGCCAGCGCTTCGGCCATGCGGGCTGCGAGATAATTCTGCGCCGCTTGCTTGAAGGCTTCCATGCGGCGCTGGATTTCGGCCTCGGATGCACCGTCCCGCAGTGCCTCTTCAAGTGCCTGACGAGCGGCCTGCAAGGCCCGCAGGGCATCGGCGGCGCTGCCATACTCTGCCCGAAGCGCCAGAGACCAGAGGAGCGGCTCTGTCTCGTCGGCTTCATCCGTGGAGCTTGCCGCTCGCAGGATGGACCCGGCATGGCTCAGGCCGAAATAGACGCTGACATCCTCGAAATAGCGCTCTGGCTTGTAGGTCACGGCGTCGATCATCAGGGAGGCGCGCTGGATGCCGGCAGGTGCGCGAGCGATGCGCTGCGTCGCTTCGGTGAACACTTCGTCCTGAACCAGGCTCTCGCGATTTGCTGCCTCAGCCACTTCATATTCGCCATCCTCGCGCAGGATGGTGACGCGGATGTCCTGTATGGCCCGTGCCAGCGGCTGGAGGAGCAGCTTTTCTGGCAGGATGAAGACTTCTGCCTCGCTCATCGTGGACTGACCTGCCCCGTCGGTCGCGCGCAGGAAGCCGCGCAGTTCGAGGCCGGCCCAGCGGTGACGCGTCAGATCGATCGAGGTCGTCTCTTCAGCTTCCTTTGGCGACAGGCCAGGAAGCTGGACGATGATGGCGTCTTCTACCGCATCGCCGCCTTCATCGACGCGGTAGAGGACAAGTTCGAGGCGCTCAATGCCGTAATCGTCACTCGCCTTCCATGAGAATTCGGTCTTGTCGGTTGGCGTGACCTCTGGCGCGGAGACCCATTCAATCGCGGGCGGCTCGTCCGGTGAGGCCTCTACGCGCCAGCTCGCCCGCTCGCCCCACCAGCTGACACGAAGCTCGCTATCGGCCGTGATGATCGCGCGCGCCTCATAAGCGCCTTCCGGGGTTCTGGTGAAACGGACCCGCTCTCGGCTCTCTTCACCTTCGATGATGAGATTAGGCGCTGAAGGGGCCTGCGCCCGCACCGTCAGCTCAGACCCGGCAGGGACGCGGACAGGGGCAGCATCAGACGCGAGGAAGACGGGCGGCTTGCCGGTATGCTCCGGCGGCGTAATCCAGGCTTCGATGCGGATATTCTCGGCACCGAACAGGCTGCCAATGTCGGGGCTGAAGGCGCGTGAGAGGCGCTCCCCGGCCACGGAGAGTGACAGGAAAGCGGCGAGAGCCAGAAGCGCTGGCAGGATGAAACGAAGATAGAGCGGATCGGAGGCGCGCCATTCCGCACCAAAGTCCGGGACGTTCAGACGGCGCGCAGCATCGGTAAGATCGGTTTCATGGGCACGCCACAGGGTCACACCGCTCGCATCCGGGCGGGCAGGGCGATCTTGAAGTGCAGAAAGCGGACGCAGCTCTGATTGTTGATCGAGCAGGCGGATTGCCTCGATTCGCTCCGGCGCGCGGTATCGGGCCGCGCCAAACCAGACGAGCGGCAACAGCCCGGCGAAAAAGATGAGAAGCGCAATGGAGGCGACCTGTTCGCTGGCAGCGTCGACCAGCCCGGTCAGCACCACCGCCGCCAGCG
>DUBH01000037.1:42596-50921 GCA_012960415.1 Henriciella sp. | reverse complement strand
GGTCCGGGCGATCTTCGGCTCAAGTCCGGGGATCCGTTTCAGCTCAGCCAATCGGGCATGCTCTCCAGTGCGATCATCTCGTCGAAGCCAGGTCGCCTGCGGATGACGGCGTAGCGGTCTCCATCGACCAGGACTTCCGGAACAAGAGGTCTCGCATTGTATTGCGACGAAAGCACGGCACCGTAGGCACCTGCCGACATTACAGCCAGACGGTCGCCCCCTTCAATGCGCGGCATGTCACGCTCTGCAGCAAACTTGTCCGTGGACTCGCAGATCGGCCCGACAATATCGTAGCGGACGGTCTCATCATCCGCACCGCGCTCACGCACTGGCAGGATGTCATGGTGCGCCTGATAGAGGGCAGGGCGCATGAGGTCGTTCATGCCCGCATCGACCATCAGGAAGTTGCGCTGCGGCGCTGGTTTGACGAACAGCGCTTCAGTCACGAGCACGCCTGCATTGCCCGCAATGACACGGCCCGGCTCAAGTATGACCTCCAGACCCATCCCCTCCGTTACTTCGCGGATCATCTGCGCATAGGCAGATGGAGGTGGAGGATTGTCCGTTGATTTATACGGGATACCGAGACCCCCACCGAGATCGACCCGGCGGATATCGTGGCCGTCCTTGCGCAGATCCTTGACCAGCGTCATGACCTTTTCGAAGGCCGCACGCATTGGCGCGATGTCGTCGATCTGCGAGCCGATATGCACATCGACGCCGACCGCTTCGACATTGTCGGTTTCAGCGATCTGCGCATAGGCCTTGCGCGCCTCATTCCACGGCACACCAAACTTGTCACCCGCCTTGCCGGTCGAGATATTTGGGTGACCACCAGCGGCCACGTCAGGATTGACCCGGACAGCGACCCTGGCCGTCTTGCCGGCAGACTTTGCGATCTCGGCCAGAACGCCAAGCTCCGCTGAGCTTTCGATATTGAACTGGTGAATGCCTTCTTCGAGCGCCAGACGCATCTCGGCCCGTGTCTTGCCGACGCCCGAAAAGACGATCTTGCTGGCCGGGATCCCGGCTTTGCGGGCGCGCATCAACTCACCGCCGCTGACAACATCTGCGCCGCAGCCCTCAGCGGCCAATGTCTTCAGCACACCGAGATTGCCGTTCGCCTTTACGGAATAGGCGATCAGGCAGCTCATGCCGTCGAACGCGTCCGCGATCACGCGGGCATGCCGTCGCAGGGTCGCCGCCGAGTAGACATAGACGGGCGTGCCGACATCGTCGGCAATCGTGTCCAGCGCCACATCCTCGCAGTGGAGGCGGCCATTCTTGTAACTGAAGTGATGCAAAAGGCTGGTCCTTAGCCTGGCGAGACTTCACCGAGACCGGATTCGCCGATATCGGCCTCTGGGTCCGCTTTCGGGATCTCACCGCCGAGGCCATTGTAATAGGCCTGATCTTCCGAACGGGCTGGCGCAGAAGCAACTTCGACAGTCGATGCGACAGGCTGGCGAGCCTCTTCGTCAGGCGGCGAGGAAAAGATTGGCGGCGGACGGTCTAGGTCGCCGCGAACGCCGCAGCCGCTCAGAACGCCAGCGGCGACAGCAAAGAGGCCAATCGTGGTCAGTCGTTTCATCATGATGTGGCCTCCAGGCCCAGACGTTTGTTCCATAGCTCAATCTGCTCCTTCACGCGGACAGGTGCAGTGCCGCCATAGCTTTCGCGGCTGGCGGCAGACGCTTCGACGCTTAGCACGGAAAAGACGTCGTCTGTAAGGCGCGGTTCGACTTCCTGCATGGAATTTAAGGAAAGCGCCTCAAGGCCGATACCGTCTGCCTCCGCCATGGCAACGATGCGCCCCGTGACATGGTGGGCATCGCGAAAAGGCAGCTTGAGTTCGCGCACCAGCCAGTCAGCGAGGTCGGTCGCCGTGGAATAGCCTTTCGCGGCGGCGGCGCGCATGTTCGCCTTGTCGAAGGCAATCGTCTCCATCATCCCGGCCATGGCGCGGGCGCAGAGATCAAACGTGTCAAAAGCTTCAAAGGTGAGACGCTTGTCGTCCTGAAGATCTTTTGCATAGGCGAGCGGGAGCGCCTTCACCGCGCCTTGCAGGCTTGCAAATTGTCCGGCGATCAGCGCCGCCTTGGCGCGGATCAGCTCTGCGGCGTCGGGGTTACGCTTTTGCGGCATGATGGACGAGCCGGTCGACCACTCATCGGAAAGCCGCGCAAAGCCGAACTGGGCGCTAGTCCAGAGAACAATTTCCTCCGCCAGCCGCGAGAGGTGCGTTGCTGCAATCGACAGCGCCGCCAGCGCTTCCAGCGCAAAGTCGCGGGCCGATACCGCATCGAGCGAGTTCGCCATTGGCCGGTCGAAGCCGAGGGCCTCTGCCGTCATATCCCGGTCGATCGGAAAGCCAGTTCCTGCCAGCGCGGCAGCACCCAGCGGCGATTCATTCGCGCGTGAAGCGGCACCAAGCAGGCGGGCTTTGTCGCGCTCGATCATCTCCACATAGGCAAGCAGGTGATGGCCAAGCGTGACCGGCTGCGCCGTCTGCAGGTGAGTAAAGCCGGGCATGATCGTGTCGGCATGCTCGCCCGCGCGGGTCAGCAGGATACGCTGGAGCGCGCTAAGCGCACGGACGGCCTCGCCGATAGCGCCGCGTGTCCAGAGGCGGAAGCCTGTGACGACCTGATCGTTACGTGAGCGGGCCGTGTGCAGGCGCCCGGCCGGGGCGCCGATCACCTCTTTCAGGCGCGCCTCGATATTCATATGGATGTCTTCGAGCTCGACCCGGTAAGGGAAAGTACCGGCCTTCACCTCTTCGAGGACCTGATCGAGACCGTCCTGAATGGCGACATTGTCTTCTTCAGAGATGATGCCTGTCTCTGCCAGCATGTCGGCATGGGCGCGGCTGCCAGCGATGTCCTGCAGCACCATACGCCGGTCGACATCAATCGACGCATTGATCGACTGCATGATGTCGGACGGTTGCGCGGCAAAGCGTCCTCCCCACATCTGCTGGCCTTTTGAGGGCTTATCTATCATGTCCTGCATCCTGGATCATTGAGAGGGCTTCGGCATGTCCCGCCTAGTGAAATTCGGAATTCCGGCACTCATCGTCTTCGGGGTCGTCTCGGCGTCTTTGACATTGCTTCAGGCAACTTCCAAGGGCGGAAGTAAGGACGAAATCGCCAATCTGGCCACCGGGTCGATTGCCGCACTGGATGTATCAAAGCGCGGGGAGCCTGTCTCAACTGCTGCGTTCGACGGTCCAGACGGCGAGGAAGTGACATTGGCGGACTTTGAGGGCCGCAACATTCTGGTGAACTTCTGGGCCACCTGGTGCGGGCCGTGCGAGCGCGAGATGCCGTCCCTTGCCGCGCTGCAAACGTCGAAGGGTGACGAAAACTTTCAGGTTGTAGCGATCAGCATCGATGCCGAGGAAGACCGCGACTATGCCCGCCAGCGGCTGCAGGAGCTGACTGGCGGCGTGATCGACTTCTATTTCGTGCCGCCAGAGCGCTGGGAAGTTGTCTATGACAGCGGCGCCCGCGGATTCCCCACAACGGTGATCTATGACGAGACCGGGTCTGAAATCGCGCGCCTGTCCGGAGAAGCTGCCTGGGATTCGTATGAGGCCATCGCCCTCATCGAAGCGATCAAGAACTAGGCCGGGTCTGTCGTCTCAAAGACGTAGAGCAGCGTGCGCTGATCATCGCTGAAATTGTCGTCCGACAGGATGAAGATGCGCCTGCGCCCATCGTCTAGCGGCAGGACGGCAATCGCCTCGAAATTATCGAGGGTGAGCGGCGCCGCCATGAAGGCGAGTGTCTTTGTCTCACCACCATCATCTCGCACGCGAATACTAATCGCGTTCTGCCGGGTCAGCGGATTGTAGGCGCGGTGCAGGCTGTAAAGTTCGGTGCCAACAGCGTCTAGGCCAACAAGCGGCGTGCCATCGGCCTTCACCCAAGGTGCCCCGGCAAAAGAGACGCCGCCATCCTTCGTTACGACCCCCAGAGGGCCATCGCCGCCCGCCAGTGTCTCAAGCCCGAGTAGCAGCTTACCTTCACTAAGGACGAGTCCCTCTGCGCCTGAATTGTCGCTGATGGACCGGCCCAGGCCTGTTGGACGTGATCCCATGCTGGCCACAGGCACTGCGCGTGCGTTGCCGCCGCAGCGCGCATGGGCGAATGCCTCAACGCGGTGATCCCGCTCGAAACTGACAAAGGCGATGCCGCCTTCCACGTGCAGCCCTTCTGCGTCAGCCTCTGACTTACCGGTCAGGATCTCTCCGTCCCCGCCGCGAAGATAGGTGAGCGTTGCCTGTCCTTGCGGAGCAAGCGCCGTCTGGTCGAAGGGAATCCGAACCAGCGCGCCCGCGTCGGAAACAGCGAGCAGGTCACCGCCTGGCAGGATATCCATGCCCGAAAGACCACCAAAAGAGGCAAGCGGCGCGTCGAGCGCCCAGCCCGACACGAATTCGACGCCCGTCAATGCGCGACCAACGTCCTCGTCGGAGCCGAGGTCGACCGGCTCAGCCTGCATAACGAAGGACATCGCGAAGCCTTCACCCTCGCCCGCGGTGCAGGAACGGTCTGCGAGATCGCTGCTGGCCGCATCGAACACCCATGGATCGGCTGGCGGCGAAGCGGGCGCTTCAGGCGTGCCGGAGCTACAGCCGGAAAGGCCCAGCGCCAGCAGGCTGGCCGCGAGAAGAAAAGTCCGGTTCATGTCTAACGTCCTGCTGAAAATCAGCTTTTGGAGGCCTTGCGAGCAATATCCTGCATTGATGTCACTTTGACATCACGCGAGCCATAGCGCGGGCCACCGCGGGCCGTTTCCGACACGCCGCTTGTCGCTGTGCCGGGCCTCGCCACGCTGCGCGGTGTCTGCACAGCCATGGCTTTCTGGTCTGGCAGATTGTCTTTCTCATCGAAAAGGCTCGCCAGTTGCTCGGTAATCGCGCCGCCAAGCTGTTCGGCGTCCACCAGCGTCACAGCACGCTTGTAGTAGCGCGTCACATCATGCCCGATACCGATGGCGATCAGCTCAACCGGGCTGCGATTCTCGATCTCGGCGATGACCTGACGGAGATGACGCTCCAGATAGTTGCCGACATTTACGCTCAGCGTGGAATCGTCGACCGGTGCGCCGTCAGAGATCACCATCATGATCTTGCGCTGCTCAGGTCGGCCAAGCAGGCGGTCATGCGCCCAGAGAAGCGCCTCGCCGTCGATATTTTCTTTCAGCAGGCCTTCACGCATCATCAGGCCGAGATTCTTGCGCGCGCGGCGCCATGGGGCGTCGGCAGACTTGTAGATGATGTGGCGCAGATCATTGAGACGCCCCGGGCCAGCCGGCTTGTTCGCCTTCACCCAGTCCTCACGGGCAATACCGCCCTTCCAGGCCTTGGTCGTGAAGCCAAGGATTTCGACCTTCACGCCGCAACGCTCCAGCGTGCGCGCGAGAATGTCGGCGCAGAGCGCTGCGATCATGATCGGGCGCCCGCGCATGGAGCCGGAATTGTCGAGCAATAGAGTGACGACGGTGTCGCGGAATTCGGAGTCGTCTTCCTGTTTGAAGGAAAGCGGCGCCGTCGGGTCTGTAATAACCCGGGTAAGGCGAGCCGTATCGAGAACGCCTTCTTCAAGATCGAACGACCAGGACCGGTTTTGCTGCGCCATGAGACGGCGCTGCAGGCGGTTGGCCAGTTTGGACACAGCGCCCTGCAGCGATTGCAGCTGGTGGTCGAGATAGGCGCGAAGGCGCGTCAGCTCTTCCGGATCGCAGAGGTCCGCAGCCTTGGCGACCTCGTCATGCGCCGTGGTGAACACGCGGTAGGAGAAGTCCTGCCGGTCGTCGCCGTCGCGGAAGTTTGGGCGAAGCGGCTTGGAGCCATCATCGCTCTCTTCGTAATCGTCCTCGCCTTCGGCTTCGGCGTCAGCATCGACGGAGACGTTGGTTTCTTCGCCTTCCACATCGTCGCTTTCGCCAGCCTCCATCTCCTCGGTGGATGAGCCTTCAGTTTCATCGCCCTGTTCGGAGTCGTCGCTGGAGGTTTCCTGCTGCTCGGACTCCTCCTCGCTTTCGGTCTCGCTCTCGTCTTCCTGCTCGTCGCCGGCCTCGTCACCTTCGGTGAGGTCCTTGATCAGGCGCTGAACGGTCTTTGCGAAGGCTCGCTGGTCATTGAGCTGCGTCAACAGCTCGTCGAGCGCATTTCCGCCGCGTTCGGTCACTGCATCGCGCCAGATGGAGGCGATGCCTTCAGCCTCTGGCGGCAGTTTGCGGCCGGTCAGTTTTTCGCGCAGCAGGAACTCGATCGCTGGCGCAATCGGCGCCTCGGTGCGGTCCTGCATGCGGGTATAGCCCGCCTTCTCACAGCGCGCCGCGAGGGCAGCATCAAGATTGGCGGCCGTGCCGTCCATGGCGTTGGCGCCGATGGATTCGATCCGGGCGCGCTCTGCGGCTTCATAGACCTGACGGGCCATCTCACCGCTCGGACGCTCAGCCATGTGAGCGGCGGCATCATGGTGGGCCATGCGCAGGGAAAGGGCATCGGCTTCGCCGCGGGCGCGGGCCGCCTGCTCTTTGGAAAGCTCACGCGGCGGCGCCTGCAGGACCAGCCTGTTCTCTTCTGCCCGGCCCGCTTCAGAGACAAAGCTCGTCTCTACGTCGCGCGTCTGGCTCATGGCCTTCGCCGTGGCGGCAAGGGCCTGCTTGAAGAGTTCGTAGGGCGTATCGTCCTTGTTAGACATGGTCCTCACTTAGCGCCCGCTATCGCAGTTGCGAAGGGTTTTGCAGGCGGGCCGCAGCCCACCGGTCAGCTTCAGGCGACGCGCACCATCAGCGCGCTTTCCGGCAGATCTTCACCGAAGCAGCGCTGGTACATCTCTGCCACGAGCGGGCGTTCGAGTTCGTCGCACTTGTTGAGGAAGGTCATCCGGAAGGAATGGCCAAGATCGCCGAAGATGCGGTAGTTCTCTGCCCAGGTGATCACGGTACGCGGGCTCATCACGGTCGAGATATCGCCGTTCATGAAGGCGTTCCGCGTGAGGTCCGCAAGTCGCACCATCTTGGACAGGAGCTCCTTGTCGAGATCGGTCGCCTTGGTCGAGACGATCTCCACTTCGGCATCATGCTCAAGATAATTGAGCGTGGTGACGATGCTCCAACGGTCCATCTGGCCCTGGTTGAGCTGCTGGGTGCCGTGATAGAGGCCCGTTGTGTCACCAAGACCGACCGTATTGGTCGTCGCGAACAGGCGGAAATACGGGTTCGGCGAGATGACGCGGTTCTGGTCGAGCAGCGTGAGACGGCCAGAGGCCTCCAGCACGCGCTGGATCACGAACATCACGTCCGGACGGCCAGCATCATATTCGTCAAAGGTGATCGCGACCGGGCGCTGCAGCGCCCATGGCAGGATGCCTTCGCGGAATTCGGTGACCTGGACGCCTTCCTTGAGAACGATCGCATCCTTGCCGACCATGTCGATCCGGCTGACATGGCTGTCGAGGTTGATGCGGATCATCGGCCAGTTGAGGCGCGCGGCGACCTGTTCGATATGGGTCGACTTACCGGTGCCGTGATAGCCCTGCACCATGACACGGCGATTGTGCTCAAAGCCCGCCAGGATCGCGAGCGTTGTCTGCGGATCGAAGCGGTAGGCCTCGTCGATCTCCGGCACGTATTCAGTTTTCGTCTCGAAGCCGTGCACGACCATGTCGGTGTCGATGCCGAAGACATCACGGACCTTGATCTCTACGGTCGGCTCAAGCTCGGTCAGAACATCGGTATCGCTGGTCAGGCTCATAAACTATCGTCCTCGAATTGGTCTCGCGGGTCTCACGAAGGGGTTCTAGCACGCGAATGACATGCGCCTAGTGCGACGTGAGGTAAAGGTCACTCCGCCGCAGACCAGACGATTTCACCACCAACGACTGTCATCACTGCATTTGCATCCAGAATTTCAGCTTCCGGCACGCTCATCAGGTCGCGGTCGAAGACGGAAAAATCGGCGATCTTGCCTGGCTCGATGGTGCCAAGATCGTCTTCCATGAAGGCTGCGTAGGCGGCTGACGAGGTGAAGAGCGCGAGCGCGTCTTCGCGAGAAAGCGCCTGCTCTGGATGCCAGCCAGCACCCGAATTGCCCTCAAGGTCCTTGCGCGCGACCGCCGCATAGAACTCGATCAGCGGCGAGCCAACCTCAACCGGCGCGTCAGACCCGCCTGCGATCACAGCGCCTGCATCCAAAAGGTCCTGCCACGCATAGGCCCCGTCCAGACGATCAGGCCCGAGGCGCGCAGGCGCGAATTTAAGGTCACCAATCGCATGGGATGGCTGCATCGACGCGATCAGGCCAAGTTC
>DUBH01000037.1:42088-42548 GCA_012960415.1 Henriciella sp. | reverse complement strand
GTATGCTCAATGCGCCAGCGAAGGTCGCCGTCCAAGGCGAGCTCTTCATAGACATCCAGGATGCGCCGGTTCGCAAGATCACCAATGGCGTGAATGGCAAGCTGCACCCCATCTTCCTCGGCCCGCATCATCAGGACTTCGAGCGCTTCGGGGTCTAGCAGGGACAGACCGCTTGTGTCCGGGCGGTCAGAATAAGGTTCGATCAGGAGTGCGCCGCGAGAGCCGAGGGCGCCGTCCATGTACAGCTTCACGGCCCGGTTCGTGATGGTGTCAGTCTCGAGGGCGTGGGCCTTCGCGATTTCGAAGCCGTCTTCTGTAAAGGCGTTATAGATGCGGATCGGCAGCTCGCCGCGCTCGTCCAGCGCTGCCAGCACCGCCGTGGGATCAGATTTCACCGCCCCATCCTCGTCCTTGACGGCCATGTGGGGGCTGATCTGATTGGGCCTGTTACACCACCTGT
>DUBH01000037.1:27314-42078 GCA_012960415.1 Henriciella sp. | reverse complement strand
CCGGGGGGACGCTCATATTGTGCAGCCCTGTCCAGCCACGTTCGGCATAGACGCCAGCACCTTCAGCATAGGCCCGTCGAACATCTTCCTCCGTCGGCGCGGCGACAAGGCCCCAGACAGGCGTCATCGCGTTATCAATCAGGATACCTGTGGCCTTGCCGTCCTCATCGCGTTCGATCTTGCCGCCTTCGACGTCTGGCGTGGTGTCATCAATGCCCGCCGCACGAAGCGCCGCTGAGCTTGCCACAAGGGCGTGCCCGTCCGACCGGCCGAGAATGACGACACGGTCGCCAACGACGGCGTCGAGATCGGCAGCGGTCGGCATACGGCCTTCAGGCCAACCCGTCTCGATCCAGCCGCGCCCGACGATGATGGCGTCCTCAGCGAGACCGTCCGTGTGACAAGCTCGTCGACAGACGCCGTGCCCGTCAGGTCCAGCGAGAGCTCTCTCTGGCCGATCCCGATCAGGTGCGCGTGGGCGTCGGTGAAGCCCGGATACATGAAATTGTTGTTCAGCCAGACAAACTCGGCGTTTTCGATATCGACTTCTGCGTCGAGGTCATCGACAGAGCCCGTCCAGACGATGCGGCCATCGCCACCAACGGCCACCGTGTCCACCGTCTCATCGCCCACACCGGTATAGATCGTGCCGCTTGAGAAAATCCGCGCTGCGCTGGGGAGGTCGGCTTCGGTTGGCTCCGTTTCATTTGCCGCTGGCGGCGTCGGTGAAGGCTGCGTGCAGGCGGCAAGCAGAAGGGCGGACAGGATAGCGGCAGGTCGCAGCATGGACGGACTCCTCAAAGAAGGTTCTGGCTGGCCCATATGTGCAATCAACGCAAACAAAAACGCGCCCCGTCTGGAGCGCGTTTTTTTAAGTCTGTCGAAGATCAGAAGATCCTAGGCGCTTGCTTCAGCAGCCTGCTTCTCGATGTCCCGCTTGATCTTGAGGGCCTTCGCAGAAAGCGTGTCGTCTTTCGACTTTGCAAGGTAGCCGTCGAGGCCGCCATGCTTGTCGACCGTGCGCAGGGTCTTTGCCGCAATGCGCAGGGACACGTCCCGGCCGAGGGCTTCAGACCGCAGGGTCACGTTCACCAGGTTCGGAAGGAACCGGCGCTTGGTCTTTACATTCGAGTGGCTCACTTTGTGGCCGACGATCGGCTTGACGCCTGAAAGTTCGCATTGGCGTGCCATGGGGCGCTCGCTTAATAGTGTTAGATCAAATCCGAAGCGGCGCTCATACGCGCCAGCCACGCAAAGGTCAACCGTTACGCTCAGCCGGTTACACACGGCCAAATTGAGGTATTATGGCGGCGAAGTCAGGTTGCCCCTGTTCAGCTGCCGTTCGGGTATGCACTTATATATGAAGAGAGCCAACGTCTCGAATTAAGGACTTTCCCACATGAAAAAGATGATCGCCGCCACGAGCCTTGTTGCGCTTGCGACCGCAGGTCTGTCTTCAGCCCAGTCTACATCGGCTGCGGCCACAGTGTCTCCGCTTGGAGAAGTTCGGTCCGGAGAGCCGATGCGCCTTGTCTATGAAGTGAAGGCTACCGCATGGGCGCTGTTTATTCCCATCACGGGCCGCGCCAATTTCCGCATGGACCTTCAGCCGGACACATACTCCATCAATGGTGTGGTGAAGACCACGGGCCTTGCTGATATTCTGGTCAACTATGACATGCGCCTCGCCGCCAGCGGCTATGTGCGCGACGACCACCTCGAGCCTTATGCCTATGTCTCACAGAACCGCGACGGCAAGAAGAACCGCCGCGTTGAGATGACCTATGGCGCCAGTGATGTCGCGATGACGGCAACGCCAGCCTTCGGCAATCTGGGCGAACCGCCAGCCACGCCAGCCCAGAAGCTGGAAGCGGCCGATCCCCTGACCGCTTTCCTCGGCCATGCGTTCACGCCGCGCCCGGCAGACGGCAATCCGTGCGGTGGCCCGATGAAGATTTTCGATGGCCGCCAGCTGACGCATCTCACCTTTGACAATGCGGGCCTCAAACAGGTGAAAACCGACGCCTATCGCGGCGAAGCCTATGAATGCCATGTCTCAATGGACAAGATCGCTGGCTACGACGCTGACGAGATCAACGCAAAAGAGACGC
Source organism: Henriciella sp. (assembly GCA_012960415.1). Taxonomy (GTDB): domain Bacteria; phylum Pseudomonadota; class Alphaproteobacteria; order Caulobacterales; family Hyphomonadaceae; genus Henriciella. The sequence continues at coordinate 39,967 of DUBH01000037.1, read as the reverse complement.
TGACCGGGATTGAAGGCCCGCTCCGCATGTGGATGGCCCCGATGGATAACGGCACATACATGCCGGTGAAGATCCAGGCGGACACGGACGCGATCGGGTCGGTCACGCTGCAGGTCTCGAAGCTTCGCTATGAGCCGATCCCTGAACCGTCCAACGAAGGTTAGCCAGTCGCCGCGTTGACCGGTCCGGGCAGCGCGGCTAAGGCGAGCGGCATGCCAGCGCAGCCGCTCAAGATCACCACCTGGAACATCAACTCGGTCCGCCTGAGGGCACCGAACGTCCAGGCCTTTCTCAAAGAGGAAGGCTCCGACGTTCTATGCTTGCAGGAGATCAAGTGCCAGACCGACCAGTTCCCGCAGAAAGCCTTCCGCGAGATCGGGTACAATCACTTTCAGGTCCTCGGTCAGTCCGGCGGCCATCACGGTGTCGCGATTGTCTCGCGCCACCCGATTGAACCGGTCGATGCGCATCCGCTCTGCCGCGAAGGCCATGCGAGGGTGCAGACCGCGCGCATCAAAGGCGCGCTGATACACAATATCTACCTGCCTGCAGGCGGCGATGAGCCGGACCCGGTCAAAAACGACAAGTTCGCCCACAAGCTGGACTTCCTGGAGTGCATGGCGCGTGACTTTGCGTCCTCGGCCAAAGCGCCAGAGCCGCACATTCTTGTTGGCGACCTCAATGTCGCGCCACACGAGAACGATGTCTGGTCACACAAACAGCTTCTGAAAATCGTCTCGCACACACCGGTTGAGACCAAGGCGCTGGAGAAAGCGCGCAAGGCAGGCGGCTTCACCGATATCGCGCGTGCGCGCCACGCTGACGGCCAGAAGCTCTATACCTGGTGGTCCTACCGGGCGAAGGACTGGGCAGCCTCAAACCGTGGCCGCCGTCTCGATCATATCTGGGCGAATGATGCGGCAATGGCCGGGGCAGACCTTCAGACCTACAGCATCCATCTTGGCTGGCGCGGCGGCTGGAAGCCGTCCGACCACGCGCCCGTCAGCACCACATTCAATTTCTAAGGCGCGCGCCTAGCCTGCCTGCAGTCTGTAGCCGCCAGCTTCAGTGATCAGGATGCGGGCATTTGCCGGATCCGGCTCAATCTTCTGGCGCAACCTGTAGACATGGGTCTCCAGTGTGTGCGTCGTTACGGCGGCATTATATCCCCAAACCTCCGCGAGCAGCTCCTCGCGGGCCACAGCCTTACCGCCAGCTCTGTAGAGGTATTTCAGGATATTCGTTTCCTTCTCGGTCAGTCGGACCTTCTGGTCGGTTGAGGTGACGAGAAGCTTCATCGCTGGCTGAAACTCGTACGGGCCGAGCGTAAAGGTCGCGTCCTCGCTCTGCTCAAAGCTACGAAGGTGGGCGCGCACGCGGGCGAGCAGGACCGAAAACCGGAAAGGCTTGGTGACATAGTCATTTGCGCCGGATTCGAGCCCGAGGATGGTGTCGGCGTCGCTATCCTGACCCGTCAGCATGACGACGGGCGCCCGAAGGCCTCGCTGGCGCATCAGTTTGCAGGCCTCTCGGCCGTCCATATCGGGCATATCAACATCGAGCAGGACGAGATCAAATCGCTGCGCCTCAATCAGCTTCAGTGCTTCGGAGGCATTCGCGGCCTCCATCGCCTCGAAACCGTCATGCAGGTTGAACTGCTCTGCGAGCGCGCCGCGAAGTTCGTCGTCATCGTCGACAAGAAGAAGTGTCTTTGTGCTGATCATGTAAAGCGATGCCGGGTTGCTGGCTGTTGGCGGGACGCGATACACATAACACCGACTCGCCGTCGAATAACTAGATGATCACGATTTTGGGAGCGGCCAGATGCCGACACGTTTCCGGGTAACACCTGACAGGAAAATTATCGGACAGGGCCTGACCTTCCAGTGCGCGATCGGTAAGGGCGGGATGGTGGACGCCGCGAAAAAAACAGAGGGCGATGGCGCCTCGCCAATCGGCCTCTGGAAGATCAAACGGGTTTTCTGGCGCGCGGACAAGTTCGACCGGCCAAAGACGGCTCTACCCGCAACGCCGCTACATCCAGACGATGGCTGGTGCGATGAGCCTGATGATCCCCTCTATAACTGCGCAGTAAAGCGGCCCTATCCAGCAAGCCATGAGGTCATGTGGCGCGAGGATGATCTTTACGACATCGTTGTCCAGCTAAGCCACAACACCGATCCCGTCGTTCCCGGCAAGGGCAGCGCCATCTTCATGCATGTCGCCAAGCCGGACTATGCACCGACCGAGGGCTGCGTCGCGCTCGCCTGTGAAGACCTCAAGGCGCTCCTGTCCCATTGCGACAAGGACGCGGAAATCGAGATCCTTCGGGCGAGCTAGTCCGTCTTACGCTCACCAAAGAAGGCACTACCCACGCGGACATGCGTAGCGCCCAGCTTTGCGCCAAGCTCATAATCGGCGCTCATCCCCATCGACACCCATGGCAGACCCGCGCGGTCTGCGAGCTTCTTCAGAAGCGCAAAATGCGGCCCGGCAGGCTCATCCACGGGCGGGATCGCCATCAGGCCCTTCAATTCTCCGGGGTAGGTCTGGCGGGTATAATTGATCAACTCTTCCAGATCAGCCGGAAGGGCGCCTGATTTCTGCTCTTCCTCGCCGGTATTCACCTGGATCAGGAGGTGCGGAAACCGGTTCAGTTTCGCAGCGGCCTCGCTCAGCGTGCGAACGATCTTCTTACGGTCCACGGTCTCGATGACATCGAACAGGGCAATGGCGTCCTCAGACTTGTTGCTTTGAAGCGGACCGATGAGATGAAGGCAGAGGCCCTCAATATCTCGCCGGTGCTGCCAGTGCTCCTGCGCTTGCTGCACCCTGTTCTCGCCGAACACGCGCTGTCCGCAATCGAGCGCGGCCTGCAAGCGTTCATCAGGCTGCTTCTTGGAGACGGCAACGAGTTCAACCGGGTGGTCAGCTGCCGAAGCGAGCTGCTTCAGGATCTCTTCCCGGCTAGCGGCTATGTCGTTCGAAAGGTCAGTGCTAGGCATGGCGGGATGAAGCACGCTGCAGCCGTCTCCCGCAAGTTCCGAAACGCCGCGTCTCTCGCACAAGCGCACACCGGTCCTCTGCTGCCGGGCGGCTTTTTCCTGACAGACCCGGCTCGGGTAATGGATGCGCGCGCCGTTATAGCCCATCTGCCTGACGGGATCGGCGTCATTATCCGGCATTTCGGGCAGGCAGATGCGATGGAAGACGCCTTCGACGTCGTCAGCGATTGCCAGAGGGCAGGGCGCATTGTGCTGATCGGGGCCGATCTGGACCTCGCGCTCGCAACTGGCGCGGACGGGGTCCACTGGCCATACCGCATGCGAAAGGATCTTCAGCGTCAGAGCCAGAGCTTCGGCCTGCTCCACACAATGAGCATACACTCACCCGCCGAACTTCGCGCCGCGCGCGCCTTCCCGGTCGATGCGCTCATCTATTCGACTGTCTTTCCCTCCGGCAGCCCGAGCGCAGGCCAGCCCATCGGGCTTTCGCGCTTCGCAGCTGCCGCGTGCAGCTCGTCCGTTCCGCTCTATGCGCTCGGCGGAATCACGGCCGCAAATGTAGAAAAAGCCGCCCGGTTCGGCGGCTTTGCAAGCGTTTCGGCGTTTGAGGCGCTTTTATAAGAGCTAGAACTTGAAAGCAGAACGCAGACGAATGCCCGTCTCGATCGTCTCGTTCTGGAGCTGCTGAAGCTCATCGAGCTCCGTCGCACCAAGGGTCAGCTCACCACCCACACTGATGCGCGGCGTGATGCGGAATTCTGCGCCAGCACGCATTTCCTCACGCGCAAGCGGGGAGCCGTCAGGACGGGACGTCATATCAACGCTCAGCTGCCAGCGATCGCCCTTGATCCAGGCAAGGCGAACTTCCTTGCTTGGCGCACCCTGCCAGATCGGCGTGGCGTCAGATGGCGAGCTCAGCGTGAACTGGCGATACCAGTCAGGCTGGGCCTTCTCAGTCTCGGAAACAGTCGGCGGCGACAGCTCAATAGACTCAGACTGCGCCGTGGCCGGAAGGGCCGCGAACACGCCGAGCGCTGCAAGAGCTGTTACAGAATACTTCATTTGCCACCTTTGTTACGAGGCTACTTAATCAAACGAACGCGCGAATTGAACATTAATTCCTGCTCATACGGAAAAAATCGGCTTGGAGTGTGATTTCTACCACAACTCCCTTGCTGGTGCGGTCAGCGCCCGGCGTGTCCAGACGCTCGTGCTGGTAAGAGAGAGCGACGTCGAAACCGTCCGAAAGTTCCCTCTTCGCAGCAAGGCTGAAGCCTTCGGAGGAAAGCTGCGCGAGGTCATCTTCAGCCTCGCCATAGTTCAGCGAAACGCGCGTCTCGCCAAACTCGCGGGCCACACCGGCCTCCCATGCCGAATAGTCCCCGCCATTGAAGCCATTGTCGCTCTGCAGCCATGAGAGCCCGAACTTGGTCCCATCGCGCTCGACGTTTGCGCCCAGCGACCAGCTTTCCATCCGGTCCCGGGTCAGGCCCGCGATATTATCTGGCTCAGCGCTCGACCACGCGAGCGAAGCCTCAATCCGCGTGCCCGAAGAACGAAGTGTGCGCGACAGGTTTGCTGCTGCCTCAACAACATTGGAAAGCCCGGGCTGACCCGCGGCATCGGACAGGCTGCGGTCCAGATTCTGTTCATCGGCGTCCGGCGTATACGAAATCCCCGCGCGCAGACCCAGGATACGCGGGCTGGAATAGCTGAGCTTCGCGGACGGCCCGGTTATGTCGTGATTGGTGCGATTTATCTTGATGCCGGTGGGGTCGAGATAAGGGTTCGCGACAGCAGAATAGGTGAGGGCGCTTGGGGCGCCTTCGAAAAATCTGGATGCAACGCCCCGGTCCTTGCCAATGCGAACTTCGCCATACCCGCCATCAGCGCGAAGATAGGCCGCTTCAAGGCGACCCCGCGCGCCTGTTTCGTCTCCAATCGGACCGCCCGAAAGACCGCTATAGGCGCCGGCGACAGGCGAACCCGTCCCGAAATCTCCAGCAAAACCGGGACGCATCGGGTGGTCTCTCTGACCCCGAAGCGTGAGGCGCGCACCAAGTTCTGTCCCGTTCTGGAGGATGGTCTCGGCTTCTGTATCGAAGCCGATTTCGTAGAGAACCGCTTCGCTATCGGCCCGCTTGTCATCGAGAAGTGACACAACTGTCGCCGCCTCAATGTCGCTCTCAATGTCGAGTGGCAGGGCGAGCGCCTGCGGCACAGTCGAGGTCGCCGAAATTGCGGCGATCAGGGTCAAGGCTGATCTCATCTGGAGGCCGTCCAATCGATTGCTTCTTGCCGAGCACATATCAGCACTGGCCCGACCGGTCCCAGATGATATACAGAGCGGCTAGTGAAGAAGATATTGCCGACAGGATATTCGTAATGAAGGCTTCCACAAAGATCGCCGCTGCCCTTACCGGGGTGTTCGCTCTCTCCGGCTGCCTGTTCTCGGGCAATGACGGCGCTCAGAATATCAGCGTTGCTGAAAGCTTTGAGGGCGGGGTGAACCCGTATCTCTGGCGCGCCAGCCTCGACACGCTGAACACGCTGCCGCTTACGACCGCCGACCCGGTTGGCGGCATCATCAATTATGACTGGAAGTCCTTCCCGGATGCACAGAACGAGCGGATCCGCGCGACCGTCTACATTCTCGACTCGCGACTACGGGCCGACGGTGTGAAAGTGTCCGTCTTCCGCCAGGTGCAGGACAACGGACAATGGACGGACGCTCCGGTGGATCTCGCCACCAGCGTTCAGCTTGAGAACGCCATTCTGACCCGCGCGCGCGTTCTCAAATCTTCAGAACTCAGCTAGGCGCGACAAGCCAGCTCACATAATTGCAGGAGGGACGCCGTGACGTCTCGCTATGATCCGCAAACTGCGGAAGCCAAGTGGCGTAAGGCCTGGGCAGACGCCGGTATTTTCAAGACAAAAACGCCGGATGAGGCGAAGGGACAGGACAAGTCCTACGTCCTTGAAATGTTTCCATACCCATCGGGCAAGCTCCACATGGGGCATGTGCGCAATTATGCGATGGGCGACGTCGTGGCACGCCATCGCCGTGCGCTCGGCCATAACGTGCTTCACCCTATGGGCTGGGACGCGTTTGGCCTGCCGGCTGAGAACGCTGCAATCGAGCGCAACGTCCATCCTGGTGAGTGGACCTATCAGAACATCGCGACCATGCGCGCCCAGCTGGAAAAGCTTGGTCTGACGCTGGACTGGAGTCGCGAATTCGCGACCTGCGACACCGACTATTATGGCGAACAGCAGCGCCTCTTCCTCAAATTGCTTGAAGCTGGCCTCGCCTATCGCAAAGCGAGCAAGGTGAACTGGGACCCTGTCGACAATACGGTGCTTGCGAATGAGCAGGTCATCGACGGCAAGGGCTGGCGCACCGGCGCGCCGGTCGAGCAGCGTGAGCTGACGCAGTGGTTCTTCCGTATCACCGCTTATGCAGACCAGCTTCTGGAAGGTCTGGACGGGCTGGAGAACTGGCCTGACAAGGTTCGCCTGATGCAGGCCAACTGGATCGGCAAATCGAAGGGCGCCACCGTCCGTTGGGTCATCGACGGTGATCAACCGGCAGAGTTCGGAAAGCATATTGAGGTCTACACGACCCGTCCGGACACGCTGTACGGCGCGAGCTTCCTTGCTTTAGCTCCAGACCACCCGATCACGCGCGCGCTTGCAAAAGACCGTCCCGAGATCCGCGACTTCATCACAGAAGCCGCGAAGATTGGTACGTCCGAAGAAGCGATCGAAAAAGCGCCAAAGCTGGGTGTTGATCTTGGACTCCGCGTTCAGCATCCGTTTGACCCAAGCTGGACGATTCCTGTCTGGACGGCGAATTTTGTCCTGTCTGGCTACGGAACCGGCGCCATCTTTGGCTCCCCGGCCGGTGACCAGCGTGACCTCGATTTTGCGCGCAAGTACGTCCTGCCGGTTCAGCCTGTGGTCCTGCCACCGGACACCAGCGCCGACGGTCACGAGATCACGGACACGGCCTATACCGGCCCTGGCACGATCTATAATTCCGACTTCCTCGATGGTCTCACGACTGAGGCGGCAATCTCCGCCGCGATCGAGAAGCTGGAAACGCTCGGTCTGGGCGAAGGCACGATCAACTACCGTCTCCGCGACTGGGGCGTTTCGCGTCAGCGCTATTGGGGCTGTCCGATCCCGATCATTCACTGTGAAAGCTGCGGCGCCGTTCCGGTGCCCGACGCAGAATTGCCGGTGACGCTTCCAGAGGATGTGAGCTTCGACAAGCCCGGCAACCCGCTTGCCCATCACCCCACCTGGAAGAAGACCAGCTGTCCAAAATGCGGCGGTGAGGGTACCCGCGAAACCGATACGCTCGACACTTTCGTCGATTCATCCTGGTATTTCGCCCGCTTTGCAGGGATCAAGGACAAGGCCGAGCGCGCCTACTGGATGCCGGTTGATCAGTATATCGGCGGTGTCGAGCATGCCGTGCTGCACCTTCTCTATGCCCGCTTCATCTCACGCGCGCTGCGCGATGTTGGCGAGCTCGATCTGCCCAAGGGAGAGCCGTTCCTCGGCCTCTTCACCCAAGGCATGGTTACCCATGAGACCTATAAGAGCAGCGAAGGCAAATGGGTCGAACCGGCGGATATCGAACGTCGGGATGGCAGCCTGTTTGTGCGGGGCACGGACCTCTCAGTGACGGCTGGTCCTGTCGAGAAGATGTCGAAGTCCCGCAAGAATGTGGTCGACCCGGACCAGATCATCGTCTCCTTCGGCGCAGACGTTGCGCGCTGGTTCGTGTTGTCCGACAGCCCGCCTGAGCGGGATGTTGAATGGTCACAAGCCGGTGCAGAGGGCGCGGCCCGTTTCGTCCAGCGCGTCTGGTCGATCTTTGCTGGCATTGATGGCGCAGAAAAGCCGGCAGGCAAAGCTGAGCCAACGCCGCTCCTGCGCTTCTCTCACCGCGCAGCCGCTGAGATCAACAAGGCGATCTCCGAGTTCAGACTGAACGCGGCCATCGCGCTCTGTCATGACTGGGTAAACACGCTGAAAAAGGCCGAGGGCGCCGGCGAGGAGACTGCCGCATCGCGCCATGAAAGCGCACGCATGCTGGCGATCTGCCTGACTCCCTTCATGCCTCACCTGGCTGAGGAATGTTGGCATGCCCTCGGTGAGGACGGCTTCATCTCTGACGCAGCCTGGCCAGTCTCCGACCCCGAGCTCATGGTCGAGAACACCATCACGCTTCCGATTCAGGTCAACGGCAAGCGCCGGGCCGAGATCGAAGTCGCACGGGATGCGAGCAAGGACGATATTGAGCAGCAGGCACTGAAACTGCCGGAACTTGCGAGCTTCCTCGACGGCGTCGAGGTCAAGAAAATCATTGTGGTTCCCGGCCGTATCGTGAATATCGTGGCATCATGAAGAATTTGCTCCTCGCTTCCGTTGCCGCGCTGATGCTGGCTGGCTGTGGTTTTCGCCCGCTCTACGCGGATGCCTCGTTCGATCAGGCTGGCCAAGGGCTGATAACGGTCGACGAAATCAATGACCGGTCGGGCTATCTGCTTCGCCGCGAACTTCTGAAAGAGCTCGCCATCGGTCTTCCCGGCTTGAATGAGCGGGCAAACCTGACAGTCGTGCTCGAGGAAGAGCTAGAGCGGATCACTCTGCTGAATGACGGCAGCGTCTCGCGTTCTTTCCTGAAGGGCGTCGCAGATTTTACGCTTACCACGCAGGGCGGACAGGCATTCAGTGGCAATGCACAGGTCCAGGTCCCGATTTCTGCAACGCAGTCTCCGTTCGGTGACGTCGCAGCGCAGACCGAATCGTCGGCGCGCGCCATGCGTGAGCTGGCAGGCGAGATCGTCGACGACCTACGGCTGCAGCTTGAATCGGCCCAATGATCCTGAAAAGCGGTCAGGTCGCCAGCAGGTTCAAAAGCTCAGATAATAGTCCCTGGTGCGCCCTCGTCTTCGGTGACGATGATGGCGTCGTGAACGATCTCGCGGATCAGATTGCCGCAAGCTGGAGCAAGGCTGCCGGCAATGCCCGACAGGTCGTCCTCGACGATGATGATATCCGCCGCGAACCTCATCTTCTCTCTGACAAGGTCGAAACCGGCTCGCTCCTGGGCGACATTGAGATCGTGCGCGTACGCACCTCGGGCGAGAAGATCGCCAAGCCCGTGCTGGACCTGATTGAGCGCGCTGATCAGATGGGCAGCGGATTCGCCAACCGCCTTCTCGTACTCAATGGTAGCCTGAACAAGCGGTCGAAACTTCGCGCCACGATCGAACAGTCGAACACGGCGGCCGCCATTCAGGTCTATGCCGACACGGCTGACTCGCTGAAGTCCCTCGTGGAGGAAAAGCTCGCTGCGCTCGACGTCCAGATTGAGCCTGACGCGCTTGACGATTTTGTCAGCCTGCTTCCCGGCCATCGCGGTCTTGCCAATCAGGAGAGTGAGAAGCTCTCCCTTTATGGCCGAGGCCTCGGTCGTCCCATATCGATTGCAGATGTCCGCGCCGTCTGCCGCACAGACGCCGATGATAGCGTCCGGGATCTTGCGAATGCGGCGCTGGACGGTGATGCCGCACGCTGTCAGGCCGAATATGACCGCGTGATCGAAAGCGGCACCAGTACGATTAGCGTGCTTCGCATCTTGGAAATGGAAATCCGGCGTCTGATGCAGGCGAGGGGGCTAATGGGAACCGGCGGTGACATCGGGCGCCGCCTGCGCCCGCCCGTATGGGGCTCTGAATGGCCAGCATTCCGCGCGCGTCTCGATCTCTGGACGTCGGCGTCCTTGACGCGCCTGCTGGCTGCTATCCACGATCTTGAGATCCAGGCGAAAACATCCGCAGCAGCAGCCGATCCAGCACTACGGCTCCTATTGCTCAATATCGTGAAATCAGCCTCGGTGCGATCAGCCCGCTGAGCGCTTGGCGGTCAGGCGGCGACAAAGATCGTCCAGCTGTTCCAAGTCACTGTATTTAATACGCATTTCGCCTTTATCGCCTTTGTGGCGAATATCGACGCTGAGCCCAAGAGCGCGTGCCAGATCAGCTTCGAGCGCTTCAGTATCGACGTCTTTTTCTGCTTGGCGAACGCGGCCCGCAACAGCTTCGAGGCCGCCATCATCCTTTGCAGAGCGAGAGAGTTTCTCGACCTCACGGACACTGAGTCCTTTGTTGACGGCCATAGCGATCACAGCGTCTGGATCAGGCGCGCCAAGCGCCGCGCGGGCGTGGCCCGCAGAGATGCGACCCTCGCGAAGATGCTCGCGCGCAACTTCCGATAAGTTCAGTAATCTCAATGTGTTAGCGATGTGCGCACGGCTTTTTCCGACGCTTTCAGCCAGGCCTTCCTGCGTGCGCCCAAACCGCTTCATCAGGGCGCCATAGGCCTCTGCTTCTTCGATCGGATTGAGATCCGTGCGCTGCACGTTCTCGATGATGCCGATTTCGAGCAGTTCAAGCTCATCCATCTGGCGGATGGTAGCTGGAATCTCGGTCAGACCTGCCTGTTTGGCCGCGCGCCAGCGACGCTCGCCAGCAACAATCTGATACTTGCCAGCTGTTTTCGGGTCTGGCCGGACCAGAATAGCTTGCAACACACCCTTCGCGCGGATTGATTCCGATAGTTCGTTGAGATCGGCCTCAGCGAAATAGCGCCGTGGCTGTTGCGGGTTGGGCCGTATATCGCTGATCGCGAGGGTGGACGCGTCGGTCTTTGCCTGTGGGTCACGCTCTTCACCCGACGAAGAGGAGGAGACACCCTCGACTTCACCAATCAAGGCCGACAGCCCGCGTCCGAGACGACTTGGCTTCTGCTTTGGATCGCCGCTCATCAGGCCGGCTCCATCGCACGCGCGCGTTCACGCTGCAGGACTTCAGACGCCAGACGGATATAGGCCTCGCTACCCGGGCAGCGATAATCATAGAGCAGGGCGGGTTTGCCGAAGCTCGGCGCCTCGGACAAACGTACGTTGCGCGGAATGACCGTTTTGTAGACCTTGGAGCCAAGCACGTCGCGCACTTCGTCGGCAACTTGGTCAGACAGATTGTTCCGGCGGTCATACATGGTCAGCACGATGCCCTGGATCTCCAGGTCCGGATTGAGGCCGGACCGCACAACCTCAACGGTCCGCAGCAGCTGGCTGAGGCCTTCCAGCGCGAGAAACTCACACTGCAGCGGCACGAGCAGCGCGTCCGCCGCGGTCATCGCATTGATCGTGAGCGATGAAAGCGACGGGGGACAATCGATCAGAATGAAGTCGTAACGTTTGTCTTCGTCAAATGCGTACTTTTCCACGTGCGTACGGATTGCATCGCGCAGCCGGTATGAGCGGCGCGCCTTGTCTGCGAGCTCCGTTTCCACGCCTGAGAGGTTCTCATCGCCGGGCACAATCTCCAGACGCGGCACGAGCGTTGGCAGGATCGCGTCTTCCAGCGGGATCTCATCCACGACGACATCATAGCTCGTCAACTTGCGATCGGCCCGGCTGATGCCGAGCCCCGTCGAGGCATTTCCCTGCGCATCAAAGTCGACGACGAGCACACGCCGACCGACGGCCGCAAGCGCCGTTCCAAGGTTGATCGACGTGGTCGTCTTGCCAACGCCGCCCTTCTGGTTTGCGATTGCCAGGATCCGGGTGCCAGTCTTAGACACGATGCGCCTCCTCGATCTTGAGTATGACCCCTCGTTCGCTCGTACGACTGGGGATCGCTTCATGTCTCAACGTCCAGTAATCCGAGGCATCCGTCAATTCTTCCTGCCAGCGCTCACCTTTGAAGAAGAGGGCTGTCGCGCCCCGCGACATCCACGGATTCGCGTAGCCGAGCAGCTTCGGCAGAGGCGCCAGAGCTCTTGCCGTAATGAAATCAACGCGTTCTGCCTTCGCGTTTTCGATGCGCGATTGAACGACCTTTGCAGGCAAGGCCAGTTCGGAAATCACAGCCTGCAGAAATGCACACTTTTTTCCGGTCGATTCTACCATCGTGACGTCACCGCCTCGGGTTTTTGCCTCGCAAGCGAGCACGATTCCAGGGAAGCCGGCGCCCGATCCGATGTCAACGATTCGGCTCTCCGCTGTTGTGAGACCCGCCATCTGCGCACTATCTAGGACGTGACGCTCCCAGATCGTGTCCATTTCGCGTGGACCGATCAGGTTCATGCGTTGGCGCCAATCGTCCAAAAGCCGTACATAGCCTTCCAGAAGCGGCCATGTTTCACGTGAAACACCGGCGTCGATGAGCGCCGTCTCTATTTCGCGCTGCATTAGCTTACCGCACGCAGCTTCTGGCTGCGCTTGACCGCAGCCAGAAGAGCAACCAATGCCCCGGGTGTAACGCCTTCGATTCTCGAAGCCTGGCCGATTGTCGATGGGCGCACCGCTTCCAGCTTGCTGCGGACCTCATTCGAAAGGCCTCCCACGGCGGCATAATCAAAACGTGCGGGTATCTCCAAAGCCTCGTCGCGGCGCAGGGCATCTACATCCACTTGCTGGCGCTCAATGTATCCTGCGTAAAGCGCCTCAATGCTCAGCTGGGTCTTCGTAGCTGGATCCAATGCAGACACTTCGTCGAAAACCTTCTCGATATCCGCCATCGAAATATCTGGGTACGCCAAATAATCCCAGACTCGGCGCTTTTG
>DUBH01000037.1:0-27304 GCA_012960415.1 Henriciella sp. | reverse complement strand
CGTCCTGATTGACCTTCCAGCCGTGTTGAGCGGCCTCATTCGGTGTCAATGTGAGAGATTTCAGCAATGCGCGGCCTGATTCGAGCGCGCTATGTTTCACGTGAAACATCTCTTTTCTAGACCCAGACACGAGTCCGATTTCGATACCCTTCTGCGTCAGGCGCTGGTCTGCATTGTCTGAGCGAAGTGCCAGGCGATACTCAGCGCGGGACGTGAACATCCGATATGGCTCGGTCACCCCTCGCGTGGTCAGATCATCAACGAGAACGCCAATATACGCCTCGGCCCGGTCGAAATGCACGGGCTCCTCGCCGAAGGCTCGGCGCGCCGCGTTCATGCCGGCCACAAGACCTTGCGCGCCCGCTTCCTCATATCCCGTTGTCCCATTGATCTGACCCGCGAGATAAAGACCGCTTAGCGCCTTAACCTCCAGGCTGCGGAAGAGCGCGCGTGGATCGACATAGTCATATTCGATCGCATAGCCGGGCTGAATAATGCGGACATTCTCCAGACCCTCAATCGTCCGGATAAAAGCTTCCTGCACATCGGTCGGGAGTGAGGTCGATATTCCGTTGGGATACACGGTATCGTCGTCGAGGCCCTCGGGTTCCAGAAAAATCTGGTGACGGTCTTTGTCGGCAAAGCGGTGCACCTTGTCCTCAATCGACGGGCAATAGCGAGGCCCTTTGCCCGCGATCGCGCCGGAATAGACGGCCGACTTGTTTAGATTCTCCGCGATAATCTCATGCGTGCGAGTGTTTGTGTAAGTAATGCCGCAAGCAATCTGAGGCACGTCGACACGCGTATTCATGAAAGAGAACGGCACAGGCTCAACATCTGCCGGCTGGGTCTCGAGGCGATCCCAATCGATCGTTTTTCCATCGAGCCGGGCAGGGGTGCCCGTTTTGAGCCGTCCCATTGGCAGCTCGAGCGCGTAGAGACGGTCCGAAAGCCCAATTGCAGGCGCCTCACCGGCACGCCCAGCCTGAATACGCTCTTCACCGCGGTGGATAATCCCTTTCAGAAAGGTGCCAGTGGTGATGACAACGGCCGCCGCGCTCCAGCTCTCACCGGACAGACCGATAACCCCGATCACACGGCCAGTTTCAGTCGTCAGGTCTTCGACACCATCCTCGATAATTGTCAGATTGGGATAGTCAGACAGCTCCGCCTGCATCGCCTCGCGGTACAGCTTCCGGTCCATCTGCGCTCGGGGGCCCCAGACCGCTGGGCCTTTGGACCGGTTCAGCAGTCGATACTGGATACCAGCCTTGTCAGCGATCCTGCCCATGAGGCCGTCTAACGCATCAATTTCGCGAACCAGATGGCCTTTTCCAAGGCCGCCGATCGCGGGATTGCACGACATCTCGCCGATGGTTGCGCGCTTGTGAGTGATCAGCGCCGTGCGCGCACCAAGCCGCGCCGATGCAGCTGCGGCTTCACAGCCGGCATGACCGCCGCCAACGACGATGACATCGAAATCATTTGCTGAGGCCATAACTCCTCGCACCCTGTTTCTGGCGTTTTTTGTGAATATGGGCGGCCTATAGCGCATCTTCATCCCTGAACACAGGGGGAGGAGTCATTTGCCGATACAGAAGCTGGAGAAAACTTCTCCAAGAATGTCTTCGACGTCGATGCGCCCGACCAATGCACCGAGTTTCTGCGCCGCGAGACGCACATCCTCTGAGACGATTTCGGCGCCAAATCCTCGATCAAGATTGCGTCTCGCCTGTTTCACGTGAAACAGCGCAGTCGAGAGCGCATCCCGATGCCGCCGTCTGGTAATCAGCGGCGCGCTCTTTGATGAGGTCAGCTTAGTAATTCGTTCGCTAAGCGTGTCTTCAAGCGCGGCGAACCCAACACCGGTCTCCGCCGACAGAACGATAATCCCAGCGTCGTGTTCGCTCGGCTTAAGATCGGCCTTGTTGTAGACGTGGATGTCGTCGCCGCCGGCGTTTTCAAATGAGGATGACGTATCAGGAGAGCGGACCTGTATTCGCAAATCGGCCGCCTTCGCCCGATCTAATGCGCGGCGAACACCTTCAGCCTCAATCGCATCATCGGCTACCCGAAGCCCTGCGGTATCCGCGAGCCACACGATCTGACCTGCAATCTTGAGGCGGACCTCCACGATATCGCGCGTGGTCCCCGGAATGTCGGACACAATCGCCGCCTCTCGCCGGGCGAGCCTGTTCAGAATGGAAGACTTACCTGCGTTCGGCGGCCCGATGATCGCGACCCTGAAGCCGTCCCGGATACGCTCGCCGACCTCATCATCGTCAATTGCCGTCTCAAGTTCGTCGGCCAAACGGCCCAGAAGCACCGCCACTGGCCCCGTACTTTCGTCCGGCGCGTCTTCTTCATCGGGAAAGTCTATGCTCGCTTCAAGCAGAGCCATCGCTTCTAGGAGGCCTGCGCGCCAGCCATCATAGACCTGTGAGAGGCTTCCACCGAGCTGGTCCAGCGCCAGGGATTTCTGGGCGCGGGTTTCCGCGTCGATCAGGTCGGCGACGCCTTCGGCTTCAACCAGATCAAGTCGCCCGTTCTCAAAAGCGCGACGCGTAAACTCACCGGGCTCGGCTAGCCGGACATTCTCAAAAGCGCACAGCGTATCAAGGGCGTGATCAATGACGGCAGCGCCGCCGTGGAGATAGAGTTCTGCTGTGTCTTCGCCGGTATATGAATGAGGACCCGGCATGAACACGCCAATCCCCTCATCGATTGTTTCACGTGACACATCGAGAAAGCGGCCAAATACACTCCGCCGCGGGGCAGGGAGGCCCGCCTCAAGCACGCTCTCGCAGATCTCACGGACCATGGGCCCGCTGATCCGCACGATTGCGATTGCCGAAGGCGGCGGACCAGAGGCAAGCGCGCAGATCGTATCGCGCTGCACGGCCATGCCTAGTTCTTCATTGCCTCGAAGAACTCATCATTCGTCTTGGTCTGACGCAGCTTGTCGAGCAGGAAGTCGACCGCATCGGACGTGCCCATCGGGTTGAGGATACGGCGCAGAATATAGATCTTCTGCAGCTGTTCCTTCGGCGTGATGAGCTCTTCTTTCCGCGTGCCGGATTTCATGATGTCGATCGCCGGGAAGGTCCGCTTGTCGGCAATCTTGCGATCCAGAACGACTTCGGAGTTACCTGTACCCTTGAACTCTTCGAAGATGACTTCGTCCATCCGCGAGCCGGTATCGATGAGTGCGGTCGCGATAATGGTCAGCGAGCCGCCGCCTTCGATATTACGCGCTGCACCGAAGAAGCGTTTCGGGCGCTGGAGTGCGTTGGCGTCCACACCGCCGGTCAGCACCTTGCCAGAGCTTGGTACGGTCGTGTTATAAGCCCGGCCGAGGCGCGTAATTGAATCCAGCAGGATCACAACATCGCGGCCATGTTCGGCGAGGCGCTTTGCCTTCTCGATAACCATTTCAGCAACGGCCACGTGACGGGTTGCAGGCTCATCGAAGGTCGAGGAAATGACTTCGCCCTTCACCGAACGCTTCATGTCAGTCACTTCTTCCGGACGCTCATCGATCAGCAGAACGATGAGATAGCATTCCGGGTGATTTTCCTCGATCGATGCCGCAATATTCTGGAGCAGGACCGTCTTACCGGTACGCGGCGGCGCAACGATCAGCGCGCGCTGGCCCTTACCGATTGGCGACACGATATCAATAACCCGGCCAGAACGATCCTTCTTGGTCGGATCCTGACTCTCCATGTGGAGGCGCTCTTCTGGATAGAGCGGCACTAGGTTGTCAAAGTGGACTTTCTGACGGGCCTTCTCCGGATCCTCGAAATTGATCGAGTTGACGCTATTCAGTGCGAAATAGCGCTCGCCTTCGCCGGGCTCATTGATCGGGCCATCAACCGTATCACCCGTTTTGAGACCGGCCTGCTTGATGACTTTCGGGCTGACATAAATATCGTCAGGACCGGGTAGGTAGTTGGATTCTGGCGACCGAAGGAAACCAAAGCCATCGACGAGCACTTCCAGAACGCCCTGACCGATAATGACGATGTCACGCTCAGCCAGCTCACGAAGGATCGCAAACAGCATGTCCTGCGTCCGGAGCGAAGACGCGTTCTCGACTTCAAGGCTCTCTGCATAAGCGAGCAGCTGGGTCGGGCTCTTGGCCTTCAGGTCGCGCAGATAGACATGGCTCGGCGCTTCTGAACCGGAGACCGCTTGCGGGTCGAGGGACGTTTCGGTGTCTGACATGAAATCTTCTGGATGTGGCAGGTGCGCTGGGAGAGGGTGCGCGACCGATAGATTGACTTGGGAAAGCACGGCCTGCCAAGGAATGGCGGCCTCTTCTGGCCGCTTATGTGATCAAATTCCCCGGCAGGTCAAGAGATTTCCAGCACGTTAGAACGGTTTCACGATCACCAGGATGACGATGATGATGAGAAGAATGAACGGGACTTCGTTCAGCATCTTCAGTCTTTTCGCCGGGACATCCTCGCCGCGGTCGATCTTTTTGCCCATCGCAACGAAGTAGCCGTGTAGGCCAGACAGCAGCAGGACAAGCAGAAGCTTCGCGTGCAGCCATCCGCCCGACATGATTGCCGGATTGATCACGATGAGGCTGATCCCCAGCACCCAGACCAGAATGATGCTCGGCGTCAGGATGATCTTGCGCAGCTTTGCCGACGCAGACTTCATCGTCTCGAACAGCGGCTCACCCGGCTTCGACGTCAGCTGGTGCAGCTTGTATCGCGGCAGGATGAGCAGCCCCGCCATCCAGGCGATGACGAAAATGAGGTGAAACGACTTGACCCAGAGATAGAGCATTATTGATCCGTATACTGTCTAACTTGCTTTCCATTCGCGAACGGTGCGCACGGCGCGCTCAACGTTCGGAATAGGTGTCTGAGGCAGAACGCCATGCCCCAGATTGAAGATATGAGGGCGATCCTTGTAGGCCTCGAGCAGCTCGATGATCCGACGTTCCATTGCATCGCCGCCTGTCATCAGGAGAAGCGGGTCCAGATGACCCTGAACCGGCATGCCCGACGGCAGCTCGCGGTTCACAAAGGAGGGCAGGGCCGCCGTGTCGAGACCGACAGCGCTCACACCTGTCTGCTCTGCAAACGCCGGGAGCTGGACGCCAGCGCCCCGTGGAAAGCCGATAAGCGGTACCGTCACACCAAGCTCACGCAGACGCTTCACCAGCTTCTGGTTCGGACGGATGATGATCTGCTCGAAAATATCGTTCGGAAGTCCCTCAGCCCACGAGTCGAACATCATGAGAGCTTCAGCGCCAGCTTCTGCCTGCGCGGCCATATAGTGCGCTGTCGCTTCAACCAGATCATCCAGAAGGAGATCCAGCTCAGCCGGATGCTGATGCGCCCAGAGACGCGCTGTGGACTTGTCCGTGCCGCCACGTCCTTCGATGGCATAGAGCGCGACCGTCCAGGGTGCGCCTGCAAAGCCGATCAGCGTCGTTTCAGCCGGAAGGCGTGATTTCACGCGAGAGACGGTCTCATAGACAGGCGATAGCCGCTCAACAACCGTCTGGACCGGGACTTCATTCAGCCTGCCGCCGGTTTCGACCGCTTCCACGATAGGGCCGACGCCTTTCTCGAACCGCACACCTCTACCGAGGGCATCTAGGATCAGCAGGATGTCTGCGAACAGGATCGCGCCATCCATGCCATAGCGTTCAATCGGCTGAAGGGTCGCTTCCACAGCCAGCGAAGGCGTGTAGCAGAAATCCAGGAAGTTCTTCGCCCGTCCGCGCAGCTCCATATATTCAGGCAGGTGCCTGCCAGCCTGTCTCATCATCCAGAGGGGGACAGGGTCCTGACGCGTGCCATTAAGTACGTTCAGTAGCGGTTTTTCCGGGACGGGGGCCATCTGGTCCTCTTCTTCCTTCAGCATGAAAATGCGCTCTTATCATTACTAAGCGCTGGATAAGGTGGACAATCAGTCCCAGGCGGCTTTGTCACCAGTAATTCCACAGACTGTCCATAGGAGGCGTTCAGCGTTAACCTTTCGTCAACCTTTTGGAATCGCCGTTAATTTAGTGTTAACCATTTGGATCATTCACGCCGAAAGAACAGCTCGTGAATCCTGCCTGTGGGCGTTTGCCGAATGTGGAAATGTGGTGAAAGCCGACGGGCTGGAATCTCTATCCACAGCCCTTCCACAGGGGTTGTCGATTCCTTCAAGACGCGGCAGGGTCCGGCCGTTCATCAATCAGCGGAGCCGCAATGCGCCCGAGTATATTCTTCAATGTCCATCTTGTGTCGGATTCGACGGGTGAGACATTGAACGCAGTGATGCGCGCAGCGGCCGCGCAGTTCGAAAACGTCACGCCGCTCGAACACAATTATTACCTCGTTCGTTCAGAGCGCCAGCTCGAACGTGTCATGCGAGAGATTGAGGCCGCGCCGGGCGTTGTCTGGTTTACCATTTCCGATGAGGATTTGCGCCTCAAGCTCGAACAGTTCTGCCGCGCGCGACATATCCCGACGCTCGCCGTGCTCGACCCGTCCATTCACATGCTGAGCCGCCATCTTGGTGTTACGGCCAGCGACCGGGTCGCCGGCCAGCACGCGCTCAATGCCGAGTATTTTGAGCGGATCGAGGCGATCAACTTCGCGCTGGCCCATGATGATGGACAGAACCTGCAGGGGCTCCTTGCCGCGGACGTCATCCTGCTCGGTGTCAGCCGCACATCGAAGACGCCAACCTGTGTGTATCTTGCCAACCGGGGCGTGAAGGCGGGCAACATCCCGCTCGTGCCCGGCATGCCCATGCCGCCCGTGCTTGATGAAATTGACCCCAAGACCGGCCCGATGGTGATCGGCCTAAAGATTGGTGTGGAGCGCCTCGTCCAGATCCGCAGCCAGCGTCTGATGGCGCTCAATGAAAACTCGATCACCGATTATACCGACGAGGAAGCCGTCCGCGCCGAAGTGACAGAGGCAAGCCGTCTCTTCCAGCGCCGCAAATGGGCCGTGATTGATGTCTCCCGCCGCAGCGTGGAAGAAACCGCTGCCGCCATCCTCAACAAGCTCAATCAGAGGCATGACCAGGAATGAGCGCGCCATCCGTTATCCTCGCCTCCGGCAGCGAAAGCCGTCGGCGCCTCCTCGCCAATGCTGGCGTCGAGGCAGAAGCTGTCCGCCCGAATGTCGATGAAGACGCGGCCAAGGCGACTTTCCGCGCCAAGGGCATGCGCGTTGCCGATCAGGCGATGCAGCTTGCGGAACTGAAAGCGATCAAGGTCTCTCAGCGCAGGTCCGGTCTCGTCATTGGCGGCGACCAGATGCTGAACCTCGACGGCGAGCCGATCGACAAGCCAAAGGATATGGCGGACGCAGGTAATCACCTGCGTAAATTCTCCGGCAAGACACATCGGCTTGAGACCGCGATCGTGATCGCTGAAAATGGCGAACCAGTCTGGCGCCATCTTGCGGCGCCGAAGCTTACAGTCCGTCCGCTCAGTGAAGACTTCATCGCATCCTATCTTGAGAAGAGCGGGGAGGGCCTTCTGAAAACGGTTGGCGCCTACATGCTCGAAGACCTCGGCGCGCAGCTCTTCACGCGGATCGAGGGGGATTATTTCACCATCCTCGGCCTGCCACTTCTGCCGCTTCTCGATTACCTCCGCACACGCAGCGTGCTGCAGTCATGAAACGCCTCGCAGTCATCGGCGACCCGGTCGGCCATTCACTCTCGCCGCTTATCCACATGACGTGGATCGACGCGCTCGGGCTGGACGCATCCTACGAGTCAATCCGCGTTCCGGCGGGCGAAACCGCTGCCGCGCTCGATGATTTCGAGCATCAGGAATTTCTGGGCCTCAATGTTACGCT
Source organism: Henriciella sp. (assembly GCA_012960415.1). Lineage (GTDB taxonomy): Bacteria > Pseudomonadota > Alphaproteobacteria > Caulobacterales > Hyphomonadaceae > Henriciella. The sequence goes on along the minus strand of DUBH01000037.1, from coordinate 19,472 downwards.
GCCGCATAAGCAGGCCGTATTGCCCAAGGCAGCGGAAAAATCCGCTGCGGTAGAAGCCATTGGCGCGGCGAACACGCTGTCCCGGCTGCCATCGGGCGGATGGCGCGCGGACAATACGGACGCCCCGGGCCTCATCGCTGCGCTCGGCCGGCTCGGCCTAACTGATTTTGCAGGCAAGACGGTCCTTATGCTTGGCGCAGGCGGCGCCGCCCGGGCCGGTCTCTTTGCGCTCGACAGGGCAGGGGCAGATATCATCTTGCTCAACCGCACGGTTGCGAAAGCAGAGCAGATACTCAGCGAATGCTGTTCGCGGCCTCATCTCTCAGACCCGCTGGATGCCCTGTCTGATCATGCAGGACGCGCCGACCTCCTCATCAATACGACCAGCGCCGGGCATGGCGGCGCCCATATCCCGCTTCCAACAGGCGGCCGCCGGCTATTCTACGATATGAGCTACGGCGCCCCGGCAGAGGCGCAGCTTGCCCACGCCAAGGCGCAAGGCTGGAAGACCGAAGACGGCCTCGGCATGCTGGTCTGCCAGGCGGCAGAAAGCTTCTCTATCTGGTTCGACGGCGTGCGCCCGGACATCGAAGTCGCCCTCACGGCATGCCGCACATCGTTGGAGCAGAATGCATGATCATCCTCGGACTGACCGGCTCCATCGGCATGGGCAAAAGTGCCACCGCCGCCATGTTCGCGGATGGCGGCGTCCCGGTTTATGACGCCGATGCAGCGGTCCATTCCATCTATGCACAAGGCGGGCTCGCCGTGGAACCGCTCGGTGAGCGTTTTCCGGGCGTTATTGTCGACGGCGCGGTAAGCCGCCAACGCCTCCGCGACATCGTCATGGAAGACCCGGATGCGATGAAGGACCTTGAGGCCATCGTCCATCCGCTAGTTGGCCAGACCCAGATTGAGTTTCGTACATCAGCGCTCAAGTCCGGGGCAGGGCTCGCCGTGCTTGATATTCCGCTCCTCTATGAGACGGGCGGCGACAAGCGTTGCGACTATGTGGCCGTCGTTTCGGCACCGCCAGAAGTGCAGCGGGAACGTGTCATGGCGCGCAATGAAATGTCGGAATCAGACTTCGAAAAGATCGTCGCCAAACAGGTCCCGGATGCAGAAAAACGGGCCCGCGCGGACTTCATCATTTCTACAGCCTTCGGTTTCGATTTCGCCCGAACCCATGTAAACGCGATCATCCACTTGCTGACCAAAATGGACAGGGAAGAGAGATGAGCCAGCCGCTTCGTGAGATTGCTTTCGATACCGAAACCACCGGCCTCGACTGGGCGGGTGAAGACCGGATTATTGAGCTTGGCGCCGTCGAGCTGATCAACCACGTCGCCACAGGCCGCACCTTTCATCAGCGCATCAATCCGCGCCGGTCCGTGTCTGCCAAAACGATTGAAATTACCGGCATCACCGATGAAATGCTGGTCGATATGCCGTTCTTTGAAGACCCGCAGATCGTCGATGCGTTTCTGGAATTTGTCGGCGACTCGACGCTGGTTGCGCACAATGCAGCCTTTGACCGGGGCTTTCTGAACGCCGAACTCGCGCGCTGTGGTCGGCCTGAAGTGCCGCTGGAGCGCTGGGTCGATACGCTTGATATTGCCAAGAAGCGTCATCCTGGCGCGCCGGCCTCGCTCGATGCCCTCTGCAAGCGCTACAATATCGGCCTCGAAGCGCGGACGCTCCACGGCGCACTTCTCGACAGCCAGCTCCTCGCCGAAGTCTATCTTGAGCTTCGCGGCGGCCGCGCCCGCGCCTTTGATTTCTCGAACCGGGATGAAAGCGACGGCGAGGCAAGCTTCCGCCGCGCGCAGGTACGACCGCAGCCACTCGCCTCGTCGATTACGGGTGAAGAACAGGAAGCCCACGCCGCTTTCGTGGCGACGCTGGGCGATAATCCGATCTGGGCGCGCTACCTCAGCTAGAGCGTTTCCGACTTTGACGGAAACGCGGTAGCGAGCAAGGCGAGCCCGGCGCGAATGCGCCGCCCCCGCGGAGCTGCCCGCATCAGCGGGCTAGCGTGAGCGCAAACAAACCGACGACCGATCCCGCTGAAAGCGGAATTGGTCTAGGCGGCGCGGCCCGGTCAGTCGAACCCTGGGAGATCAGTTTTCGGTTTCTTTGTTTTCTGGCTGACCAGCCGGGGCAGCGGCTCCATTGTCGACAGGCGCGCCATTCGCACCCTGCTGCATGCGGGCACGCTGCTGGCGGTAAAGTGCGGTGAAGTCGACCGGGTCGATGCGCAGCGGCGGGAAGCCGCCTTCCTGGGTCAGATCAGCAACCAGACGGCGCGCAAACGGGAAGAGAAGACGCGGGCACTCGATCAGCAGCATGGCTTCAGCGTCGGCTTGCGACGCGCCTTGCAGCTGGAAGAGACCAGCATATTCAAGCTCGACGAGGAAAAGGGCGGTCTCCTTGGTGCCGGCGCGCGCGTTCAGCTTCAGCACAACTTCGAAGATACCTTCTTCGCGGTTCTGCGTGTTGGCCTGAACATCAATGCCAAGATCGACATTTGGCTGCTCGTTCAAACGCGCGCCCGGATTTTCGAACGAAAGGTCCTTGATGTACTGGTTCAGGACGCGAAGGCTCGGGCCGGTCGGTTGTTGTGGCTGTGCAGCGGTGTCTGTCGTATCTGACATTACAGCGAATTCCTCTCAAAAACTGGGTTTCGCGCCTATCATGCGGCCCCCGCTTGCGCAACAACGGGTGGCATAGGGGAAAAGCTGACTATATGAGTCCGTACTATACCCCTCCACGGAGACGAAATGTCCTCTTCGATGATCGAACTACTGCTCCTCACCGCGATTGCTGTCTTTGTTGGCTGGCGGCTTTACACCACGCTTGGCAGTGATGCTGGCCCGCCTGATGGGCGTTCGCGAGATCAGAAACCGGCAGTCGGCAACAAGCCGGCCACCCCGCCGCGTGAAAACCCGGCAGGCCTTCGCCCTGCCTTCACTGGCCCGGCAGCGAGTGGTCTGGAGGCGATCCATTCCGCCGATCCAAGCTTTAACCCGAAGGAATTTCTCTCCGGTGCCCGCTCGGCCTATGAGATGCTGGTCAAAGCCTTCGCAGAAGGTGACCGCGTCACACTCGGCCAATGGCTCGACACCGATGTGTATGAAGCCTGGGACGCGGCCATCGCCGAGCGTGAGAAGACCGGCGCCGAGGCGCCTCAGCTCCTGCGCCTGAAGCAGAGCGAAATCGATGCGGCGGACCTCGATGCTGGCGGCACGGCCCGCGTAACAGTGCGCTTCCAGTCTGAGCTCGGCATTGGCGACATGACGCGGACCTCTGAGGAGCTCTGGACCTTCATGCGCGACACGTCTTCGGATGATCCGAACTGGCTTCTGGACGACGTCGACACGCCATAATCAGGCGACACGCCCTTCAGCTGCGCTGAGACTTTCCGGTTGTCGATTTCGTCGAAACCCGGCAACTCTTTGCCCCATGATGAGACTGACTGGCCTTATTCTGGCAGCCTGCCTGACCGCATCCTGTGCGAGCTCTCCGAATTCAGAAGTCGGCGGCAGCCGACCTTATGGCACGGCGCATCGCGACGTTTCCATGGGGCACCCTGCGCCCACACCGCGTTCGCGCCAGCCCGATGAACGGCCGCCTGAAAAGGAAATCAACCCGAATGCCGTGCGTCAGGCACCGCCAGCGCCAGCAGCCTTTGCAAGCCTGCCGGGCTGGGAGGACGCGACGCTCTATCCGGGTGTGATGGCGCTCCGCAAAAGTTGCACGGTGTTCCGCGAAGGCGCAGCGGATGCCCCCATTTCGTCTGTCGCCCCATGGGCAGGCAGCACAATGGACTGGCTGCCAGCCTGCGCCGCCCTCGAAGTGGTTGAAGATGAAGTCTCCGCCCGCACTGTAATGCAGACTCTTTTCCGGCCGGTCGAGATCAATTCACCGGACGGAAATTCCCGCTTCACCGGCTATTTTGAACCGGTCTACGAAGCGCGCACCACGCCAGAGCCGCCCTTCACCGAACCTGTCCCTGCCTATCCGCAGGATCTTGAGCGCGAGAGCGGTGTGGGCATCTTCCAGCGCCTGCCAAATGGCACGCGACGGCCGTATCCTGATCGCAAGGCGATTACCGAAGCCGGCGTTGAACCGCTGGCCTATGCCCACCCAGCAGATGTATTCTTCCTCCAGATTCAGGGCTCGGGAAAACTTGTCTTCCCGGACGGCACGACGATGAAGGCGGTCTACGCCGCGCATAATGGCCACCGGTTTGGCTCGACTGCGAACTGGCTTCTCAATCGCGGCTGGATCACGCGCGGGGAAGCCTCGATGCAGGGCATCCGCGCCTGGATGGACCGCGCAACCCCCGAACAGGTCCGCGAGGCAATGAATGCCAATCCGCGCTACATCTTTTTCACGCTGGAAGCGCCTGAAGAAGGCGAGACCGGGCCCAAAGGCGCGATGGGCGTTCCGCTGACCCCGCTCGGCTCTGTCGCCATCGATCGTGAGCACAACCCGATGGGCGTACCGATGTTTATCCAGACGACTGCGCCGGGGCTCGGCGGCGACTGGTCCGGCATGCTTGTCGCGCAGGATACCGGCGGCGCTGTAAACGGCCCGGTCCGGGGCGACATCTATTTCGGCACGGGGAAGGAAGCGGGTGAACGGGCAGGCACTATGAATGCACCGGGGCGTCTCTGGGTACTGCTCCCACGCGCCGTGGCGGACCGCATTCCGGGCGTCGATGCCTATGCCGACCTTGGCCGGAACCCTCCGGCCCCCTAAATCGGGCCAATGACCGACCGGCCCCTCAAACCCGAAGAAAAGAAGGCCTGGGAACAGGTCCGCAGGTCTGTGCGCCCACTTGGTGGCAGCAAAGCGGTGCCCAGACCGCGCGCCCCGGCGATCACGCGGCCGGCAATTGATCAAACACCCTCAGAAAACACCGCCAGTGCACCGTCACTACACCGTCCAGCCACTCCGGCTGCACCCCGCGACAGAAGCGCCGACAAACAGGTCCGGCGCGGCAAGATTTCCATTTCTGCCCGCTTTGACCTCCACGGCCACACACAGGCATCGGCCTGGAGCGCACTCCCAGCCTTCCTTGCCCGCGAACAGGCACGCGGCAGCCGCGCCGTCATTGTGATTACAGGCAAGGGGAAGGCAGGGGGCGGTGTCCTTCGCCACAATTTCCTGCGCTGGGTGGAAATGCCCGAAGCCCGCGCCCTGATCACAGGATATGCTGGTGCCCATCCCCGCCATGGCGGGGAGGGTGCGTTCTACGTATTTCTCAGAAAACGCTAGTCTTTCTTGGTGCGGGCCGCTTTTTCGGCAAGGCCAGACACACCCCGGCGCTCTGCCAGCGCATCGGCGACCATGTCCAGCGAAACGCCCTTGGCGCGCAGACCAACCAGCAGATGAAATAGGAGGTCAGCCGTCTCCGATGCGACCTCCTTGCGGCCCTGCGCAGCAATGGCGAGCGCGACCTCAGCGCCTTCCTCGGCGATCTTTTTACCGCAGCGGATCGGGCCCGACTTGATCAGCCGCGCCGTATAACTCTTCTCGATATCGCCTCCGACCCGGCTATCCACCGTCTTGGAGAGCAGGGCGACGAGCTCGTTCAGGCGTTTGGCAGAGCCGAGTTCGGTCTTCGACATGTCGTTTTGTCCAGTCGTCATTAGAGGGGGCGCACCGGCGCACCGGCATCTGAAAGGGCTTTGCGCGCCTCATTGAGGCTGACTTCGCCAAAGTGGAAGATCGAGGCGGCGAGCACAGCGGTTGCGCCGCCTTCGAGTATTGCTGGGGGCAGGTCAGCTGCGGACCCGGCACCGCCCGAAGCAATCACCGGAAGATTTACCGCTGAGGTGACCGCTTTCAACAGCGCAATGTCATAGCCGGACTTGGTCCCGTCGCGGTCCATCGAGGTGAGCAGGATCTCGCCTGCGCCGCGCTTTTCGGCCTCGCGCGCAAATTCTACGGCATCGATCCCGGTTGGCTTGCGTCCGCCATGGGTGAAGATTTCCCAATGGTCGCCATTCTGGCGCGCATCGATGGCAACCACGACAGCCTGACTGCCTGCCCGGGCCGCACATTCTGAAATCACGCCCGGGTTGGCCACAGCGGCCGAATTGATCGCAACCTTGTCAGCGCCCGACCGCAGAAGCTGGACGAGGTCGTCGCCGCTGCGCACCCCGCCGCCAACCGTTAGCGGCATGAAGCATTGCTCTGCCGTGCGCCGGACAACATCGAGCATCGTGCCGCGCCCTTCATGGCTGGCTGTGATGTCGAGAAAGCAGAGCTCATCTGCGCCAGCTTCATCATACGCCTTGGCGAGCGCCACCGGGTCACCCGCATCACGCAGATCGACGAAATTGACGCCCTTCACGGTGCGCCCATCCTTCACATCGAGACAGGGGATGATGCGGGACTTGAGCATCTAGCGCGCCCCTGCGGCCTGAATGGCTTCAGCCGGGTCGATGTCGCCGTCATAGAGCGCGCGGCCGAGGATTGTGCCCGCGACAGCGCGTTCGCCGCCAGCCGATTTGAGGTCGGTAATGTCCTTCACACTGGCAAGGCCGCCAGACGCGATGATCGGAATGGACACCGCATTCGCCAACCTGGCAGTGAAGTCGACATTGATGCCGCTCTTCATGCCGTCGCGCGAAATATCCGTCACGACCAGTGCGGCCACGCCGCAGCCTTCAAACTGCTGCGCCAGTTCAACTGCTTCCATGTCGGAGGTTTCAGCCCAGCCTTCCACGGCGACGCGGCCATCGCGCGCATCAATGCCGACGACGATCTGGTTCTCGAAGGTTTTCGCTGCCGACTTCACCAGTTCCGGGTCACGCAGGGCTGCGGTACCGAGGATGACGCGGCTGAGACCAGCATCGAGCCAGGCTTCGATCTGCGCCAGCGTGCGAATACCGCCGCCAAGCTGGACCGGCACATCCACAGCCGACAGGATCGCACGGACCGCGTCGCCATTAGCGCTATCGCCCGCAAATGCGCCATTGAGGTCAACGACGTGTAGCCGGTCGAACCCCATCGCCTTGAAGCGGGCGGCCTGATCGGCGGGGTCCGGGTTAAAGGTGGTCGCCTGATCCATCTCACCGCGCAGGAGACGCACGCAATTGCCGTCCTTGAGGTCGATGGCGGGCCAGAGCTCGAAAGGCTTTGTCATTGCGGGCTCCATTGAAGGAAATTGGCGAGTAGCTTGAGCCCCACGCGCTGGCTTTTCTCAGGGTGAAACTGGGTGGCGACCATATTGCCGCGGCCGATCACAGCCGTAAGCGGGCTGCCATAATCCGTCTGCGCCAGCACATCCGCCGGGTCCTTGGCCCTGAAGCTGTAGGAGTGGGTGAAATAGACATGTGGATCGTCGCCAAGGTCATTCAGGACGGGGTGAGGGCGCAGTATCTCCAGACCATTCCAGCCCATATGCGGGATCTTGAGGCCGGGCCCCGGTTCGATCCGGTCAACGTCACCAGCGATCCAGTCCAGCCCCGTCGTCACGCCATCTTCCAGCCCGCGTGTCGCGAGCAGCTGAAGGCCAACGCAGATGCCAAGAAACGGCACGCCGCGCTGGATCACTGCTTCGCTCAGCGCCTCGACGAGACCCTCGCGGGCAAAAAGCCCCCGTGCGCAATCTGCGAAATGGCCGACACCCGGCAGTACGATGCGGTCTGCGTTGCGCACGGCATCCGGATCATCGGTCACGCGAACCGATGCGCCACCCGGGCATGCCTTGCCGGCCTCATTCAGCGCGCGTTCGGCCGAATGAAGATTGCCAGAGCCATAATCTATGAGAACGAGGTCGGTCATCGCCTGCGCTCTTAGCGGGGCCGGAGCCGAAGTAAAAGTGGGCTTGGCTTGATTGATGTGCATGCCTGAAGCAAGGTCGCGCTTCAGATCACATTGGAGACGAATTCATGCGCCTGATCCCCTCGCTTCTGGCCGCCGGTATTGCATCGGCCGCGCTGGCCCTGCCGGCCGCAGCCGACCCATCGACTGAAACTGCAAGCTCGTTGGTCGAGCAACGCTCAGAGATGATCTCGGAAATCGCGATGAGCCTCTGGGACTGGGCCGAGGTTGGCTATCAGGAAAACCGTTCGTCAAAGCTTCTCCAGGACCAGCTTGCCGCCGAAGGCTTCACCATCGAGGCAGGTGTCGCTGACATTCCAACCGCCTTCATCGCTGAATACGGCACAGGCGAGCCTGTCATCGCGATCCTCGCTGAAATGGACGCGCTGCCGGGCATCAATCAGAGCGCGACGCCCGTGCGCCAGCCGGTTGAGAACAAGCATGCAGGCCAGGCCTGCGGCCATAATCTCTTCGGCGCGGGGTCTGTCTCTGCAGCCGTCGCTATCCGCCACTGGCTCGAAGACAATGATGCAACCGGCACGATCCGCCTCTATGGCACGCCTGCCGAAGAAGGCGGCAGCGGTAAGGTCTATATGGTCCGCGCCGGTCTATTCGATGATGTGGACATCGCCCTTCACTGGCACCCGTCAGACCGCAACTCCGCGGCCGCATCGACCACGCTTGCCAATCGCTCGGCCAAGTTCCGCTTTTCAGGCCAATCCGCACACGCAGCAGGCGCACCAGAGCGCGGCCGCTCTGCGCTCGATGGCGTCGAGGCGATGAACATGATGGCGAACATGATGCATGAGCACATCCCGCAGGATGCCCGCATGCATTACGTCATCACATCGGGCGGCGAAGCCCCGAACGTTGTACCGGACTTTGCCGAAGTCTTCTATTATGTCCGCCATCCTGACCCGGAAGGTGTCGAGCAGATCTGGGCACGCCTTGAAAATGCAGCGCGCGGCGCCGCCATGGGCACGGGCACTGAGGTCGACTGGGAAGTCATCCACGGCAACAATCCGCTGCTCGTCAATGAAACGCTTGCCAAGATGATGGACAGCAAGCTCCGCGAATTTGGCGGCATCACCTACACGCCTGAAGAACAGCAGTTCGCCGAGAACATCGTCTCCACCTTCGACAATCCCCGCAATGAGCTTGGCTCACAGGAAGAAGTGCAGCCCTATGAGGTCTCGCTCGGCTATGGCTCGACTGATGTGGGCGATGTCTCTTTCGCGGCGCCCACCGTTGGCCTCCGCACCGCAACCTGGGTGCCAGGCACATCTGCCCATAGCTGGCAAGCCGTTGCCGCCAGCGGCATGTCCATCGGTGAAAAGGGCACGGCGCTTGCCGCCAAGACGCTGACGGCGGCTGCCATCGAGCTTTACCAGAACCCTGCCCTCGTCGAAGCGGCCCGCGAAGAGTTCGAAGAGAAGCGCGGCGAGAATTACGAATACAAGTCACTGCTAGGCGACCGCGAGCCGCCGCTCGACTACCGCAAATAAATGAGAAACCGCGAAGGGCAGTCCTAGAGGCTGCCCTTTGTCGATGCGGGTTTGCCGCCGAGGCGCTCATCAGGCGTTACCGCCATGCGTAGGGCACGAGCCGCCGCCTTGAAGCAGCTTTCAGCGATGTGGTGATTGTTCTCACCATAGAGATTTTCGATGTGCAGGCACATGCCGCCATTTCCGGCGAGGGCGTGGAAGAACTCCTTGAAGAGTTCGGTGTCCATCTCGCCGATCTTGTCGCGCCGGAAATCTACCTTCCAGACGAGGTAGGGCCGTTTGCAGAGGTCGACTGAGGCCCGGCTCAGCGTCTCATCCATGGGAATGTAGGCGTGGCCAAAGCGGGTGATGCCCGCAAAATCGCCCAGCGCATCCTTTATGGCCTGACCGATCACGATGCCGGTGTCCTCGACCGTGTGGTGGGCGTCGATGTGCAGGTCGCCATCTGCCTTCACGTCGAGATCGATGAAGCTGTGGCGGGCAAACGAGTCCAGCATGTGGTCAAAGAAGCCGACGCCTGTCTGGACGTTTGCCTTACCTGTCCCATCAAGGTTCACCGTGACCGTAATATCGGTCTCACGGGTCGTGCGGGTGATCGTGGAAGTGCGCGTTTTGGTCATCGTTGCCTGAAATAGTTCGTGTTCGCGTCAAGGGCTACTGCAGATTTGTTCACGGATTTCTAAAGTTTATCCCTGATTGTCCGTTTAGCGCAGGAGAGAAGCCGCGTGAACACGGGGGTGGCATCTGACTAGGACATCTACATTCGAACGGGTTTTATCGCGGACAAGTTTCGCGAACGCTCTACCGATTGGTGCCGCTTTGCTTGCACTCATCGCAGCGAGTGCTGTCTCTATTCTATTCCTCGTTTCTGCTGAGCGCGCACTGTCCGAACGGTCTGACCGGATCGCGACACGGGTCGCCGACGGCATTTATGTCGAACTGGCTTTTGGCAATACAGCCAATGCGGACGCCATACTTGAGCGTCTTTCGCCGGGCCGCGCTGCCGCTTTTGACCCGGAAGGCAATTTGATCGCAGGCGAGGCATTGCCGCAAGTCCTGGAAGAGGGCCGCCGCTATCCGATCGCGTCTGCTGGCGACGTTCGCGGTGAACTCGTCATGTTGCGCGCGCTGCCGGGCACAATGGTCGTGTCGCTGCCGGTCGTGGTGGGCGTGATCCTGCTCGTGACCGTGATTTCCTATTTCTTCGCCAATTTCTTTGCCCAGCTTGTTGCCCAACAGTCGAACGAGATCGCAAACCTTGTCTCCCAAACGTCCCTGAAGCGGGGCCTTCCGGAGCGCGACAAGACAGTTCTCTTCGCTGAACTCCGCCGTTTGCGCTCATCGTTGGTCCGCCGGATCCAGCAGCTACAGCGTGAGAATGAGCGCCTCGTCAGCGCCGCCTATATCGATGAGCGCACCGGCCTTGGAAATGGCGCAGAACTGACGCGCCAGCTGACGCAGTTCATTTCCCGTTCGTCTTTCGAGTTTCCGTCTGCCTTCATCCAGATCGACACGGAGCCGATGCAAATGGAGGGCGACCATCAGGACACGGCCTTCGTGCTTGAGGTCCAGTCTGCGATTTCCCGCCGGATCACCGGCTTCCTCAGCGAGCAGCAGGCCGCCTACAGCCTGCCGGATGGCCGCTGGCCTGCATTCGCGCTGGCATCGGATGATTTCGGCGTGATGATCGACCGGGTGGGCCCGCGAAATGAGATCAACCGGATCGCCAAATCGCTGCTCCTCCGCCTGAAAGAGCCGTACACGATTGGCGGCAAGAAGGTGACCTTCACTGCGTTCGCGGGCATCGCCATGATCCCGGAAGACGGCCAGAACCCGCAGGATATTCGCAAGCGCGCTTACACCGCTCTCGTTCAGGCGAAGCGGAGCGAAGGCGCGGAAATGCAATTCTACTCGCCAAAGCTCGACCGCCAGACGGCTGCGCGTAAACGACTGGAATCCGAAGTTCGCACCGCTGTCGAGCAGAGCGCCTTCACGCCTGTCTTCCAGCCAAAGGTCGATCTTGCGACGGGCCGGATCGTCGGTGCCGAGGCCCTTGCGCGCTGGCAGCTTGATAGCGGCCGCATCGTTTCACCTGGCGTCTTCATTCCGGTTGCGGAAAGCTGTGGCCTCATCGGCGATATTGGTGAGCAGATCACGCGTAAGGCCTGCGTCGGCGCGGCCAAGTGGGCCGAGATGGGTTATAGTGACATCTCTGTCGCCGTGAACGTATCGCCGCGCCAGTTCGAGAATGACGATTTGGGCACCATGCTTGTCGATGCCATGACAACGGCAGGCCTTCTGCCGCGGCTCCTGCAGCTTGAGATTACCGAGAGCGTCGCCGTCACCGACCCGGAGCGTCTGCGTGATGTTGTCGGACCTCTGAAATCCATGGGCGTTCGTCTTGCGATCGACGATTTCGGTACCGGCCACTCCAACCTCGCCATGCTCGGCCGTCTGCCATTTGATGTCTTCAAGATCGACCGCGCCTTCATTTCCAGCCTGCATTCCGACAAGCAGGCCCCTGCTATTGTCGAAATGATCCTTGGCATGGCGGAAACGCTCGGCATGGAAACTGTGGCGGAAGGCGTGGAAACCGAGGACCAGCTGCAATTCCTCAAGCGCCGCGGATGCGACCAGTATCAGGGCTATCTGTTCAGCCCGCCGGTCGGTCTGGAGAAGTTCATCGAGATGGTCCGGCGCAACCGGCAGCCTGCAGCAGCCTGAGAAAACGCCAAGGCTCTTGCAGAGCGGGTCTCTCCGCGCCACATCACCGGGCGTGACTGATCAAGACAGACAGAATTCAGCGCCCTGGCATGGGACCACCATCCTCGCGGTGCGCACGAAGGACCACGTCGTCATTCTGAGCGATGGCCAGGTGTCGATGGGTCAAACCGTCATGAAGGGCAATGCGCGCAAGGTGCGCCGTCTCGGCAAGGGCGATATCCTCGCCGGGTTCGCGGGCGCAACAGCCGATGCCTTCACCCTGTTTGAACGCCTCGAGCAGAAGCTGGAGCGGTTTCCGAACCAGCTGCAGCGTGCCGCTGTAGAGCTCGCTAAGGACTGGCGCACGGAAAAATACCTTCAGAAGCTAGAAGCGCTGCTGATTGTCGCGGACCGTGATACGACGCTGGTCATCACGGGCGCTGGCGATGTTCTCGAGCCAGAGCATAACGTCGTGGCTGTCGGCTCCGGCGGCAATTATGCGCTGTCGGCCGCCCGCGCGCTTTACCCATACGAAGCAGATGCCGAGAAGCTCGGTCGCCAGGCCATGGAAATCGCCGCCGACATCTGCGTCTACACAAATTCGAACTTCTCGATCGAGAAACTGGACCTGAAAGACTGATGGATCTCTTGACCCCCAAGGAAATCGTCGCCGAACTGGACCGCCATATTGTCGGGCAGGGCGATGCAAAACGCGCCGTCGCGCTCGCCCTTCGTAATCGCTGGCGCCGCAAGCAGGCGCCTGACGACCTGCGCGATGAAATCACCCCGAAGAACATCCTGATGATCGGCCCGACCGGCGTCGGCAAGACAGAGGTGTCCCGCCGGCTCGCCAAGCTTGCCAATGCGCCTTTCCTGAAGGTCGAGGCCACCAAGTTCACCGAGGTCGGCTATGTCGGCCGCGACGTCGAACAGATCATCCGCGACCTCGTCGAATCTGCTGTTGGCATGGTGAAAGCTCAGCGCCGCAAACAGGTGGAAGAGCAAGCCCGCGAAGCGGCTGAGAAGCGCCTGCTCGACAGCCTCGTTGGCGAGGATGCCCAGAATTCGACGCGGGAAGTCTTCAGGCGGAAGCTACGTGACGGCGAACTCGACGACCGCGACATCGACATTGAGCTGCAGGACACTGGCACCGGCATGCCCATGATGGACATCCCGGGGGCTGGCGGCTCCATGGGCATGGTCAATCTTGGCGACCTGCTCGGCAAGGCCATGGGCGGGCGCACCAAGCGCGTACGCACCACGGTTCGCGACGCCTACAAGCCGCTGATTGGCGAAGAAGCCGATAAGCTGATCGACGAGGAAAGCGTCACCCGCGAAGCCATTCGTCTCGTTGAATCGGACGGTATCGTCTTCCTCGATGAGATCGATAAGGTCGCTGGCGGCGGCAACCGCAGCGGCGCCGACGTTTCCCGCGAGGGTGTTCAGCGCGACCTCCTGCCCCTGATCGAAGGCACAACCGTCTCGACCAAGCGTGGGCCGGTTCGCACAGATCATATCCTCTTCATCGCGTCGGGCGCATTCCACGTCTCGAAACCGTCCGACATGCTGCCAGAGCTGCAAGGCCGTCTGCCGATCCGGGTGGAGCTGAAGCCGCTCAGCAAGGCCGACATGCGCCGCATCCTGGTCGAGCCGGAAGCCTCGCTTATCCGCCAGCATCAGGCACTCATGGAGGCTGAGGGTGTCGACCTCCAGTTTGAAGACGCCGCCATCGACGCACTCGCCGATGTCGCCGTCCGCGTGAATGACACGGTCGAGAATATCGGCGCGCGCCGACTTCAGACTGTGCTGGAACGCTTGCTCGATGAGATCAGCTTTACGGCCAATGACCGCAAAGGTGAGACCGTCACGATTACGGCGGACTATGTCGATGCGCAGCTGTCCGATCTTGCAGGCAATACCGACCTGTCAAAATTTATTCTGTAGCGTTTGGACGGGCTGATCGCCTGATTGGCAAATGTGTCCGGCCCCAGTCACGGAACGTCTCCAGGGCGGGCGCGAGCTCTTTGCCGCGCTCGGTCAGGATATAGTCATAGCGAACGGGCCGCTGCTGATAGGGTTTCTGCTCAAGCAGGCCTGCAGCCACGAGCCGCTTCAGCCTGTCTGCAATGATGTGGCGGGTCGCACCGGTCGAGCGGGCAAACGCCTCAAAGCGGGTCTCGCCAAGCAGGCAATCGCGCAGGATAAGCAGCGTCCATCTCTCTCCAACTAGAGAGAGCGTCCGGGCGACCGGACACCAGTCATCTTCGAGGGCGCGCCATTTCATGACACCGCGGCTTAAAGTGATTTGCGCGTGGCGCGAAGTTTTCGCAGCCATATCAACGAAAGATGGAACGGTTCTCGGTTGCGGCGCATAGGCCTCTATGTTGGCAAATGCATTTCAACCCAAGACCCATCCAACTGGCCGGCGGCCTGCCGGCCATTTTTTTATTGAGCTCTCAGATTCTGGATGAGCGCCTGGCTCACGACAGCTTTTACCATGTCGGGCCTGAATGGCTTGGGGATGAGGTAGACCGGCTCACCCTCGCGCCCCATCAGAAGTTTCTGCGGATAGGCGGTGATGAAGACCACCGGGATGCCCAGCTCTTCTGTAATGATTGTTGCAGCTTCAGCCCCGGAAGACCCATCGGCCAATTGAACGTCTGCCAGGAGCAAATTTGGTTTTAGCGCCCGGCATCGCTCGATAGCCTGATCGCGGGTGACCGCCTGGCCGACCACCTCATGGCCAAGTTCGCTCACAATCTGTGAGATATGTGCGGCGACGAGCGGCTCGTCCTCCATGACAAAGACGGTGGTCTGAAGCGAGCGCGTGAGCTCATTTTCGGCCTCGACCATAAGCTCGCCGACTTCGTCTGTTTCACAACCCAGGATGGTGGCGGTCTCTGATACCGGAAAGCCTTCCATCGCCGTTAGGAGAAGAGCGCGGCGCGAGCGCGATGCGGGGTCAGAACCTGCGGCGTCAGTTGCTTCAGGCAGCGTGTCCCGGATCGCCGTTTCCAGTTTGGTGAAAAAGCCCAGCCTGTCGACGGCGGGGCCCTGTTCGGAAATGAGCGAAGCAATCGCCACTTCGACCAGTGCATCGCCGCGTTGGCTGCTTCCGGTCACGGCACGTGCATAGCGACGCAGATACGGCAGCTCCCGCTCTAGATTGTCTGCCACGCCCATCTACACACCTGTTTGTTTTGTGAGCGCGATTAAGCCCCAAACAGGTTTAGAAAAAATTAGCCGTGCTGCACCGCAGAAAAAACAGCATGCAGCACGGCCTTGTTCTAGATGTTGATCCCGGCCTTACGGGTGAGCTCGGCAAGCGAAACTTCAGGGCGCGGGCCGTAATGGGAAATCACCTCGGCGGCAGCGATATGTCCAAGCTTTGCGCAGGTCTCGAGCGGCAGGCCGCGGCTGACACCGAATAGAAAACCTGCAGCATACTGGTCGCCTGCGCCGGTCGTATCGACAACCTTGTCGACAGGCTCTGCTGAAACAGCGACAGCGCCTTCCGGGCTGATCACGACAGAGCCCTTTTCGGACCGGGTAATGGCGGCAAGGCCCGCATCAGCCTGCATTCGCTCAACCGCTTCGTCGAAATTATCTGTCTGGTAAAGCGACAGGGCCTCGTCCTCATTGGCGAAGACAAGATCGACATGGTTCTTGATGAGGTGGAGGAAGCTCGCGCGGTGACGCTCGACGCAGAAACCATCCGACAGGGTCAGCGCGACCTTGCGGCCTGCTGCCTGCGCGATCTCTGACGCGTGGACGAAAGCGGCCTTGGCGTCCTCTTGGTCGAACAGATAGCCTTCCAGATACAGAATGGCGGCGTCTTTCACCATCTGCTCGTTGACGTCGCTCGCCGAGAAGAGAACCGAGGCGCCGAGGAATGTGTTCATGCTGCGCGCGCCGTCTGGCGTCACGAAAACGATGCAACGCGCGGTGGCTGGGCCGTCTTCGAGCGCAGGCGTGTCGAACGGAATGCCGCTATCATTCATATCCTTGCGGAAAACATCGCCCAGCGTGTCCTTTGCGACCTTGCCGATATAACCGGCGCGGCCACCGAAGCTTGAAACACCGACAATCGTGTTGGCGCCAGAGCCACCTGACAGCTGCGGGCCTTTGGGGGCAGCATCGACCAGCGCGTCAGCACGCTCTTCGTCGATCAGCGTCATGCCATTCTTGCGGATGTCATGTTGCTCCAGAAAGGAATCCTCGACACTGGCGAAAACGTCGACAATCGCGTTTCCAAGGCCAACGACGTCAAATCGGGTATCGGTCAAAACTTACCTCAGTTTTTATAGGGTCGGGCGCGTGAGCCCATTGGATATCGCGGCCGTCAGGGGCGCACACTCAATCAGATCTTGATGCCAGCCTTCTTGGCGTCGGCAAGAAATGCGGCGAGGCCCTTGTCCGTCAGCGGGTGGCTCGCAAGGCCGCGCAGCACGTTCGGCGGCACGGTCGCCACATCCGCTCCGGCAAGTGCCGACAGCTTCACATGGTTTGCATTGCGGATCGACGCGGCCAGGATTTCTGTTTCGAAGCCGTAATTGTCATAGATGATCCGGATTTCCTCGATCACTTCCATGCCGTCGATATTCATATCGTCGAGGCGGCCGATGAAGGGCGAGATATAGGCAGCACCGGCCTTGGCGGCGAGAAGCGCCTGGTTAGCCGAAAAGCAGAGCGTGACATTCACGGCCGTGCCTGCATCGCTCAGCGTGCGGCAGGCCTTGAGGCCATCCATGGTCAGCGGCAGCTTTACCGCGACATTGGACGCAATCTTCTGAAGCTTGCGGCCTTCGCTCACCATTGTGTCGAAATCGGTCGCGACGACCTCTGCGCTGACATGGCCGGTGGTCAGCTCGCAGATCTCGGCAATGACGTCGGACATGTTGCGCCCGGACTTCGCGATCAGCGACGGATTGGTTGTCACGCCATCGATCAGGCCCGCCTCTGCGAGCGACTTGATTTCATCTGTGTCTGCGGTGTCGACGAAGAATTTCATTTGGGCCTCCTGCGCGTCTGTTGGCGCTTTAGCAATGATGGGCCCATCGGGCTAGCCAGCCGCGTGCAGCTCTCTGAAATAAGCGATGGTCTTCTCAAGTCCGTCGCGGAGTTTCACCTGCGGCTCCCAGCCGAGCGTGTTGCGGGCGCGGGTGATGTCCGGCTTTCGCTTGCGCGGGTCATCCTGCGGCAGCGGCTTCTGCACCAGCTTTGACGACGTGCCGGTCATCTCGATAACAAGTTCGGCCAGTTCCTTGATGGTGAACTCACCCGGATTGCCGAGATTGATCGGGCCGGTAACCCCGGTGTCCGTGTTCATCAGGCCGATCAGCCCATCGACGAGGTCATCGACGAAACAGAAGCTGCGCGTCTGGCTGCCATCGCCGTAGATGGTGATGTCCTCACCGCGCAGCGCCTGCATAATGAAGTTTGAAACAACGCGCCCGTCATTCGGGTGCATGCGCGGGCCGTAGGTGTTGAAGATGCGCGCGACCTTGATCTCGACCCCATGCTGGCGGTGATAGTCAAAGCAGAGCGTCTCGGCGCAGCGCTTGCCCTCATCATAACAGCTCCGCGGGCCAATCGGGTTCACATTGCCCCAATAGCTTTCTTCCTGCGGATGGATTTCCGGGTCGCCATAGACTTCAGACGTCGAGGCCTGGAGGATCCTGGCCTTGGTCCGCTTGGCGAGGCCCAGCATGTTGATCGCGCCATGCACCGACGTCTTCGTCGTCTGCACCGGGTCGAACTGGTAATGGATCGGGCTTGCCGGGCAGGCCATGTTGTAAATCTGGTCGACTTCCACGAAGAGCGGGAAGGTCACATCATGGCGCATCAGCTCAAAGCGCGGATTTCCCATGAGGTGCGCGACATTGCTGCGAGTGCCCGTGAAAAAGTTGTCGACACAGAGAACTTCAGCGCCCTGGTCGAGCAGACGCTCGCACAGGAATGAGCCTATGAAACCGGCACCGCCGGTAACCATGATCCGGGGTGCCAGATGCATCAGGGACGTCCCACGCTGATATAGTTGAAGCCGCGTTTGGCCATGTCTTCGGGCGAATAGATATTGCGAAGGTCGACAACGATATCGCTCTTCAGCGATGACTTCACCCGGTCAAGGTCGAGCGCGCGGAACTGGTCCCACTCAGTGATGATGACCATGGCATCTGCGCCGTCAATGGCCGCGTAGGCGCTCTCTGCATAGTCGAGGCCCGAGAGTAGCTTCTCTGCCTCATGCATGCTTTCAGGGTCATAGGCGCGGACCGTTGCGCCAGCTTCGGTAAGTGCTGGAATAATGTCGAGCGACGGGGCGTCGCGCATATCATCCGTGTTCGGCTTGAAGGCGAGGCCGAGCACGCCGATCGTCTTGCCCTTCACGTCGCCGCCCATCGCCTTGATGACCTTGTCAGCCATGGCGCGTTTACGGGCGGCATTGACCTCGACAACCGTGTCGACAATGCGCACCGGGCAGCCTGCATCATTGGCCGTCTTGGTCAGCGCGAGCGTGTCTTTCGGGAAGCACGAGCCGCCATAGCCGGGGCCCGCATTCAGGAATTTGCGGCCGATCCGGCCATCGAGACCAATACCGCGGGAGACTTCCTGAACATTCGCGCCGACCGCTTCGCAGAGGTCCGCCATCTCGTTGATGAAGGTGATCTTCACCGCGAGGAACGCGTTCGCGGCGTACTTGATCAGCTCGGAGGTCCGACGGCTGGTGAATAGGATCGGCGTCTCATTGAGAAAGAGCGGGCGGTAAAGTTCCTGCATCACTTCGCGGGCGCGCTCGCTATCGGTGCCAACTACGACACGGTCAGGGATCTTGAAGTCCTTGATCGCGGCGCCTTCGCGCAGGAATTCCGGGTTTGAGACGACAGCAAAGTCAGCATCAGGATTGGTCTCACGGATGATGGCCTCGACCTCGTCGCCCGTGCCGACGGGAACGGTCGACTTGGTCACGACGACGGTGAAGCCGTCCATCAGCTCGGCGATTTCCTTGGCGGCGGCGTAGACATAGGAGAGGTCTGCATGACCATCGCCGCGCCGGGATGGCGTACCAACCGCGATGAAGACCGCATCCGCGCTGGCGATCGCATCCTTGGCCTCTGTGGTGAAGGCAAGACGGCCCGCTTCGACATTCTGGGCTACCAGCGCATCAAGACCCGGCTCAAAGATCGGGATCTCACCCTTGTTAAGCCGCTCGATTTTGCCTGCATCCTTGTCGACGCAGGTGACCACATGGCCGAAATCGGCAAAGCATGCCCCGCTGACAAGGCCGACATAGCCTGTTCCGATCATCGCTACGCGCATGCGGGCCCGACCGTATTTGCAAAAAAATATATCATTGGAGGTCTGTATCTCTGAAATAAGCGATGGTCTTCTCAAGTCCGTCGCGGAGTTTCACCTGCGGCTCCCAGC
>DUBH01000036.1 GCA_012960415.1 Henriciella sp. | reverse complement strand
GTCCGGGCGGCTGTCCGGCTTGTCGATCTTGTTGACGCAGACGATTGGCTTGAGACCCACTTTCAGCGCCTTTGACACCACGAACTTGGTCTGCGGCATCGGGCCTTCGGCGGCGTCGACCAGCACGATCGCGCCATCGACCATGTGCAGGATGCGCTCCACCTCGCCGCCAAAGTCGGCGTGGCCCGGCGTGTCGACGATGTTGACGCGGGTATCGCCCCAGACGACCGATGTCGTCTTGGCGAGGATCGTGATGCCGCGCTCGCGCTCCAGATCATTGGAGTCCATCATCCGGTCGGCAGTCTCTTCATTCTCGCGGAAGGTGCCAGACTGTTTGAGAAGGCAGTCGACCAGCGTGGTCTTGCCGTGGTCAACGTGGGCGATGATCGCGATATTGCGAAGCGAAGTAGGCTCGGTCATGGGAGGATAAGGCTTTCAAGTCTTGTATGGGGCGCGCTTTACACGCCTTGGCCCATAAAAGCGAGTGCCTGCCCACAGGCAGCCGGATCTCAGAGCGCAGGTAGCTGCGGAAGCGCGCGAACGACCGCCAATGCTGGAAGGTTGGACATCCATTCGCCGCAGGAGATCGGCGCCAGCTCGTCGCCATTCAGCTGACCCAGGCCAATGGCTTCGCCAGCACTGCAGGCCCGCCGCATCTCGGCATAGGCCGCCCCCGGCGCGTCGATCAGGTCAACACCATTGATATGCCTCAGCTGCGGGTTGCCGGGTAGCTGACCGCCGCAATGCTCGCTGATATTGGTCCAGTAATGGTCTTCGCGCTGATAGATGCTGACCTGGTTCTGGCAGACATCCCGCTGCAGCGCGCCGAGCGCGGCCGCTGCCAGTTGGAAATCATCGGGATGCGGGTCGGGCGGCGCCAGCAGCTCCACCTCAATCCCGATCTCCGAAAGGCCAGTGAGGAAAGCGCTCCACTCTTCGGCGTCCATACCATCTGCAAACAGCTCCATCCGGCGTCCAAAAGCCTCTCCGCCAGCTTCACTCGCCGCAGCTCTGAATGTCGATGAGTCGAAAACGCGGTCCTCTCCGGCGCGCGCAAAGACATCCTTCCAGAGGTCGAGAATGTCGCCATTTCCCGCCTTGATCGACGCCGCCTCGGCGACCAGCTGGACCAGCGCGCCGCAGTCATAGGGCGCACCCCCCCGGCTACCATACCGTGTTGCGGTCAGGGGCCGACGTACCAATGTACGCTGGCACTGATTGATCTTCTCCTCGATGTCAGCACGCAGTTGCGCCTGGTCCATTCCGGCGCGCATGGAAATGTACTCCGCCCCCCCTTCATGGACCCAGGATTGCTCGGCATTCTCGCTGGAGCTGTAAAGCTGCCCGATCCAGACATGCACCGTTTCATGGAGGGCCAGTCCCGTCATCCGGCGCATGAAATCATCATCTGACGGATCAAGCTCAAATCCGCGTATATGCAGCGTGATGAAACGGCCAAGCGAGCTGCCCTTGAAGCCTGCACCGGCTTCATCGCGATAGGTCATGATCAGCACGGGCGGTGCGGCTGGCGGCTCTGCGAACCGGTCAGTCAGCGTCTCGCTTATGGCGTCGATATCAGCCACGAATTTCTCGCGCAGCCAGTCTGGAATATCGGGGCCTGCGATCACCGTCGCATGGTCCTCGGTTATATGAGCCTGCGGGCCGAGATAAACGAACCCACCCGTCGCTGTGCTAACGCTTTCGCCGCTTGTGCGCCGGGCATTATCGGCAAGGAAAATATCGCCTTCCGCAAGTCCAGCTGCCTGCACGAACGTTTCATGGCCAAGCAGCGACAGCCCCTTGCTAAGAACGGACCAGCCCGTCTCTCCGACACGGATCACCGGAACATAGCGCCGGTCGTAGAATTTGTCGGATTGATTCATCTGGAGCTCAAACCTGTCGAACGCGCCGCCATCTTCGCGCTCAAGCGCCGCCCCGTCGAACGCCCAGCCCTGGCCTTGCGGCGTCCAGAGCCGAAGGCGCTCATCTGCCTCTACCCAGTCTTGCAGACCTATACTCGTGGCGGGCTCTTCCAGCTGCCAGGCCGCGATCAGGAGGTCTCCCTGCCGGGTCAGCGTTACGTCGGCACGTGGCACGGCTGTTCCTTCGTCCGTCTCACCAACCGCCGCGCCGCAGGCACAAATCAGGGCGATGTATAGGAAAAGGTGTCTCAACCACGTCATTCAAAGCTTTCTGAGGCAAACCGCCAACCCTGCCAAGTCGCGGAACGTCTGCGCCAGCCCCCCGTTGGTCCGACATCCCGGACCAACAAACGGAAGATGCCGTCATGACTTATATCGAGAAGCATTTGAATGACGGCGAAACCCTCGTCAGGAGAGGGCGATTTCACTGGCTCTGGTATGCCCGCGCCTGGGCGGCGCTCATCCTGTTCGGCTGGCTTATCGTCGGCCTCATCTATTTCATTTATGAGATGATTCGGCTTGCAACGACCGAGTTTGCCGTCACGGACCGGCGTCTCGTCAAAAAGACCGGCTTCATCGCCGCAAATGTCGATCAGATGTCGCTGGAAGCGATAGAAGGCGCGAGCATGAGGCAGGGCGTCATCGGTCGCATTTTCGGGTTTGGCAATCTCGACATTGAGGGACGCGGCGAAGGTGAAGTCGACTTCCCCACCATGGCGGCGCCGGCAGACTTCCTGAAGGCCGTGAATGAAGCCCGCCGCAGGACCGAGCGCGCCTCTGTCGATCGCCTGGCTGAGGATCTCGCGCACAAGGAAGAAAGCGCCTGAAGCTACGGCATTACAAGCGGGTTACACCGGAACGTAAAGCACACCTCTTCGTTGATTAACTGTGCAGCCAGAAAGGCTGCTCCAACAATAATTTTGAATTTCAGGAGACAGAACATGTCCAAGAGAGCAGAAGGCAAAACAGTTGCTATCCTCGCCGCAGACGGCTTTGAGGAAGTGGAACTGACCTCCCCGAAAGAAGCGCTGGAGAATGCAGGCGCCAAGACTGTGATCGTGTCGCTCAAGAGCGGTGAGATCCAGGCTAATCAGCACCGTGAGCACGGTATCATGGTCGGCGTCGACAAGACGCTGGACGATGTCAAAGCCGACGATTTCGACGGTCTCCTGATTCCCGGCGGTCTGTTTAATCCCGACACGCTACGCCAGAGTCAGAAAGCACTCGATTTCACGTCGAAATTCTTTGAGCAGGCCAAGCCGGTCTTTTCGATCTGCCACGGCCCGCAGGTTCTCATCTCGGCAGGTCTCGTTGAAGGCCGTGAGATGACCGGCTTTGCCGCCATTCAGCAGGACCTGAAGAATGCAGGTGCAGTTGTTCGCGACGAGAAAGTCGTTGTCGACAAAGGCCTCGTGACTTCACGCAACCCGGACGATCTTCCTGCGTTCAACGACAAGATTGTCGAGGAGCTTTGCGAAGGTAAGCACGAAGCTCAGAAGAAATCGGTCGCAGCGTAACTCATCCCCTCGCTCACACGACCGAACGGAAGCGCCTCCCGAAAGGGGGGCGCTTTTTTTGTGCGCCTCTATTCTTCCGCCTGGTTCAGACGCCAGTGATTGTCCATCACATCCTGCCAGATCGTATAGATGAAGGTCGCCGACCAGGTGATCACCATGAAGCCGCCAAGTGCCTGCATCATGGTCACCATACGGATCGCGCCTTCGGTAGAAACCTGCGCATATCCAAGTGTCGCGAAATTGATCCCGGAAAAATAGATCAGATCGTAGAAGCTGCCGTCATAATCGCCGGTCAGCGACCCCCACCACCCGGCATCGATCATCAACTTGTACGCCCCCGCATAGGCGATGATCTCGATCGTATGTACCGTCAGAAGCCCGAGAAAAGCGGTAAGGATGCCGCGATGTGTCTGCTCGCCCAGATGCGGCGTGAACAGGCGAATGAAGAGAATGGCGAAATGATGAAACACGCCAAGCACGGCTGCCAGCAGGAAGCCCATTAGAAGCGCCATATCCGCCTCCCTTTCAGTTCATGGTTGGCTTTGCACCTGAGAAGTGCCCCCAGCTCTGTCAATGAGCGCAATATTTAGCTTGATCACTAATTATGAATTATGCTAATTAGCGATAATGACAAATAACGTCTTCAGCGCATTGGGGCATCCGCTTCGCAGGCAGGTCATGGATCTTCTGCGCAAGGGGCCGCGCACGTCCGGTGAACTCGCCGACGCGTTCGAGGCAAGCTGGCCCACGGTCAGCCGCCACCTGGCCGTGCTGAAAGACGCAGATCTCATCACCGCCGAAAGACAAGGCACCAGCATTCTCTACCGCGCCAATACAAGCGTGATCGAGGATGCTGCCTCTGCCCTTCTGGCGCTGATTGGCAAGGACAATGGCGACGACGACATGAAGGAGGCCGCCGAATGATCAGAACCGGTTTGATATGGTCAGGACTGGCGATTGCCGCCATGCTTGCAACCCTCGCCTGGGCGTGGACCGCCCTGCCTGTCGGCGTCGAGATTCCCGTTCATTGGGGCCCGAGCGGTGAGGCTAACGGCTTCGCAACACGCGGCAAGGCCCTGTTGATTCTCGCCATTCTCCCCGTGAGCGCAATTTTCACATCCATCGCGCTGGCTGCCGCGCCCTATCTCGACCCGTTCAAGGAGAATTTGCGCAGGAGCCGTCAGGCCTATACCGCAATCTGGGCAGGCACCATGGTGCTTCTCGCCGCGCTGACCGCAGGCATCGCTTTGATGATGATCCGCGGTGCCAATGGCGCGACTGATTCAAATGAGTTTGTCCGCTTTGTCCTTGCAGGATGCGGCGTACTGTTCGTCATCATTGGCAACTACCTGCCAAAGACGCGCAAATCCTTCTTCCTCGGCATCCGCACGCCATGGACGCTGACCAGTGACTATACCTGGGAGAAGACCCACCGCCTCATTGGCCCGCTTTACATTGCCGCCGGTCTTGTCGGCATCGTGCTTGCCCTCACCATGACGGGCATCTGGCTGGTGTTCAGTTTCGTGGGCACCATTCTCGCCGTCAGCCTCTTCGGCGTCGCTTATTCCTGGTGGGTCTGGCGCAAGGCGAGTGACCGGAATGAAGGCGCAGACTACGTAGTCTAGGGTGTCCGGGCTGGCGGTCACTTTGCTCCGGCAGCCTTCAGATACCCCATGACGGCAGGATGAAGACGGTCCACGAGCGCGTCTTCATCGCGTTCTTCGGCCAGGCCCGCCGCGTCGATAAGGCCGCGCGACATTGCCGAGACATCCTGCGCAGCCAATGCGGCATTCGCCACACCTCGCGCCTCCAGAAAAGTGGCCACGATCTGCGCAATGCGTTCATTGGTTTTTCGTGTCTGCTCCTCCAACGGCAGCATGAACTCAGCATATTCGAGCGTCCGTGACAGGTCAGGCCGCGCCAGCTGGTGGACCGCTGCCGTCTTCAGAAAGCCGCGCACAGCGTCGGTCAGACCAAGGTTCGCGCTTGTTTCGAGATGGCACTCCAATGCGGCGCACAGGCTTTGACGTTCGCGGTGCAGCAGCTCTGCAAGGATCGCCTCTTTTGAGGGAAAGTACTGGTAGAGCGAGCCAACGCTGATCCCGGCCCGTCCAGCAATGGCGTTCGTGTTTAGCTCAGCGAGCCCACCGCGCTCCAGAATGCGAGCGGCCGCCTCGAGAACAGCATCATACGTCGCCTGCGCGCGCGCCTGACGCGGCGTTTTTCTGGGCGATGTTGCGGGCTCTGCCGTGGTCAAGGAAATGCGAGTCCAGAAACTGAGTGATTACTCATATTAATGGGAAACAACTTCAGCCCACAAGGAAATTTCCGATGGCACGGCCCGAAACACCTCCCAGTCTGACCTTTTTTATCCTGCTGAATGCCCTGCCCGCATGGCTATCGCTCAGCCGCCAAGAGCGGAGCACAGCTTGGCAAACCCCCGATATTGGCGCTGCCCTTTCGGTGCCAGATACACTCAGCCTTCGCTTTTTTGATGCGGAGGCGTTCACTGCCATGTGTAGTGATGTGCTCATGGTCGAGACGCGCGATATCGACGCCTACAATGACTTTATCGAAGCCGTGCGCGACAGTCCTGTCTTCGCGAAACCCTACTTCGACCTTGTCGCCATCATCCCCGCACTCGAGGAAGGCTTCAGGCGTTATGAGGCGCGCCGCGCATCCGGGGCGTCACAGTGATATGAAAAACCCCCTGCCCGCGAGAGGCGGACAGGGGGCTCATCAAACGCACAAGCCAGAAAACACTCGGACCTAGTTGTCGCGGTCTTTCACCTCGGCCTCTTTGGCAATCGCGCGGTCTTCGGCGTCGAATTCGACGCTTGGGGCCGCACCGCTACCGTAAGAGCGCGACTTGGCAGCGAGACGGTTCATGGACTCTTCCAGCGTGCCCTTGCCGACCGCCATGGTCTGCGCCGCCGAGACGCCGACGGCTTCGGCGTCGTCGAACTTCCCGAAATCAGCGCCGAGAAACACGACTTCCCAACCCTTCGCCTCGACCCGGTCGAGCGCAGCTCGCGCGCCCTCCCGTGTGATCTCACGCGAGGAGTTTTCCAGACCGTCCGTCATGATCACGATAACGGCCTTTTCCGGATTGTCGCTTTCAGCGGTAGAGATGATACGCCCGATCGCATCGAAGAGCGGCGTCATCCCGCGCGGCGAAACCTCGTCAGAGGTCACCGACTGCCAGTCGGTCGGCGCCACGCTTTCGCGCAGCACATCATACTGAAGCCCGTCCTGCGCATCGAAGACCGCCAGGGTGACGGACGTCTCGAGCGGGGCTGTCTCGCCCTCGCCCGCCTCGCCAACGGCGGCGGCATAGGTGTTCACGGATGTCAGCGCCTCATCCCACAGGTTCGACATAGACCCTGTCCGGTCGAGCAGGATATAGGAATGGACCGCCTTTGGGGCTTCCGGCTCTGGCGCGGTGTCTGGCGCTGGCCGGGCAGCACACGCGGCGAATGCAAAACCTGCGACCAGGGCCGCGCTCAGGAACGCTTTTCTCAACATGGGATCATCTCCTCCAGTGACCTTAGACCCCACCCCGGAGTCCGGTGGACCAGAAGCTCGCCCCGAAATACGGCCATGACGGGGCAGTTTCGCGGTGATCAGAGGGTGATCTTCGGGCAGGCCGTCATTCCAGGAAAATCGAGCCGGCCGGAACCCGCCCCGGTTGCAGCGAGTTCTTCATGAACAACTGGCAAGAAAGGATACGCAGAATGGATCCCGTAAGTATTATCATCTGGCTCGTCATTGGTGCCATCGCAGGTTGGCTGGCCGGACAGGTCATGCGCGGCGCAGGCTTTGGCCTCGTCGGCAACATCATCGTCGGTATTCTGGGCGCTGTGCTCGGCGCCGTCATCTTCAGCGCGCTCGGCTTCGGCTTCAGCGGCTTTATCGGCGACATTATCGGCTCCTTCCTCGGCGCCTGTATCCTGCTCTTCCTGATCAGCCTCGTTAAACGCGCCTGATCTGTCGAAGACGACACGATACCTAAGACGACAAAGCCCCGGCCCAGCGCCGGGGCTTTTTCTTTGTGCGTGCCAATCCACTTGCCCCGCGCCTGCACATGAATATGGTGCGCGCCAATACGCCCCCTGCCCCGATGGAGTCCCCCTGCCATGGCCACCAAACACGCGCCGAAAAAAGTCGTCCTCGCCTATTCCGGCGGCCTCGACACCTCGATCATCCTGAAATGGCTGCAGACCGAGTTTGGTGCAGAAGTCGTGACCTTCACCGCGGACCTTGGCCAGGGCGAAGAGCTGGAACCGGCCCGCGAAAAGGCCCTCAAGCTCGGCATCAAGCCGGAAAACATCTTCATCGAGGATGTGCGCGAGGACTTCGTGCGCGACTATGTCTTCCCGATGTTCCGCGCCAATGCCGTCTATGAAGGCGTCTACCTCCTCGGCACCTCCATCGCTCGCCCGCTCATCGCCAAGCGCCAGATCGAGATCGCGGACATGACTGGCGCCGACGCCGTCTGTCATGGCGCAACCGGCAAGGGCAACGACCAGGTCCGCTTCGAGCTTGGCTATTACGGCCTAAACCCGGACATCAAGGTGATCGCCCCATGGCGCGACTGGAGCTTCAAGTCCCGCTCTGACCTCATCGCTTTCGCCGAAGAGCACGACATTCCGATCGCAAAGGACAAGCGCGGTGAGGCCCCCTTCTCGGTCGACGCAAACCTGCTGCACACCTCCTCCGAGGGCAAGGCGCTTGAGGATCCAGCCGTTGAGACGCCGGACTTTGTCTATCAGCGGACCGTTAGCCCGGAAGACGCCCCGGACCAGCCGGAATACATCACCATCCAGTTCGAGAAGGGCGACCCGATCGCCATCAATGGCGAAGCGATGAGCCCGGCCACGCTTCTCACCGCCCTCAACGAATTTGGCCGCAAGCACGGCATTGGCCGCCTCGACCTTCTGGAGAACCGCTTTGTCGGCATGAAGTCGCGCGGCATGTACGAGACCCCGGGCGGCACCATCCTGCTCACGGCCCATCGCGGCATCGAACAGGCCTGCCTCGACAAGGGCTCGGCCCACCTCAAGGATGAGCTGATGCCGAAATATGCAGAGCTCATTTACAATGGCTTCTGGTGGAGCCCGGAGCGCGAAATGCTGCAGGCCGCCATCGACCATTCCCAGCGCTATGTCGAAGGCGAGGTTCGCCTCAAGCTCTATAAGGGCAATGTCATTCTCGTTGGCCGCTCATCGCCTTACTCGCTCTACAGCGAGAAGGTCGTCACCTTCGAGGACGATCACGGCGCCTATGACCAGAAAGACGCCGAAGGCTTCATCAAGCTCAACGCGCTGCGCCTGCGCCTCCTGGCTGGCCGCGACAAGAAGGCGGGAAAGAACTAGGAATGCTGGAGTTTATCGAAGAACACTTCCAGATAATTATCCTTTTCCTCATCGCCTTGGTCGCGATCTACGTCGCGTACCAGCAGCACCTGACCCGCAAGAAGAGCTTCAAGCTCGCCCTGTTCGACAGACGGGTCGTGATCTACGACGCGCTGAAGGATTTCCTCGTGTCCTTCCAGCGGGACCTCACCATTGATTTCGAGCAATTCCGGGAGATGCGGCGGCAGCTCGCCGGGGCAGAGTTTCTGTACGGCCCGAAAGTCATCGCGCTCAACCAGGAAATCATCGACTTTGCGGTCGAGTATCTGACGGTCCAGGACACGCTGAAAGAGGTCGAACACCTCTCCGAAGATGAGCGCAGACCCGCCCTGCAGAGGGAAAAGGCCCTGACCCTGCGCCTCGTCGCCGCCCTCGACCGCGTCAACGAAGCCTACAAGCCCTACCTCCACTTCTCCCGCGTGAAATAGCGGCGAGGCGTAACGCCCAAGCGCGCCGCCCGGCCGCGGCGTTGACACCCCGGTCCTCTCCCGCTACTTCCCCGCTCCATGACAAAGCCGCTGCACACCTGTTGTTGTCTCTAGCAACCTGACGCGCCCTCAATGAGCGGCGCGACCAACGCGCCTTTGTCTTCAATCCTGAAAAGCTGAATTGCTGGTCTTCTAAGGCCGCTCATCCCCGTGAAAGCGGGGATCTCGGTCTATCGGGCGCTTCGCCTATTCCACGAGATTCCCGCCTGCGCTGGAATGAGCGGGCAAGAACTCAAGGCAGCATCAAAACCAAACCGGCCGCCGCCTCCATGCCGCGCTGCAAACGCGGTCCCTTTCCAAAGTGGAGTGGCAGGGTAATGGGGTTCAATTCCCCGGCGGCCGTCCAGTTTCTCGCCTGGGCCAGTACGCAATCCCCCTTATAGCCTGCATGCCGCACCCGCCGCATCCTGCCCCAAAGACAGCAGCCGGAGGCGGGAGGAGCACAGGCTCATGGGCAAACTGACAGTCGATCCGCTGGCCATCGCCGCGCTTGCAGGCTTTGGCGCGCTTGTCGCCATCGTCCTCGGTATCACGATCTGGTTCATCCGCCAGTCGACAAAGAAACCGGGCGAGCTTTAGGCTCGCCAAAATCACCAATCGACAACGCGATCACAAAGCGCGCATAATCATGGGCATCCCCACACCCCGGAGCCTGCCCATGCGCCTCATCCCTGCCTCCATCGCACTCCTCACCCTGGCCCTGCCCGCCATGGCAGAGCCTGCAAACCATGACGTCTTCGGTACGTTCTACACAGCCGCAGGCACGTCCCGCGTGACCATTGAAGACTGCGGCGATGGCAGCCCGTGCGGCCGCGTCAGCGCGATCAATCCGAATGTGCTGGAGCCGGGCACGACACCCGAGGACCTCCGTACAAAGACAGGTGACCCTGTGCTTGGACTCCTCATTCTCGAAGGTTTCGAACAGAAGCGCAGCGACTGGCGCGGCGGCACGATCTATGACCCGGAAAACGACAAGACCTATGCCGCGCGGATCAAGCGCCTCGAAGATGGCGACCTGGAGCTGAAAGGCTGTGTCGGCCCGATCTGCCAGACGCAGATCTGGGCCGAATATGAGGGCGATTAACCCCGCCCCTCAGGAACGGAGCCTCAGGCTCCTCCACCACATTGACGCCCCGAACCAACCGGCGCATCTAGCCGCACATGCAGATACGCCTGTTCCAACCTAAAGACATCGCCGCCCTCTATGCCATCAATCAGGCTGGGGTACCCGGTGTGGGCCATGAAGACGATGCAGATGGCCTCGGCGCCCTGATCGCAATGGGCTCCTGCCTTGTGGCCGCCTCTGAGGGCGGCGCGCTGCTCGGCTTCATCAATCTGGTTGAGCCGGGCACAGTCGCTTACAGGAGCGACAATCTGCGATGGATTGAGAACTGGATGACGCGCCAGCAGGTCAGCGCCCATTATGTCGACCGGATCGCCATTAGCGAGACCGCGCGCGGACAGGGCGTCGGCGAGGCGCTCTATCGCGCCGCCTTCGAGGCGGCAAAGCCCAACGCCTTTCTCTGCTGTGAAGTGAATACAGACCCCGACAATCCGGGCTCACACCGCTTTCATCAGCGGCTGGGTTTCGGACCCATAGGCGACCATCGCTACCGTGCGGACTATGCTGTCCGGTTTTACGCGAGAGCCCTTTAGCCAGCCCGAAGTGCGCGCGGCTTCAGGCGGCGGTTTCAAAAAAATTCTTACCCTCGATCGCTGCGAGGACCTTGTCCATGGCAGGGCCAAGGCGCTTTTCTCCAAGTTTGGCGATCACCTCATCCAGCACCATGCTGAACTGGATGGTGGAGCCGTCGCTGCCCATACTCTTGGCGCCAATCGCGCCAAACAGCGCGCGGCCTTTCTTGTTCTCCCACAGGACGTCGGCAACCAGCTCATCGAAACCGGCCTTCCTTGAATCAGCCGCCAGAAGCGCAATCAGCAAACGGGCAAGACCCTGGCTATGCCAGGCGTCGAGCAGGCCGATGGAGAAATCGCCTCGTTTGTCGGCCTCACTGCCGCGCTGGGCATGAACGGCGCCAATGATTGGATTGTCGTCCTTCGACACGTCAATGGCGACCCAGGCGATGTGCTTGATGCCGTCCACGTCAGACAGACGGCGAACGACATGATCAGGCAGTGTCGCGGCACCATTGAAGAAGCGCAGGTAACGCGAGCGGTTCGACAGCTGGCTGATCGCATGGCACAGCGCCTCCTCATCGGCGGGCACCATCGGACGCAGGCGTACAGGGTCGCCGTCCAGTGTCTCGATCAAGATGTCTCGTGCCATTTGCTGCACCCGCTCAATAATTTATGCTGCACCTGCGAAATAGGTAACTTGGCATGGCTTTCCAAGCCCTTAAAGGCCGCATTTGCCATGCAGATTGTCACATCAGGGCATCGCTTTTGAAACGGTCCTGACTTGACGCAGTTCCGCTGGCTGCAATGATCGGCGCGCCATAGACAGGCAGCGGGGGACGCCATGGACGGACCAGTAAAGCTCAGTTTCGCGATCATAGTCGCAACAGGCGCGTTTGCGATCGCGATCCTCAGCTTCAGCGGTTCAGTCTGGCCCTACGCTGATGTTGGGAATGCCCGCGCCCATCTGGCTTTCGCAAATGCGGCCAGTTTCGTGACCTTTATCTGCTGCCTTCTGATCTTCGCGGGCGGCGCTATTGCAGCAGGGCGAGGACCGGCCTGGCACGCGCGCGTCACCAATGCGCTGTCCGGCCTCATCTTCCTGGTCGGATTATTGACGGCAGGGATTCAGGTCACAGAGGCAATGAATGAGTGGTTCGAAGCATCGCCGCGCATGCCGGGCTTCATGATTTCAATGACCCGCATCGGCATGCTGATCGCCTTGGTCTGGCTTCTCGGCTCGGCAATCCTCGCGGCTCGATACGCTCTCAAGGGGCGCCAAAAGGTCGAACTGCGCGACTAGGCGGCGCATTCATCTATGACGGCACGGACGCCTTCACTCACGGGCATTACGAGAAGCGCATGTCCTTCCGCCGCCACAGCAAACCGCTCAGACGACACGATATCGCCAAAGATCGAGGCATCTGATGGCAGCCGCGCAATCGCGATCGGCATCACATCGCCAGCATCGCGCCAATAGCCCCTTGCCTCGTCCTCGTCGGTAAAGACACCAAGGCGCGCCTGACGATTTCCGGTGAGGTCAATGGAGCGGGTCATGAAGATCTCACCGGCTTGCGGATCGCAGCCAATGGTGAAGATCGCCTCTGACTCTGGCGGTCCGAACATGGCTTCACCGCCATTCATGAACCATTCGCCATCAATGAGATCTTCCGACGCCAGCTCGCCGCCGGCTTGTTCGGCATCATAGTCTTCCGGACGCGCACCATCGGTTGTTTGCTGCTGGCTGGTATCCGTTTCGGCTGGCTGCGTTCCTTCAACCGGGGCGCTGGCCGAATCTGACGCATCAGGTGCGGCGTCTGGCGCACCCTCCGGCTCTGCGCTCTCGGGGCTGCAAGCTGCCATCAGCGACAAGGCAGCGGCAATGATGATGCGCGAAAAGAAGCCTGATTTCGGTACGGTCGGTTTCATTACGTATCCCTGTTCTGGACCGGTTTATTCTGTCGGCTAACGCCCGTCTTCACGTTTTGATCCGCGCCCTCACTGCCAGACACAGCTTTTGGCGAGCGGGCATTTTCGCCGTCGCTGCCATCCGGTCGGAAACTTTCTTTTCTGTGGAAAACGGTTGAAACACCGCCACTGCACCGTCAGTGCACCGCCGCTTTCATGGAAATTCGCCAGCCTTCCCACATCGCCAGAGCGGGCGGGGTCTGCTAGGCACGAACGCGATGTCGAACACCTACACTTATGACGGAACAGAGCCTGTAAGGCTCAATAAATGGATGGCCAGCCTCGGCATCTGCTCGCGCCGCGAAGCAGAAACGCTTATTTCTCAGGGCTCTGTGGCGGTCGAGGGCGCGAAGGTCAGCGAACCCGGCCACAAGATCGAGCCCGGCCAGACCATGACCCTTGCTGGCAAGGCGACCAAGGCGCTCGACGACCAGTTGACCATCGTCCTGCACAAGCCTGTCGGCTACGTCTCGGCCCAGCCAGAAGGCGAGCAGGTCCCGGCAATACGCTTGGCAAGCAAGGAGAATTTGCTTGGAAAAGCGCCCAAGATTCCGGGCCGTAATCCAAACTTTGCGCCCCTGGGACGGCTGGATATGGACTCGCGCGGGCTCTTGCTTCTTTCCGAAGACGGCGTTCTCGCAAAGGCCGTGATTGGGCCCGACTCGGCGCTCGACAAGGAATATCTCGTCACCGTTCAGGGCCAGATCACAGATCCCATTATCGGAAAGCTCCGTCACGGCCTCTCTCTTGATGGCCGGAGGCTGAAGGCCGCAAAGGTCGACCTCGTCTCACCCGGTCGCTTGCGCTTCGTTCTGCGTGAGGGACGCAACCGCCAGATCCGCCGGATGTGCGAGCTTGTGGGCCTTGTTGTTATTGACCTTTTCCGCACGCGCATCGGCCCGCTTCAGCTGGACAAACTGCCAGAAGGCAAATGGCGCGCCCTTACGAATGAAGAGCGCGCCGCCTTGATCAAGGCTTCGAAGCCTTTGTTGGGCGCTTCCGGCGGATCCACGGCCAGAAAAGCTTCAGCCAGATCCAGAGGAAAATCCCGATCAGGACCAGCCAGGGCAGCCCCACGGCGAAAGCCGTGATGACGGCCGCTATCGCGCTGGAAAGATTAAAGAAAAAGTCACCAATCGCTTCGCCAAGAGGGTTCGATCTTGAGCCTGAAAAGGCGGGGACTTTCGTCTCATATGAGACATCCAGCGACGACATCGACACCCGAAGCCGAAGTGCACGAAGCTGGGCCTCAGTCGACTCGATCTCGCCGATCACACGCGCCAGCTCACGCTCGATCTGGAGCAGGTCACCAAGTGTGCCGTCGCGCCGCTCCAGAAGGCCTTCGAGCCTCGAGCGCAATGTCCGCTGCGCATCGAGACGCGCGCCTGTGTCGATAATCGAGCGGGTCAGGTCTTCGGCGCGGGTGGAGCGCGATGTGA
Organism: Henriciella sp.; assembly: GCA_012960415.1. Taxonomy (GTDB): domain Bacteria; phylum Pseudomonadota; class Alphaproteobacteria; order Caulobacterales; family Hyphomonadaceae; genus Henriciella. The sequence goes on along the minus strand of DUBH01000036.1, from coordinate 13,479 downwards.
TTTCGCCATCAGCCGCTTCGGTTTCAGCCTCGACCCCGCCCAGAAACGTCTCGATCCAGTCAGGCGTCGCGCGAATGGAGACATTGCCAGAGACATAGTCCTCATTCGAATTGTAGACGTTCGAATTGATGACAATGCAGGTTTCAGTGCCCGCTGTCCGGCAATCCTCGACATGGCCCTGCAGCATTGGCTCCACGCTGCCCTTTGGCAGGCGCAGGCCAAGCGAGTGGCTATAGGCGATATACTGCTGCGGGCCGGGTTCGACGTCAGGGCGGTCAGGCGCTGGCGAAGGCTCTGAATAGCTGTCGTCAGACATCGCCATACGGCTGCCGCTGACGGCGACTTCCTGAGCCGGCGCCTCCATCGCATAGTCGTACTCGGCCGAGCTCTCACCGCCCGGACCACCACAACTTGCAACGAGTGCCAGCGCGATAAAGGCCGGACTGATCTTCTTCAACATTTGCATCCCTCCACGATAAGGAATGCATATGTGAGCGTTTACTCACGGCGAAATTAAGGCGGGATCAGGGCCTTGGTCCGAAAACCGTCTTTCCAGGCTCGAGACGTCTGCGGGCGTGATGAACGAAGTCGACGAGAAGCGGCCTCGTATCGCGCGGATCGATGATCTCTTCGGCAAAGAAGGCCTCAGCGGTACGGAACGGATCCTCCATCGCCTCGAACTTCTTGTAGAGGCTGGCGAGCAGCGCTTCCTTGTCGTCCGTCTCGGACAATTCCTTGCGGAATGCCGCTTCGATGCCGCCCGCCATGGGCAGAGAGCCCCAGTTTCCGGACGGCCAGCAATAGCGCCATTTCGCCTTGGTCGGGTTCATCATCGCAGAGCCTGCAAGCCCGTAGGCCTTGCGGATTACGACTGCGCAGACCGGCACCGTGGCCTGATAGACTGCCGCCATGGCGCGCACGCCCTTACGGGTCACGCCTGCTGTTTCATGGCGCACACCGACCGCAAAGCCCGCACAGTCAACAAAGTGAACAACGGGCAGATGGAAGGTCGAGCAGAGGTCCATATGGCGCATGACCTTGTCGCAGACGTCTGCCGTCCATGCCCCATCGAGGAAGAAGGGGTTGCCCGCCATGATGCCGACAGGGTGACCATCAATGCGAGCGAGGCCCGTCACGATGCCCCTGCCCCACTGGCGCCCGATCTCAAAGAAGCTGCCCCTGTCGACAGAGGCCTCGATGATCTTCTGCGGCTTGTAGGGCGTCTTGCCATCGTCCGGCACGATCGAGATAAGTCTTTCCTCACGCCTCTTCGGGTCGTCCGTCGGTTCCGTTACCGGCGGTAGCTCATGCACTGAAGATGGCAGGTAAGAGAGGAACCGCTTGGCCGCCTTGAAAGCGTCGGCTTCGGTCTCGACGACATCGTCGACCGTACCGTTCTTGGCCTGTATCTCCCAGCCGCCCAGTTCTTCCTTCGAGACATCCTCGCCGATGGCAATCGCCACAGGCGGGCCAGCCACGAAGACCTGTGACAACTCTTTCACCATCACTGAGTAATGGCTGGCGCCGACGCGGCCCGCGCCAAGACCTGCACACGGCCCGAGCGCAAGCGACACCATTGGGATCTCACCCATCCCGTCGACGATCAGCTCCCAGCTTGGCGTCTCTGGGATGTAGGTGCGCGGATCTTTCAGGAACATCTTGATGGAGCCGCCCCCGCCCGTGCCATCGATCAGCTGAACCAGTGGCATCCGGTATTCGACAGCCTGTTTCAGCGCGATCACCGTCTTGCCGCGGATCGAGGCATCCGCCGCGCCGCCGCGCACCGTGAAATCGTCGCCCAGCACCATGGTCGGGCGGCCATCAAGTGTCGCCCGGCCAACGACGGAGTTGGACGCCATGAAGCTGTCGAGCTTCTCGTCCTCATCATAGGTCGCGACACCGGCGATCTTGCCAATCTCGTGAAAGCTTCCTGGATCGACCAGAAAGGACACGCGCTCGCGGACGGTGAGCTTGCCCCGGCCGCGTTGCCGCGAGACCGGCTCTTCGCCGCCCATCTTTTCCGCCATGCGTTCCCGCCGGCGAAGCTCTTCTATCGACTTCTCCCAAGACATGGGTACAGCTAGACGATGTGCCCCAGTGTCAGGTCAAGAGCCGATATCGAATTGGGCGCTCGTGCTGGCTCGAATTTTGCAACCAGATGGCCATGATGATGAGATCCTTGCTTCGCAAATCGTTTCTGGGCGCAGCCTGTCTGTCGGCTGTCTCATTCATGGCCTGTGCACAGGATAGCGCCGCAGAAGACGGCCTTGAGGGCCTCAATTGCAAGGCGCTTGCAGGCACAGAGCAGGTCCTCTCCGGGAATGACGAAACCTATCTTATCTTCGGCGAGATTCATGGCACGCGCGAAGCGCCGCGCGCCTTTGGCGAGATCATCTGCGAGGCGGCAAAACAGGGTCCGGTCGTCGTTGGCATTGAGCGCCCGGCAAACCTGACCCGCGCGATGCAGACCTTTGTCGACAGCGACGGCAGCGATGATGCACGCTTCAATCTGCTCCGAGGCTTTTTCGACGGCACTGACTGGGGCCTGTCGAGCCAGGCATTCCTCGACCTGTTCGTGCGGATGCAGGAGCTGAAATCACAAGGCGCCGACATCCGCATGATCGGTTTCACATCGACCCGTATCGTGGGTGAAGGCAGCCAGACACCCTATGAGAAGGCGCTCGCCGGTGAGCTTCAGCGTGCCAGCGCACGTAACCCGGATGCCCGCATCATGGTGCTGGTTGGCAATCTCCACGCCCGCCTTGAGCCCTATCCGGAACTCGGTGACCGTCCGGGCTTCGACCCGATGGCCATGCACCTGCCAGACGGCGAAGTGCTGAGTTTCAACATCGCCCATACGGGCGGCACGTCACATATGTGCGGCGCCGAAGGCTGTGGCCCCATGCCGGTCGATGACAAGTCGCGCCCGTATGAAGACGGCCTCATGCTGACCGACCGGGATTCCCGCTATAACGGCATCTGGAATATCGGCCCGATCACGGCCTCCCCGCCCGTCGGCAAACGCTACTAAGAACCTGAAATAGATGGCGAGTAGACGGCCTTCAGAGAGGGCCGTTTCAATTCGACTCGACAACATACCAACCGGTTGGTATGTTGCGGTATGCCTTTAACCAGAACCGCTCCTGCTCGTACCAAGCTTCTTGATGCCGCCCTCACCCTGATCCGGGAGAAGGGCTATAGCGCGACGAGTGTAGATGAGCTTTGCCAGGCCGCTGGTGTCACCAAGGGTGCCTTCTTCCATCATTTCGAGAGCAAGGAAGCGCTGGGCGCGGCCGCAGCCGATCACTGGAGTGAAGTTACCGGAGCGATGTTTGCGTCTGCCGACTATCACCGGAAAGCCGACCCACTCTCGCGCGTGCTTGGCTATATCGAGCTCCGCAAATCGCTTCTGGAAGGCGAGCCCGCAGAATTCACCTGCGTCGCCGGTACGATGGTCCAGGAGCAGTTTGGCGCGAGCGACGATATCCGGACAGCCTGTCGCAATTCCATTTTTGGTCACGCGGCGACGCTGGAAGCCGATATCGACGCGGCGATTGCCGCCTATGGCCTCTCACCGGACTGGACCGCCAAAAGCCTCGCCCTTCACAGCCAGGCTGTGCTTCAGGGCGCCTTCATCCTGGCCAAGGCCAGCTCTGACAAAGACGTAGCGCGCGACATGGTCGACCACCTGTCACGCTATGTCCGCTCACTCTTTCCCAGCCCGCCAGCACAGGAGGCATAAAGCCAATGGCGACCCCTATAGACGTTAAACCTTCGGCGCCGCTTGAGCTTGTGATCGGCAGGATCATAGATGCGCCCCGCCGGGCCGTCTGGCGCTGCTGGACCGAGGCCGAGCTACTGAAGCAGTGGTACTGCCCGAAACCATGGTCTGTCCCTGAGGCCGATCTCGACGTCCGGCCAGGCGGGCGCTTCAACACTGTCTTCGCAGGCCCTGATGGAGAGCGGATGGAGAATAAGGGCATATGGCTTGAATCCGTCCCTGAGACCCGCCTCGTCTTTACGGACTTTTTTACGGAAGGCTTCGTGCCGCAAGGCGAAGGCTTCATGACAGGCTACGTCGAGCTTTCAGACGCCACCAGAGGCGGCACCCGATTTGTCTGGGGCGCGCGTCACCGTACCGAAGCGGGCATGAGGCAACACGAGGAGATGGGCTTTGAGGCTGGCTGGGGCGCAGCGGCTGAACAGCTCGAGGAGGCTGCGAAGTCTCTACTATCACCGGCTTTGCAGGACTGAAGGAGGCGAGCATGGCATACACATCAAAGGTCCGCACTTGCCTCTGGTTCAATGGGCAAGGCGAAGAAGCCGCCGAGTTCTACACGACGCTCCTGCCAGACAGCCATATCGAGAGCCGGTCCTATCCTGAACCCGGTAAACCTGCGCTCGTGGTCGAGTTCACCCTCGCGGGAGCACCGTATATGGTGCTGAATGGCGGACCGATGTTTGAGCATTCGCCCGCCGCCTCGATATCCGTGCTTGCCGATGACCAGTCTGAGATCGACCGGCTTTGGGACGCGCTCACGAAAGACGGCGGCAAGGAAAGCATGTGCGGCTGGGTCGTCGACCGGTTCGGTGTCTCCTGGCAGGTCGTGCCGTCGGTCCTTCCATCGATGATGGAGAGTGACGACAAGGAAGCGGCAGGACGTGCCCGCGCGGCGATGATGAAAATGAAAAAGTTCGACATTGCGGCGCTGGAGGCGGCTTTCCGCGGCTAGCCCTGGACTGATTTCTTGCGAGGTGCCCGCTGTCCAGATGACACAGCCGTCATTCTTTCCTCATTGCCTCTTGCCAGAAGGACACCCAGCCTGCTTTATCCCTGCGAGTCCAATTCGAGGAGGCGTTCATGGATCTCGCAACTCTCACTGCAAAAGCAAATGAAGCAGTGTCTGCAGGCGGTGATTTCACCAAGAAGGTGAAATTTGACTTCGGCGATGCCGGCAAGCTGTTCATCGACGGCGCGAATGGCAAGGCCGACAATTCCGATAGCGAGGCTGATGCGACGGTAAAGGTCGACTGGGACGATTTCCAGAAGCTCGTCGCCGGTCAGCTCGACCCGACGATGGCCTTTATGCAAGGCAAGCTGAAAGTGCTGGGCGACATGTCTGTTGCCATGCAGCTTCAGGGCCTGATGAAGAAATTCAGCTAGGTTCACTGGGCAGGTGGGCTGGCCACGGCCTGCTGCCACACCAGTTTAAAGGCGCTGCGCGGCAAGTTTGCTGCCAGCGCCTTTTTTCTTTGCTAGGCAAGTGCATGGACCTGGAAGACAAAGACCACCGGAGCAGTTTTGTCCTTCTGGACAAGAACCCTCCCCCCGAGGGCGCCGAGCTTGTCTGGTTTGAAGGCATGGCCGGGCGCAGCCTTCGCGCCTGTCTCGCCCCCTCGACGCAGGGCAAACCGCGCGGCACAGCCATTATCTGTCCTGGCCGCACCGAATTCATCGAGAAATATTTCGAGACCGCCCGCGACCTGCAGGCACGCGGCTTCGCCATCGTCATTCTGGACTGGCCCGGTCAGGGCCTTTCAGACCGCCTTCTCGAAGACCCGAAGAAAGGCCATATCGACCGGTTCGAAACCTTTATGAGCGCCCTGCGCAAGGGCCTCGACGCCATGCCGGGGGAGCTGCCCCGGCCTTATGTCTGTGTTGCGCACTCCATGGGCGGGGCCATCGCGCTCGCGGCGATGGCGCGCAAGCTGGTACGGGTCGACGGGGCGGCATTTTCAGCGCCGATGTGGGGCCTGCCCGTTAATCTGGCGGTGCGCTATATCATCTGGGCAATGCGCGCCGTGGGCCGCGACGGCGATTATGCGCGCCAGCCGGGACCTCCTGAAACATTCGAAACCAATATCGTCACGCACGACCGCGACCGGTGGCAGTTGCAACGCGACCTGATCGCTGCGGTGCCAGAACTTGAAGTCGGCCCGATGACATGGGGTTGGCTCGGCGCTTCGCTCGACATCCTGAGTGAGACGCGAAAGCCTGCCCTCTTACGCGGTGTGGACTGCCCAGTCTTTGTCGCGAGCGCCGGAGATGAACAGCTCGTCGACAACAAGGCACATGCCAAGGTCGCAAAACACATTCCGACCTGCAGGCACATCACGATCGAGGGCGCGCGCCATGAGATCCTGATGGAGCAGGATATCTACCGCAAGCAGTTCTGGGATGGGTTCGACCAGCTGCTCGCAACGTCAGGCCTTTAATTCGCGACATCGCGCTCCAGATTATTTGCACCGGCCAGGCGCATCCTGCGCAGCTGCCGGACGGCAGGGGGCCGCGACATGATCAAGATCCACCACCTCGAAGACAGCCGCTCGCAACGTATCTTGTGGCTGCTGGAAGAGCTCGGCCTCGACTATGAAGTCATCCGATATGAGCGCGACCCGCAGACGAGGCTGGCACCTGATGCGCTGCGGGCTATCCATCCGCTTGGTAAGTCGCCTGTTCTGGAAGAAGGCGACGTTATCGTCGCCGAGACGGGCGCGATCATCGAATATGTTATCGACACGCATGGCGCGGGGCGCCTGAAGCCGGCTACTGGCACGCCAGAGCAACGCGCCTGGACCTACTGGATGCATTACGCCGAAGGGTCTGCCATGCCGCCGCTTCTGATGAAGCTGGTGTTTCAGATGCTGCCGCAGAACGCCAATGCCCTGATGCGGCCTGTGGTAAAGGCGATCACGTCGCGCGCCGAGAATGGGTTTATCGACCCGCGCCTGAAAGAGCATATCGAATTCTGGGAGAGCTCGCTCGCTCCGACTGGATGGTTTGCCGGCAGCGATTTTACCGCTGCCGACATCATCATGAGTTTTCCGCTGGAGGCGGCTGCGAGCCGGAGCGAGGCCGGGCAACACCCCAATATCTCAGGCTTCCTGACCCGCATTCATGATCGGCCAGCCTACAAGCGTGCGCTGGAACGCGGCGGGCCCTACGCCTACGCGTAAGGCTTATGGGGCCGGATCGAGCGTCTTGTTCGGCTCTGACTGAAGCTGGATGTAGTTCTGGATGCCAATCCGGTCGACAAGCTCCATCTGGGTTTCCAGATAATCGATGTGCTCCTCTTCGCTCGCAAGAATTTTGAGGAAGAGATCGCGGGTGACATAGTCGCGGCAGCTTTCCGCGTGCTCCATGCCATCGCGCAGGACCGGACAAGCCTCACGCTCAAGCTCGAGGTCACTGGCAAGGATTTCTTCGACCGTCTCGCCAATCTTCAGTTTGCCGAGGTCCTGCAGGTTTGGCAGGCCACCAAGGAAGAGGATGCGCTGGATCAGCCAGTCGGCATGCTCCATCTCCTCGATCGATTCCTTGTACTCATGCTCACCAAGGATGGAGACACCCCAGTCCATCAGCATGCGCGAATGGAGGAAGTACTGATTGATCGCCGTCAGCTCATTCTTGAGACAGGCGTTCAGGAATTCGATGACTTTCGGGTCGCCCTTCATGGTGCACTCCTGAGGTCGAAGGTTTGGTCTAGTCTCCGAAATATCACCGAAGAGCGGCAATTCAAGCAAAAAAGTCGTATAAAATCAGATGCTTATGATAGTGAGAAGCAATTGCACGGATGCAATGCCGGAAGCGGCTGTTTTAATTTGAGTTTGTCTTGAAGTCGCTCTGCTAGCGCTTGACGATTATTCTGCAGCGGCCTGAAGCGGCTCGGCAGCCGTCGCCTCGACGCGCTCGGAAATCATTTCGCCGATCGTCGTTCTGCATTTGCCGCAATTGAAGGCACAGCCATGGTGTGCCTGGACCGCTTCGGGGCTGCGCGCACCAGCATCGACCGCGTCGCGGATGCCGGAATCATTAATGCGCCTGCAAATGCAAATGATCATGGTTCTCAACTAGCCGGTTTGAGAATGATTGTCAATCATAAGAAGTGCTTTGAGTCGCGTAGGGTATCCCGGCTGGCTGGCGTAAAATTTGACGTAAATTTTCGAAACGGCTTTCGCAGTATTTCCATCGCCTGCATGTAAGGAGGCGAGTCATGTCAGAACGCGCCCTCTCGGATATGGCGCCTGTCAGGGTAAACTACCTGCGGGCGGCTCTGGTCTCGGTCATATCCGTGATCGTGACCTGGGTCATGACGGGCTTCGCCTTCTGGATCGACCCGGTTCCACCAGCTGTTGCCGAAGAGATCCTGCTCTCGACCTGCGTGATCGCCACACTTGTCCCGACCCTTGTATCATTTCCGGTCGCCATTGTGTTGCAGCGCGAGCGGCTGAAGCTCTCGCGCGCACTCGCGCAGCTTGAGGACGCGCACGCTGAACTGGCCCGGTCTTCGCGTATCGATGCGCTGACCCAGCTTCGTAATCGGGAAGCCTTCCTCTCTGATGTGGAAGCTCTCAAAGCTGAGGGCGTTCGCGGCTCAATGCTGATGATCGATGTCGATCACTTCAAATCGATCAACGACACGTGGGGGCATGCGACGGGCGACGAGGCTCTGAAACTCATTTCCAACGCCATTCGCGACGCAGTCAGCGAGGACGATATCACTGGCCGGCTGGGCGGCGAGGAGTTCGGCGTATTCGTTGCCTCTGAGGGGCTGGATGCTGGCCGGCAGGTCGCAGACCGTATCTGCCTCAACATTGCGCGCGTTGCCTTCTATCCGCGCGGCGGCGTCGCACGACGCATTACGGCCAGCGTGGGCCTCGCGACAGGTGATCTCGCCGATGATACCAGCATGATGATGTCCCAGGCTGACCGCAGTCTCTATGAAGCCAAGGGGTCAGGGCGCAATCAGGTGAAGGTCTATAAGGCCGCCTGACCTGCACGTCCAAGCTGGCGCCAGCTTGACCGCACGTCCCTGCCCTTCTACCTCCGCCACAGTTTAATCCTGGTTTGAGTGGAGACATCATGAGCACGCTTCCAGAGCTTGCAGACACGGCGAAGGCCTGGCCTTTTGAACAGGCACGTGCGCTGCTGAAACGGCTCGAGAATATGGAGCGTGCGGGCAAACCCAAGGAGGGGCCGGTCACGTTCGAGACGGGCTATGGTCCGTCCGGCCTTCCCCATATCGGCACGTTCGGTGAAGTCGTCCGCACGACGATGGTGCGCACGGCGTTCGAAACGCTAACCGACGGCAAGTATGAAACGCGCATGATCTGCGTGTCCGATGACATGGATGGCATGCGCAAGGTGCCGCCGACGGTGCCGAACCCGAAGGACCTGGAAGCCTATATGCAGATGCCGCTGACGGCGGTGCCAGACCCATTCGGCACGCATGAAAGCTATGGCGCACATATGGGCGCGCGCCTCTGCGCCTTTCTCGACAGCTTCGGTTTTGACTATGAGTTCAAGTCGGCGACGACGCTGTACAAGACCGGCGTGTTCGACGAGGCGCTGTTGCGCGCCCTCGAAAAGTTCGATGAGATCATGGCGGTGATGCTCCCGACGCTGGGCGCAGAGCGTCAGGCGACCTATTCGCCCTTCCTGCCGATCTCACCCTCGACAGGCCGTGTGCTCTATGTGCCGATGAAGGCAACGGACGCGAAGGCTGGCACCATCACCTTCGAGGATGAAGACGGCACAGAGGTCACGCTCCCTGTCACTGGCGGCAATACCAAGCTGCAATGGAAGCCGGACTTCGGCATGCGCTGGGCCGCGCTTGGCGTCGACTTCGAGATGTTCGGCAAAGACCATCAGGATAATGCGCCGATCTATTCAAAGATTTGCAAGATCCTCGGCAGCCAGCCGCCGCAGCAATATGTCTATGAGCTGTTCCTTGATGAGAAGGGCGAGAAGATTTCCAAGACCAAGGGCAATGGCATCTCGGTCGAGGACTGGCTCGCCTATGCGCCGCAGGAGAGCCTGTCGCTCTTCCAGTTCCAGAAGCCGCGCGTTGCAAAGAAGCTCTATTTCGACGTCATCCCGAAGGCGGTCGATGAGTATCTGACCTTCCTGTCGAAATACCCGGAAGAAGAGCCAGCACGCCAGATCGAGAACCCTGTCTGGCACATCCATTCCGGCAATCCGCCGGAAGGCGATACGCCTGTGTCCTTCGCGCTGCTGCTTAACCTCGTCAGCGCCGCCAATACAGAGACAAAGGAACAGCTCTGGGACTTCATCTCGCGCTATGCGCCTGAAGCCAGCCCCAAGAGCCACCCCTTCCTCGACAAGCTCGCTGGCTATGCCATCCGCTATTACGAGGACTTCGTGAAGCCGACGAAGGTCTACCGTGCGCCTGACGACAAAGAACGGGCCGCGATGGAAGACCTCGCCAATCGCCTGTCGTCCCTTGAGGGCGACGGCGATGCCGAGACGCTCCAGAACCTGACCTTCGAAATCGGCAAGGCGCACGAGTTCGAGAACCTTCGCGACTGGTTCAAGGCGCTTTATGAAGTGCTGCTTGGCCAGAGCCAGGGCCCGCGCTTTGGCGGCTTTGCAGCCCTCTATGGCGTCCACGAGACGGCAAGGCTGATCAAGGGTGCGCTGGCGCGCGACACGGAATCGGCTTGAGACTGAGCGCATGAAAGCGCTCATCCTTGCCCCGTTCGCCGTTCTTGCCCTGTCTGGCTGCCTCGCTGCCAGCGTTGCTGGCGCAACGGTTGGGGCGATCGGGTCTGGCGTCGAACTGGCCGGCAAGACCGTTTACTATACGGGCAAGGGCGCTGTCGGGCTCGTCTCGGGCGGCGATGGCGTGCCCGTCACTGTCGCCGATGATATTGGCAATATGGAGCGCGGGCGGCTGAAGCTGACCGTGCGGTTTCGCGATCGCGGCGACATGTATGTCAGCGACCGGATCATCCCGGCGCGTGCCCTCGAAGACGAACTGGGCGCCCTGTCGGAGCGTGATGACGTCGTTGATGTCTATGTCGACAGGCCCTGAACCCTCACCGGTTAACCAATAAAACCTGCCTATCTCCAAGGCCTGCCTTAAGACCTTTCTGCCAGCTTTAATGCGGGCATTGAGGGGGCAAGCGCATGAGGGGACTGATCGCATCGGTATTAATCGGCGCAGGACTGACGTCCGGCTGCACGATGGCCAAGGTAACAGGCGAAGCCGCCGCCCTGCCCTTCAAGGGCGCCTATCACGGGACGCGCGCGGCTGGCACAGGCCTCTACTACACGGGACGCGGCGCGTATGCCGTCGGTAAAGGCGCGTACCATGTCGGTAAGTTTCCGATTGAGGTGGCTGACGGCGTTCTCGATAGATCTGCGCGCGTACTGACGCTCACCATCATGACGCTGAACGCGGCCGGCCAGATCAGCGAAATCAGCAAGAACATCGCTGCGGCGTCACTCTACGCCGAGCTTGCGGCGCTGGAGAGCAGCGCAAGCGTGCTCGAAGTGATCGTCAGCGTCGCGAGCTGACCCCAAGAAAAAGGCCGCCTCCGTCTGCCGGAAGCGGCCTTCTCATTTTGATTTGGTCGGCCGGGCTTATTCAGCCGCGATCAGCGTCTTTTTCTGCTTCGGCATGCCGCCTTCCGGCCAGTTCTGCATCAGCTCTGCCTCATGGCCTTTGGCCGCTTCGACGGAAGCTTCCTTGACGTGGCCATAGCCGCGAATCTCGTCCGGGATGGACGCAATCGCGATGGCAAGCTCATGGTTCTTCTTGGTCAGCTTGCCTGACATGTCGGCGACGCGCTCAAGATAGGTGTCGCGGAGACCGCGTTCCATCTTGCGCTCTTCGGTATAGCCGAATGGGTCGAAGGCGGTGCCGCGAAGACCCTTGAAGCGGCGCATCATGCTGAAGACGGTTTTCATCCATGGGCCGAACGGCTTCTTCTTGAGATGACCGTTGGAGTCCTTCTTCGCGATCAGCGGCGGCGCCATCAGATAGCTGATCTTGCCACCATGGAAGGTCTCGCGAAGCTTCTTCTCGAAGGAGCCGTCAGTGTAGAGACGCGCGACTTCATACTCATCCTTGTAGGCCATGAGCTTGAAGGCAAACTTGGCGACAGCCGTCGTGAAGCCTTCGCCAAGACCAGCAGCTTCCTCATCCTTGCGGACCTTTGCGACGAGATCGCGATACTTCTGCGCATAGGCTTCATTCTGGTAAGCCGTCAGGCGTTCGGCGCGGTTCTCGACGATCTGGTCCAGCGTCATCGGGGCGACATCGCCGCGTGGATCTGAGGTCTGTTCCAAGCGGTCCGGGTCGACAGCGGCAATCCGGCCAACATCGAAGGCCTTCATGTTCTCTTCGATCTTCACGCCATTGAGCTTGATGGCGCGGTAGAGGCCGCGAAGCGAGACGGGCACGAGGCCCTTCTGCCAAGCGTAACCGACCATGATCATATTCGTGTAGATCGCGTCGTTGAGATAGCCGAGGGCAAGCGATTCAGCGTCAATAGAGCCAAAGTCCTTGGCCTGACGCTTCACGCGGGCCGCGAGAAGCTGGCTTTCAAAGGTCTTGGACCGGTCGCGGATGAACTCGCTAGTCGGTGTCACATCGGCGTTTGCCGTCACGTGAGTGCGGCTGACATCCATGAGCGAGATGGCATCGCCGCCAGCAGCGACAACAAGGTCACAACCAATGATCGCATCGGCCGAGGCCGGTGGCACACGGCCCGTCGAGATCATGTCCGGCTCACGCGCAAAGCGAAGGTGCGAGAGCACAGGGCCGCCCTTTTGGGCAAGACCGGTCATGTCGAGCGATGAGGCTGCATTGCCATCAACATGGGCCGCCATGGCCAGCACAGCGGCAACTGTCGTGACACCCGTACCGCCGACGCCCGTGAACAGGATGTTCCATGGCTGGGCGACGGGTGGCAGGTCCGGCAGCGGCAGGTTCGAAGCATCTACCTCAAGAACCGGTGCGTCTTCTGCTGCAAAATGTGCGTCCTTGATCGTCACGAAGCTCGGGCAGAAGCCGCGCAGGCAGGAAAGGTCCGTGTTACAGGTCGACTGGTTGATACGGCGCTTGCGACCAAGCTCAGTCTCGACCGGTTCCACAGAGAGACAGTTCGACTTTATCGAGCAGTCACCGCAGCCTTCGCAAACTTCCTGGTTGATCATCACGCGCACGCGGTCTGGTTCCCGCAGGCCGCGCTTGGAGCGGCGGCGTTTCTCGGTGGCGCAGACCTGGTCATAGATCATGACGGAGACGCCCTTGGTGTCGCGCAGCATCTTCTGCACGTCATCAAGCTCTTCGCGGTCATAGATCTTAACCGAACGCGGCAGGCCTTTGACGCCTGCATAGCGGGTTGGATCCTCGGTCACGACGACGATCGTCTTGACGCCTTCGGCCTCGACCTGCTGGGCGATATCAACTGGGGTCTGGCCGGACTCAACGGTCTGGCCGCCCGTCATCGCGACGGCGTCATTGTAAAGGATCTTGTAAGTCATGTTCGCGCCGGAGGTGACCGCAGCGCGAATGGCGAGCGAACCTGAGTGCGAATAGGTGCCATCGCCGAGATTGACGAACATGTGCTCTTCGTCGGTTGCGAAATACTGGCCGATCCAGGCGACGCCTTCGCCGCCCATCTGGCTGGTCATGTCGGTCTTACGATCCGGCATGAAGTTCGCCATGT
>DUBH01000035.1:12667-27912 GCA_012960415.1 Henriciella sp. | reverse complement strand
TGCATCGACAAGATGTTCTCCCCCGATGGCCCCACCGGCCGCCATGGCCTTGTCGAGTTCCGCGGCTTCGAGATGCCGCCCGACGCGCGCATGAGCCTTGCCCAGCAATTGCTGATCCGCGCCCTGATTGCGCGCTTCTGGCAGAACCCGGTTGAAGGCACGCCTGTGCGTTGGGGCACGCGCCTGCATGACCGGTTCATGCTGCCAGAATTTGTCTGGCAGGACTTCATGGAAGTTCTTGCCGACCTCAAGGCGCATGGCTTCGATCTCAAATCAGAATGGTACGAGGCGCAGTTCGAATTCCGCTTCCCGTTCTGCGGTGAGGTCACCTACGAAGGCACCACGCTTGAGCTTCGTCAGGCGATTGAGCCTTGGCATGTCCTCGGCGAAACGGGGGCGATCGGCGGCACTGTTCGGTATACGGACAGTTCGGCTGAGCGTCTTCAGGTCAAGCTGCTATCGGGTGCGCCCGGCCGATTTGCCGTGACATGTAATGGGCGGCGCATGCCGCTCACCCAGTCGGCAGGCAGTGCAAGTGAAGTCGCTGGTGTGCGCTACAAGGCTTGGGCACCGCCAGAGTCGCTTCATCCAACCTTGCCGGTGAATACGCCGCTCACCTTCGATATCTTCGATACCTGGAGCGGGCATGCGGTTGGCGGCTGCGTCTATCATGTCGCCCATCCGGGTGGCCGCAATTATGAGACCTTCCCCGTCAATTCGAACGAGGCAGAGGCCCGCAGGCTCGCCCGGTTTGAGCCGCAGGGCCATAAGCCCGGCAGCTATATGCCAGAGGCCGAAAGGGTGCATCCGGAGTTTCCGCTGACCCTTGACCTGCGCAGGCCGCAGGGCGTGTAGACCATGCCCCGGCTTCGGAAGGCAGCAGAAGAAACACTCTTCCGTCTGCTGGCGCATTACAAGCCTGTGCCCGGAGTCCCGGATGAGCTGCTGGACAGTGAGGGCCGCATCCGGCCTGTCTGGCAGAGCTTCATCTCGCACCTGTCAGAGTGCGACCCGCATACGCTGAGGCAGATGTTCTCGCGCGGCGATGCCTACCTGCGCAATTCTGGCGTCTTCTTACGTCAGTATACCGAGGATAGGACAACCGAGCGTCCCTGGCCGCTCAGCCATATGCCCGTTCTGATTGACGCGAAGGAATGGGAGCAGATTGCAAGCTCACTGAAGCAACGTGCTGATCTGCTAGAGGAGGTGGTGGCTGACCTTTACGGCCCGAACCAGCTCATCGCGGATGGGGCCTTGCCGGGCCAGCTCATCGCGCAGAGTTCGGAATGGATCCGTCCACTGGTCGGCGTGAAGCCGCGCGGCGGTCATCATCTCAACTTCGTCGCTTTCGAGATCAGCCGCGGGCCCGATGGGACGTGGTGGGTGCTGAATGACAGGACACAGGCCCCGTCGGGCGCAGGCTATGCGCTGGAGACCCGTGTTGCGACGTCGCGTATCTTTGCCGAGCATTATGCTGACGCCAAGGTTCATCGCCTGTCAGGCTTCTTCTCTGAGTTTCGCACTGCGTTGCTCAACATGCGCACCTCGCAGGATGCCCATGTCGCCATCCTGACGCCAGGTCCGTTCAGCGAGACCTATTTCGAGCAATCCTATATCGCCCGTTATCTCGGCCTGCTCCTCGTCGAAGGCGAAGACCTGACCATCCAGCAGGGAAAGGTCTTTGTGCGGACGGTATCAGGATTGCAGCCAGTCGACGTTCTCTGGCGCAGGCTGGATACGCTTTACGCTGATCCGCTGGAGCTTGATGAGGCTTCGCAGATTGGCACGGCAGGCTTGGTTGGCGCCGTGCGCCGGGGCAATGTCTCGGTCGTGAATGCGCTTGGCGCAGGCATACTTGAATCGCGCGCCTTGCTGGCTTTCCTGCCGCGCATTTCCAGACGGCTCGCAGGCAAGCCGCTCGAAATGCCGAACATCGCAACCTGGTGGTGCGGGCAGCCTGCTGAGCGCGATCATGTCGTCTCGCGGCTGGAAAACATGCTGATCGCCCCCGCGCTTTCGACGCGCCAGATGTTCGACCCCGACGAGTCTGCCATTATGGGCAGCCAGCTTCGCAAGCAGGGCGTCGATTTTGCCAAACGACTGATCGATACCGAAGGCGAGCTTCTGGTCGGTCAGGAGACCGTATCTTTCTCGACTTCGCCGGCTTGGGTAGACGGAGCACTCGTGCCACGTCCTATGAGCCTGCGCGTCTTCATGGTCCGCACGGCTGACGGCTGGTGCGTCATGCCGGGCGGCTTCGCGCGCATCGGGACAGAGATCAACACGAACGTCTTCAGCATGCAGGCTGGCAGCTCGGTCGCTGATGTCTGGATCGTCAGCGACAAGCCGGTCGATACGGTCACACGGCTTGCCAGCGGGCAGGCGAGGGCGCCGCGCGCAAAACAAGGCGCGCTGCCTAGCAAGGCCGCTGAGAATCTTTACTGGCTCGCCCGATACATGGAACGCGCCGAGGGCTTCACCCGCCTAAACCGCGCGCGCCATGAACGGCTTGCCGAAGCCACCTCGCCGCAAGCGCCGCTTCTCCTGCATCTGACGCGCTACGGATCCTTCATCGGCTTGGACACCCAGTCCTCCATTCCGCCTGCGCTGGAAGGCACGATCCGTTCGGCCCTGCGCGCGGCTGAAGGCGTGCGCGACAGGCTCTCGCCCGATGGCTGGGCTGCCATGAACCAGCTCAGTGACCGGCTGGATGATGCCCTGTCGCGCAATGTCGCGCCGGGCGATGGCGCAGCGCGCGAGATGGGTGTCCTCCTGCGCCAATCGAGTGCCTTCACCGGCCTCCTGCAAGACAATATGTACCGCTTCACCGAATGGCGCTTCCTCAGCCTCGGCCGCTCTATCGAGCGCCTGATGGCACTTTCCTCGGCGCTCGCCAGCTTCCTCGCCGAAGATGCCCCGATCGGTAGTCTCGACCTCGCACTGGAATATGCAGACAGCTCCATCTCGCATCGTCGCAGATACGGGTTTCAGGCGAGCACGCCATCGGTCGCCGAACTTACTGCGCTCGATGAGCTCAATCCGCGTTCTCTCATCTTTCACGTGATCGAGCTTGAGACCCATATGCGCCCGCTGGCAGACCTGATGAAGTCGTCCGGAAGCGAGGAATTGCTGGCCGATTGCACAGCACTGCGTGAGACGTTCGAAGCGCTCGCGCCGGAGGATATCGACCCGGATTATCTCGTCGGTTTCCGCAACAAGGTGGCGGCGATATCCGACAATTTAACCCGCATATTCATGAGCTGAAGGCGCACCCCCATGCTCTATGATCTTAAACTCAGCATTTCCTACCGCTATGGCGGCATGGTGCTCACGGGCCGCCACCTTCTCCACCTCTGGCCACTGGAGCTGCCGGGTGTGCAATCGGTCTCCGGCCAGGTCCTGACCGTAACGCCTGAACCAGCCGAGCGCAGCGGTTTCCGGGATTTCTTCGGCAACTGGACGAGCGAGGTCGTCTTCGCAGAGGCCCATCAACGTTTTGAGGCGAGCCTTACCGCCCGCGTCGAACGCCATAAACAGCCTGCGCCGCAGGCAGTCTCTGCAAACCTCGAAACGATGCCTGACATTCTGAGCAGCATTAAAAGCCTCTCTGCCGACTCACCGCTTCACTTTCTCGGCACAACGCCGCGCGTTCGGCCCAATCTCGTCCTGCAGGACTACGTCCGCGACCTTGTCCCGCTCGATGCCTCCACGCGCCATGTTGTGCACAGGCTGGGCGAGCGCCTGCATGAAGAGATGACGTTCGATCCGTCTGCGACCTCTGTCGATACGCGCCACGAAGACGCGTTCGCCGCGCGCAAGGGCGTCTGCCAGGATTTCAGCCACATCATGATCGCGGCCCTGCGCAGTATTGGCATACCTGCAGGCTATGTCAGCGGTTGCCTCCGCACGGAACCGCCGCCCGGAAAGCCCCGCCTTGAAGGGGCGGACGCCATGCATGCCTGGGTGCGGGCCTGGTGCGGGCCAGATCTTGGCTGGATCGAGTACGACCCCACCAATGCCTGCGAGGTTACGACCAACCATATCGTGATCGCCTATGGCCGCGACTATTCGGATGTGTCGCCCGTGAAAGGCGTGCTGAAGTCAGCCTCGGGGCAGGCAGGCTCGCAGGCTGTCGATGTGGTGCCGCTCGAAGAAGAAATGCCGGGCTAGATTCATGGTTAAGCGGACCAATGAAATGGCGCCTTTGCATTTGCGGAAGGTTTAAGCCCCGGCACGCTAATTTCGGCGGTGAATAGCTGTCTGGGAGGTTCGCCTCGTGAAAATGTCTCCATTCGTCTCGCTCGTTCTGTCGCTCGTGTTTGGCGGCGCTGCCGTACTTGGCGCGCGTCTCTGGCTTGGCGGCGACAAGGATCCCGCACCGGCCGAAATGACTGAGGTGCAGCCTGTCGTCATCGAGACCCGCGACGTGCTCGTCGCTGTCCGGGACATCCCGCGCGGCGTGACGCTTGATCCGGCCTGGTTCGAGACAGAGGCAATACCTGTTACCGACGTCCCCCGCGGCGCTTTCGAAACGCGCGGCGACCTTGAAGAGACCGGACTTGAGCGCCCGACCCTGATCGAGATCGGCAGCGGCGAAATCCTGTCGGAAAAGATGCTGCTCGCGGTCGGCATGCGCGCCTCACTCTCATCGAAGATCCGCCCCGGTATGCGCGCCTATACGATCCAGATGAATGACGTTGCCGGTGTGGCCGGCTTCGTCCTGCCGGGCGACATGGTAGATATCATCTTCATGGCCAATGACGGCGCGGCCCTCGTTGATGACCAGCCCGTGCGCGCGGGCGGTGCGAGCGCAGAAGTGCTGCTGCAGAATGTCGAAGTCATGGCGCTGGACCTCAATGATGATGTCGCCGGAAATGACCCGTCGCCATTCCGCACCGCAACGCTCGCCGTTACGCTTGAACAGGCCCAGACGCTCTCTGTCGCAGGCAAGTCCGGTACGCTTTCGCTGGCGCTTCGCGGCAGTGCAGACGACGCCTATGAGATGGCTGAAGCCGTGCGCCTGCGCTCACCAGCGCCCGCGCCGCGCCAGGTCGCAGCAGCGCCGCAGCCAGCTGCACCGCGTCCACCATCGGGCACGCAGGTCGCCATCATTCTGGGCGATCAGGAATCCATGGTCCGGGTCCCATCCAGCCAGTAATCCGGCGGTAAGCTCCCACCCGTACAGCCTATCTTGCGCAAGATCCGGCTTTCGCGTTTCATATGAAGCGCGGAAAGCCGGATATGCGCATGAGCCTGACACTCATCATCGTTCTCTGCCTTGGCGGCGTCCTTCTTGTTGCCGTCGTCAATGCGGTGTGGGCGGCGGAGGGACGTACGCCCAAGCCAGTCTCTGGTAACATGACTGAGGCGGTCAAACCCGCCGCGAAAAATGAGGTTGCAACGCTTGCCCGTATTCCGGCCATGCCTGTTAGCGAACCTGTGCTGACCCATCCGTCCACACCCTTGCCTGTACAGGTTTCAGATGCGCTGGAGGCAGGGGGCGCGCCAATTGCGGCTTCGGTTCAGGTCACGGCCTCTGCCTCGGGGGCAGGGCGGATCACCTATGTTCAGTATACCGAAATCATGGTCGTGCAACGCCGGGGCTGAACGTCCAGGCTAAGGTGCAAGCGAGCTACGATGTCGCCGCCATCACTTCCATCATGCGGACCACGGCAGGCAGCATGAGCACCGTCAGAAGCGACGGAAATACGAACAGGATCAGCGGCACGACCAGCTTTGCCGGAAGCGCGAGCGCCTTTTCCTCTGCATAGAGCATCCGCTTTTCGCGCATGTCGGTCGCAAAGACGCGCAGGGTCTCACCCACACTAGTGCCGAGCTCTTCAGACTGGCGCAGCATGGTCGCGAGCGCCCGCGCTTCATCGAGACCGAGGCGGTCTGCGAAATTCTTCCAGGCCTCGGTACGGGCCCGGCCAGCACGCGTCTCGAGGTTCATGATCTTCAAATGATCGGCAAGGTTCGGATAGCGTTGCGCCAATTCTTCGGAGACACGCTGAACCGCGCCGTCGAGGCTGAGGCCAGCCTCAACGCAGGCAACCATCAGGTCCATCATGTCCGGAAAGCCTTCGCGGTACTGGTCCTGCAGGCGCGAGAGCTTTTTATCCAGCATGAAGGAAGGCGCGACGAAGCTGATGACCGCAAGCCCGCCTGAGGCAAGCATCAGCCCATTTCCCGGCAGCATGTCTCCATAGAGCGGCCAGGTCGCGAGTAGCAGCAATTGCGGCACGATCAGCGCGATGAACCGGATACCGATAAAGAGGTAAGGCGCAGCCTTTGAATAGTATCCCGCCCTGAACAGGCGCGCGCGCAGCTTGCTCAGTGCTTCAGAGTTTGGGTCTGAGAAACGTCGCCCGATCTTCTCGATTAGCTGGTCGCGCTTCTGGCTTGCGGACTGGGACTGTGCACGAACCCGGCGCGCTGCATCGCTTTCCAGCCTTTGCGCCATCTTCTTCTTGGCTTTCAGGCCGCGGATCAGTTTGACCGCCAGAACGGCGAGCGCAGACAGCGTCACAATCGCAAGGATGGCGACGAGCGCGAAGTTTGAGTTCTGGAGCAGGCTGATCGGCATCATTCCATCAGACCTTGAAGCTGATCATCTTGCGCATGACGAGGTTGCCGATCGCCATCCAGACGAGGCAGCCGCCCAAACCGTACTGGACGATCTTTTCATTGATGACGCTGCCATAGAAGTGCGGGGTCAGCATGTGCATCGCGCCCATCACAATGAAGGGCGCAGACGTCAGGATCAGCGCCGATGCGCGGCCTTCGGATGAGGCCGCCTTGATCTTGAGGCGCATTTTCTGGCGTGCACGGACGGTCGACGCGTTGACCTTGAGCAGGCTGGCGAGATTGCCCCCAGTGCGTGCCTGCAGGCGTACGGTGGCCGCGAACAGTTCAACGTCGGGCTGTTGTGTGCGCTCAGCGAGCTTCTTCACCGCTTCTTCGAGGCTGGAGCCATAGGCGATTTCATCCGCTGCCATGCCGAACTCGGACCCGATCGGATCCGGCATTTCGCGCCCGACCAGTGACACCGCCGTCGGCACCGGGTGACCGGCTTCCAGGCTGCGGACGATGATTTCAAGCGCGTCTGGCAATTGTTCGCCCAACTGGCGATCACGCGCGGCGGCTTTCATCTTGAGGAAAAAGATTGGGAGAACCGTCGATGCCAGAACGCCGGCTACCGGCGTCAGCATCAAATTTGCGGTGAAATAGAAGGTCGCAGCTGCAGCGACGACGCCGACAGCCAGCGCAATCAACGACCATGTAACCGGATCATAGGGCAGCCCAGAGCGGGTCACGAGATCGTTGAACCAGCGAAGCGACAGGCGGCCATTGCCGTCCTTGTCCTGTCCGCGCTGGCGACGAAGCTCAATGATGAGGTCAGCAACGCTGGCTTGCTTTTCCTGCACACGCAGGCGCCGGTTCAGCCGCGTTTTCTCAACCGCGCCCTGTCCAAAACCAAGGACCGACTGGGCGGCGAGAAAGGCTGAAGCGAAGGCCAGCACATAGATGACGACCGAAGTCTCCATCTATTTCCCCGGCACTTCGAGAAGCGGCTTCGACGGATCGAAATACTCCATCGGCAGCTGAACACCGCGTCGTTGCATTTCATCGAGGCATTTGGGGCGAAGGCCCGTGGCGCGGAATTCGCCGATGACCGTGCCGTCTTCGCCCGTGCGAAGGCGGTTGAACAGGAAGATGTCCTGCATCTGGATGATGTCGCCTTCCATGCCCGTCACTTCTGTCACATGGGTAATGCGGCGAGAGCCGTCAGACAGGCGCTGGGCCTGGATGATGATGCCGATCGCCGAGGCAATCTGCCCACGGACGGCTTCCGATGAGATGCGCAGGCCACCCATTGCCACCATCTGCTCAAGGCGGCTGATCGCCTCGCGTGGATTGTTGGCGTGGATCGTCGCCATGGAGCCTTCATGGCCCGTATTCATGGCCTGCAGCATGTCGAAGGCCTCTTCAGAACGCACCTCACCAAGGATCACCCGGTCAGGGCGCATACGAAGGGCGTTCTTCATCAGTTCGCGCTGCCGGATCTCACCTTTGCCCTCAAGGTTGGGCGGGCGCGTTTCCATACGGGCCACATGCGGTTGCTGCAGTTGCAGTTCTGCCGCGTCCTCAATCGTGATGAGGCGTTCCTTATGGCTGATCGCTTTGGAAAGTGCGTTGAGCAGCGTGGTCTTACCGGAACCCGTACCGCCCGAAATGATGCAGGTCACACGGCATTTCACGGCATTGAACAGAAACTCGGCGACCTCTTTCGGCATCGCGCCAAAACCGATCAGCTTTTCAAGCGTCAGCGGCTTCTTGGAGAACTTCCGTATAGATACAAGCGGACCATCAATCGCGACAGGCTCGACCGCAGCGTTGACGCGCGAGCCGTCGAGAAGACGCGCATCGACCAGAGGCTGGCTTTCATCGACGCGGCGGCCCACTGCGGAGACGATCCGTGAGACAATCCGGCGAAGGTGGGCATTGTCGCGGAACTTGGCCTCTGAAAGCTCAAGCTCCCCGCGGCGCTCTACATAAACCTGCTTGGCGCCGTTGATCAGAATATCCGAAATCGTCGGGTCAGCGAGAAGCGGCTCCAGCGGGCCGAGGCCGGTCATCTCATGGTAGACGGAATCCGCGAAATCCAGCACTTCTGCCTGATTCATCGGGATGCGCTCATCGCGCACGATCTCGGAAACCAGCCGGCCGACCTGCTTCTTCATTTCCGCTTCGTCAAGCTTGTCGAGAACCGACAGATCGAGCTCATCGATCAGCTTGTTATGGACCCGAAGCTTGGCTTCGAGCAGGTCGAACGAAGCAGAGCCTGAACTCTCTTCCGGCTCATCATCGGCCTCGTCAGCATCGTCAGCCGCAAAGAGCGGACCCTCATCCTTCGCCGTTTCATCTGCACTCGCGCCCGGCGCTGCAGTTTCATGCTCGAGCTTTTCGGCGGCGGAGGTGTTATTGCGTGAGAGAAGGGAGAAACGGGCCATCTAGGCTTTCTTTCTGCTCGGGGGTGACTGGACAATTGAGGCACTGCCTTCTTCGAGAAGGTCGATCAGGCGGCTGATATCCTTGGCGAGGCGATTGCCCGGCTTTGCTTCGCTGACGGCCTGACCGAAGTTCACGGCGGCGAGCGCTGCTTCCCATTCCGATGAGATGGTCGCAAAGACGGGGCGGCCGATGGCTTCCTCGGCCTGCGACACGGTAACGGTGCCGCCAAACAGCTTCTTGGACATCCGGTTCAGCACGATGCGCGGCTGGACGATGCCTTCGGACGCGTCTTCGAGGTCCTCTGCGCGGTTGCGCGCGGCATGAAGCGCCGGGACGGTCAGCTCGCTCATCACTATGTTTTCGTCCGCACCCGTCACGACAGACGCCATCCACGGCGAGGGCCAGCGCGGCAGGTCAACGATCACATGATCATAGAGGCTGCAGGCAACTTCCAGCATCTTGAGGATTGCTTCCGGCTTGATCGCATTCCAAAGCCGGTGTGAGCGCGGCGCTGCAAGCAGGTCAATGCCGTTCTTGTGGTGCGTGATGAAAGCCTGAAGCAGCGCCTCATCAATCCGGTCCGCAGATTGCGTCAGCGCGCTCTGATTGAGGTTCGCCGGACAATTCAGATAGGACGCACACGCCCCATCGAAGAAGTCGAGATCGATCAGGCAGACCTTGCTGCGTGTCTCGCGCTGGCTGAGCTGATAGGCGATCTCTACTGCCAGCAGCGTCGCGCCGGCACCGCCTACCGACGGTGTTACCGTCCAGCATTTGCCCGAGCTATCAGCTGTCGAACTGTCCTGCTTGCAGACCAGCTCCAGCGCCTCGATCAGTGAACCAGCCGCAATCGGCGGTGGCAGCATGTCCCAGCGCTGCAGCGAAATCAGCCGCTTTACCGCAAGGATCGGGATATTCTCACCAATTACAATGCCAGGCAGGCTCGGCGCGGTCTCAGAGACGCGGATCAGCAGTTCGACAAGGTCGAACGTGCCGGCATTCTCCAGCACGAGTACGCCGCCGCGCTCAGCTTGGGCCGCTTCAAGTGCGGCGTCCGGGCTTGCATGGCTGGTAACCGTGACTGTCGGCAGGTTCGCGGTAGCCGCCACCAATGCCTCGTGCCCACCGGGCGCGAAGACGTGAAGGCGCACTTGCCCCGTCACCTGAAGCGGTGTGGCGCTCATGCCTACTCGCCTCCCATTCCCGGCACATAGCCAAGATCAGGGCGTGAGGACTGGGCGACAGGCTGCGCTGCTGCAGGTGAGGGCGCGCGAAGCGTGCCCGTGCCTGCGGACGCGACGCTGGGGCCATCATCATAGCTGAGCTCACCCAGCAGCAGGCGTTCGGCTTCCGATGGCATCGGATTGTTCGTCAGCGGATCAGGAATACGCGTGCCAGCTGGCGTCGGCATGACAATTCGTGGGGTAATGATGATGATCAGTTCTGTCTCATTCTCGCGGAAACGGTTCGAGCGGAATAGCGCGCCAAGCACGGGCACATCGCCTAGCCACGGCGTCTGAACAGAGGTCGTGTCCACCGTATTCTGGATGAGGCCAGCAATCGCAAAGCTTTCGCCATCGGCAAGCTCGATGATCGTATTGGCACGGCGCACACTCAGCGCCGGGATCTCGACGCTCGCAAGACGCACGGAATTGCGCGGATCGAGCTGGCTCACTTCCGGGCTGACTTCGAGGCTCATCTTGTTGTTCGACAGGATGCGCGGCGTGAATTCGAGGCTCACACCGAACTCGCGAAACTGGATGCTGATCGTGTCTTCATCGGCAGCGACTGGCACAGGGAATTCGCCACCAGCAAGGAAGCTCGCCGTCTCACCAGAGCGGGCGACAAGGTTCGGTTCGGCCAGGGTGCGGATAACGCCGCGCTCTTCCAGCGCCTCAAGGAAGAAGTCGATGTTCACCCCACCAGAGGCACCAAGCAGGCTGAGGATGGATTTGGGTGCGCCGCCGGACAGAAGCTCAGAGCCTGTCGCGAACAGGAAATCGCCCGCGCGGCTGACTTCACCGCCAATGCCAAGCTCTTTCACATCTTCACGCGACGCTTCGACGAAGCGCACTTCCAGCATCACCTGCTGCGGGCTGTTCACGTCGAGCGCATCGATCACCGCGTCCGGCGCATAGCTTGCCGCGATCTGCATGATCTCGGCGGCTGTCTCATCGTCTGGCACTTCGCCCCGAACGTGAAGGCGCTGCGCCACGGTGCGAAGATCGAGATCGATGTCAGGGAACAGGGCCGCAATGTCGCTCTGGATGGCGCCCAGATCATGTTCGACGCGCACATCGATAATCTCAATCAGATCGCCATCATCATCATAGACGAGGATGTTGGTCGAGCCGATCGTGCGTCCACGGACATAGAGCCGGTTGTCGGATGTCGGCGCCGCGTCAGCAATCTCCGGCTGGGAGATGGCGATACGCGCGAACGGGCGGCCAACGGCGATAGGTGTGGACCGGTTCACCACCACAGTCAGGTCGGTCTGCGACGGACCAGTGGGCGAGGTGGAGGCGTGATAGACGGCGCTGCCAGTCTGGCGGGGGGTGGGCTCGGCCATGGCGCCAGCGGAAAACCCGCAAAACAGGACGGCAAACGAAAACGACTGCAAGATGGAGGACGTCATTCTGACCCTCTTTGCTGCTTACTGGTGCCCGCATTTTGCAGGCGTTCAGTAAGCAGCCCTAAGAGAGAGACTTGAAGTCCGGCTGAAACACGCGCGGCAAACTTGAAACAAATTTGCCGCTTCCTGATCAGCCTGTGTCAGGATTTCGTCCGCGTTTCATCATATCAGGCAGGCTTTGCAGGGCCGACCCAGACTTGCTGGGCATTCACGAATTCGAGGATGCCGTGCGGCCCGAGTTCACGGCCAAGCCCGGACGCCTTCGTGCCGCCGCTTGGCAGGCGAGGGTCTGTCTTCACGATGCCGTTGACGCTGACCTGACCGGTGTCGAGCGAGCTCGCCATCGCTTCGCCGCGGCTCGTCTCGGTCCAGATACTCGCCGCGAGGCCATAGCGCGTGTCATTGGCCAGCTCGACGGCATGGTCTGCATCCCGCGCCTTTACCAGCACACCGACCGGTCCGAACGTCTCCTCATTGAAAGCGCACATGTCGGGCGTGACATTGGACAGCAGCGTGACCGGATAGAAATAGCCATCGCCGCTGGGCAGTTTGCCGCCAAGCACACAGTCCGCGCCCTGTTTGATCGTTTCCTGAACTTGCCGGTGCAGCTCATCGCGAAGGTCCGGGCGCGCGATCGGGCCCACATCAGTATCGGCCTCTCGCGGATCGCCCAGCTTCAGCGCCGCCAGCTTCTCCTTCATCAGCGCTTCGACTTTGTCATAGACGTTTTCCTCAACGATAATCCGCTTGGCCGCGATGCAGGACTGGCCTGCATTGATGATGCGCGACAGCGTCAGCACGTCCGTCGCCTTGTCGAGATCAGCATCCGCCAGCACGATGGATGGATCAGACCCGCCAAGCTCCAGAACGGCAGGCTTGATCGACGACCCGGCGATCCCGGCAACGGCAGACCCGCCGCGCGAAGACCCGGTGAATGAGACGCCGCGCACCCTGTCATCGCGGATCACCGCCTCGACGCTTGGCGTCTCCAGATAGAGGGCCTGAAACAGTCCCTCAGGCGCGCCCGCCTCGCGGAAGCAGGTCTCAATGGCTTCGGCGCATCCCGGCACATGTGGATCATGCTTCATCAGGCAGGAATTGCCCGCCATCAGGGCAGGGGCCGCAAACCGGAAGGCGAGCCAGAAAGGCGCATTCCACGGCAGGATGCCAAGAATGGGGCCAATGGGCAGGTGCTGCACATAGGACAGGCTCGCATCGGACTCCAGAACCTGCCGGGAGAGGTAGCCCTCAGCATGGTCGGCATAATGCTCTGCGCACCAGGCTGACTTCTCGA
The DNA here is from genome assembly GCA_012960415.1 of Henriciella sp. Taxonomy (GTDB): domain Bacteria; phylum Pseudomonadota; class Alphaproteobacteria; order Caulobacterales; family Hyphomonadaceae; genus Henriciella. The sequence goes on along the minus strand of DUBH01000035.1, from coordinate 14,971 downwards.
CTTCGCCGCGTCCTTCCTTGATCGGCTTGCCCATCTCTTCGGTCATAATGGGAGCAAGCGTCTCGACATGCTTGCGCATATGGGCCGCGACGGCTTTGAGCAGTTTGGCGCGTTCTGCGTAGGATTTGGTCTTCCACTCATGGAAGGCAGCCAGCGACGCCTCGATCTTTGCGTTGACGTTTGCCTCGCTGTCGAGCGCAACTTCACGAACGGTCTCGCCGGTCGCCGGATTGACGGCTTTCAGCATGGATTTCTCCTGATATCAGATGTGTGGCAGGCGCTAGCTCGCAGGCTGCGCCTGCTTGCCATTGGCTTTCTTTGGGGCCTGCGCCGACGGCGTTCCGGTCCCGGTCTTCAGGGTGAACTCTTCGGGCAGGGAGAAGAAACTCTCGCAGCCATCTTCAGTCACATAGAAGGTATCGGAAATGCCGACCGTCTTGTCGCCGTCCACGCCCCAGACCCATGGGATGATATGGAAGGTCATGCCTTCCTTCAGGATCTGCGGATCGCCCTGCATGAGTGAGAGGATGTAGCCCTCATCCCAGCTCGGCGGGAAAGCAATGCCGATGGAATAGCCAGACCGCGTGATGAGAGAGCCGCCATGGGTGCCATCGGTGATGATGTCGCGTACGATCTTGTCTGCGTCCGAAACGGTGAGGCCCGGCTGCACATAGCGGCGGAGCTCTTTGAGTGCCTTCTGCATCTGCTCTTCAGCGCTGCGCATGGAGGGCGATAGCTTGTCCTGCATGACAACAGTGCGCATCATCGCCGTGTGGTAGCGTCTGTAGCAGCCGCCCACCTCAAGGAACACATGCTCGCCTTCCTGAACCGTGCGGCCTTCCCAGGTCGCGTGACCGATCATGGAGCGAGGCCCCGAGGTAACGTAGGGCATGACGGCGGGCGGCTCGCCGCCAGCTTCAAACATGGCAGCAGAGATGGCCGCGCCAATCTCGTTTTCGGTAACACCGGGCTTTGCGATGTCGATACCGGCCTGCATACCGGCTTCGGTGGCGCGGGCCGCGCGTTTCATGATCTCGATTTCGTGCTTGGATTTGCACATACGGCCTTCTTCGACGATGCCGAAACAATCGAGCAGGCGCCCGCCCGTATAGGCCGAATGGAAGCGGTCCTGCTGATAGGCAGGCAGGAAGTATGAGTTACGCTCATAGCCGACCGTCGAGTTGTAGAGCCCGGCCTCACGCAGGGCCTCGATCAGGCGCTGGATGGCATCACCATTATCCGCATAAGGCCGCGTTTTCTCGACCCATGTGCGGGCATGGACGTTAGACTCCTCCATGTTCCGCGTGACCATGAAACAGTCGCCGTCGAGCGGGACCACAAGGGCCTGAAAGAAGGAATACCCCGTCGTCTGATAGTCGGTGAGGTACATGATGTTCTCAGGGTCGGAGATGACCACCGCATCGAGGCGGCGACTTCTCATCCGGTCGCGCAGGTCTTCCAGCCGGCGGACATACTCTTCCGGCGGAAATGTCATATCATCGCGGTGCCTCATGCTGGCACCAGGACGGCTTGCATGGCCGCCTCCATGATATCGAGCCCTTCATTGAGATCCGCATCGTCAATGGTGAGCGGCGGGATGAGCTTGGCGACACGGCCTTCGCTGCCGCAGCCACCCAGAAGCAGCCCCTTGTTGAAACACTCAGCGACAACCTTCTTGGCAAAGGCGCCGTCTTTGGTGTCGAGGCCCTGCATCATGCCTTTGCCGCGCACTTCCATGCCCGGCCGCGCCATCTTTTTCAGGCGGCTTTCCATGATGTCGCCCTTGCGGCGGACATCAGCCATGAAGGCGTCATCCTTGAAATAGTCCATCGCGACCATGCCGGCGATGAAGGAGATGCCCTGTCCGCGGAACGTGCCCGTGTGCTCGCCGGGCGACCAGTGCTTGTCGAATTCCGGCTTGTTCAAATTCATGGCGAGCGGCGTGCCAAAGCCGCCAATCCCCTTGGCCAGAGTGATGATGTCCGGATCGAGGTCCATGCCGTCAAAGCTGAAATAGGAACCCGTGCGCCCACACCCGGCCTGAATATCATCCAGGATAAAGAGCGCGCCGCGATCCTTTGCGAACTTGCGGATGGCTTTCAGCCACTCGGCATCGGCGACATTGACGCCGCCTTCCGCCTGAATGGGCTCGACCAAAATGGCCGCTGGCGGTTCATAACCAGAGGATGGGTCCGCATAGGCTTCTTCCATGCCTTGCAGCGGATGACCGAACGGCAGGCGCTCGACATGGTTGAGCGGCACACCGGCTGCATTACGGAAGTACTGATTCGCCGTGGCGCTCAG
>DUBH01000035.1:4409-12657 GCA_012960415.1 Henriciella sp. | reverse complement strand
CGTTGCGGAAAGAGGCGTTCGCCGTCGCGGCAAGCGCGCCGAGCGTCATGCCATGAAAGCCATTGGTGAAAGCAATGACCTGCTTGCGGCCGGTAACGCGGCGCGCAAGTTTCAGTGCGGCTTCGACAGCGTTCGTGCCTGTGGGGCCGGTAAACTGCATCCGGTAGTCCCAGCCGCGCGGCTCAAGGATCGTCTCTGTGAAGGCTTTGATGAAATCGCGCTTGGTGGTCGTCATCATGTCGAGGCTGTGGGGAATACCATCGGCCTCGATGAACTTGATGATCGCCTCTTTCATGCGCGGATTATTGTGTCCGAAGTTCAGGACGCCTGCGCCACCAAAGAAGTCGATATAGGATTTGCCAGCCTCATCGGTCTGACGGGCATTGGAAGCGGACTTGAACACGGTGGGGTAAGTCCGTGCATAACCCCTTACATTCGATTCCCAGCGCTCAAACAGGTCCATGACGGTCTCTCCTCGGATTCGTCTTCAGGGTTAGTCGTTCAGATAAGTGGCTTGGTCGGGTAGGGGCGCGCCCGCGAGACGCGCATAGATGCGGGTCACAATCGGCAGCAGCCTGTCGTTGAAGTCGTATCGGGGGGAATGGCAGGGCTCGTGATGGCCCTTGCCGTCATCGGCGCCAATCAGGGCAAAGGCACCCGGAATTTCTTTGAGGTAATAAGAGAAGTCTTCCGACGCCATGATCGGGACCGGGATCTGGTCGAAGTGCCAGTTTTCCCCCAGATCTGCCGCAATCCCTTCCCGCATATGGGCGGCCTCAGACGGGTCATTCACGGTTGCGTCGTAGCGAGGGAAGACCTCGACATCGGCCTCGACCCCATACGCCTTGGCCTGCGAAATGGTGATTTCCCTTATGAGGCCTTCGATGAGCGACCTGTCATTCGCATTGGCGAGACGGATGCTGCCCGCCATTTTCGCGCTGTCCGGAATGACGGTCTCACCGCTTGGGGCCTCGATGGAGGTCACGCTGACCACAGCCGCGTTCTGAGGCGTGATCCGCCTCGAGATGATCTGCTGCAGCGCCATGGTGACGGCAGAGGCAGCGAGAACCGGGTCGCGTGTATTCTCCGGCTGGCTCGCATGACCGCCTGCGCCGCGCAGCGTGATCCGGAATGTCCCATTGCCCGCCATGACGGCGCCATCCGGGCAGACAGCTTTGCCAAACGGGATTGCTGGCCAGTTGTGCCAGCCAAAGATGCAATCCAGCCCCTCAAGTGCGCCATCTTCGATCATCTTCTTTGCGCCATGCCCGCCTTCTTCGGCAGGCTGGAAAAGCAGGGTAACGGGACCGGGCAGGCTCGCTTCATGGCGTTTCAGCCAGGCTGCCGTCGACATCAGCGCAGCCGCATGCCCGTCATGCCCGCACGCGTGCATGCATCCCGTGTGGGAAGAGCTGTAATCGAGACCCGTCGCTTCATTGATGGGCAGGGCATCGATATCGGCGCGAAGGCCCACATGCCTGCCAGGCGCATCCGGGGCAAGTGTCGCCACAGTGCCGGTTCCCGCGCAGACGCGGAAGGAAATTCCCAATGCATCAAGCGAGGTCCGAATGACTTCGGACGTGTCTTTTTCCTGCCAGGTCAATTCGGGGTGACGATGGAGATCGCGACGGAAATCGGTGGAGGCCGCAACAAGTGTCGGCCAATCGGTCTGCATCCCTCGGGGCAAGGTGAAGCCTTGTCTCGACATGTGGTGACCGTACCCATCGGCAGCCTCACTGCAATGGGGGCACTGCTTTCAGAGGGGATTTCAGGCGTTTGCCCAGATGTTATACAACTCTACGCTTTGGCCTTGCGGTCAGCGGCATGCAGAAGTTGCATAAATTCGTCTGGCACCGATTTTTCAGCAACGCGGCCATAGGTGCGCTTGAGGCCAGCCGACATCGCATTGCGAAATGCGCGGCGTTGATGGCGCTCTTCTGCGCTCACCTGCTTTGCCTTCTTATGCTCATGCGTGTCAGTCATCATTCTGTCTCGTTGCTCAACCTGTAAACAAACGGGCGTGCCGAGCGTTCCGATTTTATGGCGGTGCAATAGTTAACATTTTGCAGAGAACTGTTGATCTTGCCTGTCCGATGCACCCGTTACTGGTGTAGTGGTTGGGCTTTTGCACGCTATTATAGACGTGGAAAAATGCTGCTGAATTGCTTTTACTGCCGATATGTTCCTGCTATGTTCTGCGTATGGGAAAGCGCACACTTATCGACCGTCTGGCCATTCTCGCGGATGCCGCAAAATATGATGCCTCCTGCGCCTCATCAGGATCGGCGAAGAGAAACTCACTTTCTACCAATGGGATAGGTTCGACCGAGGGGATGGGTATCTGCCACGCTTATGCACCTGACGGGCGCTGTATCTCCCTGCTGAAGATCCTGATGACGAATTTCTGCATTTATGACTGCAAATATTGCATAAATCGGGTGTCCAGCAATGTGGAGCGGGCGCGCTTTAGCGTCGATGAGATCGTCAAGCTGACGCTCGATTTCTACAAGCGCAACTATATCGAAGGCCTGTTTCTCTCCTCCGGCATCATCCGCTCATCGAATTATACGATGGAGCAGATGGTCGAGGTCGCCCGCAAATTGCGGGTGGAGCATAATTTCGGCGGCTACATCCACCTGAAATCCATTCCTGAGGCCGACCCGGCCCTGATCGAGCAGGCCGGGCTTCATGCAGACCGTCTCTCCATCAATATCGAACTGCCGCGTGAGGCCTCGCTCAAATCCTATGCGCCTGAGAAGTCCGGCGCCGTCATCCGCTCGGCGATGGCGAATGTCCGTTATGGCATCGAGTCGCGCCAGCCCGATCGTAAGGAGCGGGGCAAGGCACGTCCGCCGCGCTTTATTCCCGGCGGGCAATCAACTCAGATGATCGTCGGTGCAGACCAGTCCTCCGACAAGGACATCATGACGACCAGCGCCTCACTCTATTCCGGATACAAGCTTCGCCGCGTCTATTATTCGGCATTCAGCCCCATACAGGACAGCTCCGGCGACCTGCCGCTCATCAAGCCGCCCCTGATGAGAGAGCACCGCTTATACCAGGCCGACTGGCTCATGCGCTTTTACGGCTTCGAGAAGGATGAGATCTTCGAGGCCCGCCAAGACGGCATGCTCGACCTCGATCTTGATCCCAAACTTGCCTGGGCGCTGGGGCGGCGGGAGCGCTTTCCCGTCAATGTGAACCGCGCCACCCGCGAAGAACTGTTGCGCGTGCCGGGCTTCGGCACGAAATCAGTGAACCGCATCCTCGCCGCGCGCCGCCACACCGCTCTCCGGCTCGATCATATCGCGCGCATCGTTCGATCGTTAAAGACCTGCCGCGACTTCATCGAAACCGTGGACTGGCACCCGTCCCGCGCGCTCGACCTTGTAACCCTGCGCGACAGGTTTGTGCCGCAGCCCCAGCAGCTCCAGCTTCTCTGATGCACCAGATCAGCCTGTCTTCCGAAACGGATTTCGATGGCTGGCGTGATGCGGCCCGGCGTCTTGCGGGGCAGGGCGTGCCACCATCCGATATTCACTGGTCCGGCAGCGCCGCGGGCGGAGACGATCTCTTCGCCGCTGTCGGCGCGCCTGAACCTGCCGCACCGGCCCATCCAACGCCGCGAGAAGTCAAAGTCCCGAAAGCCTTCATCGACATGGCAAAGCGGGTCATCTGCCACCGCGATCCCGCCCGTTTCGCCTGGCTCTACCAGCTGCTGTGGGACCTGCAGCGCAATCGCGCCGCGCTCACCGACCCGCTCAATGATGCGGCCCGCTGGGTCAAAGGCGCCGACAAGCAGATCCGCCGCGACGTTCACAAGATGCACGCCTTCGTCCGCTTCCGGAAAGTGGGGGAGCGGGACGGCCGCGAAGTCTTCATGAGCTGGTTTGAGCCGGACAATCGGATTGTCGGCCTGACTGCCCCCTTCTTCATGCGCCGCTTCACCGGCATGGACTGGACGATTTTGACGCCTGATGCCTGCGCTAGCTGGGATGGCAAGAAGCTCACCTTTGCGGCGGGCGCTGACCGTTCCCGGATGCCGGCAGAAGACGCCATCGAGGATCAGTGGCGAACCTATTATGCCTCCATCTTCAATCCGGCGCGGCTCAAGGTCGACGCCATGCTGTCGGAAATGCCCGCAAAATACTGGAAGAACCTGCCTGAGGCAGAGCTTATCCCTGACCTCATCCGCAAGTCATCCCAGCGCACGGGCGCACTTCTGTCTGCGCCCTCGACAGATGCGAATATCAGGACGTCGCGCATGTCGAACTTCTTCGCCGAAGAAGAAGAGATCGAAATCAATTCGCTGGAGGATGCTCGCCGCGCCGCTTCGAAATGTGCCCGTTGCCCGATCCATGAATGCGCCAGTCAGACCATATTCGGTGAAGGCCCCGCTGATGCGCGGCTCATGATCATCGGTGAACAGCCGGGCGACCACGAAGACATCGCCGGCAAACCATTTGTCGGTCCCGCCGGTCAGCTGTTCGACAAGGCGATGACGGAAGCGAATGTCGAGCGCCGTAAGGCCTATATCACCAATGCTGTGAAGCACTTCAAATTTACCCCGCGGGGCAAACGCCGCATGCACCAGAAGCCGAATGCGGGCGAGATCGACACTTGCCGGTTCTGGCTGGACCTTGAGCGCAAGTTCGTGGCGCCAGACATCATCGTCACCATGGGGGCGACTGCACTGCGCGGCGTGTTCGGCAAGGCGATTGCGCTCAAGGATGTTCGCGGCGCGCTGACGGAGCTTGATAATGGCACCCGCCTGATCGCGACGATCCACCCATCATACTTGTTGCGCCTGCCAGACAGGCAGCGTGCGGCGGAAGAATATGACAAATTCGTCGATGATCTTGCCCGTGCGCGCTCGCTTCTCTGGTCGGATGCGGCCTGAGGCCTATCCCATCCCGAAAAAGGACGAGAACTTGTCCCACGGGACGAAGGCAATCGTCACGGCCGTGGTGATTGCCGCAAGCACATAGCCAATCAGCATCAGCACCCCATCGCGCGCCATGATAGCGAGGCCATAAAGCGTGATCGCCGCGCCGGGCGCTGCCACAGCAAAGGGGACAAGCTCCAGCGGGATCATGAGTAGAGCAAGGAAGATGATAATGACGGCGGAGGCATAGATCGCCCAGGGGCCCGTCAGCATCGTGATGCGCTCTGACACAAGGCCATCGATGCGTTTGAGCCAGGGCTTTGCCTTTTTGTCGGCCGCCTCGAGCTTTTCCTTGGAGATGGACCGCTTCTCGATGAAGTTCGGTACCCATATCCGCTTGGCGCCAAAGACGATCTGTACAGTAAAGAGGATGATCACGAGGCCGACAATCATCGGCAGGCCCGGAACGGCGCCGATAGGCGGTACGGTTACCAGCATTCCGAGGAGCACAATGATTGGCCCGAAGGAGCGTGCCCCGAACAGGTCCAGAATGTCCCCGAACGTGACATTGTCGCCGTCCACTTCATTGATAGCCCGCTCAAGGACATTCTCGAGTGGGTTATCCCGCGATGCTGTATCTGCCATCGGGGCAAGTCCCTTTTTTCCGTCGATAATTACACCAATAGCGTGCAATCGACCGAAAGGTTCACTTGGCCTTCTGGCAAAGCGTCGGAGACAGGATTGAGGTCATCGTCTGGCGCATCAGAACGACCATGTTGGTGAGGTCGAGGTCCGGGTTGCGCAGCAGACGGTTCGCGAGACCTGAAAATTGTACCATCATCATGTCGGTGCGCGCTTCCGCCAGATCGAGACCGATCTTGTCTCTGATCAGATGGGTCAGCTGGTCGCGGACATAGCGGTCATGCTTGTGGATGATGCAGGCGATCTCCGGATTGCGCTGGCACTCGGCCAGCATCTCCATATTGAGGGCCGACTGAAGAATATCGGTCTTTTCAGCGATGGACAGCACCGCCCGCTCCGTCATCACCGCGGCGAGCTCCGTTGAGTCGAGAGCATCGAACTCGGCAAAACGTTCTGCGGCGCGCGCCGACTCACGGTCGACGATGGCGGCGATGATCGCCTCCTTGCTCTCAAAATAATGATAAATATGGCCGGGGCTCATTTTTGCCTTGGCGGCAATTTTCGCCATGCTAGCGCGGTGAAAGCCCAATTCCACAAAACAATGCGCTGCCGCGTCAAGGACTTGCGCGATCCTCGCATTCCGGCGCTTTTCCGCGCCTGTCAGTGGCATTGGTTTTTGTTCCAACTATTTCACATCCCGACATTGACTTTGTGCGTTGCAGCAACAAATAGAATGTTCATTCTAAAATCAACCGGCTTGATACATTAATCCTCGCCGGTCTGACGGCGCGTAGGAAACACATGCCCCAATCTAGAAAGTCTTTGGCCCGGACCCTGAAATGGGGTTTTGCAGGCGCCGCGAGCGCAACACTGCTGGTTCTCGCCGCATGCGGTGGCGGCGAGGGCGGCGATGCCGCTGGCGCTAGCGCCTCGGAAGGTGCGGGCCCTCCGCAGGAGATGGCCGCCCGGGTTGAAGTCATGCCGGTCCAGCCTGCTTCCATCGGAAGTGTTCGTACACTGCCAGGGCGCGCAACCCCGTACGCTGAAGCGGAAATCCGTCCACAAGTGTCAGGCCTGATAGAGAGCCGACTGTTTACCGAAGGCGAAGCTGTCGCCGAAGACCAGGCGCTGTACCAGATCGATGCTGATGAGTATTACGCCGCCGTCCAGAGCGCCGAGGCGTCGCTGGCGCGTGCGCAGGCGACCGCTGCTGCTGCAACGGAAACCGCGAGCCGTTTTGAGCGACTTGCTGATATCAATGCTGTCAGCCAGCAGTCCTATGACGAGGCTGTGGCGGCACAAAAGCAGGCCGAAGCCGATGTCGGCATTCAGCGCGCCGCCCTGCAGCGGGCCCGCATTGATCTTGCCCGCACGAAAGTGCGTTCCCCCATTGCTGGCCGGATCGGGCGCTCCGCTGTAACCGAGGGCGCGCTCGTGACCGCCAATCAGGCGACCTCACTCGCCCGGGTGCTGCAGCTTGATCCGATCTATGTGGATATGACCGCGTCGAGCGCGCAGGTGCTGCGCTGGAAGCGTGATGTCTCGGAAGGCAAGATCGAGACGCTTGGTCCGACATCAGGCCGCTCGGCCGCCGTGCCAGTCACGCTGGAGTTTGAAAACGGTGACGACTATCCACTGGAAGGCCAGCTTGAGTTTTCTGAAGTCAGCGTCGACCAGCAGGCAGGCACAGTGATTGTACGGGCTCAGTTCCCCAACCCTGACAATCTGATTTTGCCGGGCATGTTCGTGAAGGCCTCATTCGCTGCAGGCACATACAACAATGTGTACGCCATCCCTCAGCGCGCGGTGCAACGCACGCCGCAGGGCGAGGGCTATGTGTTTGTCGCCAGCGATGACGGCACGGCTGTTCAGAAGCCGCTTGTCATTCAGGAGGCGAACGGCTCGAACTGGATTGTGACAGAAGGTCTGTCACCGGGTGACCGGGTCATCGTCAGTGGCTTCCAGAATGTCCGCGACGGCGCGCCTGTCGAAGTGATCGTATCCCGTCAGGAGGAGATGGCTTCAGTCTCTTCGCAAGGCGCAGCGGCTCAGCCGGAATAAAGCTCAGTTATCATGGCAAATTTCTTCATTGATCGCCCTGTCTTTGCCTGGGTCATCGCGATCGTCATTATGATCGCTGGCGCCATGGCGCTGCGGGCGCTGCCGGTGTCGCAGTATCCTGACATCGCGCCGACCACGATCTCGGTGAATGCGGTTTATCCTGGCGCGTCCGCAAAAGCGGTCGAAGATTCGGTCACGCAGGTGATCGAGCAGCAGATGACCGGCCTCGACGGGCTGGACTATATCTCGTCCTCGTCCAGTTCTTCCGGCCAGGCCTCGATCACGCTGACCTTCGTCACGGGAACCGATCCTGACATCGCCCAGGTGCAGGTCCAGAACAAGCTGTCGCTCGCTACGCCTCTCCTGCCAGAGCCTGTGCAGCGCCAGGGTGTGACCGTGAACAAGGCAAGCTCCGGCTTCCTTCTCATTACGGCCCTTTATTCGCCTGACCGGACCTACGACCAGACGGATCTGGGCGACTATGTCCGCTCCAACATGTATGACTCCATCAGCCGGGTCGACGGTGTCGGCCAGGTGCAGCAATTTGGCTCCCAGTATGCGATGCGGATCTGGCTCGACCCAGACAAGCTGGTTCAGTTCGATCTCGTTCCGGCAGACGTGATCTCCGCAATCCGGGCACAGAATACGCAGGTTTCCGCG
>DUBH01000035.1:0-4399 GCA_012960415.1 Henriciella sp. | reverse complement strand
TGCCCTTGGCGGCGCACCGTCCGTTCCGGGCCAGGAAATCAATGCGACGGTGACGCTCCAGTCGCTTCTGAATACGCCGGAAGAATTCCGCGAGCTTCTCATTCGCACCACGCCGGAAGGGGGCTCGGTACGCCTCGGCGATGTCGGCACGGTGGAGCTCGGCGCAGAAAACTACGCCTTCAATTCGAAATTCAACGGCTACCCGTCGTCCGGCTTCGGCGTGTCACTGGCAACCGGTGCGAACGCGCTTGAAACCGCCGAGGCGGTGAAGGCAGAAGTCGAGCGCATCGCGCAGGATTTTCCGGAAGGCATCGAATACGCGTTTCCGGTCGACACAACGCCCTTCATCGAAACGTCGATTCACGAGGTCCAGAAGACGCTGATCGAAGCGATCGTGCTGGTTTTCCTGGTCATCTTCGTTTTCCTGCAGAGCCTTCGCGCCTCCTTCATCCCGATGATCGCGGTACCCGTCGTGCTGCTCGGCGTCATGGTCGGACTGCTCACGCTTGGCTTTTCCATCAACACGCTGACCATGTTCGCCATGGTGCTCGCCATTGGCCTGATCGTGGATGACGCGATTGTCGTTGTCGAAAACGTTGAACGCGTCATGGAAGAAGAAGGTCTTGGCCCGGTTGAGGCGACCCGCAAGTCGATGGGCCAGATCACTGGCGCCCTTATTGGTATCGTGGTGACCCTGTCTGCCGTCTTTATTCCGATGGCTTTCTTCCCGGGATCGGCCGGTCTCATCTATCGCCAGTTTTCGGTGACAATTGTCTCGGCCATGGCGTTGTCGCTCCTGATTGCGCTGATCCTGTCGCCAGCCCTCTGCGCGACCATCCTGAAGAAACCAGACCATGAAAAAGCCAAAGCGCCCGGCATGATCCAGAAGCCGGCAATCTGGTTCAACAATGGTTTCGACCGCCTGCGTGATGGCTATGGCAATGTTGTGGATCGTATCCTTCGCCGTCGCTGGGTCTTCACAGGGGTCTTCGCTGTGATTGTCGCGATCATGGCGGTCGGCTTTGTTCGCCTGCCATCTTCATTCCTTCCACAGGAAGACCAGGGCCAGTTCATCACGCTCGTTCAGCTCCCGCCTGGCTCCAGTCTTGAGCGCACGACAGAGGTCATGGACTCTGTCGGCGAGTATTATCGCGGTGCCCAAGGCGAGAACATCCGGGGTCTCTTTACCTTGGCCGGTTTCAGCTTTGCGGGGCAGGGCCAGAATAACGGGATCGCCTTCGGCGCGCTGGTTGATTGGTCAGAACGCGGCGGCCCCGGCGAGTCCGCGATGGAGATCGCCAATGCCGCATCGGGGAATTTCAGCCAGGGTACGGACGCCCGGATCTTCGCAATCGTTCCGCCGCCGATCCGTCAGCTCGGCAACTCCTCTGGTTTCGACATGTACCTGCAGGATGCTGGCGGTGTTGGTCACAACGGCCTCGTTCAGGCGCAGGGCCAGCTGCTTGGCATGGCCAATCAAAGCCCGGAGCTGACGGGCGTTCGCCCCAACGGTCAGGCCGATGGCCCGCAGTTCAATATCGATATCGATTACCAGAAGGCACAGGCCCTTGGTGTCGATGTGTCCAGCATTACGGGCCTGCTCTCGACGGCTTTCGGCGGCACCTATGTGAATGACTTCCTCGACCGCGGACGTATTAAGCGCGTCTATGTTCAGGGCCAGGCTGAAAATCGCATGCAACCTGATGATCTTGGCGGCTGGTACATTCGCAATAGCTCCAGCGAAATGACGCCTCTGGAGGAAGTTGTGACAACGGGTTGGACCTTTGGCTCGCCGCAGCTGCAGCGCTACAATGGCCTGCCTGCGCTGAACATTCAGGGCTCGCCCGCTCCGGGCGTCAGCTCGGGTGTCGCGATGGACCAGATGGAAGCGCTCGTCGACCAGCTGCCACAGGGCCTCGACATGGAATGGACAGGCATCAGTGCGCAGGAACGCGAAGCCGGCAATCAGGCAACGCTCCTCTACATCATGTCGATCCTGTTCGTTTTCCTCTGCCTTGCAGCGCTCTATGAAAGCTGGACCGTCCCGGTTGCAGTTCTCCTGACAGCGCCGCTCGGCGTTGCGGGCGCGGTTCTTGCCGCCCACCTTCGCGGGCTCGACAATGACATCTTCTTCCAGGTAGCGCTCCTGACCACAGTCGGCCTCGCCTCGAAGAACGCTATTCTCATCGTGGAATTCGCCCGCAACCTGGAGCAGCAGGGCGTGGAGCTCTTCGACGCTGTTTCACAGGCGGTGCGGATGCGTCTTCGCCCGATCCTGATGACGAGCTTCGCCTTTGGCTTCGGTGTGCTGCCGCTCGCGCTCAGCACCGGCGCCGGTGCGGCCGGTCGACAGGCGATTGGTACGGCCGTCCTCGGCGGCCTGATCGTCTCGGTGATCCTCGGCCTGCTGTTTGCGCCGCTCTTCTATGTGATGATCCGCAAGCTCACAGGCCAGAAGCCTCTGACCCAAACTGGTAATAAGGAAGCCGTCGCATGATCTCGACAAACCGCATGATCCTCGGCGCTTTGGCGGCCACTGCGCTCAGTGGCTGTGCCATGATCTCGCAGCCCTATGAGCAACCGGCCGCGCCGATCCCGGACGCCTTGCCCGTCGTGGATGAAGAGGGCCAGCGCGTAGACCCCCTCTACTGGCAGGACGTTTTCATCTCGGAAGAGCTACGCGAACTTGTCCGTCTCGCGCTCGCTGAAAACCGCGACCTTCGTATCGCCGCGGCAAATGTGCAGCTCGCCCGCGCCCAGTTCGGCATCTCCCGCGCCCAGCGCCTGCCGACAGTGACCGCCAATGGCGGCTTCACCGAAGGCGGTACGATCGGCGGCAACAATGGCGGCGCCGGCAATTTCGACAACGCCTCCGCCAGCATCGGCATCACCGCCTATGAGCTTGACCTGTTCGGCCGTGTCGCCTCGCTGAATGAAGCGGCCCTGCAGAGCTATCTCGCATCCGCAGAGGGTGAGCGCGCCGCCAAGATCGCCATTGCTGCCACGGTTGGTGAGATCTGGATGCAGCTTGCCGCCGACAAGGCGTTGCTCGCGCTCGCCGAAGACACGGTCGATGTGCAGTCAGAATCGCTGAACCTTACGCAGGAGCTGTTCAACGCAGGCATCGCGACAGAGCTCGATGTGCGCCGCGCGTCTGCGAGTGTTGAAACCGCGCGTGCCCAGGCTGCGCAATTCTCCGCGCAGGTCGAACAGGACCTCAACGCCCTCCGCCTTGCCGTCGGCACAGACCTTCCCGCAGGCACGCTCGGCGCAGCAAGGCTCGACCCGACTCCGCTCGCCGAAGAAATCCCGATCGGCCAGTCCTCGCTGGTCCTCCTCTCGCGCCCGGACGTTCAGGCAGCAGAGCGCCAGCTCATGGCCGCAAATGCCAACATCGCAGCGGCCCGCGCCGCTTTCTTCCCGATCATCTCGCTGACCGGGCAGGTCGGCTATTCCAGCGATGAGCTGGGCGACCTCTTCGACGGCACGCTTGGCTGGTCATTCGGCCCATCCATCTCGCTACCGATCTTCGATGCAGGCGCACGCCAGTTCAATCTGGATGTGCGTGAGGCGCAGGAGCAGCTCGCCGTCGCCAACTACGAGCAGGCGATCCAGTTTGCTTTCCGCGACACGGCAGACGCCCTGGCGGTCCGTCGCACGATCGACCAGCGTGTCGACGCCCTGGTCCGGCTGGTCGAAGACACTGAAATCACACGCGACCTTTCTGAGGAGCGTTTCCGGGTCGGCGTGGATGACTATCTCTCCGTCCTCGACTCCCAGCAGCTCTATTATGATGCCCGCCAGCAGCTCATCCGGGCAAATCTGGTGCGCAGCCTCAATTCCATCGCGGTCTATCGCGCGCTTGGCGCATGGCCGCGCGATGAGGCGGAAGAGGGCGATGAGAACCTGACGCCGGAGTCATAATATCTGGACAGAGGCCTGAATTCGCGGTTCACTCCGCAAATGGCAAATCCCGATTTCGACGTATTGATCGTGGGCGCGGGTTTGTCCGGCATCGGCGCCGCCTATTATCTTCAGGAACGCTGTCCCGGAAAAACCTACGCCATCCTCGAAGGCCGCAAGGCAATTGGCGGGACGTGGGACCTGTTCCGGTATCCCGGCATCCGCTCAGACAGCGACATGCACACGCTCGGTTACGACTTCAAACCGTGGAAAGAGCGCAAAGCCATCGCTGATGGCCCGTCCATCCTCAACTATGTCCGTGAGACGGCGGCTGAGAATGGCATCGACCGCAAGATCAAATTCGAACACCTTGTGCGCGAAGCGCGCTGGGATTCGGAAGCTGCGGTCTGGTCACTGAAGGTTGAGGACAAGGCAGAAGGCACCGAGCGTACGTTTACGTGCCGTGTCCTCCACATGTGCGCGGGCTACTACTCTT
>DUBH01000034.1 GCA_012960415.1 Henriciella sp. | reverse complement strand
CCTACGGCGAACTGTGGAAGATGTCGAAGGGAGAGACGTGAACGCCACCAACGTGAACCCGTCCCGAGGAGGAGAATCTGGTTCCACATGGGCTAGGTGACACACGGATAGCGGAGGCAGTCGGGCGTGAGAGGGTCGAGCGTATCGCCGCAGCCGAGAAGAGCGGCAATACAGAAACCCAAACACGCTGCCGTGAAACGGGCTTGCCATGTCCTCATCGCACGATCCGTCCTCAAGGTTGGGCGGCGTCAACTCAGTCCTGTATCCGAAACTCGTAGTCGACTATCTGCGGCGTGTCCAGGGACTCGACAGATGCCACCTCGACGTGGACGCGGTAGGTCTGGGCTCGTTCTTGCCATTCGCTGCAGTCGCCCACCCAAACGGCGCTAAGGTTTGCAGGTAAAGGCCGTCTCTGCGGACCTTAAAGACCTTGTATCAATTCATTCCAAGGTCCACTTCCAATTACCGTGAATGAAGATAATTCGATAAACGCCCTCCGCGATCCGAGGGGCGTTTCCGCTTGGAATATCAGAAAGCGATATTCTCGAAACACCCGTCACAGACAGCGTAAGCATCCGGCGTAGGCCACAGGTAGGTCATCGCTCGCGATCACGGTCCATTTCGATGAGCTCTTGCAGGTTTTCGATCCCGATTGGAGTGAATGCGATGACACCGTCGTCGCTGGGACCGTAGACCCAGATTATACCATCTTCGGTTTCCATACCGGTGGCGAGATCAAAGATCTTATTGACGGTTTCGCCCAGTTCGACAGCGACGCGGTCGATTGTCTTGACGGAATACACCTTGTTCAGCTGCATGGTTAGGCTGCTTGTGGAAGGGATAGAGCTTTCCAGTTCCAAGGCAGAAGTTCATGCACGCGCGAGACGGGCAAGTCGGGCAGCCGGGCGAGAACATCGGCGAGCCAGGCCTGCGGATCGATGTCATTCATTTTGGCGGTGACGATAAGGGTATACATGGCGGCAGCCCGTTCACCGCCGCGCTCTGAGCCTGCGAAGAGCCACGACTTTCTGCCCAGTGCCACGCCACGTAAAGCGCGTTCGGCCGCATTATTCGTCAGACAGATATGCCCGTCATCGAGGAATGCCGTGAAGGCCTGCCAACGGCCACGCTTCTCAAACATGTAGTTGATCGCCTTGGCCACCTTGTTGTGTCTGGACAGTTTCGCGCGCTCGTCCTGCAGCCAGTCGTGGAGGCCGTTCACCAGGGGACGGGACAGGTTCTGGCGGGCGACGAGCCGGGCATCAGCATCCAGCCCATTGATCTCGCGCTCGATGTCGAAGATGGCATCGATCCGTTTCACCGCTTCCAGTGCGACCGGCGAGATCTGATGGGCGGGTTTGCCCTTGCGGACGTTGCCCGCAATGTCGGCCAGTTCGAAGAACTTCCGGCGGGCATGTGACCAACACAACGCACTGGTCACGGGCCCCTCGTCGCGGTCTTCGCGATAGAGATCGTTGTATCCACCATAGGCGTCCATTGCCCGGCAGTGGTTTGCTTGCAAACCATGAGAGGGGGCTTGCAGCACACCTTGCCATCCGGCCAGATGCTGATTGGGATTGGTTGCGCCGCGATCTCGAGAGAAGCGGAAGAACGCCGCTGGTGGGGCGCCACCATTCCATGGCCGATCATCACGCACGTAGGTCCAGAGCCGGGCCTTTTTTGCACCGCCCCGCGCCAGAAGCGGCACGGTGGTATCATCGCCATGTAGGCGGTGAGCGGCACGCACATGGCTTTCGATCAGGGCATGGATCGGCTGCAAGGCGACAGTCGCGTGCCCGACCAAGTCTGCCAGCGTGGAGAGGCTCAGATCAACGCCTTCACGCGCAAAGCGCTCTGCCTGCCGGTTCAACGGCTGGTGCTGTCCGTATTTTTCGAAGATCAGCATTGCGATCAAGCTGGGTCCGGCCCATCCGCGCGGAATCGCATGGAACGGCGCCGGCGGCTGGCTAATCTTCTCGCAGGCCCGGCAAGTGAACTTCTCGCGCACAGTCTGGATCACCTTCCACTGACGTGGGATTACCTCCAGCGTCTCGGTGATGTCCTCGCCCATCTTCACGATCCGGTCCGAGCCACAGCAAGTGCAGGCGGCCGGTGCCTCAACAACAACCCGCTCGCGCGGCTCCCTCTCATCGCTGCAAGCAGCGACTGCCGGGCAACGGGTGATCGGGGAACGGCTTGCGCACGGGATGGCGGCGCGTGAAGGCGCGCAGCGTGCTGGCTTTCTCGCTTGCTTGATCTGCGGCTAAGGCATCCTCGGTGGCCGCCGCTTCCATCTCTTCAAGCTGCAGTTCCAGTTGATCGATCAGCCGGGCGCGTCGTTCTGACGAGATACCGTATTTGTCACGGCGCAGTTTGGCGATCTCGAGCTTGAGCTCTTGGATCATCGCCTCGGAGCAGGAGACAACCGCGCGGGCCTGCGCCAGCTCGCTTTCCGCAACATCTGCACGGGCCTCTGCGGCGGCCAGGGCAGCGCGTAATTTGGCGAGTTCAGAGGCGGCATTAGACATGACCGATATTTACCAGCCGGGGCCGCGGAACACCAATAAAAACAGGCTTTCTGGCCTGAATTAACCAGCCTTTGCAGGGCGTTGTGTCCAGCGAGGATTGCGCCAGTCGATGCCCTCCAGAAGATAGCCTAACTGCGCCGCCGATATCTGCACCGCTTCGCCCGACCGGCTCACGGGCCAGATGAACTTGCCTGCCTCCAGGCGCTTTAGATAAAGCGACATGCCCACGCCATCATGCCACAGGATCTTGACGAGGTCGCCCTTACGACCTCGGAAGCAAAATATCTCACCCGCATGGGGATCGCGGCCGAGCCCTTCTTGCACCTGTAGCGCCAGCGTGTTCATGCCCCGCCGCATATCGGTGACGCCGCCTGCGATCCACACCTTCACGCCCGCCGGAAACGCGATCATTGCCGATCCACCACTGCCAGAATCCGAGCAAGCGCTTCGGACTCCACGCCGATCGGCACGATGAGTCGACGCCCATTCGGAAGGGCTACCTCAACCCGACAGTCCGGAGATGGAATGGCATCGATCGGATTTGCCTGCGACGCGGAAACTTCCTTCGGCACAGTCACCGGCGCGAACGATACAGAGCCAGAAGACCCAAGCTCACCGTTTCGATACTGCCGCCGCCAAGTCGTCAAAAGCGACCGGCAAATGCCGTGTCGCCGCGCCGTGGCTGTCACCTGACGGTGGCCAATAAAGCTTTCTTCCACAATGCGCAGTTTGTCATCATCCGACCAATGCCGGCGGCGTTCACCATCGGCAGCAGACAGAACTTCGATTTGAGGGCGGTTGATAAAGTCGGACATAAGGTCGGACTTACCATCGGATCGAGCCTGAGATCAGACGGCCGTCGCCGGAGGTTTACTATGCAGGAGCCATCCACACAGGTCATCCGCTGCGTGAGGCATGAGGGTCAGCTACGAAAAAATTTTTGACCTTCACTATGCGGCCGGCCAGCTTTGCGGGGCGGGCACCCGACCTATTGTAGGCAGCTCTATCCTCAATTAGCCCTAAGGCTGCGAACGACGCTCTCAGCGTTAACTACAGGTCCTTGAGTGAGTTTGTTCATCGGCTGAATGATCGAAGCGATTGCCGAGCTCCGAGTTTCGGCAGCTAAATCTGAAGCTTTTAGGACAAAGTCGATTTGCTTTGTGTTCTGGCGAGCCCGGTAGTCCATGCTGTAGTAGACCCCAATGTTGGTGGATCTGAGGTTTCGCCCACTTAATCCACTAAACAAAACACGGATGCGGACGTCACCGGTGAAATCAAAGTAGTCAGCAATGTGCTTCACCGTTGCGAGGAAACTATTAGCGTAGGAAATCTGTTGAGCTATCCATATATGCTGGCCTCGTTCCCAGGTAAGTGAGGACCTGTGCTCAACGGCATCCTTTATCCGGGCGGTGTCCTCCCAATACGAGATAGCCTCCGTTCCGCTTAACCACTCACTAAGCCGCCAGACGGCACGATGATCGAAGTCTGTGGTATTTACATGGACCTCGAGCCCGTGATGGCCCGCTACCTCGATTACAAAGGGACGATAGGGGGTATTGTAGTTGCTTTCGAAAAAGACATGGCCGCCGCGTGCATCATGCGGACGTTGGCGCAAACACTCAGTAATCTGATCGGTTGTTACTGGTTCAGCATCAACCAGGTGAAAGCCATAACCCACAAAGCAATTCGATAGATCAACTTCATATGGGTGTTCCTGAGCCTCCTCCTTCCATTTTCCAACGGTATGTTCGAAGTCAGCTTCGAAAACGCTTTCTTCCACCGTCTCAGGCGTAGGTCGGGGCTGTTCGATCATGGTTGACAAAGCGCCAAGCAATGAAGCTTTGTCACTTAGAACACAGCGCCTTATCACGTCCTGCCATTCATCTGGAGATTCAATAGGCGCTGAAACAGGGCCCGCCTGCGGGTGTAGTGTATACCCTTTGTAACGCCTCGCGTGCGCCCGCGTTCGTCGTCTGGTCCATTCTTTTTTGCGCAAACTGGTGATGTGCCACATGGGGGCACCCAGATGACTGGCACAGCAACAGCTACTCCCTCCGGTTACTGTTTACTGACGGTGCAGTGCGGTGCCGGTTGCAAATAAGCAGCCGCGATTTGATTAACTTGGTCTTGATCGACGGTTATAATCT
>DUBH01000033.1:6430-28614 GCA_012960415.1 Henriciella sp. | reverse complement strand
GACCAGTCGAACAGTCGTGATGGGAGTCTCTCTCCAGGACGATGGCCAGGGTGGGAAGCACAAGGTGAGTTACACATCGAACGAACAGAATGACCAGATCATCGTGCTGGTCGATCCGGGGCAACTCCAGGTCGAGGTTAAACCGGCGGCGATGTTCTACCAGCCGGGAGAGACGCTGGATGTCCAGTTCGCTGTTGACCGGGGACGAGGGCTGGAAGGAGATGTGCTGGTGGAACTGGTGCCCTCCTCCTCCTGCAGGGCCGGCCGCCCGCCGCCCGGCCTGGCCCGACCCCATCGATCACAATGTGGGCGACGTGGACTCCCTTCGGTCCGTACTCGCGTGCAAGAGACTGGGCGAGGTTACGCAATGCCCCCTTGGCGGACGAAAAATGGGCGAAGGCGGGCCGACCGCGCAATGAGGCGGAAGCTCCGGTAAACAGCAGGGATCCAAATCCCTGCTCGCGCAGCACCGGCATCGCCCGCTTTGCGGTGTGAAACCCGCCAAGGCAACCTACGCGCCAATACGCTTCAAACTGGTCGCTTGAAACGTCCTCGAAGCGGATAGGCGCATTGCTGCCTGCATTGTAAATGACAGAGGCCAGGGGCTGGCCAGACAGTTTAGCGTGCGTGAATACCGCATCAAGATCGCTTTCGATTGTCACGTCGCATGCAAGCGCCTCTGCAGATCCTCCCCCCTCCCGGATGCTGTGAACGGTCTGCTCGATTTTTTCCAGACTGCGTCCAGCGACCAGGACATGAAAGCCGGCGGCGGCGAACTTCGATGAGATGGCCCCGCCAATTCCGTTCGGCGGGCCGGCTCCGATGACAAGTACGCTTTTCTTCATGAAGGAGGACTTTCTCGTTTACCGGTGCGCGATGTCAGCCAGATTTTAATTCTTGGTCAGACGCCCCAGTTATGGAACCATCATTCCAAAAAGCAATCCCTAACAGTTCGATTGTTAGGGAAGGCTTGTCGAAAAGTTTGCTATCGGTCCAAAAAGGCCGGGCTCCGGCCAACGAAACCTCCTGCAAACGGTCTGGAAACAGAAATGGTGAGACCACGCTCGAAATCCCGGGATGACCTGATCAGCAGCGCCATGTGGGCCTTCTGGAAGAAGGGGTTTGCGTCGACCACCGTCGCGGATCTGGTCAAAGCAACAGGCGTCGGCCGCGGTGGCATCTACACCGATTTCGGGGGCAAGGATGAGCTTTTCCTTAGCTGCCTTGCTGCTTACAGGCAGAATTATGCCGATCCGGCGCTTGCGGTTCTGGCCTCCGCTGACGATGACCTGAGCGGAATCGAAGCCTATTTCGATTTCTTCATCGAGCTGCACAAGCATCATGGCATGCCAGGCCCCGGCTGCTTTCTGGCAAACACGATGACGGAACTGGCGCCGCATGATGAGGCGGTCCGCGAGGTGGTGAACAAGCATGCCTTAGCCTTGCATGCAGGGTTCCTGAAGGCGCTAGAAAGAAGCGCTCGTGCTCGGGGAACTGAGCTTCCTGCGTCTGAGCTCGACGAACTGGCGGGATTTCTTGCAACGGCCAGCCAGGGTCTATGGTCCTACGGCCGCTCCATTCATGATGTGGACGAGCTTGAACGCTTCAAGTCTGCGCTACTGAAGCTTTTGCACAAGCGGCTCGCGTGAACCTGCGCGAGGAGAATGTGGCCAAGTTTCGCTCCTTGGCCAAGCGTACTGTGCCTTCTATAGGAGCGCCTGGTGGGATTATCAGAAGAACTACGCTTGAGATCGGGTAGCTGGCCGCCCTACTCTGCCGACCATGCTTTTTGCTCTTGCTTCTTCGGAAACAGAGACGAGTTTGGGTTTGTCTGACGACGCCGCCACACACCCCCGATATTTAAGACTAGATCTGGCACTTTCTCGAAACGCCCGCCACTGGCGGGCTTTTTCATGTCCTATGGTCTCTGTTTTCCACGAAACCCCTCCAGGTGCGGCGTTGCAGCACCCAGCAGGAGCACGGTCTCAACGCCGCGTCTCTTCATCACGAACTCTTCGGTGTGGACCAGCGCCTCGTTCGACAGCTCGCTTGCATCAATGCCTATGATCTCCGAAAGAGCTTTCGCAATAAATCGTAGAAGGGCTGAGTGGCGCCCAGCCGCACTGACAGTTAGCGCTCAAGTCAGCAGATCGCCTAATGCGGTGTATGGGAAGCAGATCGACAGCTTTGTATCTGGTTCTCACCCTCCGGATGAATTTCGTTGGATCGAGCAATGGCTTTCATAGGCTGGAGCTATCGACTGCGTTGGAAAATCATATTGTTCCGGAAAGTCATGGAGCCGTAACCGTAACCGGTCACGCGACCCGTGGATGATGAGGCTGCGCCACTCTGATTACGCCGCCCACCCTCCATCTCCAGACGGTCGCGCGCTCGATACTGCTGCCTGAACCCAGAACGTCAGCCTCTTTTTTGGAACGCCAAAAGAATGAGCGAAACAGCCCAAAGCCCGCAAAACTTCCAGTCCGCAGCCTCTGAGGCCATGGGAAGAAGCTTCGGCTCCTTCGGTTACAGGTCGTTCGTCCTGATGTCGCTGACGGTGGTCTACACTTTCAACTTCATCGACCGGATCCTGATCAGCGTCGTCAGCGTCCCGATCATCAACGAGTTCGAGCTTTCCCAATTCCAGTTCGGGCTTTTGTCCGGTATCGGCTTCGCTCTTTTCTATACGTTGCTTGGCATTCCGATCGCGAACCTCTCTGAACGGGTTAGCCGGAAGCTTATCATCGGCATCTGCGTCATTCTCTGGTCGCTGGCGACGGTGCTTTGTGGATTTACCACGGGGTTTGTCACATTGCTGCTGGCCCGCATGCTCGTTGGTGTTGGTGAGGCCGGGTGTACGCCTCCTGCCAACTCCATGATCAGCGACTACTACGCCCCTCGCGCGCGGCCGACGGCGCTCGGCATCTATGCGATGGGCGTGACGGCGGGCGGTGTGCTCGCCCAGGTCTTCGGCGGCGTCATTCTCGACTATTTCACCTGGCGCGAAGCATTCATCTTTGTCGGTGCCCCGGGCATCCTGATTGGCATTATCTTCCTCCTCGCCGTGAAGGAGCCACCCCGCGGCTATTCCGACCCGGAAGGAACGGTGAAGGTCGAGCGCGCAAGCTTCCGCGACGCGCTGAAAGAGATCGTGTCCAAGCGAACGTTCTGGATAATGTCTGCAGGCGCGACCATCGCAGCCTTCTCAGGCTATGCCCTGACCGGCCTTCAGCCGCAGCATGTGGTCTTCACACATGGATATACGCCCGCGCAAACCGCGCTGATGTTCATGGCGCCTGTCGGGCTCGCGGGTACGCTGGGGGCATTTCTGGGCGGCTTTTTGACGGAGAAGGCCTCCAGGCGCTCCGCCACAGCCGCCACCTGGGTCCCCGGCTTTGCCTTTCTGATCTGCGCTCCGCTCTATGCCTCGGCGTTTCTCGTGCCCGGCAGCACGCTGATGCTGATCCTGCTTATGGTGGCAAGCGTCCTGCAGTACTTTTACCTAGGCGCGCAGTACAATATCGCCCAAGCCGTCGTCAGCGTGCGGGTCAGAGCCACCTCCGTTGCCATCCTACTGTTCATCGTGAATCTGATTGGCTATGGCGTCGGGCCGCCAGCCCTTGGCATCGTGGCTGACCTGACTTCCTCTGGCTGGATCAATGCAAATGGCCTAACCGGACAGATCACGGCGTCGTGCAGCCTGACCGATAGCAGCCTGTCGCAGGAGCTGATCGCCGCTTGCCGGGACGCCCGGGCCTATGGCGTCAAATGGGCCTGCGTTACCGCAACCGGCCTGTTCCTATTCGCAGGTCTGTTCTTCCTCACCTCTGGCCGGACCTTTGTCCGCGACATTCAGGCCCTGAAATAAGGAGGCGCCGACCTGTCCGGTGCCGCGCGCCTCTCAGCGAAATCAATCGCGCTCCACTAAAAAAAAACCGCCCGGATGTTTAGTCCGGGCGGTAGCTGGGTTGCGGGGCGGTGAGGGGGGTGGGTAGGCCCAACCCAGCTGATTGGTCGTGATCTTCAGGGAGCAGATCAGAACCGTGGGGAGGCGTAGCGGCGTGCCCGTCGTTCACGCCAGAGACGGCGGAGGAAGGATGGGCTCTGCGCAAGCAGTGCCGGCGAACCGGCCTTCGTCGAGACGTAGGCGGGAGGGGGCGACTGCAGATTTCTCATTATTTTTCTCCGTTGGTAAATCCGCTCCGTGGCGGACGCCCTTGATTTGCGATAGTCCAGTCCATAGCTCCAACTGAAAGTTTTTCTCATCGCGATAGGCGGAGATTATGAATGCGACCCACACTTCGACAATTGCAATATCTGGTAGCGATTGCCGATACCGGGAAATTCGGCGAGGCGGCCAAGCGCACCAATGTAAGCCAGCCGAGCCTGTCTGCGCAGATCGCAGATATGGAAGCATATCTTGGCAATGTGCTGATCGAACGTGGGCGCCACGGTGCATTCCTCACCCCACTTGGCGAGGAAGCCGTCCGCCGCGCCAGGTTGATCCTGCGCGACGTTGAGGATCTAAAAGCTGTGCTCGCATCAGAACATGACGCCCTCAACGGTCGCATCAGGCTGGGCGTGCTCCCAACCATTGGCCCATACCTGCTGCCCGCCGTCACGCGGCATCTCCATGCAAAATACCCTGACTTCCGTCTGGGCGTTCGCGAGGAACGGACGATCGATCTCGAGGAGCACCTGCATGACGGCCGCATTGATACGGTGATCTCGACGATCGAGGACCATGCTAATGCAGAGCACATTCCTCTCTTTGAAGAAGAGTTCTGGATATGCGCAGCGCCTGATGATCCGATTGCGCAAAGCTCAGGCGACATCAAGCTGGCCGATCTGAAAGAGCGGCCGCTACTGACGCTCGGATACGGTCACCGCTTCAATCACAAGATCCAGACGATCGCCGAAGCGGCAGGCGCGCATGTGAGCAGTGAATATGAGGGCACCAGTCTCGACGCGGTCCGCCAGATGGCGGAAATGGGTGCGGGCGTGGCGGTTCTGCCCAGCCTTTATGCGCTCACCGAGGCAAGGAGAGACCCCGATCTCGTCGTCAGGAAGATTGATGACCCTCTGGCGAGACGTGAAATCTCGCTCATCTGGCGTCAGACCTCACCTCTGCGCGATCGCCTGCTAAAGCTCGCTGAAGAGCTGAAAACGGCGGCCGTCTCGGTTCTTGTGGGCCGGCGCTAGACATCAAATCATAGCTTTTTATGATCAAGCCATCTGTTTTATTCGATTTTTCAGATTGAATTGAGCTTCCTAGCTTGTCTCTCAACAGAAGGAGACAAGTATGAGCGTTGTCCGAAAACAGACAGATCCACCGGTCCGGACCGTCAGGCTCGCCTATGTCCTGGACGATACATCTGCCGATACCGAAAACGCGATCCTGAATGAACCGCGATCAGGCGATGAATTCTGGATGCTCGCGGAATGGTCTCGTTCCGGTGAGAGCCTCGCCTTCCACGCCGAGTCCCTAATCAGTTGGGCACCCATTGAGATACTTGAGCGTCCGACGCCGGTTGTGGATGAGACCGGACAGGCAAAATGGCTGTGCAAATTTCGCTATTTTGGCCCCATCAAGGACCGGACACGGCTGATCGAGAACGTGAAGGGTGTCCTTGGCTCACTGGCCCATTGGCACCCTGTCCGCCGGGATAGCCTCTGATTGCCTGATGACCACCGCCCCCCGTTCTGCTGTGAGGCATCAGACACGACAAGCCATCCCATCATAGCAAATAACTATGCCGTAAAAAGATAACGACGATTTGAGCTTATTGATAGCGATTGCCATTTCCACTTCAAACCAAAGAGGATGACTTAAATGAACTGGCTTATGGAGATGTTCTCTGAATTCTCCGACAAGGTGATGGGTGAAAGCGACGCGCACGAGCGCGGTCGAAAATCGCGCCTCAAGGAAGCGCGCGAGCGAGCCTACCACCCCAAGACGCCACGTCGCGAGAAGAAGCGCGGCGCGAACAGGTTTCACGACCTCGACTGGTAACCACCCTTCCATTTTCAATTCCAATCGCAGCCAGGGCCCTGTTGCGCGTCCTGGCTGCTCATTCTGCTAGAAGGAACAGATTCATGTCCCTGATCGTCGCGAGGATACAGAACTTCCTCAAACTGGAATCGTCGGCCGGCATTTTGCTGATGCTGGCTGCATTGATGGCATTGATCGCCAGCAACTCCATGCTGAGCGGGCTCTATGGCGGCTTTCTGACGACTCCAGTCGTCGTTCAGATCGGCGCGCTGGAGATCGCCAAGCCTCTCCTGCTCTGGATCAATGATGGCCTGATGGCCGTCTTCTTTTTCCTGATCGGCCTGGAGATTAAACGAGAAATCCTCGAGGGCGAGCTCTCCTCTTTCGACAAAGCCGCCCTTCCGCTGATTGCCGCCATTGGCGGCATGGCCGGACCTGCGATCATTTATGTACTGATAAACTGGTCGACCCCGGAGACGCTCAATGGTTGGGCGATTCCAGCGGCGACCGATATCGCATTCGCGCTTGGTGTACTGATGCTCCTCGGCCGGTCGGTGCCGACATCGCTGAAGGTCTTCCTGCTTGCGATCGCGATCATTGATGACCTCGGCGCCATTACGGTTATCGCCCTCTTCTATACGTCCGATCTGTCGACCATGGCACTTGGCCTGGCCGCGATTGGTTTGGCCGCGCTCGTCGTGCTCAACCGCGCAGGGGTGAAGACCATCACACCATATGCACTGATTGGTCTCTTTATCTGGGTCTGCGTCCTGAAATCAGGCGTCCACGCGACCCTTGCAGGCGTCCTGACCGCACTCGCGATCCCGATCCACGGCAAGACCAAGGAGGCCCAGTCTCCGCTTCACAAGCTGGAGCATGGCCTGCATCCTTGGATCGCATTCGGTGTCCTGCCGATCTTTGCCTTTGCCAATGCAGGTGTATCGCTCACCGGGCTTTCGCTCGAGGATCTCGCCGCCCCCATCACGCTTGGCGTGGCCGCAGGCCTGTTCATCGGCAAACAGATCGGGGTGTTCGGCGCCACTTTCCTTGCCGTCAAAGCGGGGATTGCACGTCGGCCAAAAGGCACGAACTGGGCACATATTTACGGTGTCGCATGCCTGACCGGCATCGGCTTCACGATGAGCCTGTTCATCGGCATGCTGGCCTTTGACGAGAGGGACAGTCTTGATCAGGTCCGGATCGGGGTGCTCGCAGGCTCGATCCTCTCAGCGATTGCTGGTGTCATAGCCCTCAAACTCGCCGCGCGCATGGGTGTACCTGCTGAGCCCAGGCCGACGACGCAGGCGGATGGCTCAAAAGCCCTCGCCTGACCCCAAGAGCTCAAACTGTTCCGGCAGGGCCAATGGATCTTGCCTGATACGGCCATAAAAGCGAACCGCCCGGGATTCAGCCCGGGCGGTTTTCTTGACTTCGAGGTTATGTTCCAACCGCTGTCAGTGATGACGAGACGTCAGAATTCCCGGCCGATAAAGACCTTGAACATTGCGTCGTCGCTCGCCTCTGTGAGGCCGGCACGAATTGCCGATTGAAGGAAGACGCCATTTGACCAGTCGAGCTTCAGGACTGGACCGATCTGGTGGGCCTGCTCTTCTAACCCGCCAATATCCCGGCTGTTTCCCCATTCACTGAATATCTCCAGACCAAGGCGCGCGCCGGACGCGCCGAGCACGCCTGTGTCGATCCCGCGTGTGAGTTGGGCGCGTGTTTCAATCTCAACGCCGCCTTCGCTGCCCTCGCCAGTTTCGACTTCCCCGATTGCGTTCGCGCGCCATTCCCAGACCCCTGCAAACTTGTCGGTGATGGTCAGCCGTACTTCGGCTTCGTCAGGGCCGCCACCATCGGCAAAGCCATAAGCGAGCCGGAGGCCGCCATTGAAGCCTTCGCCGGAGCGCGCTTCCTCACTCCATTGAAACCAGTTCTCGACGGTGAAAGCGCTGAAATCCCAGTCCTCATTGTCCGGACGAGAGAAAGAGCTGATCAGGCGTAGCTGGTACCAGCCGGTCGCCGCAAAATCATAATGAATACGCGCTGCGGCATCGCCAGCGTCATTGATCCCGAAACGGGTTTCAACCGACTGTTCGCCGTCAGAGATTCCGGCGGAGCCAACATTGCCGGTCAGTGACTGGGCCTTAGCGTGGGGTGAAAGGGTAAATGCGCATGTGGCAAGTACGCACGGCGCTAGGATTGAACGAGTGCTCGACATGTTTGATCTCAACCTCAACAAAAAGGGCGCGCCAGAGTGCGAGTGAGGGAAACACTCTGGCGCGCCGAGTTCTCAGGGATGGGGAGTGCTAGTTATTGTGGGGCATAAGGCAGCGAGGAATGGTGAAGAACGATCTTCAGGTCGCCTTCAGTGTCGCGGACATAGCCGAAGCTGTACTCGACTTTCACTTCCTCACCGGTGGTGCGGGTGAAGTAGTAGTTGCCCATTGCCATCGCGCTGTCGGAATCGATGAAGGTTGCCTCGTTCTCCCAGCGCACGTCGGTATATGGCGCGATGGCAAAGCCGTTGTCCTCATCGATGGAACCGCCGACGAAATAGGAGAGCGCGCCGTCAAAGTCGCCGCGGAACTGCTCGTCGGCCGCCAGCGTCGGCTTGAAGAGAACCGGGTGCGAGCCGTAAGCGTAGAAGCGCTCGATGTGCTCTTCAGCTGCTTCGGTATAGTCCTCGCCTTCAGAGAAAGCCTTGCCGATGGTCACAATGCCTTCGCCCCAGGCCTGCTGCGCTTCGGCAACGTCGGCTTTGGTGATTGGCGCGGAAGATGCTGAAGACGCGCTTGAGCTGACGGCTTGGGTCTGCGCGCAAGCCGGAAAGGCAATTGCCAGTGGAGCTGCGATAAGAGCGGCTTTCGAGATTGATTTGATCATGGTCATTAGTCGCCTTGTATCTGACGGCGCACGGCACGAGCCGTGACTGCCGTTGTCTGGCGGGCTTCATTGCCCGTGGCGAAGAGATGGACTGTTGCGCACCGCTTGAATTCGGCCAGTCAGCAGGTCTGGCGGCCTAGGCCGAATGGCCTATGCGTTTTCTACGGGGTGACTTAGATAAGGCGCGTGTCCAAAGAGCGTTCTTCCCTGTCCGCCGAACCGGAAACGGTCGCCGAACTTCGCGACCTTTATCGGTCTGCCGAAGCCAGGGCCGCACGCCTGCGGCTTCTTGTTGAGGCCAGCCGCGATTTGTCCGCAGCAGAAGGAGACGGGCTTTCGACGGTATTACAGCAAAGCGCGATGCGGGCAGCCCACTTTGCAGGAAGCCGTGAAGGTGTCGTGTCGTTTGAGGCGGACCCTGGCGGCATTCCGTTGATTGCCCCGGGCTCCACTGATGAGCGGGTGGGCACGCTTCGGCTGTCAGAACTTGGAAGCCTCGACGCTCTCGCCGATGAAGAAGACAGGCAGGCCCTCTCCCTCCTCTGCCAGCTCATGGCCTCTTCCATCCAGCGGGTCGCAAAGCAGAAGGAGAACGATTTTCTCCTCGAGACGCTGCAGGAGCGCGAGCGCCGCCTCGAGCATGTGATCGGCAATCTCTTCAATGCGCAGGAGGAAGAACGCCGCCGGGTCTCGAGAGACTTGCACGACGGCGTGGCGCAGACGGCGGGCGCCCTGTTTCGCGAGCTCGAAGCCATTCCCACCGATGAAGCGATTCCCGGCGCGGAGCGGTCTCGGCTCATTGCCATGTCGCAGGGCCTGATACGTGAGCTGCGCGCCGTGATCGCCGGGCTTCGACCAACCGCACTCGACGACCTTGGCCTCACCTCAGCGCTCACAGCCATGAGCGACAAGATGAGGGAGGATGGGTTCAATGTGTCGGTGGCCGCCGATCCAAACATGGAGTGGCCTGCGGGCCTCTCGACTGCCTACTATCGAATTGCTCAGGAAGCGCTGGCAAACGTAAAAAAGCACGCCGGTGGTCCGTGCCGCGTTGATATCACACTCGAAGCGGTTCCCGATGCAGGCCGCTGGAGTATGGCCATTCGCGATTACGGGGTCGGACTAGGCGCGGGCAAAGACGCTGCCAAACTGCCCGGTGAGCAGGTCGGCATCGAAATGATGAAAGAGAGAATGCTCTCGATCGGTGGGCGCCTGATAGTCAGCGAGATGCCAAGTGGCGGCGTGCAGGTCACGGCGGAAATTGAGGGAATTCGGTGAGCGACCAAATCCGGCTTCTCATCGTGGATGATCACGAACTGGCGCGCGAAGGGCTGAAATCAGCCTTCATCCGCGGCGGAATGGATGTGGTCGCTGCGGCAAAGGACGGCGCTGAAGCGCTAGACATGATCGCGCGGCATCAGCCAGACCTCGTCGTTCTTGATATCAGGCTTGGCGAAGGCATGGATGGTCTCGGCGTCGCGCGGGAGGTATCCCGGCTGCCGGATGCGCCGAAAATCATGATGCTTACGCTGCACGACGACCCAGATTATGTGCGCGCAGCCCTGGATGCCGGCGCGACGGGTTACGTCCTGAAGGATGCTGCGCTGGACGATCTCTGCGAAGCGGCCCGGCAAGTCATGGCAGGCGGCACCGCGATCCCGGCTGCCTTGCTCTCGTCGCTCCTCTCCCGTCCAAACCGCCCGAATGACGATGAAGTCGCGCTCGACAGGCTGACACCGCGCGAACGCGCCGTTCTGGACCATGTTGCCGAAGGCATGACGAACAAGGCGATTGCAAGACAACTTTCAATTAGCCCCGCAACGGTGAAGGCGCATGTTGAGCGGCTGATCGCCAAGCTGGGTGTCGCCGACCGCACGCAGGCCGCCGTGCTCGCAACGCGCTGGCGGGAAAGGCAGGGTTAACGCCATGACGGATGCGCCTGCACGAAAAGTGGGAATTGGCCGATATTGGGCCGACCTTTCCCTGCCCTTCAAAGGCCTGGTTCTCGTGGCCCTGCCCCTCGTTATCCTGATTGGCTCGCTTGGTAGCCTCTACATCGCTAGCGATGCAGAAGCGCGGGCCGAGGACGATGTACGACGCGCCTTCGCGATTCAGCGCGACATCTATCAGGTCCATGCGCTTCTTGCAGAAGCCGCCAGCGGCGTACGTGGCTATCTTCTAACCGATCAGAACCGCTTTCTTGAACCGTTCTACAAGGCCGAACGCGAGTTGCCCTTGACCCTGGCACGCCTCGATGAAGCGATCGAGGACGAAGGTGTCCGGCGGGAGTTTGACCGGTTTCTGGAGATCACTGAACAGAAACAGGCAGGGCTCGACGCCCTGATTGCGCTCGCTCGCCGTGAAGGAGACCGTCCAGCCAGGTCCGATGCGGTTCTTTCTGCCCTCGTTGCAAACAAGGCCGTTCTCGATGATTTGCGCAGTCAGATCGAAGAGATCCAGCGCCAGGAGGGCATCTTGCTCGACACGAGGCGGGCGCGCGTCGACACCGTCCGCGCTCGCTTCCTCGCACTGACCGCAATCAGCGCCGTTGTTGGCCTGCTTGGTAGTCTGACCGCAGTCTTCCTGTTCTCAACAGGCATCGTTCGACGTGTCCGCATGCTGCAGGTGAACGCAGAAAAGCTACAGGCTGGCGAGCCGCTCAATCCATTTCCTGACGAGCGTGACGAGATCGGCAGGCTGGCAAAAAAAGTCGATCACGCCAGCGAGCTGCTCAGGGCTCGCGAACGGGACCTTCGAGAGGGCGAAGAACGGTTCAGGCTCGTCGTGGAAGGCGTCCGCGACTACGGGATATTTGCGCTCGACCCGGAAGGGAATGTAACGAGCTGGAACACAGGCGCAGAGCGAATCAAAGGATGGCGCGCAGACGAGATACTGGGCCGCTTCTTCGGTACTTTCTATCCAGAAGAGACCCGCGATTACCTTCCAGAGGAAATCCTTGCGCGCGCACGGCGTGATGGCACGACTGAAGATGAAGGCTGGCGCATGCGCAAGGATGGCACGCGCTTCTGGGCCAATGTCGTGGTCACAGCGCTTCGCGATGAGACAGGTGAGCTCAGAGGTTTTGCGAAAGTCACGCGCGACATGACTGAACGCAAGCGCGCCGAAGAGTTTCTCAAGCTGGCGCGGGAACAGGCGGTCGCCGCAAGTGCGGCAAAAAGTGAATTCCTGTCACGCACAAGCCATGAACTTCGCACGCCAATGAGCGCCATCCTTGGCTTTGCGCAGGTGCTAGAGCTTGACCGCGAAGAGCTGTCTCCGACCCATCAGACGTCGGTCGACCAGATCCTGAAGGCCGGGCGGCATCTCCTTTCCCTTATCAATGACCTGCTCGACATTTCCAGCATCGAGGCGGGCGGCGCTGAGCTTAAAGAAGAAGACCTCAGCTTAAACGACGTCCTCGCCGAGGCTTACGACCTCTCTGGTCCGATCTTGAGGGCTGCCAGCCTCCAGTACGACCTTTCACTTCTGCCGGAAGACACGAAAATCACCGGCGATCGCCGACGGATCGTGCAGGTCATCCTCAACCTCGCTTCCAATGCTGCAAAGTATAACCGCGAAGGCACGTCGGTTCAGATCATTGCTGAGAAAACGGAAAACCAGGTTCGGGTTCATGTGCTCGATGACGGGAACGGCGTAAAGGAAGCAGACGTCTCGCGCCTGTTTACGCCGTTCGACAGGCTGGGCCGGCAAAAGGTCAAAGGTGTCGAGGGCACAGGCCTTGGCCTGGCGCTTTCCAAGCGGCTCGTTGAATCCATGGGCGGCGAAATCGGCTACGCCCACCGCACGGATATGAGCGGGGGCGCAGACTTCTGGTTCACCCTGAAAGTGGCTCAACCTAGCCAGACCAGCGGCGAGGCAGCCCAAGCGCAGCACACCAAGGAATCTTCGGAGAAGGCATGACCTCCATCGCAGTCCCGTACGATCAGATCCTGCAGCGGCGTGTCCTCATTATCGATGATGAGGAAGCAAACCTGCTCTTGTTGGAAACCCTGCTCAAGCGTGAGGGGTACTCACAAATCCACTGTCTGTCCGATCCGTCTCAGGCTATCGCGAAACTGGTCGAGATCGAGCCACATATCATTCTGCTCGATCTGATGATGCCCGACATCGACGGCTATCAGCTGCTCGATGCGTTTCGTCGCCACAGCCGACCAGACGAGTTTCGGCCTGTGCTTGTACTGACGGCCGACACAACCCTTCAGGCCCGCCGCCGTGCGCTGTCTCTCGGCGCAAAGGATTTCGTGTCCAAACCCTTCGATGTGATCGAAATCGCGCTGCGGATATCCAACCTGCTGGAGACGCAAATCCTCTACGAGCGCCTGAGACACGGTTCTGAGCCGGCAGCTGACGCAGAATAGACTGGTCACCCAGATTAATGTGATATATTAATTCCTATTGCTGCCGGGTTGAGGGTGTTGGTAGCGGCCGTTGAATGGGTCTGGGGGATGCAAGCATGGTCTGGGTACGCAGGATAACCATCACTATCGTCATTGTGGCGGCCTTGGCGTTCGCCGGTTTCAACCTGTTCAAACAGCAGTTTGCCATGGCAGCCTTCAACCGCACGGTGGAGCGCAATGCAGGTGTGGACAGAACGGCAGATCTGCCAGACGGGCTGCATGTCTATGTCTGTGGGTCTGGCTCTCCCATGTCTGATCCGACACGCGCAGGTCCCTGTATCGGAATTCTAGCCGGGACCCGCGCCTATATTATCGACGCTGGCGCGGGCGGCGCCCGCAATCTTGGAACGATGGGGTTTCCGTGGGGCCGGCTTGAGGCGGTCTACCTCACGCACATGCATTCAGACCATATCGATGGCCTGGGAGAATTACTGCTTCAGTCCTGGATTGCCGGCGCGCGCAAGACGCCCACCGCCATTATCGGCCCTGTCGGGACGATTGAAGTCGTTGACGGGTTCAACGCCGCTTACAGGATCGACAGCACCTTCCGCCTCGCCCATCACGGCATAGAGGTCGCAGACCCCGCAGGCTTTGGCGGTACTGCAACGGAGGTTGAGCTGCCTCCTGGGCCTGCAGGTGAGCGCGTTGTCTTCCAGGATGGTGAGCTGACGATCACGGCAGTGCGCGTGGACCATTCACCGATCGAGCCTGCACTCGGCTACCATATCGACTACAAGGACCGATCCATGTCGCTTAGCGGTGACACGGTATTTCACCCCCCCTTCATCGCAGCTTCGACCAACGTGGACATCATGTTCCACGAGGCACTCAACAGGGAAATGGTGACCGCAATCAGCGATAAACTCGGTGAGCGGGGCCTAGCCAATGGCCAGAAAATCTTCACCGATATTCTCGATTATCACGCCTCACCAGCAGAGGCCGCCAGAGCCGCCCGGGAAGCCGGTGCAAGACATCTGGTTCTCTACCACCTGGTGCCGCCTCTTCCTGTGCCACTTATAGAGACCGCATTCGTGCGCGATGCCCGGTCACATTTCGATGGGCCAATCACAGTCGGGCGGGACGGTATGCTCTTCAGCCTTCCAGCCGGCTCAGATCGCATAACTAAGCGAGCGACATTCTAGGTGAGGACCAGACCATGACCCTGGCTGCAAAAGGTGCCGGACTACTCGTTTTCCTGTTTTCAGTCCTGCTCGGGGCTGTCGCGCTGATCGCCCCTGACAGGGCTGCCGAGCAGCTTGGCTTCACCCCGCTCAGCGACATGGGAAGAAACTCGGTTCGGGCTGATATCGTCGGCTTTGCCTGGGCAAATGCCTTGCTATGCGGCGGCGCGCTCTTCACAGGCCGGGTACACTGGTTCTATGGCGCGGCCGGTCTGTACGCGATTGCGGTCACTGGCCGCATCATTGACGTGATCGTGTCGGGACCGCCTGAGGGCGTTGCACGCGCAATTATCATCGAACTGGTGCTTGTGGCGCTTGCACTGTTTGCAGGCAAATGGAGCGGCCCATCGCGCTGACTGGGACGGTCAACTGTAACACTCCTCGCGGTACCGCAATCGAGGGCGACAATCATCCTTCAGCGCTTTGGAACGCCGGATTTCTCCAGTCGCCAACGAAGCGTATCAACCCTGTCCTGGCCGAAAAATGGCTCATCCTCGAAGACCATGGTTGGCACGCCCCAGTGTCCGGACGCGTCGAGGGCTGCCTGATTGCGCTCTATTTCCGCCTCATGATCACCATTCTCGATCGCCTCGTCCAGCTCGGCAAGGTCCAGTCCTGCCTGCGAAACCGCATCGCCAAGCTTCGCGCCCTTGTCCCAGTCCTCGCCGCCACCGAAGATGAGCGCAGATACGTGCCCGGCCATTTCGAGCCCCTTGCCACGCCGGTTCGCCTCGACTCCCAGTTTCGTGAGCCGATGGATGTAGGGCTGCTCCTCGGCGACCTTCATCGTGGTGAAGTCCTGCACGATCGGATCCGGACGCAGTGGATAGACGACAGGGCGCCCAAGCATCTCCCCCCGCCGCATGCTGTCACGCACGATGTACATCGGTGCGCGCCGGTCATTTGCATCGAACAGGGCTTCGGGGTTCCGGATCGCGAGTGGCAGCACGGGACGAAGCGCAATATCGACCTGGAAGTCCTCGCGTAGCTTCAGCAAGTCTGGAACGACAAGTCTCGAATATGGGCTCCGAAAAGACCAGAAGACGTCGATTTTAGCGGTCATATCGGTTCCTTTTCATTGCGCAGATTGTCTAGTTTTCGTTGATGAGATCAGGCTGCGCAGATCTTTCTTGCACTTCATCCACCACTCTCACCACAGCAGCAGCAATCACGCCGGGCACTTCCTCCTGAAGAAAGTGTCCCGCTTCGGTCTCAGTCACCGGCGCATTCGGAAAATGTTCTATCATGGAAGGCAGTGTGCGACCGACGATCGGGTCATTCATGCCCCAGACGATTTCGACGGGGATATCAAGGCTGCGAACATATGGCACGAGTTTCGCCATCTCCGC
Source organism: Henriciella sp. (assembly GCA_012960415.1). Classification (GTDB taxonomy): domain Bacteria; phylum Pseudomonadota; class Alphaproteobacteria; order Caulobacterales; family Hyphomonadaceae; genus Henriciella. The sequence goes on along the minus strand of DUBH01000033.1, from coordinate 12,785 downwards.
AGTGCTCGGATGATCCGGTGAGTGCGGGACCATTCGCATCATGGCGAGCGGAGCTTTCTTGTTGCCGCTTTCCAAAACGGGCCGGCCATACAGTTCCTTGACCTCAGCCGGCATTGAATCCGGATCATGCTGGGGACCATCCAACTGATCAAAAATGGAATTGACGGTTTCAACAGCCAGTTCGCCGACAATCGGCCTTCTCACCAGATCGTGGATACGAGAAAGGCTGATCTTCTCGGTTGGCGCATAGATCGCCGTGTTCATCATGACGGCGCCCTGCAGAAGCTCCGGAGAGAGCGAGAGCGCACCTACGCCGATAATGCCGCCCCAGTCCTGACCAACATAGACGACACCCTCAAGATTCAGTTCGTTCAAGGCCGTGTTTAGCCACCGATTATGGTTGGCAACTGTATGCTGGCTGACTGGAACCTTCGATGAAAACCCGAGACCGACCAAGGTCGGCATGATGACCCGGACACGGTCGAGCGGAAGCTCCTCAACCACTTTGCGGTAGAGAAAACCTGACGTCGGATTGCCGTGCTGCATGAAGACTGGATAGCCGGTACCAACCTCCAGCATATGGATCTTGATGCCAGGTTCGACCTCTATGAGGTAGCTTTTATAGTCTACAGTCACAAAGCGAGCGGCATAGTCAGGAAGCGGGAACACCTCGAATGTCTTGGTGCCGATGGCGACAGTGCCCTGCCCTTTTGGTGTGACCAGTTTCCCCTCGCGCGTAATAATGAAAGCGCCGACAACGGACGCGACCAAAATGACAGCGAGGGCGATCAATACGATCCTAAAAATCATAATTCCCTCCTGCCTGTAGGGCCCGTCTCATCCGGGGATAGGCCGCCAATCAAATCGGACGCCGTACGTCCCGCCTCAGCCGACCGGCAAGCCCGATAAACGCCAGCGGCGCGCCGATTAATGTAACGCATTAATAAATGCCTGCTGCGATTAGGCAAGCGCTGATTTGAAGCTTGGTGCCTGGCAAAGCCCGAGCTTCAGGCTTGAAGAAAGCCTGCGAGACCGGCAGCAGCCTCGCTCACCGCTTTGGCAACGGGTGGGGCAGTTCCCGCTTCCAGATCCCGGGCGAAGTCTGCGCTCTGCATCAGGGAAAGCTTGAAGGCCAGACGGAGGCGCGCCTGTAATACCTCGGCAGGCACATGGTCTATCTTGCTTGAGAGGCCCTCCCGCAAGCTTACCACGCTCTTCATTCCGATGTCTTGAACCAGGGCCATCACGTCAAAGCGGGGGTCAGCCGCGAGCTGCACACAAAACCTCGCATATAGGCGTCCGTCTTCGTCCATGCAGGACTCAAACAACGGACCGATCGCTGCCTCAAGGAATTGCTGCAACGTCCAGTCAGACCCGGACTGGAGAAGTGCCGTCAGCCTCTGAAGCCGCGCCGACTCAATCGACTTGTATCGGTGCGCGAAAACCTCGCGCATAAGCGCTTCGATATTGCCGAAGTGATAGTGGACGGCGCTTGGATTTTTTGCGCCCGCCGCGACGGTAATGTCCTTTACCGAGACCGTGCCGAGCCCCTTCTCGGCAAACAGGCGTTCGGCCGCGCGGATCAGCGCCGCTTTTGTATTCGACTTCGTACTTTGTTGCATTCGATCAGAACCTGATGCTATCGCATTATTAATATGATACATTAAAGGCCGCTGGCCAGATAATTGTAGCACCAGCTTCTTTTGGGGGGACTAGCAAGTGTGGAAGCGTATCGCCATCACCACGGTGGGCCTGGTGATCATTTTGGCCGGTCTTGCGTGGCTCAACCGGAAAGCGATCATTCTTCACCTGGTTTCCAGTCGGGGAAAAGTCGAGGTGGCCGAGAACCAGCCCATCGAGTGGGACAAGGGGCCTGCCACTGCCAAGCAATCGGGTACGCCGCGCCCCCCGAACATCATCTTTATCCTGGCCGATGATCTCGGCATCAATGATATCTCGACCTTTGGCGGCGGCGTTGCTGACGGTGCGGTGCCAACGCCAAATATCGACAGACTGGCCGGCAGCGGCGCCATTTTTCAGAACGCCTATTCAGGTACGGCAACCTGTGCACCGTCGCGGGCAATGCTGTTGACCGGACGATATCCGACGCGGACCGGATTTGAATTTACCCCGACACCGCCCGGCATGGGCCGCGTGGTTTCCATGTTCGCCGAAGATACACTGGAAGACGCTGGCCTGCCGCCCATGACGTGGAACCGGCAAGCCGATGAAAGCGGTGTTCAATATGCCGATATGGGCCTGCCAAGCGAAGAAGTGACCATCGCTGAGACGCTCCAGACTGCCGGCTACCACAACGTCCATATCGGCAAGTGGCATCTGGGACGGGCGACACCTTTCCGGGCCGTCTCACAAGGGTTTGACGAGAGCCTTCTGATGGCTAGCGGGCTTTACCTGCCAGAGGACGATTCAGACGTCGTGAATGCCAAACTTGATTTCGACCCGATCGACATTTTCCTTTGGGCAAGGATGCAGTTTGCAGCGGACTTTGACCGCGCCGGTGAGACACCAGGCGATGAGTGGTTCGAGCCTGCATCCTACATCACCGACTATTATACCGACGAAGCGCTGAACGTCATTGAAGCCAACCGAAACCGGCCATTCTTCCTGTATTTGGCTCATTGGGGTGTTCACTCGCCACTGCAAGCGACCCGCGAAGACTTCGAGGCGGTTGGCGATATCGAACCCCACCGCGAACGCGTCTACGCAGCCATGATCCACGCGCTGGACCGCAGTGTAGGAAGGATCATGGACAAGCTGGAAGCAGAAGGCCTCGCTGACAACACGATCATCGTCTTCACCTCGGACAATGGCGGCGCCGGCTATATTGGCATCCCGGAAGTAAATGCCCCTTATCGGGGCTGGAAAATCACCCTGTTCGAAGGCGGCATCAGGGTTCCAATGTTCATATCATGGCCGGGGCAGATCGCACCGGGCACGGTCATTGAAGAGCCTGTCGCCCATATCGACGTGTTGCCGACGCTTGCGGCTGCCGCAGGCGTATCCATGCCAGAGAGTATTGAGATCGATGGCCGCAACATCCTGCCGCTTGCGACAGAAGAGGCAGAGGTTTTTGAGCGCCCGGATGACGCGATCTTCTGGTCGAGCGGCTATTATAAGGTCGTGCGGTCCGGCGACTGGAAGCTGCAGGTGAATGAACGTCAATCCAAAAGCTGGTTGTTCAATCTGGCTGAGGATCCGACCGAGATGGTCAATCTCATCAAGAGGCATCCGGAGAAAGCCGCTGATTTACAAGCGCTCATCGACCGCCACTGGGCAGGTGCGCGCCCCCCTCTTTATCCATTTACCACCGAAAGTCCGGTACGGATCGACAAGACGAATGCTGACCCGGCCGGGCCTGATGACGAATATGTCTACTGGCCCAACTGACCGATGAAGACCGCATCATATTTCCTGCGCCCTATCCTCGCGTTTTTCGCCCTCTCGGCCTCACTTGTCGCGCATGCCGAGCGGCCGAACTTTGTCGTTATCCTGGTTGATGACGCTGCTCTCATGGACTTCCAGGTCTATGGCGGCGAGGCGGCGACGCCGAATATCGACCTTCTGGCTGAAAGCGGAGCCTTGTTTACCCAGCACAGGGCTACGCCGTTCTGCGCCCCGTCGCGCGCCATGCTGCTCACCGGCCTCGATAACCACCTTGCAGGCTTTGGCACCATAGCTGAGGTCCTTCCTCCCGAACACCGCGGCCAGCCGGGCTATATGATGGCCCTGGAACCCGGCGTCGAAACCATTGCGACAAAGCTCAGGCGTTCGGGGTACCGGACCTATATGACGGGCAAGTGGCACCTCGGTCATGGCGAGGGTGAGTTGCCCGTGGATCATGGCTTCGACCATTCCTTCATCCTAGACGCCTCGGGGGCCGACAACTGGGAGGACAAGCCCTACCTGCCCTATTACAAGGAAGCGCCATGGTTCGAGGATGGTGAGAAAGTCGACCTTCCTGACGATTTCTATTCCTCGACATTCCTTGTGCGGCAGATGCAGGACTATCTGGAGGCAGATGAGGCGCGGCCAGAGCCATTTTTCGCCTATGTCTCATTCATGGCGGTCCATATTCCCGTCCAGGCGCCGAAATCTTTCACGGACAACTACCTCGACACCTACCGCGAAGGCTGGGACGGAATTCGTGAACAGAGGTGGCGACGCGCTCAGGAGCTGGGGCTCGTTCGAGAGGGCGCTGCGCTTGCGCCTCAGCCCGCAACAATCCCGCGCTGGGACGACCTCTCTGAGGATGAGCAACGCATCGCCGCCAAGAGCATGGCAGTCAATGCAGGTGCGCTGGAAGCCATGGATGCCGAGATCGGGAACCTCATCGGGTATCTGAAAGCGTCCGGACAGTATGAGAACACAGTCTTCGTTGTCACCTCGGATAATGGACCTGAAGCTGGGGACCCGTGGGGCACACAGCTCCAGTTCTGGTTCGACCTGCAAGGCTATTCCCGCGACTATGACACTCTGGGCGAGCGTGGCAGCTATGTCGCGCTCGGGTCTGGAGGCGCGAGCGCGATGGCCGGTCCGAGCCATCTGTTCAAATTCCACGCTGGCGATGGAGGCTTGCGCGTTCCCCTGATCATGTCTGGCCCCGGGTTGCCAGAGGCCGCAAGAATCCCTGCCTTCACGACCATGGCGGACGTTACGCCAACCCTGCTCAAACTCGCCGGAGCAGAAAGTGATGCTCCCGGCACAAAGCCAATCACGGGCCGTTCGCTGCTCCCGCTTCTGAATGGCGAGGCCGGAACGGTTTATGGCGAAGATGAAGCGGTCGGCTTTAGTACTTCGGGCCAGGCTGCCCTCTACCGCGGTCGCTACAAACTCGTGCGCAATCTTCCTCCACATGGCGACAGCGTCTGGCGTCTGTTTGATATGGAGGATGACCCCGGAGAGACAATCGACCTGTCGGATGAGATGCCAGACCTCAAGGCCGACCTCATGGAGGCGTATCGACAATATGCCGAGCGGGTTGGCGTGCTGGAATTGCCACCCGGTTATCAGGTCGAACAGCAAATTGCGCACAACATACGTGAAAAGCTCTGGGAGTATTATTGGCACTGGTTCTTGCTGGCGGGCCTCACGATCCTCATCGTTCTGGCGCTGCTTTTCATTGGGGCACGACGCCTATTGTGGGCGCTGCGAGCTCGGTAGGCATTCATGAAAGCCTGGTCCTGCTTCCTCACACTCTTGGTAATCGCCGGTGCGGCAGCGGCTGAAAGCGCTGGTGATCTCGTTTGGACCAACGTACCGGGCGGCTGTTTCCAGATGGGCGAGACGAGGGTCTACCCGGAGGAAGCCCCGGTTCACGAGGCATGCGTCGAACCTCTACAAATGACGCAAACTGAAATCACGAATGCGCAGTTCTCCCGCTTCGTCGATGAGACAGGATACGTCACCCGGGCCGAGAGGGGATGGCGCGCCGATGAGCCGGAAGGACCCGGCGTCGACGTTCCCCCGGCCTCTGCCGTGTTCACGCCGCCCGAGAGTATGCGAACAGCATCTCCTGTCTGGTGGAAGCTGGTCGACGGCGCCAATTGGCGCGCGCCAGCCGGGGCGGCGGCGAGCGATGAAATTTCTCCGGACTCGCCCGTCGTGCATGTGACGCTGGAAGATGCGCAGGCTTTTGCAGTCTGGGCAGGTGGACGCCTGCCGACAGAAGCTGAATGGGAACATGCCGCCCGCGGCGGCCATGAAGGCCGGCTGCTCTCCTGGGACCCGGACAACGAAGAAATCTCACGTCCCATGGCCAACAGCTGGCAGGGCATCTTCCCCATAGACGATACCGGAGACGATGGTTTCACCGGCCTTGCGCCCGTCGGGACCTATCCTGCGAATGAGTTCGGCCTCTACGACATGATCGGCAACGTCTGGGAGCTAACGGCGACCCCCTATGCGCCCTCCTACAGACGCGCAGACCAAGTCCGCGCCCAACCTGCCGGTTTTGATCCAGCTCAACCCGGCATACCCGTCGTCACGATAAGAGGCGGCTCTTATCTCTGTAGTACTTCGTTCTGCTATCGCTTCAGACCCGCAGCGAGACAAGCCCAGGACATCGCTTTCGCGACATCGCACATCGGCTTCCGCCTCGTGCGGGACATTCCTTCGAGTAATTAGGAAAAGACCCACCTACAGGGTTTCAGGGGCACGTGCGGTGACGTGGGGGCCAGCCTTCGAGAGCTGGGCCTGCTACGCTTCGATCTTCGACTGAAGCAGTTTCTGACCCTGAGCCGTTGCCGATCCCTTCAGTCAAAGCGCTTAGCCGATGCCAACCGTTGCCGTCAGCGCCGACGTCGAAAGGCCTCCCATGGCCCAGGACAGAAGCGCG
>DUBH01000033.1:0-6380 GCA_012960415.1 Henriciella sp. | reverse complement strand
TCTGCTGGAATATCATCGGCCAGATAACCATCACGAACAGCATTACTGACAAGGCCAAGCCAGATTGCACGCGTCTGAGCGAGGCGTTCCGGTGTCGCAAGTCCGGTATCATCCTGCCCCGACGTCGACAGCAACGCGCGCCACAGCGTGCGACCGAACTCCGGGTCGCTGGTATAGTAGCAGAATGCGAGATCAACACCGCGCCCCTTCATCACGAACTCTTCAGTGTGAACCAGCGCCTCGCTTGATAGCTCGCTTGAACCGATGCCGAGCAAATCAAAGCAGTGTTTCCAGGCCGAAGTGCCTTGCTGCTCAAGTTGAGCTAGCGCCACAGAAGCCTCGCCGACGGTGTCTGCGGCTGGATTGGTGCGTAGCTTTTCAGGCGCTTCCCGCAGCCAGTTGTCGACTGCCTCAGCAACCGCCTTCTAAGCCAACGCCCGGGTTCCACGCGCCTGCCCCAAGGTAACTCTATTCTACTCGATTAATCTATCCTACACTCATTTAAATCCCAGTCGGAGAACCGGGAGCATAAGGGAGGAATAAATGAGACAGAGATCATTGTTGCTGGCGGCTGCAAGCCTGACAGTTCTTGCTGCATTTAGCGGCGCCGCAATGGCGCAGGAGGAGGCCGATAGAGATGTGGCCACCACCGAACAGGACGCAGAAAACAGCACCCGTAAACTGGATCAGGTCACGGTGACCGCAGTGAAGCGTGAGCAAAATCTTCAGGATGTTCCTGTCGCCGTGACGGCGTTCACAGCCGACATTCGCCGCGACCTCGCGCTGGAAAATCTGAGCGATTTCGCCCGCTTCACACCCAGCCTCGCCTTTTCCGCCGGCGACGACCGCGTCTTCATTCGCGGTGTCGGCCGCCAGACCAATACGAACGGCTCCGATCCAGGCGTGGCGACCTATTCGGACGGCATCTATGACGCGTCTACTCGATCCGTTTCCAAGAGCGATTTCTTCGTCGAGCGCGTCGAGGTGCTGCGCGGACCACAAGGGACGCTCTACGGCCGCAACTCGATTGGCGGCGCGATCAATGTGATTTCCAAACGTCCGACCGACACGTTCACGAGCGAAGCGCGGTTGGAACTGGCAAACTACGACACTGTCACGGCAGAGACTGCCGTCTCCGGTCCGATCACCGACAGGGTCCGCGCCAAGCTCGGCCTGTCCTATGCCAATCAGGATGAGGGATATTTCAAGAACGTGGCGGGTGGCCCGAACGAAGCGGGCGACTTGCAGACTTCCTATATCGAATTTCAGCTCGAAGCCGATCTGGCAGATAATTTCTCTGTCTGGCTCAAGGCCGACACGACCGAAGGCGACTTTCTCAACCGGACGACCAATCTCGCCGGCCCTTACGATGTGTCCCCTTTCCCGACAGGCTATCTCACGCCCGGTCCGGCGTTCGGCTATTCACAGGCTAATCTTTTCCTCGCGGGTGATGCCACATCCAATCCCGGCGAGAACGATATCCGCAAATTCAACGTCAATACGACGACGCAATCGAGGCTGGACGATGATTTCGGGTTCTCGGCGATTGCGACGTGGAATCTTGAGAATATCGATATCAACTATCTTGGCGGGTATCGGACCTATTTCTACAATTCCTTCCGCGACGACGACGATACCAATGTCCTTTCCTATTCCTTCCCTCTGGATCCGGCGAATCCGGCCGCGGGCGAGGTTTTCACCGGGGGACCAAACTGCGCGTTCCTGCAAATTGTAGTCGGACCGATCTGTACGCCGGCAACCGTCTTCCCCCAGCGCACATTCGATTATACCGAAGACAAGGAATTCTGGAGCCACGAGCTGACAGCCCAGTCATCGGGCGATAGCGATCTCTGGTGGATCCTCGGGGCCTATCTCTATGAGGAGAACTTCCTTCAGGAGTCGCACTTCGGTAACGCCGCCCAGCCAGAAATCCTTGCTCCGGTCGGCGGCCCTGCCAATCCCAGCGGCGACTATGTGACGGCCATTTCGGACCTCAACACAAAGTCCTGGGCGCTGTTTGCGCAAACCGACTATTCGATCTCGGATACGATTACGCTCACCGGCGGCCTTCGCTATTCGATGGACGAGAAGGAAGGCTCGGAGTTTCTGAGGGTTATCGCCTATGGCCTTATTCCGGGCTTTACCCTTGGCGGCTCAGGCAATCTGGCGCCGGCGCTGGATCTCACCTCCGCGACCGTATCAAACTCCGATGCTCCTGGTGTGGCAAGTCTGGTGACGATCGACCCGGTCACCGGTCTCGCCTCGCGCGACCTTTCCGGCGAATGGGATGCGGTATCAGGGACGGCCGGTATTCAGTGGCAGCCTGATGCTTCCAGCAACTACTTCCTTCGCTACAGCCGGGGCTACAAGTCAGGCGGCTTCAATGCGGGCGGCATAAGCCAGTTTCCGCAAACCGATGAAGAGCTGCTCGATGCGGTGGAGATCGGCGCGAAGAAGTCCTTCAGCGAGACCTTTCAGCTGAATGCGACCGCCTATCTCTACGCCTATGATGGCTTGCAGGTGCCGCTGGATGTTCAGGAGAATGGCATCCAGCTTACCCGCTTCTTCAACCTGGAGGATGCGCGGGCGCAGGGGATAGAGCTTGAAGCGAACTGGACGCCAACCGACGCGCTACGTGTCCTTGCGACCTATGCCTATAACGACTCCGAAGTGCGCGAGGCGTGCTGTTTTGTCGATGTGGCAGACCCGCTGGCCCAGCAACCCGGCGCCCAGCCTTCCGGTCCGGCGTCGGGCGGAAATCAGCCGCAGGATCTGAAAGGCCAGATGTTGCCGCGGACGATCCCGCACAAGTTCGGTCTCAACGTCAGCTATGACATCCCGCTGGGCGCAAATGGCGACGTGACGCTTTCGGGGAACTATTCCTGGCGCGACGAGACCTATCACGGCGTCTTCAACCGCTCCTACACACAGACCCCGGCCTACGACCAGGTCGACCTTATCGGCCTGTGGCGCAATCCGAGCGACACCGTTCAGGTGATGACATATGTGAAGAACGTCTTCGACGAGCAGGGTTTTGACGGGGCGACGGGGAGGTTAAGTTTGCAGCCGGCCGGCGTGTCACAGATCCTCTACCTGACACCACCGCGCACATATGGCGTCCAGCTCCAGCTAAAATTCTAGCTGACGCATGAAGACCAACGCCATCCGGAAGGCGGGCAAACTGCCCTTCAAAACCAAGATTGTATATGGGCTCGGCACCGTCGCGTTCGGCATCAAGGACAATGGGTTCAATGTCCTCCTGATGATCTACTACAACCAGGTCGTCGGCTTGCCGGCGGCCTGGGTGGGTCTTGCCATCATGATCGCCATGGTGGCCGACGCCATTCTTGACCCGGTCGTTGGCCAGTGGTCGGACAGCGTTCGCAGCAAGTGGGGCCGGCGGCATCCTTTCATGTATGCGTCGGTCGTTCCCGTCGGTCTTCTCTACTTTCTGCTCTGGTCACCGCCGATTGGGGCCTCGGACACAATGCTCTTTGTGTATCTACTGGTCCTGACCAGCGGGACGCGCATTGCCCTCGGCGTTTATGAAATTCCGTCGACGGCGCTGCTGGCCGAGTTCACCCAAGACTATCACGAACGAACAGAGCTCGTGGCGTATCGCTTTTTCTTTGGTGTCGTTGGCGGCATCTTGATGGGCGTCTTTGTCTTCAGCGCCATATTTGCTGACGATCCGACCGCGCCGGGCGGGCTTCTGGACCCGTCAGGCTATCTGAAATATGCCGCCATAGCCGCGCCGCTCATGGCCATCTCCATCCTGGTCTCAACGGTTGGCACGCATGGCCGCATCTCAACACTTGTGGAGCCGCCGCCCCCTCCGAAAGAGCCGCTTCTCCAAACCGTGCGCAACATGCTTGCGACCCTGTTTCACCGAACAAATGCGCCGCTTCTGCTGGGGAGCATTTTCGGGTCTATGTCGGGCGGACTGAGCGCGGCACTCAACATATACATGCAGACCTACTTCTGGGAGCTGTCGTCAAAAGAGATTGCCCTGCTTACATCGAGCGGCCTTCTAGGTGTTGTGTTGGCGTTCCTGGTCGTGCTTCCACTTTCAAAACTCTTCGGCAAGAAATGGACGACATTGACGCTCTATTTCATCACGATGCTGTCCATCGTCGTGCCTGTCGGACTGCGGCTGATCGGCCTCTTTCCATCCAACGAGAGCAACGCCCTTGTGCCCCTGCTATTTGTGTTCACGACCGTGACCGTGATGGCCGTCATCGCAGCGGCGATCCTTACAGCCTCCATGGTGGCCGATGTGACCGACCAGATACAGCTCAAGACAGGCCGCCAGTCCGAGGGCCTCATCTTTTCGGCAACGACATTCGTCAACAAGACGGTCTCCGGCATGGGCATCCTGGTCTCAGGCCTGCTTCTGACGCTGGTCGGATTTCCCGAGGATGCCGAACCTGGCGTCGTCGACGTTACGACAACCAATGAGCTCGCCATTGTGTTCGCGCTCTCGATAGCGGGCTTTGTGACAATCGCGCTTTTCATCATGAGCTTCTATCCGGTCAGCCGCGCTGACCATCAGCATGCGGTGGATGAGCTGGCACGCCGCCGCGCTGAAGGACTGTCGCCGCCAAAGGGAGCGCCGTGATGGGGCTTGAAGGGGGCTTGGCTGCTGGAGAGATGAACGGAGTGCATCCGATGTCATTGGCCGTGATGGTCGATGTGCCCCATAATTCATACCGGCACAGAGGCCACAGCCGCTTCGCTGCAATCTGACGAGACGACATATGGCAAAGACACCGAAATCCGGCACATCGCGAGGAAGCGCAGACGCATCCATGAAGCAACCGAAGGTCAAATATCCGCGCCGAACAGAACGCCGCCGCCGCACCCGCGCCGCGATCCTCAAGGCCGCGGGCGACCATTTTCGTAAGGAAGGATATGCGGCCACCACCATGCAGGCGATTGCCGACAGCGCGGACGTGCATGTCACCACGCTCTTCATGCACTTCAAGTCGAAGGCCGAACTGGCGCTGGCGCTGGTCCAGGACCGCACAGACGCCCTTCGCAAGCGTGCTTTCGACGCACGCGGCTCAACCGGCTTCTTTGCTTTCTTCAGGGCAGAGGCTCTCGACCGGGCAAAAACGCTGACTGAAGCGAAAAGGCCCGAAGCGACCTTCTGGAGCGCCCTGCAGTCGGACGCCGATCTCGCCTTTGCCTCAGCCACCTTTAACACCGACCAGGCCGAGATTTTCGGACGCTTCGTTGCTGCGGAGTTCGGGCGGCACCGGGAAAAGGACTACCGGCCCGATCTGGTTGTGCGTCTCCTGCTGGCCGCGACGGACCTTGCCTATCAAAAATGGATATCGTCAGATCGGCAGTCTGATCCGGTCAAGGAAATATCAGACTCCCTCGATGCCGCAGAAGTTGCGGCAAGGCAGATGCTCGGCCTCAAAGGCTGATACTGAAATGCCGGGTTAGCATCTGCGCAGAGAACATATGGATAGACACCGCTCGTTCATATACAAAACAGAGCCCCCAGATAGCAGGCGACCCGCTCAATGACTGACGCCCCCTATAAAGCGCCGGCCCTTGAAAAGGGCCTTGATATTCTCGAATGCCTCGCAAGCGTCCGAACGCCTCTTTCCATTGCCGAGATCGCCCGCACGATCGGGCGCTCGCGGAATGAGATCTACCGGATGATTGTGGTGCTGGAGATGCGCGGCTATGTCGAGCGAACGGAGGATCCGGAGAAGCTGCAGCTGTCCAACCGTCTTTTCGAGGTTGGAATGCGCTCTCCGCCCAAACGCGACCTGCATGAAGCGGCCCTCCCGGAAATGTCCGCACTCGCTTCGCAAATGATGCAATCAATCCAGTTAGCCGTGGTCAGCTCGGACCAGATCGTCGTCATTGCGAGAACCGAAAGCCCTGACGATGTTGGCTTCAGCGTGAGGCTCGGCCACCGGCGCTCCATACTCCATTCCGCCTCTGGCCTTGTTCTCTTTGCCTTTGCCGCGCAAGCGCAGGCCATCCGCATTTTGGAACATCTGAAGGCAGGCGGGGCGTCGCAGGCCGACCTCACCACGCTGCAGGACAAAGCCATACAGATACGCGAAGACGGGCATGTCTGCATGCCGTCGCGCATGGTGGACGGCGTGACAGACATCGGTGCGCCGGTATTTGATTCCACCAGCGAATCCGCAGTCGCTAGTCTGACCGTCCCGTTTGTCGTCACGCGGCGAACCAAGATTTCGGTGGATGATGCGCCTGCACTGATCGCATCGGCTGCCGATCGTATTTCAATGGCTTTGGGACACGTACCCAAGATCAGCTAGTCGAGATGAAAGACTTCTTCCATCGGTACCCACCACTCTCCCGGCCCCGCTGATTAAAGGGGTTCCTGACAAGGG
>DUBH01000032.1:124299-125047 GCA_012960415.1 Henriciella sp. | reverse complement strand
TGGCCGCTTCTGCAACGTTCAACCGGAACAGGCCCGGCATGGAGCCGACGGGAATGGTCGGCTCATCACCATCATGCACGACCATGGACCAGATGAGGTCGTTGGGTGTCAGATGGTTTTCGGATGAAAGGTTTCGGACCCAGGCCGATTGACGAAGCCTGCGGAGCCGGGTGGACGGATAGCTTTGCGGGAATGGCGAAGTCATACCGCGCTACTTAGCGCGCTTTGTGCTTTTGCGAACGGATTTTCTCATGAAAACGCGTTTCGAAATGTCCATAAAAGGTGCCTGCGAGGTCTCGATCGCCGTCATGTAAGGGGCGTATGCGCTGCGGGGCAGCTCAGTGAAGCCCAGCGACGCATAGAAAGGCGCATTCCAGGCAAGGTCCCGGAAAGTAGACAGCGTAATCTGCTTCGCCCGGGACTTTTCCGCGTGTGTATCAAGCTCGGCCATGAGTTGGCGTCCGATGCCGCGCTTGCCAAAGCCCGGATGCACGGAGATCTGCTGCAGATAGAGATCGTCGCCCATCTTCGTGAACTGGCTGAAGCCGACAACGCCGTCGCCTTTGAATTCGGCGACGTTGAGCTCACCTGCCTTTATGGATGCGAGCAGATCTTCTTCAAGAACGTGGTCAGCAAGCGCTTCTTCTGACAGGAGGCCCGTCGGCGCGAAGAGTGCAGAAGCCGCGTGTCAGACAATCTAAGTTAGAAGAATGAGACGGACGGACAAACACGAGCTTACTCGATTTCC
>DUBH01000032.1:110456-124211 GCA_012960415.1 Henriciella sp. | reverse complement strand
CAGGCGGATACCGACCAGGGGGCCTCGCTGCCATTGGCGCTTGGCTTCGCAGCGCTTCACCTTTGTGCGGTCAGGGCTGACAATTTCCACCGTGAACGCTTCAGGAAGGATGGACGTCTTGTTGAGAAGGATCTTCGCGCCGCGTTGAGACATGTCCTTCACGACGAAATTCATCTTGAAGCCCGTCTCAAGGATGAGCGTCCCTGAGGTGTTGACCTCAAAGCGCGGAAAATTGCGTTGATCCGATTGATCCGACATGGGTGTTTCGAGGTCCGAGTGCATCATCGTGTCTTTACAAAGCAGTCTATACTCTCAAATGCTCCTGAATTCACCTTCGCACAGCTTGCGTTGGCAAGATAAAAGCCTGCCCCACAAGAGTTTACCAATCATTGAGACTGGTTGTCAGATTGCGAGCAACGCCGGATATTAACCATATGCCCGGGATTTGTTAACGAATAGACCCTCGCGGCAGCCCATGATTAACGAAATATCAGGGAGAAGGGCGTAACTCTGTTCAAACTACAACAAAAGTTGAGTGATGATGGTGGTTACAATGAACAACGCTGCACAAGCAGTGGCCGGTGAAGATACGGTCGCAGAATCTTTCCTGAAATCCCTTTCGCTTCTGGAGCAGGCGCATCGCCGTCTCCACGATGTCGTCAAAGACGACCTGGAGCGTGGCGGTGAGCGTCACCTGACGGGCGTTCAGGCTCTCCTTCTCTATGAGATTGGCGAAAGCGAAACCCCGGCTTCCGTGCTGCGTGCTCGCGGCGCCTTTGCTGGCACCAGCCTTTCCTACAATATCAAGAAACTTCAGGAAGGCGGTTACCTCGTCCAGACGCGTTCGGAAGCTGACAAGCGGACCGTTCACCTACGCCTGACCGATCGTGGCCACAAGGTCCGCAAGCGTGTTGAAGGCCTCTTTGCCAAGCAGGCAGATGCTCTTGAGCCAACGGCAAGCGTTCGTCCGATGGACCTGACCCAGCTCAACAAGACGGTCTCGCGCCTTGAGCGCTTCTGGTCCGACCAGATCCGCTTCCGTCTCTAGAAAATACTTCAACCTTTGGCGGAGGGCGTTATAGCTCTCCGCGAATGGTTCGATTTATGCCTTGTCTTGCGGCGCTTGTTTTTGTGGCGAGCGCCGAAGCCGCGCCCTGGGGGCAGCCTGAGAAGGCGGCCTATACCCGTGCGGCGCTCAACCGTACCGAGGTTGAGGGGCTCCAAGGCTGGCGCACAGATCTTTACGCCGAATTTGGTCTTTCTGACCGATGGACCGTGACCGCCAAATATGAGCGCGTTACTTTCGATGATTTCTCGGAATTTGAGGCAAGTGGCTGGCGAACGACGGCTCGGCGGAGCTTTGCCCTGTCCGATACTTGGGTCGCTTCAGCGGAGGTAGGCATTCTCGAGGGCGAGGCGATTGGAGGGGCTTCCGGCTGTCAGTCTACGGGCGGCGAAGCGCGCGCGGGTCTCGCCCACTCCTTTTCACGTCAGAGTGAAGACCGACAGAGGTACGGCTTCTGGTTTGCCGAAGCAGCGATGCGCGCTCATTCAGACGGTTGCCAGCGCTACCGGTTGGAGGCGGGCTATGGCCGGGAGGTCGCGCGCAATATCTGGCTCGTGAACCAGCTTTGGCTCGACCAGGGTTCGGAGAATGCGCGCTCGCTCAAACATCAGTTTGAATACGTCTTACGCCGCGGCGCTTACGACTTTTCGGCGGGCTCGCTGATTGAGCTTGGCGGAGAGTTCGAAGAAGCTGGCTTATTCGTCTCCGTCGCCCGCCGGTTCTGAAGCGGGCGCATACTGTTGTGGTGCGCTACCGCTCTCCAGTTCGGCCGCATATCCGCTTTCAACCATGAGATAGGCAATGACCGCGTGGCGGTCGGCAGGCCGGTGCACGCCAGCAAAAGTCATGCGATTGCCGGGCAGGTAACCGCGGGGATTGTCCAGCCATTCTTCGAGCCGCTCTGGCGTCCAGGTGAAGTCTTCAGCTTCCAGTGCTTTCGAATATTGAAAGCCCTCGGCGGTCCCGACGGTGCGTCCGAAGATGCCATGCAGGTTGGGTCCGACCGAATGCCGGCCGCCTTCAGTGATCGTATGGCAGGACTGGCAGTTCTTGAATGTACGACGGCCTAGGCTGTAATCCGCCTGTGAATAAGGGGCTGGCAGCACGTCAAACGCGGCTTGATAAGAAGTGGCCGGCACGATTGCGTTGGCTGCCGACTCTACCTCTTTCTGTGGAGCCTCCTGACCGTCTGGAGATGCCGTGCGATCACACGAGGCGGCAAGAAAAGCTGCGCCTGATGCAAGAAATATGCGTAAAAACATGTCCTTGAGGCCTAATCCTTAGAATATCGGGTCCGTATTCGTGCGAAAGCACGAGACGTTTGGCTGACGGCGGTCGAGTGCCTGATCGCTTGAATTCAATCTTTTCCGAAGCGCGCCTTTAATCTTCTTCGACTACGTTCCGCTGATAGCAGGCGGCTGGTCGTCCCTGAAGTGGGACAGATTGAGGCATGTGCGCCGGTGCGCACCGGGCCTCAGTCAGGTAGTTTTGGCGCACGGATGGATATGCAGCTTCGGCTCCTCAAAAGTGTAGTGACCATGCTCGTTGTTCTCGCAGCAACTGTGCATGCACCCGCCATGGCAAGGCCTGCTCAGCCCGAAGTGCGTCAGCCGTTCGCTTCAGAGTTGGGGCCCCTCGGCACGCCTGTTCTCAATTCAAAAGCTGTGTCTTCTTTGCGGCCATCAGGCGTCAATAGCGGCAATCGCGCGCTCGTTGATGCGGCCATGACCGAGCTTTTCACAGGTGGTCTGGCTATCCGATCTGAGGTGCCCCGCGCGCGCGCCTCGCGGATCGCTCCGGGCCTTGTCGGACCGCGTCAGCCAGCCGACTGGAGAAGTCAGGACGCCTGGGGAGCGTTTTTGTTGGAGGCGCAGCAGCAAACGATGACGGGCTCCAGAGAGAACAGCGTTGACGCTGTAGAACTTCAGCTGGTGTCGGCGCCGGGTGTCTTGGAGACGGACGTCACGCCAGTGAGTGCGCCGCCTGTTGAGGTACAGCCGCTTAAGCCTGTGGTCTCTCAGTCTGCGTTGCAGATAGCAGCCGCCGAGCCTGAAGGTCTGACGCAAGACACCGAGGCGATCGTGCGTGTCAGCGCGTCGTCTGTCGAGGCTCGGGCCATTGAAATGATAGCGCCTATCGCCGGAAACCTTCACGCCGCTGACCCATCTCAGCGCGATGTAGATATTGGACTGCCGGGCCAGATAACCGGCAGCGTCTTCATCGACCATGACGGCAATGGGCGGCCGGGCAGGGGGGATGCCCGTCTTGAGGCTCAGCCCGTGTCTCTTACGCCATTGCAGGAGGGGCTGGTGCCCATCGAGCACCGGACCGCCGCATTTGGGCAGTTCGGCTTCGATGCACTTGAACCCGGTACGTATCTGCTGACCGTTTCGATTGGCTGGGATGAAATCTCTGTACCGGTTGAGATAGAGCCGGGGAAATGGAGCCAGCGGGTCGACATCGCCGTGCCGTCAAATCTCACTGCACCCGCGTCTCGCAGTCTGGTGGCAGAGAGCAGCCGCAGTTTGACCGGCTAGGCACCCACTAAAGAAAAAGCCCGGCCTCTTGGGACCGGGCTTCTTTGATTTCAGTCGATCGCGAGGACTATTCCTCGTCGTCGCTGAGCAGCTCTTCGCGGGACACTTTCTCTTCTTCGACCTTTACGGTCTCGAGCAGGTGGTCGACCACCTTGTCCTCGTAGATCGGCGCACGCAGCTGTGCCATAGCGCCTTCATTCTTCTGGAAGAACTCGAGCACCTGACGCTCCTGACCCGGATAGCGCTGGGCTTCGCGGATGAGAGCTTGCTGGACTTCCTGTTCGGAAATCTTGATCTCTTGGATGCGGCCAATTTCGGCGAGCACGAGGCCGAGGCGTACGCGGCGCTCTGCGATCTTGCGATACTCGTCTTTCAGCTCGTCTTCGGACTTTTCCTTGTCCTCGTCGCTGACACGGCCGGCATCCATTTCGGACTGCAGCTGCTGCCAGATCTGGTCGAATTCCATGTCGACCATTTTCGGCGGCAGGTCGAAGTCATGCTTCTCGTCGAGCGCGTCGAGGAGGTGACGCTTTGCCTTGGCGCGGGACGCATTGTCGAGCTCTTGCTGAAGCTGGGTTTTCAGCATGGTCTTTAGCTCTTCGAGCGAGTCGATGCCAAGGCCCTTGGCGAACTCTTCGTCGATGTCCGGCTTCTTCGGCGCGCGAACTTCGTTGACCTTCACTTCGAAGACAGCCGCTTTGCCGGCCAGGTGCTCGGCCTGATACTGCTCAGGGAAGGTGACTTCGACGTCTTTTTGCTCGCCGGTCTTTGTGCCGACCAGCTGTTCCTCGAAGCCCGGAATGAAGCTGCCGGAGCCGAGCACTAGCGTGTGGCCTTCAGCGGCGCCGCCTTCGAAAGGTTCGCCGTCAATCTTGCCAACGAAATCGATTACGACTGCGTCGCCGTCTTTCGCCTTCGCGGTCTTGCCGCGCGGCTCGAACTTCATGTTGTTCTCGGCGACCTGATCGAGCGTCTCTTCAAGCTGCGCATCGTCGACTTCAGCGACTGGCTTCTTGATGGTGATGCCGGACATGTCTGCTGGCTCAAAGTCGGGCATAATGTCGACATGCATGTGGTAGGCGAGGTCTTCCTGACCTTCGATCACCTTTTCCATGTCGCTTTCCATGTGCATGTCTGGCTGCGAAGCCGGGCGGACATCAGCGTCAGTGATCGCCTTCTCGCTCGTCTCTTTCATCACAGCTTCAATGACTTCGCCCATGAGGGACTGGCCGAACATCTTGCGGACGTGGGAGGCAGGCACCTTGCCTGGGCGGAAGCCCTTAAGGCGCATTTGCGGGCGGATCTCCTCGATCCGCGCATCCAGGCGTGCCTTGAGCTCGCTGGCAGGCACCTTGACCTTGTACATGCGGCTCAGGCCATCAGACGTTTCGGTGCATTCCATTTTGTCATTCCTTATGCCGTCTAGCCCTGTGGCTTCAGGCTTTGGCGTTGGTTTTTCCTAGAAGCGGCGGTGTATGTCACAGCGTGTCTGGACTGTCCATGCATGGCGCTGAAGCAATTTCACATGCGCTGAAGCTGCCGCGGAGGCGGCTTTGCGCTCGCTGTGAAGTGGTGCGGATGGAGGGACTTGAACCCCCACGCCTCGCGGCGCCAGAACCTAAATCTGGTGCGTCTACCAATTTCGCCACATCCGCATGTGGGCCTCGGCCAGAGGTGGTCTCCTACTGGCGCAGGCTGGGCCTATCAAGCGCGTCTTGCATAAAATTCGCTGAGCAGGCCGGGCAGGGCGTCCGGAAGGTCCTCTGAAATGAGGCCAGGGCCGATACGGCGCGCGATCTCTCCATGGCACCAGGCACCTGCGCAGGCAGCGCGGTGCGCCTCCATACCCTGCGCAATGAGGCCTGCAATCATGCCGGCGAGTACGTCGCCGCTGCCTGCTGTCGCAAGGAAAGGCGAGGCGTGCTTGTTCACGGTGAGGCGGCCATCTGGGGCGGCGATCAGGGTCTCGCTGCCCTTCAGAAGGACGACGGCGCCTGAGCGCGCAGCTGCAACGCCGGCGGCCTCGGCGCGCGTATACTGGTCCAGAAGGCCCGGAAAGATGCGGCTGAACTCGCCATCATGCGGCGTCATGACGGCCGGGAGTGTGATAGCGTTGAAGAGGTCTTCGGGCCGGTCCTTGAAGACGGTCAGCGCATCGGCGTCGAGGACGCTGGAACCTGCATATTTGAGGACGGCGAGCGTGTTCTCGCGGGTCGCCGAATTAATGCCAGCAGCAGGGCCAATCAGGACGCATTTCGAGCTCGATGCCAGTTCTGCAAGGGCCTCTGGCGTGCTGAAAGGCTTGATCATGACAGCTGTCTCATG
Organism: Henriciella sp.; assembly: GCA_012960415.1. Classification (GTDB taxonomy): domain Bacteria; phylum Pseudomonadota; class Alphaproteobacteria; order Caulobacterales; family Hyphomonadaceae; genus Henriciella. The sequence goes on along the minus strand of DUBH01000032.1, from coordinate 118,283 downwards.
CGCAGCGTTCACGAGTGTCGCGGACGGTGGGCAGAAGAGGGTGGCGAGGCCTGCGCCAATGCGAAGGCCAGCGCGCGCAGCGAGACGGGCTGCGCCGGTGGAGGCGGCCGGGCCTGTCACCACGCCGAGCGAGCCGCGTTTGTGCTTGTGGCTATCTGCTTCTGGCCATGGCCAGTCGGGCAGCCAGAGGTCGGGGTGATTGGTCTCGGGGGTGGACGACGTCATCTTTGCCCTTCTTGATACTTTCCTCCGGGAGAGTGCAGCGCCTTTCCCGGAAAATCGTGGTGCAGTAACGGTGTACTGGCGGTGTTTCTGACAGTGTTTTTCAGAGCACCTTAGTTGCCGCCTCGCTTCCGCGCTTCTCGACGTTGAGCTTGGACCCGTCCCGCTTAAGGACTGTCACCGAACAGTGGCCCGGTCGAAAGCTTGTGACGAGGTCACTTGCTTCGAGGTGACCAACAATCGTGTTGATGGCGATGAAGTGAGAGAAGACGACCGTCTCGTCCTCAATTGAAGCGAGGCGCGAAATGAGATCGCTGCGCCAATCGGCAACCACAGACGGTGCGGCGTCCCATGTGCCAGCCATGAAGCCGCGGAGCCATTCGACCCGGTCGCTGAGACCTTCGGGTGTCGGGATTTCGCTGACGGCCGGGTCAGTGGCGACCGGCAAACCGGAGATGGTCGCGAAGGGGCGTGAGGTTTCCTGGCAGCGGCGCATCGGGCTTGCGATAAGCTGACTGACAGAATGCTTGTCCAGTTCGGCAGCAACCGCTTCGGCCTGTTTGAGGCCGAGCGCAGAGAGACCCGGATCGGGCGCGGTGCCCCAGCCAGCTTCAGCTTCACCGTGTCTGACGAAATAGATCATGAATTGCCCCGAACTGATTGAATGAACTGGCGGGTCGCCAGATAGGGCAACCAGCATCCAATGAAATCAGTTCCAGAACAACCGGTCAGGCAGGCGCTGCGCTAGAGACCGTCTGAATATGGGTCGAGACCGTGTTCGCGCATCACTTCATGCGCGCGGTAGTAGGCGACTGGAGGCTTGATGTTCAGCTCCTCGCGAACTTCTTCGAGAGGGCGGGGGAGCAGGGAAATGATGTCCTGCTCTATCAGGCGCTTCGCGGTCTTGCCGTTGTGGCGGCCTTCCTTGATGACGCCAGGTATATCGGCTTCGCGAGGAACGCGCTTTGCAATCTGACGTCCGCCCATGAAGCAGATAAAGCTGACACCAAGTCCGCCATGCTGGCTGTGGGTGAAACCAAGCAGGGTCGCTTCGCCGAGGGCGTCGCGGCCATAGCCGGTCAGGATATGATACATGTCGTGGGTGTCGCGCAGGCGGTTGCCGTACCAGAGCAGGTCATCCTTATGGCGGCGAAGCGTGCCGGGGCGTTTTTCGCTTTCAGCAACCAGTCCAGCAGCCGACAGGCCTTCGCGCTCCATGAACTCGACATAGGTGCGCCCAACGCTGCCTTCCGGAAGTTCGTGAAGCGGCTCATGATTATCCAGGATCGGCGGCAGGTGGATGCGCTTTGCGTATTCGGCCTGACCGGCGGGGGTCGCCATGAAGCGTTCGAAATCGCGATAGGCGGCCTTGCCGTTCAGGGCCTCGATGATCTCGAATACCTGTTCGGTATCTTCCTTGTTCGCGATGAGCTTTTTCATGTGCCGCCAGGCCTTCAGAGGCTGGAGGCGGGGCACTTCACGGGCTGGGTCGATATAAAAGCTGGTCGTCGTCATGGATCAGGATAGGTCGCTAGTGATGATGATATCTAAGTATAATGCCGAAGCCTTTAAAAAACAATGACGCAGGCGTCACTTTTGGTCTTTATCGCGCGACCGATTTCTGTGCAGCGCCGCCAAAAAAATGGGCAGCAGGGGGTTGCGAAGAGGCTTCCGCGCGCTCAAGCAATCGACCTTGGCAATCACGCTGATAGGTGTGGCGCGAACACCTGACAGGAAGGATAAGGCAAGGCGATGAAAAAGATCGAAGCGATCATCAAGCCGTTCAAGCTCGATGACGTAAAAGAAGCGCTCCACGGTGTCGGCATGCAGGGGATGACTGTTACAGAAGCCAAGGGTTTCGGTCGCCAGCGCGGACATACCGAGCTCTACCGGGGCGCAGAATATGTCGTCGACTTCCTTCCCAAGCTCAAGCTTGAACTCGTCGTATCGGATGCGAGCGTTCCCAACGCTATCGAGGCCATCACAAAGGCCGCGCAGACCGGAAAGATCGGCGACGGTAAGATTTTCGTTTCAGACGTGACAGAAGCGGTTCGCATTCGTACGGGTGAAACGGGCGACGGCGCTCTGTAGCCAGGCGCGCGTTTCAATACAAAAGACAAACAAATCAACAGGAGGGCTCAATGGCCGACAATCTCGTTAAAATGATGAAGGAAAAGGACGTCGAGTTCGTCGATCTCCGTTTCACCGACCCGCGCGGCAAGATGCAGCACGTCACCTTTGATAAAGGCATGGTCGATGAGGATTTCTTCGAAGAAGGCCAGATGTTCGACGGCTCGTCCGTCGCCGGCTGGAAGACGATCAACGAGTCCGACATGCTGCTCAAGCCGGACACCAGCACCGCGATCATCGACCCGTTTTTCCAGCAGACCACGCTTGCGGTTTTCTGTGACATTCTCGATCCGGTTTCTATGCAGGCCTATGGCCGCGACCCACGCACGACCGCCAAGAAGGCAGAAGCTTATCTGAAGCAGGCCGGCGTCGGCACGACCGCCTTTTTCGGCCCGGAAGCAGAGTTCTTCGTCTTTGATGATGTCCGCTGGGACACTGCGCCGAACAAGACGGGCTATTCCTTCGATTCGACCGAACTGCCGTTCAACACAGGCAAGGAATACCCGACCGGCAATATGGGCCACCGCCCGCACACCAAGGGTGGTTACTTCCCGGTCCCACCGATCGATTCCGAGCAGGACATGCGTTCTGAAATGCTTGCCGTCATGGGTGAGATCGGCCTCGAGCCGGAAAAGCACCACCACGAAGTGGCGCCTGCCCAGCACGAGCTTGGCATGAAGTTCTCGACGCTGACCAAAATGGCAGACCGCCTGCAGCTCTATAAGTACGTCATCCACAATGTGGCGCACCAGTATGGCAAATCGGCAACCTTCATGCCGAAGCCTTATTTCAAAGACAATGGTTCTGGCATGCACGTCCACCAGTCCATCTGGGACGGCGACAAGCCGATGTTCGCAGGCGACGGCTATGCCGGCCTTTCCGAGATGTGCCTTTTCTATATCGGCGGCATTATCAAGCACGCCAAGGCACTGAACGCGCTCACCAACCCTGCGACCAACTCCTACAAGCGTCTGGTCCCGGGTTACGAAGCTCCGGTCATGCTGGCTTATTCGGCCCGCAACCGCTCGGCATCGATCCGTATTCCTTTCGGCTCCAACCCGAAGGCAAAACGTATCGAGACCCGCTTCCCGGATCCGACGGCAAACCCGTATCTCGCCTTTGCGGCCCTTCTCATGGCAGGCCTCGACGGTATCGAGAACAAGATCCATCCGGGCGACGCCATGGACAAGGACCTGTACGACCTGCCGCCAGAAGAGGCGAAGTCCATTCCACAGGTCTGCGGCTCGCTGCGTGAGGCGCTCGAAAGCCTCGATGCGGACCGTGACTTCCTCAAGAAGGGTAATGTCTTCGACGATGACCAGCTTGATGCGTATATCGACCTGAAGATGGAAGACGTTGAGCGTATCCAGCTCCATCCGCACCCGGTCGAATTCGACATGTACTACAAGGTCTAGTCGATAGACCCATTTACGTGAATGCAGCGCTCCGGACTTCAGGGTCCGGAGCGTTTGTTTTTGGGGGAGGACATCATGGCAATCTACTGGATCAGTTACATCTGGTTTCCGTTTGCCGCCTGGTGCATTTTCAGGATGATCAGGGCACGTCTGGTGAGGGTGCCCGTGACGTCTCTCCTTTTCCTTCTATCCCTGCTGCCATTCTATGGGCGTTTCATCGAGCCACGGCTCCTGCTGGTTCAGGAGACAACAATTGACCTGAGCGACGGTGCGTCGTCGGCCGTGCCGGTCCGGGCCGTGCTCGTGGCCGATATGCATATCGGGCAGTTTGGGCACGCGGTATCTGTTGATCGCATCGCACGCAAGATTGAAACGATCGCGCCTGATGTCGTCTTCATTGCCGGTGATTTCACGCTCGATGCGAGCGACCAGCAGATCGAGGCAGCCTTCCGTCCCTTCGCTCGGCTGGACGTTCCTGTCTATGCGGTGCTTGGCAATCATGATGTCGGCTTTCCCGGACCGGACTATGATGGGCGTCTTGAGCGAGCGCTGCAGGCCGCCGGTATCCGCGTACTGGAAAACCGCGCGGAACGCCTGGATGTCCGGGAGGCCAGTATGGTCGTTGCCGGCGTTTCAGATCTCTGGGAAGGGCGTCAGGATTTTGGCGCGGTCAAAGACGTAGATACGTCATCGCCGCTGCTTCTTCTGGCGCACAATCCAGACACAGCGGTGCGTCTGGATGGCGGCGTGTCACCAGATCTGATCCTGTCTGGCCACACCCATGGCGGACAGATACGCATCCCTCGTCTGGTTCAGGCGGTCATTCCCACCGGCTATCCTTTCGATCACGGCCTGTACGATCTGGGCTATACGCAGGTCTTCGTAACGCCGGGGACAGGCATGACGGCTATTCCGATGCGTTTTGCACGCCCGCCGCGCATTGACGTTCTCCACATATTAACGCCTGATGGTCATTAGGTGCGTACAGCTCTTGCGTGCAGAGTGCAGTAGACAAATATGGGACTCTCTGCGACCACAGAGTCCGGAAATTCGACAGACTATAGCCAGGCTGGAAACGCGTTATATGAACACCGACCCTTACAACACCGCTCTCAATCTCGTCCCGATGGTTGTCGAACAGACAAGCCGCGGCGAGCGCGCTTTCGACATTTTCTCGAGGCTGCTGAAAGAGCGGATTATCTTCGTGACGGGCGGTATTGACGACGGCATGGCCGCGCTGATCACTTCGCAGCTCCTGTTCCTGGAGTCTGAGAGCCCGAAAAAAGACATCGCGATGTATATCAACAGCCCGGGCGGATACGTCTCCTCCGGTCTCGCGATCTATGACACGATGCAATATATTCGCTGCCCGATCTCGACCGTCTGTATCGGTCAGGCAGCCAGCATGGGCTCACTGCTTCTGGCGGCCGGTGAGAAAGACATGCGGATCGCGCTGCCGAATGCGCGCGTCATGGTTCACCAGCCATCTGGCGGCTTCCGCGGTGTTGCGACCGACATTGAGCGTCATGCAGAGGAAATCCTCGAGCTGAAGCGCCGCCTCAACAATATTTATGTGAAGCATACTGGTCAGGACTATGACACGATCGAGCGCAAGCTTGACCGCGACACGTTCATGACGGCTGAGGAAGCCAAGGAGTTCGGCCTGATCGATCAGGTCTATGAGCGCCGCAAGGACGAAGAAAAGAAGTAGGGCAGACCGCATGTGCATCTGCACTTGCGCAACACGGCCCACTTAATAATGTTGTTGTCTAGAGGGATTTCTCGCGCGGCATAAATCGTGCGTTAAAGGCTCCCAAGATAAGAGGTAGCCATGACCAAGCAAAACGGCTCCGGCGATTCAAAGAATACGCTCTATTGCTCTTTCTGTGGAAAGAGCCAGCACGAAGTCAAAAAACTGATCGCTGGCCCCACCGTGTTCATCTGTGATGAATGCGTGGAGCTCTGCATGGACATCATCCGTGAAGAGAGCAAGGCGGCAGGCTTCAAATCGAAAGAGGGCGTTCCGAGCCCGCGCGAAATCTGCGACGTGCTGGACGATTATGTGATCGGCCAGAAGTATGCAAAGCGCATTCTCTCGGTCGCCGTGCACAACCATTACAAGCGTCTCTCGCACGCCTCCTCCTCTGACGGGGTAGAGCTTTCAAAGTCGAACATCCTGCTTGTCGGCCCGACCGGTTGCGGCAAGACGCTGCTGGCGCAGACGCTGGCGCGCATCCTGGATGTGCCATTCACCATGGCAGACGCGACGACGCTGACCGAAGCCGGCTATGTCGGTGAGGACGTCGAGAACATTGTGCTGAAGCTGCTTCAGTCTGCCGACTATAATGTCGAGCGGGCCCAGCGCGGCATCGTCTATATCGACGAGATCGACAAGATTTCGCGCAAGTCAGACAATCCGTCCATCACGCGTGACGTGTCGGGCGAGGGCGTCCAGCAGGCGCTTCTGAAGATTATGGAGGGCACGGTCGCGGCTGTGCCGCCGCAGGGCGGTCGCAAGCACCCGCAGCAGGAATTCCTCCAGGTCGATACAACAAACATCCTGTTTATCGTAGGCGGTGCGTTTGCCGGCCTCGACAAGATCATTTCCTCGCGTGGTGAAGGCACCCGCATCGGCTTTGGCGCCGATGTGAAGGACCCTGATGCGCGCGGCGTGGGCGAAGTGCTTCGCGATACAGAGCCTGAAGACCTTCAGCGTTATGGCCTCATTCCAGAGTTCATCGGCCGTCTTCCTGTCATCGCGACGCTGGAAGACCTCGACGAGCCAGCGCTGATCGAGATCCTGACCCAGCCGAAGAACGCGCTGCTCAAGCAGTATCAGCGTCTCTTCGACATGGAAGACGTTGAGCTGACCTTCACCGAGGAAGCCCTCACAGCTGTTGCCCGTAAGGCGATTGCCCGCAAGACTGGTGCACGCGGCCTGCGGTCCATCATGGAGGGCATTCTGCTCGACACGATGTTCGACCTGCCGACGCTGCGCGGTGTCGATGAGGTTGTCGTGAATGGTGAAGTTGTGGAGGGTCATGCCGCGCCGCTCTATGTTCACGCCAAGCAGGCCAAGCCAAGCGAAGCGTCCTGACGTTAAAACCACAGGAATTGCGACATGACGGCCTGTTCAACACTGCTTGAACAGGCCGTTTTTGTTGCCACATCATTCTCAGAAGGTCGGAATCGTCAGAACGTAATATGACGCCCGGCCGGATCGCTGCTGAGCAGGATCCATTTTCCTTAGAGGAGGCATGAATGCCCAAGAAAACCCTCCCAGTATTGCCGCTCCGGGACATCGTGGTCTTTCCAGACATGGTCGCTCCGCTTTTCGTCGGCAGGGACAAGTCGGTTGCCGCGCTGGAAATGGTCGATGAAGGCGAGAACGAGATCATGCTCGTTGCGCAGAAAGACCCATCGACTGATGAGCCGACCGGCGAGGACGTACACGCACTTGGTACGGTCGCAACGATACTGCAGCTGCTGAAGCTGCCAGACGGCACAGTGAAAGTGCTCGTCGAAGGCTCGTCGCGCGCGCGTATCGTGTCGTTCAATGACCGCGACACCTATTTCGACGCCGATGTCGAGCTCGTTGAGCCCGAAGAGGGCGATACGGGTGAAGTGCAGGCACTCGCCCGAGCCGTCATCGACCAATTCGAAAACTATGCAAAGCTGAACCGCAAGATTCCGCCGGAGTCTGTGGCGACGGTTTCGCAGATCACCGAAGCCGGGAAACTGGCTGATGCTGTCGCGTCACAGCTGCAGGTCAAACTCTCCGACAAGCAGGAACTGCTCGAGCTTTCGAATGCGCGTGAGCGCCTCGAAAAGGTCTTCGCTCTCATGGAGGGCGAGATGGGCATGATGCAGATGGAGCGGAAGATCAAAAACCGCGTGAAGCGTCAGATGGAGAAGACCCAGCGCGAGTATTATCTGAATGAGCAGATGAAGGCGATTCAGAAGGAGCTGGGCGAAGGCGAAGACGGCCGGGACGAAGCCAGCGAGTTGGAAGACAAGATCAACGAAACCAAGCTCTCCGCGGAAGCCAAGGAAAAGGCCC
>DUBH01000032.1:89848-110446 GCA_012960415.1 Henriciella sp. | reverse complement strand
ATTACCTGAATGAGCAGATGAAGGCCATTCAGCGTGAATTGGGCGATTCCCCTGAAGGCGAGCGCGACGAGATCGCAGAGCTCGAAGACAAGCTGCGCGAGGCCCCGCTTAGCGAGGAAGCCCGCACGAAGGCTGATCAGGAGCTGAAGAAGCTTCGCCAGATGAGCCCGATGTCGGCTGAGTCCACCGTGGTTCGGAATTATCTCGACTGGATGGTGTCGCTGCCCTGGGGCAAGCGCACGGATATCTCGACCGATCTCGACAAGGCCGAGAACCAGCTCGACGAAGACCATTATGGTCTCGAGAAGGTCAAGGAACGGATCATTGAGTATCTCGCCGTGCAGAAGCGGACGAAGAAGCTCAAAGGCCCGATTCTCTGCCTCGTTGGCCCTCCAGGTGTCGGTAAGACCTCGCTCGGCAAGTCGATTGCTGAAGCGACGGGCCGTGAGTTCGTTCGCGTGTCGCTTGGCGGCGTGCGGGACGAAAGCGAGATCCGCGGTCACCGCCGGACCTATATCGGCTCCATGCCGGGCCGGATTATCCAGTCGATGAAGAAGGCGAAGACGGGCAATCCGCTCTTCCTGCTCGACGAGATCGACAAGATGGGTATGGACCATCGCGGCGACCCGGCGTCTGCGCTTCTCGAAGTGCTGGACCCGGCGCAGAACTCGACGTTCAACGACCACTATCTGGAAGTCGACTACGACCTTTCGGACGTGATGTTCGTGACGACGGCGAACTCGCTCAACATGCCGCAGCCGCTTCTCGATCGTATGGAAGTAATCCGTATCGCTGGTTACACCGAGGACGAGAAGCTGGAGATCGCTAAGCGCCACCTCTTCCCGAAGATCCGCAAGGATCACGGCCTGGCAGACAGTGAGTGGCAGGTGGACGACAGCGCGATCCGCGACCTCATCCGCTATTATACGCGGGAGGCCGGTGTCCGTAGCCTTGAGCGTGAGCTTGCCAAGCTTGCCCGCAAGGCGGTGAGGCAGATCGCGCAGAGCGACAAGACCGTGATCACCATCACGTCTGAGAATCTCAATGAGTACTCTGGCGTGCGTAAGCACCGTTATGGCCTCGCAGATGACGAGGACCAGGTCGGTGCGGTGACGGGCCTGGCCTGGACCGAAGCCGGCGGCGACCTGCTGACCATCGAAGCGGTCAAGATGCCTGGCCGGGGCACAATGAAAGTCACGGGTAATCTCCGCGACGTCATGAAGGAGTCCATCCAGGCAGCAAGCTCACTGGTTCGTTCGCGTGCGGTCATGGTCGGCATCAAGCCGAGCCAGTTCAACACGACCGACATCCACGTGCACGTGCCGGATGGTGCGACGCCGAAGGACGGTCCGTCTGCGGGCATCGCCATGACGACAGCGATTGTTTCGCTTTTGACAGGCAATCCGGTGCGCCGTGATGTGGCGATGACGGGCGAGGTGTCCCTGCGTGGACGCGTCCTGCCGATTGGTGGTCTCAAGGAGAAGCTTCTCGCGGCCCTGCGCGGCGGCATCAAGAAAGTGCTGATCCCTCAGGAGAATGAGAAAGACCTCGATGAGATCCCGGACGTGGTGAAAGATGGGCTGGAGATTGTTCCAGTGACGGACATCAATGAGGTGTTCTCACATGCCCTCGTCCAGCCACTGTCAGAGATCGAGTGGTCTGACGCTGATGAAGCCGCGTTGCAGGCGTCGCTTTCCGGCAAGCCTGGCGACAGCGATGGCGAGGCAACTGTCCGCCATTAGGCCTCGACGTCCAAAATAACTCTTGAAGAGACGGCCCCTGCAGAGATGCTACAGGGGCCGTCTTGCATTTCTGGCAAGGGTGAAGCAAAAGTCGCGCGAGGGGCGGTTAGCTCAGTTGGTAGAGCATCTCGTTTACACCGAGAGGGTCAGCGGTTCGAGCCCGTTACCGCCCACCATTTTCACAAAGGCTCAGGCGCAAGCCTGACCCTTTGTCTTTGATCATTTAACAAGCTTTTTTTCGTGTTGGCTCAATTAAGTAGGCAATTGGAGCCTGTCACCTTTTTATCGGTTCGGATATTCTCTATTGGCGTGTGGTAAGCGCCGGCACGTCATCGCCGCTAAGCGACTTTTCTTTTGGGTTGCGCCTGGGGAAGTGTCGATTACGGGAGCGTAGAGGACTTTGTAGATGCGGTGCGTACTCGGAGGAGAGCCTGCCTTGCGGTTCGCGTATCGATGCCGACCACTACGGCGGAAAAACACGACCTAAATGTTCTGCAACAACATTTGGAGGCAAAAACCTCGCGCGTCTTTCGTGCGCGCCGGATTGGGATGATGCGCGGTCGCAAATAAACGGGCCAAGCCAGTACTCTAAGATATTGGGTCGCCAACACGCATGTCTGGCCCGAACAACTCGTGAAGCGTATTAGAGGCATCTGTTAGCTGCTTACTTGTATGCAATGCGTCGTCGTGTTTCTTCGTCGCGGTTTGCATCGCGTGCTTCACTCCCAAATCGTACCATGTGCGGAGCGATTGTGAGACCTCGGGGCGAAACAAAAACTCCGAAGTATAAACCGCGTCAATGAATTTTTGCCGGCGCTCATCCTGAGGAATTTTGCCTTCTTGGAGAAACGCATTGAACCATTCGCGTGTGGCGCTGTAGATTTCCATTCTTTGGTCATAGAGGTCTGCGCGCAGTTTTAGCTCCTCCAATGCGACTTGGCGGCGGGTAATGCCCATTTGCCTGTGTCCGATCCACCCTGCGCCAATTACTGCTGAAAGACCGGTGACTAAAGTGGCGAACGCTTCCCACGAAAAGCTGCACCACAGTACGCTGCACATAAGTCGCTCTTCCTAGTGTTTGCTATTTGCTTTCTTTGGCGTCCCGCTGAAGAGTTTGCTAGCTCATTACCCAACCAAATAGGTCGACAATTTCGACTTTGTGCGGAACAACGCACTTCTTCGTTCAGAAGAAGTTCTCGGGCCAAAGAAACGCAGGTAAGTATCGTCGTATAAGGTCAGAAGCCTGCTGATACCCCCGGCATTCAAGTTCCCGCAAAAAAACCGGCCAAGGTGGAATGTTGCTTCGGTATACATTCGACGATGAGGTGGACATGCCGCCTCCGGTAGCCGTTGAGAGGCCGCCATAAGTAGCAGTGGAGAGACCGCCGTAGGTGGCAGTAGAGAGGCCGCCATAGGTCGAGGTGGACAGACCGCCGTAGGTCGACGTAGACAAACCGCCATAAGCCGAGGTGGACATTCCTCCGCCAGTTGAGGTGGACATACCTCCCCCAGTTGAAGTCGACGCGCCTCCACCAGTGGAAGTGGACATTCCCCCGCCCGTGGAGGTTGAAAGGCCGCCGCCTGTCGCCATACTCAAATTGCGAGGCCAAGTATTAAGCTCAGGAACATTCGGTCGCGTCATAATGAATTTCCTATCCAAATCCGGCAGAGTTCGATGGAAAAAAGCGGCAACCTTTTAAGCGCAGCTTCAAGAACTGTTCGAATCGCTAAGTGATAAAATCTAAGTGTCAACTAGCCGCGCAGTATTGCGCCGGAACAGAAGCGGAACAATATCGGGTTCGGAATTTGTTATGGAATTCTGTTTGATTTGCGAAAATGCTACGCTCTTTGCATTGCACATCGTACGTCCGATCTTGTGACCGCCCACCATTTTCCCTTGTTATTTCTGGCGTCGCCAGACGCGATAGGCAGCGATGAGGCAGGCGATGCCAAGTCCAAGCGCGGCGAGGGCGAGTAAGTGCATATCGGATCTCCGGGCCAAGGCGGTAAATCAACAATATAGGTCGATGATCGGCGCTTTGCCGCGGCAATTGTGCCGCAACGATCCTATCAGGCAGCAGCGCTATCGCCAGACCGGTGCTGACGCGCCGCCTCGACGTCTGCCACCATATTCTCAAACTCTGTCGGCAGGGCAGGCGAGCTGCGCTCAACGCCGAGATAGGTAACCACGTCATTCATGGTGACCCGGTCGCGCTTACGGCTGGCAAAGCGTGAGATGATTCGCACCGTCGCGCTGGTCTTTCCGTTGCGAATGAAATCATGCTGGAGGCACATATAGGTGTCAGTCCATCCAACAAGATGTGTCTCGATCTCGAAACGGTCGCGCCAGCTCAGCATCCGGGAAAACGTCACAGATTCAGCGCAGACGACGGGAAACCATCCACGCTTTCTCAGCTTTGGCCATGTACCGGTCCTGATGATGTAATTGATGACGGCCAGATCACTGAATGAAAAGTACCGGCTGTTTGTCATGTGCGCGAACATGTCCTGATCCGTCAGCATCACGCGTGATCGAATGCGCGTCGTGTCGAAGAGGCTGACGCGCGTGCCCGAAAAGCTGGCGCGCAGGAAAACGAAAACGAGTCGAAAGAAAAGATTCATGGCGCATTCTCCGCCTGGGTCACGATGTCAGGGCAGCCTGCATTTTGCGCGCCAGACGGGCATTATAGTTCACGATGTTCGAGACCGCTTCGTGGGAGAAAGCTGCGCCAGTGTACCAGGTGTTCTGTTTGCCCTGCATGTCTTCCAGCCGGGATAAAAGGCCGCCGCGCACCGCATTGGGTTTGTAGCGGGCAAAGTATTTCCAGGTACGTTGCAGAACGATGTTCGCGATCTCGCCGCCCTCTCGCGCGATTTCCTCACGCAGCAATTCCTCAAGTTCCGGATCGGAATAGTCGCCGCTGAGCTGCCCCGTGAGGTAAAGGTGGCCGCCGAGGTCCGCTTCGTAGCCGTCATAGCGGGCTGACATCATCTGGCCGGTGCGGGCGCCTGGCGTAAGCGCGCGGCTCCAGGCGGCGACATCGCTGGCTGTGAATTTCTCAGGCGTTGCGACCAGCGTCGTGGTGTAGCCATTCCAATCGATAGCTTCAGCCGCGAATGTCTCATCCTCGAGAGGGGCGTCAGCGAGCCTCACGAAATCGTCTATCGGAATGGCGCAGACGATATGGTCGGCCTCGAATGTCTCACCGGTACTCGCATGAAGCCGGGCAACGCCATCGACCCTTTCGACGCGCGTTATCGCAGTGGATGTGCGCACGTTCAGCGGTTCGGCAATGCGTTCCCAGAAGGCTGTCCAGCCCTCAACCGGCATCTGTAGCTGTTTGAGGAGGCCGGTCAGGATGAGGTCGAGATCATTCCACCGCATCGCCTGAACGATAGGGGTCTCATCGACGAAGCCGTAGCCGAGATTGGTCATCGAGCGATACATGAAGCGCTCGATCTTGTGGAGGTAGCGGGCGCGCAGCCATTCTGAGGTCGTCTGTGCGGCTTCAGCTGCGGCGGCGTCCGCGATGGGCTTACGCTTCAGCTTGTTCATCAGCTTGCGCCGGTCAGCGAGGAAGCGAAGGATCTGGGCGGGGAGGGATGGACCTGCGCCGCGCTTTACATAGTCGAGGAAGTCTTCGTCATCGAAGCTTTGTTCGCGCAAAGGTTTCAGCGCAATGCCTGCCTCTTTCATCCAGTTGAGCACGATGCGATGGGCTCTTGTCGTGTAACAGGTGCCCATTTCCACGACGGCATCGCCCTGCACAAAGGAGAAGGACTTGCCACCGGGGCGAGGAGCAGCCTCAAAAACCGCGACGTCCAATTCGGACCTGGCCGTCAGTAATCGGGCGAGGCTTAGCCCGGCTGGTCCACCACCGATGATTGCAATGCGTTCTGTCATTCACGCCCCGAATTCGCGGGAAGTCTACAAGAGGCTGCGCGCCCATTACTGCAGAGATTGCAGTGATTCAGCAGCTAATCCATCGCTGATCAGCATTCACAGAGCAATCTATGATTAGAAACCGTGTGTTTGCCGATGGTTAAGACAATTCTGATAGCCAGACAGTCTAATGGATAATTCGTCTCGGTCCTCCAGTTGGGCGAAAACCCTCTTCAAGACGCTGCCAAAGCCCAGCTCGGCATCGGAAGAGCGCGTGTATGCCGAGATGCAGCGCCTCATGGTCAGGTTGCTGGTCCCGATGGCCATCATCAACCTGGTCAATGGCCTTATCTATTCGGTTGCGTTCCTGCAGTATGTTGAGCCTTGGCGCGTCGCGTTATGGTTTACGCCGGTTCTGCTTTTTTCCTCGATGCAGTGGCTGGGCGCGCGCAGTATCAACAAGCGTGGCGGGCTAACACGCGTTTCGGTCAAACTGCTTCGCAAGGCTGAATGGTCATCATTGTTTCTGGGTGTGATCTGGGGTGCGTCGGCGCTGGCCTTCCATTCCGAGAACGATCTCGCCAACCTGTTCATCTGTATCGTCATTGCCGGCATGAGCGCGGGCACGATGTCGATCCTCGGTCCTGTGGCGCGCGTCGGTAGCCGTTTCCTGCTTGGCAGCGTCACCATGATGCTGGCCTGTAATATCGCGCTTGGCTCGCCTTTTGCGCTCGAAGTCACGCTGCTAGCCCTGTCCTTCATGGCGGCACTCATCATTGGTGGGCTTCGCAACTATCGCCACATCTTCGAGATGGTGGAGCAGAGCATCGAGAGCGAATGGGCCCGTGAACGCCTCGCCGATGCGATTGAATCCTCCAACGACGCCTTCGCCTTCTATGATGCGAACGATGTGCTCCTGATCGCCAATGCGCGCCATCGCGACTGGTTTGCGAGCGAAAAGCCTGAATATTCGAAAGAGAGCGAAGACAGCGTTCCCGTGCTGCTCGATAGCGGCCGCTGGCTGATGCGCTCGAGCCGCAAGACGGGCAAGGGTGGAGCGGTCGTCGTTCATACCGATATTACGGCGCTTAAGACGCGCGAGCGCGAACTGATCGAGGCGCAGCGTGAAGCTGTCGAGGCAGACGAAGCCAAGAGCCGCTTCCTGTCGACGATGAGCCATGAGCTGCGCACGCCGATGAACATCATCCTCGGCTTCTCCAAGCTGATGACCGGCGAATCCAAGATATCGCTGTCACCTGATGATGTGCGCGAATATGCCGACAATATCCATGCGAGCGGTACGCATCTTCTGAAGCTCATCAATGACATTATCGATTATTCCAAGGTGGGACTTGAGCGGATGCCGGTCCATTCTGTGGAGCTCGATACGCGTGCGCTTCTGTCAGAAGCCATCACGCTTGCTGCCGGATTTGAGGGCAAGGCTTCGACCGATGGGTTCGACGTCAGCGTGTCTGCAAAGCTGGCCTCGCTCTACGCCGATGAGACGGCGACCAAGCGGATCCTGATCAACCTAGTGACCAATGCGATCCGCTTTAATGAGCCGGGCAAGAAGATTGTTATCCGGGCTGGCGTCGATGCTGACGGAGCGCCGTTCATTGCCGTGCGTGACTTCGGTCACGGTATTCCGGAAGGCAAGCTCGAAAAAGTGTTCGAGGCTTTCTACCAGGCAGACAGCCAATTTGACCGCGACCATGGCGGTACCGGTCTCGGCCTTACGCTTTGCCGGCATCTGGCGCGCCTCATGTCCGGTGACGTGGTCCTCAAATCCCGCGTCGGCGTCGGCACAACGGCAATCCTGAGCCTGCCGCCATCGGCTATCGGCAAGAATTCTTCTCGCGCAGCGCCAAGCGATGATGATGAGTGGATCGGTCCGATCGAGCGCGACGTCGCCTGATCGTCGTGACGCAGCCTACCAGTAGGCGTCCAGCTGTTCAGCAATCTCGAAAGCAGGCCTGCCCATAGCTGGCGAGGTCCGAAGCCCGATCATGGCAGAGCCATCGAGCGCTGAGTCCTTGTCGCTGTCCTCATTCCAGCGCGTGCCGGCAACAAAGCCGAAGTCGAGGCTGGAGAGAAACTGGCCGAACTCAAGTTCACGCTCATCCTTGAAGAGCGGCAGCCAGACGAGGAAAATCGCTTTCGGCCAGCGTTTCATGGCGCGGGGCAACCAGCCTGCGAGTTCTTCCATGTCCCGTTCTGTTTCATAGCTCGGGTCGAGAAAGACGAAGGCACGTTCGCGGCTTCGCGGCTGGAGCCGCAGGGCGCCATTATAGCCGTCTTCCTTGATTGCACGCGTGCGCTTGTCGTCGCCGAGGCTGTTTACGAGCTTGTCGTACTCGGCAGGGTGGCGCTCAAAGAAGACCATGCGGTCATTCTCGCCGAGGCAATGGCGGGCAATTGCGGGGGAGCCGGGGTAGGCTGCAGGCGTTGCCGCGCGCACATGGTCGAGCCAGGGCTTGATGAGCGATGGCGGGTTCTTGTCAGCGAGCAGGCGCAGGACGCCCTGATCAGCCTCCGCTGTCTTGCGGGACAGCTTGTCGGAGAGGTCATACGTCCCGGCAGCCGAATGGGTTTCCATGTAGAGCCACGGATGGGTCGCTTGCCGGGCGATGTTCAGAATTGAAAACAGGACTGCGTGCTTGAACACGTCAGCCCTGTTTCCGGCATGATAGCCATGCTGGTAAGAAAGCAAGACTTACTCGCCGTCTGCTTCTGCGAGTGAGGCCTGACGGGCGGCTTCGAACTCATTGCCTTCATACCAGGTCGGCCATTCATCAGAATTGATGATTTCCAGTCCGACCTCGTAGAGAGCGGTCACGTCTTCCACCATGCCTTCGAGGTTCCAGTCCTCGGAATACTCATCCATCGGCTTGTGATAGCGCTGCGCGGTGTAGGTGTCGGCAGCGGCGCGGCCAGCGGCAATGCCGCCATCGCGCTTGTCGATACCGCCATCTGCGTAGAGCATCGGCACGCCCTTCTTGGCGAAGGAGATGTGGTCAGAGCGGTAGAAGGAACCTGCTTCCGGACGCGGGTCTGGTTCGACCACGCGATCCTGAGCTTCCAGCTTGGCTTCGAGGATATCTTCAAGCTCGGACGCGCCATAACCGACGACGACCATTTCCTTGGTGCGGCCGACGGGCAGCATGCCGTCCATGTTGATGCCGGCAACGATCTGGTTCAGCGGCACAGTCGGGTTGTCAGCGTAGTATGCTGAGCCGAGGAGACCGGATTCTTCCAGCGTGACGGAGACGAAAAGACCGGAACGTGGATGCTCTTCTGCCGCCATGGCTTCGGCGATCTCGAGAAGCGCGGCAGAGCCGGTCGCATTGTCGACAGCACCGTTGAAGATGTCGTCCTGATAGAAGTCTTCTGTTGGTGCGCCGGTGCGCTCGCCGCTCTTCTTGCCGAGGTGGTCCCAGTGTGCGGTGAAGAGGACATATTCGTCCGGGCGCTCAGTGCCCGGCAGGACGCCGACGACGTTGCGGGAGTCCATCGTGTCCACGGTCTGGACGATATTGCCGGACACGGTGAGATCGCCCATGTCGACAGCTTCGAAGCCCGGCGCCATGGCGGCAGCTTTCTGCTCTTCGAAGTCGAGCGCCGCGTCAGAGAAGAGGGTTTCAGCGACGTCGCGCGTGATCCAGGATTCGAAGGTCGTACGGCTTGCGCCGCCGTCACCGCGAACGAGGTCAGCCTGTGCGCCGGACCAGGAATTGCGAACGACTTCCCATGGATAGGAGGCTGGCTCGGTTTCATGGATCACGATGGCGCCGGTTGCACCCTGACGGGCGGCTTCCTCGAACTTGTAGGTCCAGCGGCCATAATAGGTCATGGCGCGGCCATTGAAGAGGTCGTCGGTACCACGCGCAAAGCCTGGATCATTGACCAGCATCACGACGGTTTTGCCTTCGACGTCGAGGCCTTCATAGTCGTTCCAGTCATATTCCGGGACGACCACGCCATAGCCGACGAACACCAGCTCAGAATCGTTGAAGGAGAGCTCGGTCTCGTCCTGATGCTTGGTCCAGAGAACGGCGTCTTCCTTCAGGGTGAGTTCCATTGGCTCACCAGAGGAAAGGCCATTGATCGTAAGGCCAGAGGCAGACTCGTCCAGCGTTTGCTCGACCATGCCGACGGTCTGGAACCAGCCACCATTCTCGCCGCCTGGCTCAAGCCCGACGCGTTCCATTTCGCGCGCGATCCAGAGGGCAGAGTTCTCGCCGGCTTCGCTGCCCGGGCCGCGGCCCTCATAGGCATCGTCCGCGAGCGTTGCGACGCGTGTGCCGATGTCTTCAGCGGTGATCTCAGTGGACGTGCTTTCCGGAAGTGGCAGGATAAGCTCAGAGTCTTCGAAGGACGCGGTTTGATCCATGTCTTCGGTTTCTGCCTCGACACTCGCATCAGACTGGCTGGTGTCCGCCTCGTCGACAGGGGTGGCCGGGTCAGAACAGGCGGCAAGGGCAAGCAAAGAAACGGCGGGCCAGAACGTACGCATCATCAAAAACTCCTGATTTAAGATCTGGCGGTGTTGTGACACAGGCGCGCGAGCCTCACAAGAAAGCGGGTGAGGCAGTCACTTCTGTCTCAGCCAGAGCCAGGCAGGGGAATGTATTCGTCCTCGCCTTCGGGCAGCGAGAAGCGGGTATTTTTCCAGTTGCCCGCGATCGATGCGGTCCAGCCTTCGCGTGCCTCGTCGATCAACTCCTGACGGCTTGCGACGAGATTCCAGTCGATGAGGCGCGGCCCGTCCATGGTCTGGCCACCCGCCAGCATGAGGTGGCTGTCCGGGGCAGCGGTCACCTGTACCGTCTCGCCAGCCTTCAGGATGATCATGGCGCCGTCGCCGTAGCTCGTTCCGGCGATTTGGACTGAGCCCCCGGCTACATAGATGGCGCGTTCATCCGCGGCGTCCCCGGGGATCTCGAAGTCTGCGCCGTCTGGCGCAGTCAGGCCGAGATACCAGATGCCCCATGGAAACTCGACGGGAGAGCGATGCCCCCATGCTTCGCCTGCAAGAAGCTGCGCGCGTGCGCCGCCCAAGTCGAACTCAGGCAGCGTGTCCTTTGGGTGATGGGTGAAGGATGGTGGGCAGTCCTCATGCGTTTTCGGCAGGGCGACCCAGGTCTGGATACCATGCATGCGCATACCAGCGGCGCGTTCCTCATCAGGTGTGCGCTCTGAGTGGACGATACCGCGGCCTGCAACCATCCAGTTCACCGCGCCGGGCCGAATAGTGATGTCAGAGCCAACCGTATCCCTGTGCGCAATGGCGCCTTCGAAGAGATAGGTGACGGTCGCAAGGCCGATATGCGGGTGCGAGCGCACATCAAAGCCCTTGCCGGGCGGGTAGTCTACGGGGCCAAAGTGATCGAAGAAGATGAAAGGCCCGACCATCCGGCGCTTATGGAATGGCAAGACGCGGCGAACCTTGAAGCCGCCGCCAAGGTCGCGGGGACGGGCGTCGATGACGAGGTCTACCGGGTCGGACATGCGCGCTTTTCCTTGTCTTGGGGCGTTGAGCGTCCATCTTGGCCCAAGTGAGCGCCGACCTGAATACCTATCTTGAGGAATTACGGGCCTGCCGCATTTGCGCGGGCCAGATGCAGCGCTTTCCAAACCCGATTGTCCGGGCCGCGCCCGGTGCTCGCATCCTGATCGCGAGCCAGGCCCCCGGTAATCTGGCGGACCGCTCGTCAAAGCCATTCGCGGACCCGTCCGGCGTGCGCCTGCGCGACTGGATGGGGGTGAGCGAGGACGAGTTCTATGATGAGTCGCGGATTGTCATCGCACCCATGGGGTTCTGTTTTCCGGGCTATGACAAGAATGGTGGCGACCTGCCGCCGATGAAGGTCTGCGCGCCCACCTGGCGGGCCGGTTTGCTTGAGCGTTTGCCGGATCTTGAACTGGTCCTCGCGATCGGGGGATATGCGCAGAAGTGGCATCTCGGGCAGGCAGCCTCAAAGACACTCACTGAAACGGTTCGTAACTGGCGCACACATCTTGAGGCCGGTATCCTGCCGACACCCCATCCTAGCTGGCGCAACAATGCCTGGCTGAAGAAAAACCCATGGTTCGAGACGGACATACTGCCCGTCCTCCGACGGAAAGTGCGAGACCTGCTTTGAAATGGCTGACCTATCTTCTCCTGCTTGGATTATGCGCCTGCGCGACGCCAAAGATGCAGGGCGCGCTCATGGCTGATCAACCTGTCGAAGCAAAACTGGTCCCGGATGAGTCGACCTTTGTCAGCTCTGATGGCGCGCAGCTGGGGCTGACCGTCTGGCCGGGCAAGGCGGACGGCGATGACGTAGACCATGTGATCGTCGGCGTGCACGGCATGAATGACTATGCAGAAGCCTTCCATATGGCGGCGCCCTGGTTCGCAGAACGCGGCGTCACGACCTACGCATACGACCAGCGCGGCTTCGGCCGGTCCCTCAAGCGAGGGATCTGGCCTGAACCGGAGCTGATGCGCGAGGATTTGCGTCAGGCGGTCCGTCTGGTGCGTGAGCGCCATCCGGACGCAACATTGACCATTGTCGGCGTTTCTATGGGCGGAGCGATGTCGATGACGGCGTTCGCCGGGGACAATCCGCCAGTTGGCGCTGATCGCCTTATCCTCTCGGGGCCGGGCTTGCGTGGCTGGGGATCTATGAACTGGCTCTACCGGGGCGCGCTCTGGGTGTCGGCCCATAGCAGGCCGAATTGGGTCGTGCGTCCGCCGCGCGGTGTTAAGATCGAGCCGTCAGACAATGTCGAGATGCTGCGCCGGATGATGGAAGACCCGCTGCGGATGACCGACAACCGGATCGATCAGGTTTATGGCGTCGTCGCACTTATGGAAGAGGCGCATCTCGCTGCGCCGCGGCTTCCGGCCGACATGCCGACGCTGCTCACCTATGGGGCCAAGGATATCGTCATCCCGCCTGCCGGGGTGAAGCGTACAATGAAGGTGCTGCCGCCGCATGTGCGCACAGCCTATTACCCGAATGGGTATCATATGCTGCTGAGAGACCTGCAGGCCGAAACAGTTTACGCGGATATGTGGGCTTTCATGCAAGATCCTTCTGCGCAGCTGCCGTCCGGCGTTTCAAGCATACCTGCCAAGTGAACGAAGCAGTTGACCGTGCAGGCCAGCACGCTAAGGCCGGGACGAGACAGTCAGGAGAGTATCCATGTTCGACCATCCTTCCTTCGACGGCCATGAGAGTGTCCACATGTTCGAGGACAAGGCGAGCGGTCTGAAGGCCATTATCGCTGTGCACTCGACGGCGCTTGGCCCTGCGGCAGGTGGTTGCCGGATGTGGAATTATGCAACCGGCGAGGAAGCCCTGCGCGACGCGCTGCGTCTATCCAAGGGCATGAGCTTCAAGAACGCCATGGCGGGCCTTCCGCTGGGCGGCGGCAAGGCCGTGATCTGGGGCAATTCCAAAACGGACAAGTCACCAGCCCTGTTCGAGGCCTTCGGTCGTGCGATACAGTCCCTGAACGGAACGTACTATACCGCTGAAGATGTTGGCATCAGTACCAAGGACATGGAAATCGTCGCGACGCAGACCAAATACGTCGCCGGCCTGGACCAGGGTGAGGCCGCAAGCGGTGACCCGTCCCCCATCACGGCGCTCGGCGTCTATCGCGGCATCAAGGCCAGCGCCAAACGAGCCTTTGGCAGCGATGATCTTTCTGGCCGCCGTATCGCGGTGCAGGGCGTTGGCCACGTTGGCGGATATCTCTGCGACCACCTCGCCAAGGAAGGCGCAGAGCTGATCATCACTGATATCGATGAGGCGCTCCTGAAAGAGGTGAGCGCCCGCACGGGAGCAAAGATCGTCGCGACGGACGAAATCTACGACCAGCATGTCGACATCTTCTCGCCGAATGCGCTCGGCGCCGTCATCAATCCTGAAACGTTGCCGCGCCTGAAGGCGCGCGTGGTCGCTGGCGGTGCAAACAACCAGCTTTCCATCGCCGAGATGGATGTGGCGCTGCGTGACCGCGGCATTCTCTATGCGCCTGACTATGTCATCAATGGCGGCGGTATCATCAATGTCGCAGCCGAGATCTCGGGCGCCTATTCGCGCAACTGGGTGATGGGCAAGCTGAACGTGCTGATCGAGACGCTCGAAGAGGTGCTGGATGAAGCACTGAAGCAGAATGCGCCGACCAATGAAGTGGCCGAGCAGATTGCACGCACGCGAATCGCAAACGCGAAACCCGCCTGATCAATCTGGTCAACCGAAACAGAAAAGCGTCAGTCCGGGGACTGACGCTTTTTTATTGGGCAATGATTACAACCAGGCTGATTTCGGCTTAGCGGCGAAGGGACCACCAGCCGCGCCGCTTTGGTTTCTCGTCCTTCTTGGACGCTTCTTCCTTTTGGTCGTCCGACTTGTCATCGGTGACCAGGACAGGTTCGCTTGCGATCGGCTTATCTTCCTCGAAAACAGCTGAGGTTTTCGCAGGCTCTGGCTCTTCAGCCTTTTCGTCGGCAGCAGGCGCTTCGGCAACCGGTTCAGGCTTTTCCGCCTTTACCTCAGCCGGTTCCGGCTTTGCTTCTGGCGCGGCCTCAGGTTCATCGGCCTGTTCGTCGCTGGAAGACGCTTCAGCAGACATGTCGGTATCTGCCTCAGTGTTCTTTGGCTTCCCGTTGCGCTTTCCGCCTCTGCGGCGTGAGCGTGACCGGCGTGACCGAGGCTTTTCATCCTGCTTACCGTCAGAGGCTTCTGCGTCATTGCCGCTTTCTTCTGACGAGCCATCGCTGTCGCTCGCGTCCTGTTTGACGGCATCGAGCGCGACGGTCTTCGCGAGCTGCGGCTGGGATGCCGTGGCTCGGCTTGCCTCGTCGGGATCGGGCAGGGCAGGCGGGGTTTCGTCCAGCATGGCCGGGGCGCTGTGCGCGAGGCCATCGAGGAGCGCTGCGCCATCGAGTGGCACGATCGGGTTTGGCTCACGGCGTCTGCGGCGACCACCACGGCGTCCACGGCGACGGCGTTTGCGCGAGCCACCTGACTGATCGTCATTGTCCGAATGGTCGTCAGAGGTAGCGTCATTGTCGCTATCGCTATCGCTTTCGCTCTCAGACTCGTCAGCCTCATCGGCATCGTCCTCGGCGGCGTCGTCATCTGCCTCGTCTGGCAGCTGATCGTCATCCTCATCGCCAATGATGTGGCGGCTGCGATCCTGCTTGCGATTGCGGCGTGACTTCTGGTTCGGGTCTTTCTCCGCATCGATGCGGAAGTCGCCCGGCAGAAGTTCGTCAGATGAGCTGATCGAGATCGCAAAGCCAGCGACATCCTCGATATCGGTGACGGCCTCGCGCTTGTTGTTGAGCAGGTAAAGCGCAACTTCGGTTGGTGCGTGGACGGTGATGGAAGAAAGACCGCCGCCAGCTGCACGGGCCTCGAGCGCGCGCAGCAGCTGCAGCGCCGCAGACGGGACAGAGCGGCGACGGCCGGTGCCGTTACACACTTCACATGGGTCGGACGTTGCCTGGAGCACACCGGCGCGGCGGCGCTGGCGCGAGATTTCCATCAGGCCGAACTGCGAGATCTTTCCGCACTGCACGCGCGCGCGGTCGATCTTGAGGCAATCCTTGAGCTTCTTCTCGACCGCCCGGTTGTTCTTGTTCTCCTCCATGTCGATGAAGTCGATAACAATCAGGCCAGCAAGGTCGCGCAGGCGCATCTGGCGGCAGGCTTCTTCGGCCGCTTCCAGATTGGTGCGCAGCGCGGTCTGCTCGATGTTGCGTTCCTTGGTCGCCTTGCCCGAGTTCACGTCGATGGCGACCAGAGCTTCGGTCTGGTTGATGACGAGATAGCCACCGGACTTCATCTGCACCGTCGGGGAGAAGATGGAGTCGAGCTGGTCCTCGACGGATTCAGAGACGAAAAGCGGTGCAGCGGATTTCCACTGTTTCACTTTGCGTGCCTGTGTCGGCATGATCATCTTCGAGAGGTCTTTCGCCTCACGATAGGCGGACGGGCCCTGGATGATGACTTCCTCGATGTCCTTATCGAACATGTCGCGCATGGCGCGGTGAACGAGGCCGCCTTCTTCATGGATGATACATGGCGCGATCGATTCCATGGTCCGGTGACGGATATTGTCCCAGAGCTTCTGGAGGTATTCGTAGTCCCGGCGAATGTCGGTCTTGGTGCGTTTGGCGCCAGCCGTGCGCACGATCAGCCCCATGCCGTTTGGCACGTCGAGGCTGGACATGATTTCCTTCAGGCGCTTGCGGTCAGCGCCATTGGTGATCTTGCGGGATATGCCGCCGCCGCGAGGCGTGTTCGGCATGAGAACGCTGTAGCGGCCAGCAAGGGACAGGAATGTGGTAAGCGCTGCGCCCTTATTGCCGCGCTCTTCCTTGACGACCTGCACAAGCATCACCTGCCGGCGGCGGATTACTTCCTGGATCTTGTAGCGCTTTGAGCTCGACTGCGGCTTTGGCTTGGCAGCAGCGGCTTCGGCTGCGGCTTCATCGGCGTCGGATTCGCCTTCGCCATTGTCGTCGTCATCTTCGTCGGTGTCGCGCTCATCGTCGACATCGTCCTCGTCTTCCTCAGCAGCGGCGCGAGCAGCATCCTGCAGCAGCGCTTCGCGGTCTTCCTGGGGAAGCTGATAATAGTCGGGATGGATTTCGCTGAAGGCTAGGAAGCCGTGGCGGTTGCCGCCATATTCGACAAAACAGGCCTGAAGGGATGGCTCTACGCGCGTTACTTTCGCGAGATAGATGTTGCCCCTTAGCTGTTCCTTACCTGCGGTTTCGAAGTCAAAGTCGTCTACGCGTCCGTCCGAAACGAGCGCCACCCGGGTCTCTTCCGGGTGGACCGCATCGATCAGCATCAATTTGCTCATAGCTTATCGCCTTGTGATCTGGCGGCGCGGCGCGGTAATGGACCGTGCTGCAGCGAACGCCAGTTAAGTTGTGACGGGATATCCTGCGCCAGCGCGTCTGCGCGCCAGTAGGCGCTAGTCTCGACGTTGCTTTCAGTGGCGAAAGATACATTACAAGTTGTTCCGTGTCCGATCAGGCCATGCGCGGAGTAGTTTCCGTTCGCATACCATCTGGGAAATGGTCTTGGCCTCCAAATAGAGGTCCGTCTGACCATGCCGAAAGCCGACACTAAAGAAAAGCTATAAAATCAGAGAATATCAAAATAGGCAGTGCAAGCAGCGACAGTAAACGCTTGATTAATGAAGGCTGTGCAGAGTCGAGCCCACGCGATTAATCCAATTTCCAGCAGGCTGCGGGCGAGATGTTTCGAACAATTTTTCTCATCATCGGCTTTCTTGCGGGCATGGTCGGCCATGCCTTTGCGGCCGAGATAAACGAGATTCGCGTCGAAGGCGCGGGCGAGTATACAAGGATCACGTTGGCTGCCGATGGCGAACTGGCCCACGGTATTTTTTCGCTCAGTGATGCAGGCATGCGGTCCATTGCGGTCGATCTTCATGATTTCCAGATTGATGACGCTGCCAACACGCCGCCGCCTGCCGGCGCCGTGACGACTTATGAGGTCTCCTCAAAAGGCATCGCGTTTCATCTTTCCCATGCTGTGACCGTGTCCCGCGCCCTGAATATTGGGCCGACCGTGTCCGATCCTCGTCACCGGCTTGTCATCGACCTTGTTCGCGTCTCGCCGGACCGCTTCGACCGGGACGCTGCGGTTGACGTCGATCGCCGCGCCGCTTTCGGGGGAGGGCAGGTGCCAGAGGCGGGTGAAATGGCCGTAGCATCGCTACCGCAAGCCAAGCAGGTCATCGTGATTGATCCGGGCCATGGCGGCCACGACCCGGGCGCTCTGGCCGCCGACAAGACGCGGGAGAAGGATGTCGTCCTGAAAACAGCGCTGTCTCTCAAAGCGGCGCTGGAGACGAGCGGGCGATATACGGTTCACCTGACCCGCGAGGGCGACACCTATATCGAGCACGAAGACCGCGTGACGATGGCCCGCAACTGGGGGGCGGATCTCTTCATCTCGATCCATGCCGATGCCGCGGCAAACCATTCCGTTGCCGGTGCGACCGTCTACACGCTGAACACGCGGGGGCAGAGCCGCGTCGACCCTGTGTCAAGCAAGTATGGCTGGCGACTGCCGGTTGAGGATGGCACCTCCCGCGAGGTGGCAAGCATCCTCACTGATCTCACCAAGCGCGAGACGAAGACCAATTCATCCATCTTCGCCGAGATCCTGATCCCGGAGCTTGCCTCTGCAGGGCCGATTGTCCGCAACAGTCACCGGCAGGAGAATTTCTTTGTCCTGCTCGCGCCAGATGTGCCTGCTGTGCTGATCGAAGTCGGCTTCCTGACGAATCGCGCGGATGCGGCGCGGCTCGCTTCGGCCGACGGGCGGGCGCGCTCTGCGAAGGCGATTGCACGCGCGATCGACGCCTATTTCGACCGTCCAGCCGCGCACACTGCAGTAAATTAGCGTCTTTCGGCTTCCGTCTGCCGCCAGCACGCCTTACTCTCGACAATTAATGGTGCGAAGCGAGGCTATCGCAAATCCAATACTGGGCAGGGACGGAAAATCTGTATGAGTGAACAGCCGGTCTGGAGACGCTATCTGACCTGGAAGCTGGCGCGCCGTGTCGCGATCGGCCTCTTCATCATTGGCGCGCTAATCTTCATTGCCCTGATGGTCTGGGTCGGATCGCTTGCGCGCGACCTGCCTTCGCATGAGCGTCTTGCCGATTATGAGCCGCCCATCACGTCCCGCGTGCATGCGGGCGATGGCACGCTCATCGCCGAGTTCGCAGATGAGCACCGCGTCTTCGTGCCCATTGAATCCATTCCCGACCATGTGAAGCAGGCGTTCGTTGCCGCAGAGGATAAGAAGTTCTTCGAGCATGGCGGCCTCGACTATGTCGGCATCATGCGCGGCGCTATCAATTCCGCGCAGGTCAAGCTGTCGGGGAGCGATGGCAACCTTCAGGGCGGCTCGACCATCACCCAGCAGGTCGCCAAGAACATGCTGCTGACACGTGATCAGCGCATCGAGCGCAAGGTGAAAGAGGCGATCATCGCCCGCCGCATGGAAAACACCTTCACCAAGGACGAGATCCTCGAGCTTTATCTCAATGAGATCTATCTCGGCGTGCGCGCCTATGGTGTTGGCTCTGCTGCGCTCATTTACTTTAACAAGTCGCTGCCTGAGCTGAACCTGTCAGAGGCCGCTATCCTCGCCGCTCTGGCGCAGCGACCTTCAACCGTTAATCCCTATCGCAGACCAGAGCGGCTTCTGGCTCGCCGCGACTATGTTCTCAACCGCATGGTCGAGGACGGCTACATCACGGAAGATCAGGCCGAAGAGGCGAAGGCTGAGCCGCTTGAAGTCGTCGAGCGCTTGCGCGGGCCTGAATATGCGGCCGCGACCTATTTCGTTCAGGAGCTTCGCCGTGAGCTCATCGATGAGTATGGCGAGGAGGCGTTGGAACGCGGTGGTCTCTCCATCCGCACGACGCTGGATACTCAGATGCAGCTGGCCGCGCAGACCGCGCTTCAGTCGGGGCTTGAGGCATATGACCGTCGCCACTCCTATCGCGGCCCGTTCACGTCGATTGACGCATCTGGTGATGTGCCAGCCCAGCTGCAGGAAGTTGAACGTCCTGCTGGCTATGGTGACTGGGAAGCCGGCATGGTGCGCGAAGTCTCCAGCGATGCGGCAACCATTATTCTCAATGACGGCCGCACGACACGTATCCCTGAAGAAGATGTTCGCTGGGCCCGCGGGTGGGAGCGCCCGGATGGCGGCGAAGGCCTTGCGCGCGGCGACGTGATCCTTGTCGATGTCGAGCGCACCGAAACCCTGCGCGAGGGCGCTGAGCCTGCTGCGGAGGGTGAACGTCGCAGTGAGGAAGACTGGATCTCGGTCCCGTCTGAATCTGCCCGCCTGAAGCAAGTGCCAGAAGTCGAAGGCGCGATCATCGCACTCGACCCGCATACAGGCCGGGTGATGGCTATGGTTGGCGGCTATTCCTTCTTCAAGAGCCCGTTCAACCGCGTGACCCAGGGCATGCGCCAGCCGGGTTCGTCCTTCAAACCGTTCGTTTATGCGGCGGCACTGGAAAATGGCTACACACCGTCGACGCAGATGCTGGACTCACCATTTGTCTATTATGATGAAGGTTCTGGCACGACCTGGAAGCCGCAAAACTATTCGGCAGGTCGCAGCTATGGTGAAGTCACCATGCGGACCGCGCTCGAGCGCTCGTTCAACCAGGTGACCGCGCGTATCGCCGTCGATATCGGCATGGACGATATTTCGGGCCTCGCAGAGCGCTTTGGCCTGTATGACAATCTTCCTCGCTTCCCGGCCATGGCGCTTGGCTCTGGCGAGACAACGCCGTGGCGTATGGCGGCTGGCTATGCTGCTTTCGTGAATGGCGGCAAGGAAGTAACGCCGACCATGCTGGACCGCGTTCAGGACCGTTATGGCGACACGCTCTACCGCAATGACCAGCGCGCCTGCGAAGACTGTCTTGCCGAGAGCTGGGAAGGCCAGCAGCCACCTGTGCTCGAAGACAATAGAGATCAGCTGATCGATCCGGTCATCGCCTATCAGATCGTGCACATGTTGGAGGGCGTCGTGGAGCGTGGTACGGCCCGCCGTGCTGCGGCTCTCAACAAACCGCTTGCTGGCAAGACCGGTACGACGAACGACTATTTCGACGCGCTCTTCTACGGCTTCTCACCTGACCTTGTGGTCGGTGTCTGGGTCGGCTTTGACCAGCCGCAGACGCTCGGCAATGGTGAAGCAGGCGGTTCCGTCGCGTTGCCGGTCTTTGTCAGCTTCATGGAAGAGGTGCTGAAGGATGCGCCGGCCATGCCGTTCCGTATTCCACCGGGCGTGCGACTGGTTTCAGTCGATCACGACACAGGCGGTCTGCCGACCTCTGGCTCGGGTGAGATCATCGTCGAGGCATTCCGTCCAGGCACAGAGCCGGGCGCGG
>DUBH01000032.1:84664-89807 GCA_012960415.1 Henriciella sp. | reverse complement strand
GATGAATAAGACGGCTTCTCCATCTCTGGCAATCAGGGCGCGTCCAGCGGTGTCTTTGGAGATCTTGCAGACCCGTCATCCGAAGGTTTCGGCCAGAACGGGATTTCGGAGGCGCAGGACCGCGATGATATTGCCGATGAAAATCTGGGTGGGATTTATTGACCGGAGCTACAGATTTGTGCATTCCCGCCACCCTGTAACGAACTGAAAACATAGAAAATCTTATGTCGACAGAAATTCTCTCGCTTATTGACGAAATTGAGCAGTCCTCCGCGCTGCTGAGGAGGCGTCTTTGACTGGGACGTCGCCCAGAAACGCCTAGACGAGCTTAACGCGCTCTCAGAACAACCAGACTTCTGGAACGACCCGGAAAAGGCCCGAAAGCTGATGGCTGAACGCCAGCAGCTGGAGACCGGGATCAACACAGTCCAGGAGTTGGAGCAGGAAGCGGCCGACGGACGTGAGCTGCTGGAGCTCGCCGATGGCGACGATGACCTTATCAACGACATATCCGCCAATATGAAGCGGGCGCGTGAGCGCGCAGCGAAAGCTGAGCTTCAGGCGCTGCTGTCAGGTGAAGCCGATTCCAATGACTGCTACCTGCAGATTAATGCCGGGGCAGGGGGCACCGAAAGCCAGGACTGGGCGTCGATGCTGCGGCGCATGTATGTGCGCTGGTCAGAAGGCAGCGGTTACAAAGTCGAGGAAGTCGACGCGCATGACGGCGAAGAAGCCGGCATCAAGTCGGCGACCCTGCTCATCTCTGGCCTGAACGCCTATGGCTGGCTGAAGTCTGAGTCCGGGGTTCACCGTCTCGTGCGGATCTCGCCTTACGATTCTTCGGCGCGTCGTCACACCTCATTTGCCTCTGTCACTGTATCTCCGGTGATCGATGAGACGATCGAGGTGGATATTGATCCGTCTGATGTACGCACGGACACCTATCGCTCCTCCGGCGCTGGCGGCCAGCACGTCAACAAGACGGATTCGGCGGTCCGCCTCACACACGAACCGACAGGTATTGTCGTGGCCTGTCAGGCGGGCCGGTCGCAGCACCAGAACCGCGCGAAAGCCTGGGAAATGCTCCGCTCAAAGCTTTATGAGCTGGAGCTTCAGAAACGCCGCGAAGCCGCGCAGGACAGCCACGATTCGAAGTCGGAAATTGGTTGGGGTCACCAGATCCGGTCCTACGTTCTGCAGCCATATCAGCTGATCAAGGATTTGCGCACCGGGCACGAGACATCGGACACAGGCGGAGTGCTGGACGGTGACCTCGATGGCTTCCTTAGCGCGTCGCTCGCACACAATGTGTCTGCTGGAAGCAGCGAAGACGCATAAGAAAACGGCCGCGCAATCGCGCGGCCGTCTAAACTTTTCAATTCATTGCCTGATCAGGACAGGGCAGTGCCATGCGCGCTGGTGGTGCTGGCGGGTTTGCTGTCTGTAGAAGCAGGCTTCGTCGTGGATGATGCCGTGTCGCTGCCGGCTGGACGTGCTGCCTTCGGCGCGGACGTCTTCAGCGGGTCCTCGGCGTGTTTGACCTGGCCTTCAAAAATGGCGTTCGGCTGGATGCTGAGAGATGCGTGAAGGATGTCGCCTTCTACACGAGCGCCCGTCTCAAGCTCAACGCGGCGTCCGCGGATAGAGCCGAGCACTTCGCCTTTGACCTTGACCGCTTCGCCTTTCACTTCGCCGATAACCTTGCCGGTTGCGCCAATCGTGATGTCGCCTGCAGTCACGTCGCCCTCGACGACACCGTCAATGTGCAGGGCGCCTTCGGAGTTGATCGAGCCCTTGATTTCCATATCGTTGCAGATGATGGAAGCGACGCCTGTAGAGCGGGTCGCGGTACGGCTCGGTGCTGATTTGCTCGTATCCGCTGGTGGCACATAGCTCTGTGCGGATGCGCCGTCCTTATTCTTCGTAAACATGTTTACCTGCCCTCAGAAACTCAACTGGATCGTATGGTTTGTTGTTAAACCAGACTTCGTAGTGAAGGTGCGGGCCGGTGCTCCGGCCTGTGGAGCCCATGGCGCCCACAACGTCGCCAATCGCGACTGTATCACCTTTATCGACATTGATGCGTCTTAAGTGTGCGTAACGTGATTTGAAGCCGTGACCGTGATCGATCTCGACGATGCGGCCATAGCCCGACTTGGTGCCCGCGAAGCTGACCACGCCCGGTCCCGTCGCTGTGATGGGCGCATTCCAATAGGCGCCGACATCCACGCCATTATGCCAGCCTGGGCGCTGATTGAATGGATCGACGCGAAGTCCGTAATCCGATGTCAGACGCGATGGCACGCCGACCGGATCGGCCAGCGGCAGCGTGGAGACGACGGACTGATAGAAGCGTGCTTCTTCCATGCGAGCGGCGACTTGTGAGACGCGCTCAGCGAACATGGCTTCTTCGGGCGTGTCGAAATTGCCGGAAGCTAGGTTGGCGAATGGAACGAGCGGGCCGCCCATTTCGCGGGTCTCGGCGATACGGTTCGTGCCAACCGCAGTGAGGCGGAGGACGCCGCGCGCTGCCTCGGCACGCTCAATGGCGATGTCCTCGACTTCATCAAGGAAGGCCTGCTGTTCACGCTGAAGCTCTGCGATCTGGCCGCGCACGCCGGAATTTGCGGTGCTCGCTTCTTGGTATTCGCTGCTGGTGCGGGCCTGGCGCCGGTCTGCTTCTTCGATCGATGCGTTGACGAGGAGCGCGCTGCCATCCCCGCGAAGGGCAGCGACTTCAAGCTCACCGCCATTGCGGAGGGAATCCAGCATCACTTCGAGGGTGCGGTGGCGCTGTTCAAAACTGACAGTGGCTTCCTGGAAGGCTTCGGTGCGCTCAACGAGCTGCGAGCGGGAGAGAGCGTCACGTGCGCGAAGTTCCTGCACCCAGCGCTCATATTTGTCGATCTGTTGCTGGCCTTGAGCCGAAAGCGTGCTGTTCGGGATAAAGACGAGGCTGGCCGTGGCGTAAAGCGTCCAGCCGACAACGGCGGCGATCGCTATGGACAGGACTGATTGTTGAAGGGGAGAGACAGTGAAGTAGCGGACGGTACCTCCGCTGCGATGGTAAATTTGCCGTTCCGGAAACAGGCGACTGAAAAGCTCCCCGATTTTCATCGTCTTTCGCTTCATAGACGGTCCCGCCTCTGTTGGTACTTTTACACTGGCCGTGAATTTATCCACAGCTCACCCTCGCGAGAATGTTTAACGCAATTTGTTCGCGCCCGAAAAGGGCAAATCCCGAAAGTTGCCGCATTTTTCTCACAATTGATAAAAAATTTTACTAAGTTCACCCGAACTTTGTCTGCTTCGATGCACAAATGGTTAAAGTACAGACAGCACTTCTTCTGCATGTCCTTTCACACGTACCTTCCGCCAGCTTTCAATAATCATGCCATCGGCGCCGATGGCGAAAGTAGAGCGTTCAATGCCCATGAATTTGCGGCCATACATGTTCTTTTCCTTCCAGACACCGAAGGCTTCGCATACGGATCCGTCTTCATCGGTAGCGAGTGGAATGCTAAGCTCCTGTTTCGCAATGAACTTTTCGTGAGAGGCAAGGCTATCGCGAGAGATGCCGATAATGTCGAACCCCTTTTTGTCGAACGCGTCTTTCATCGCTGTGAAATCCTTGGCCTCATTCGTGCATCCGGGCGTGTTGTCTTTCGGATAGAAGAAGAGGATCAGGCCGCGTCCGCTGCCAGTCGGAATTGAAACCTTGCCGCTGGTGGTTTCAAGATGGACTTTCGGAGCTGCATCGCCTGCAGATATTACTGATGACATCGCTGGATTGTCCTATTTCTGCTGTATTGAAAGATTAAGTCGAGCCTACTGGCTGACGTAAAGGAGACAATCGGGCCTTGGTGCGACAGACTGCAGCTGTAGTTACACTCGAGATCATTGGCGGCATTCTATTGCTGGCGATCGCGGGGGCTGTGGCGCTTGCATATATGTTGTCACGTGGGCCGGTAGAACTGAGACTTTTCAAGGATGAAGTCGAAAAAGCGCTCATCGCCGCACGCGATGGCAGGGATGTCGATATTGAGCGCCTGGCGCTTCAATGGTCGCCAGCGGACCGGCGGATGATCTTTGTGGCCAGCGGGCTCAAACTTGCGGATAATGACGGGCAACTCGCAGGCGAAGCCGAGCAAGCGGTCATTACGCTTGATGCAGGCTCGCTTATCTTTGGCCGGGTCGAGGTTACAGAAACACAATTGCGCAATGGCTGGGCAGATGTGCGCAATATCTCACCAACTGAATGGACTTTCGCTGGCGAGCCCTTGCCGGAGTTCGAGGCGCGGGAGCTTCCGACGACGCCGGAAGGATGGCTGGCGCTCTCCAACACGACGCTCGCGAGCCTTCTCGACGGCCTGAAAGCCAGCAGGACGTCGACTTCGCTCGAGGTCGCCGCTTTCGAGAATATGGAGCTCCGGTTTTTTGATCGGGAGGGCGACGTCATTGCCGTCATGGACGAGGCCAGCGGCCGCTTCGACCAGACCGGAACGGGACTTGAAGCGTCCTTGTCCGGAAGCGGGGAAGGGATAGGCCTTCCAGGCGACCTCACCACGTCGCTCAGCGTGCCTGACGGATACACTGAGCTGGATTTCGAGGTCGGCATCACCAATTGGAGCATCGGCGACCTCGCCAATCGGCTTGGGGCTGGCGAAGCGCTGGTGACCGGCTTTCCGGCCGATATCACGATTGGCCTGACCTATATTGAGAAAGAAGGTATCGCGGGGCTGAGCCTTGCAGCCGATGCCGAAGAGGGCAGGGTGACACTTGCCGCGCGCGACTTCGACTTTGCCGCACTTCGCTTCGACGCGGCCTATGCACCGGCAGACGATCGGCTGACCTTTACTGATCTTGCCATCGAGACCGAACGAGCTGGCGGTGTCTTCAGCGGCTGGATCGACGGACTGGTTCGCCAGGACGGAACGATCGCGTTCGATTTTGCGTCCGATAGCACGTCGCTCGACTTCACGCCGTATTTTCCTGACGTCTGGCAGCTAGACCGTGTTGCCTTGCAAGGCACGCTAGACATGGAAACGACGGCCGTCTCGCTGTCGGCTTATGATGTCGAGACGCGCGGTATTGAATTCGTCGGCACCGCTGATATCGCGCCGGTCAGCGAGCCGGAAGAGGG
>DUBH01000032.1:75305-84654 GCA_012960415.1 Henriciella sp. | reverse complement strand
ACTCCCACTCTATGAACACCTAACTTATCCATTTCGCGATAGACCTTCAAGATCAACCTGGTTGATTTCATCCAAATCACTTCGGAAGGCGAAGCGGTCGGTACGATCACCAAGGACCAGGTTCTGGCCTTCTGGCCGGAAACACTTGGCACGGGCGCGAGGGATTTTGCCCGCAACCGGGTGCTGGACGGCCGTGTAACTGCCGCGAGCTATCAGCTGAAGCTGCAGAGGGACAGTTTTGAGGAAGGCTTTCTGCAGGATGAGGACCTGACTGTCCGGTTCTTTGTCGAAGATGCGGCCGTGAAATTTCTTAATGACCTCCCGCCGGTGACGGACGCGACTGGCAGTGGGCGCCTGACAGGCAATGGTCTCCAAGTGCAGCTAAGCGAAGGCAAGTATGATGGCTGGGTGCTTAGTGAAGGCAGTGTGCACTTTCCGCGCTTCAATCCGAAAGGGGAGCTCTTTCGCGTTTCGGCCAAAGGGCAGGGGCCGCTCGTCAATGTGATGCGCAACATAGCGGAGTCTCGCCTCATGCGGGACAATCCGGACGCGCTGGACCCGGAACGCTTCTCTGGCGACGCCACGGCGAGCATCGAATTGCTGCGCCCGGCGCTGGACGATGTCCCGGTAGAGGACATGCAGATTTCAGTCGAGGCAGAAGTGACTGATGGCACGCTCGCTGATGCTCTGCCTGGGCTCGACCTGACGAATATGCGCGTGGACGTTTCACTTGAGAATATGCGACTCGTTATGACCGGCTTTGGTGATCTCGGACCGGCGCCGGTCCAGTTTACATGGCGTGACGAGTTCAATGATGGCGGCGACACTGCCGACCTGTCGGCAAGCGCATTCGTCTCGCCAGACTTTCTCAATCGTTTCGGCGTGGTCGGCCGGGCGTATGTGTCCGAGGACATTCCGGTCGAGCTGCAGGCCCAAGTGGCCGCGGATGGACTTGCAGGTATCGAAATCGGTTTCGAACTCCAGCAGTCGCGCGTCGATATCTCCGAGATCGGCTACATCAAGCCCGTTGGCGAGCCGGCGCGGGCCACACTCTCCTATGACGCGAAATCGGAAACGAACGCATCGACCTTCCGCTTTCTCAGCGAGAAGGCGCGATTTGATGGGGATGTAGTCCTGTCCAAGGCGGGGCGCCTCCAGTCGCTGGAGGTACGAGAGGCCTTTCATGACGGTTTCATGGATGTGAGCGGCAGTGTCCGCGTCGAGCCGAACGGCAAGCTCGTCAGCGAAATGAAAGGTGCGTTCCTTGATGCGAGTGCCTTCTTTGGGGACTTTGCGTCCATGGGCGGCAATGCGTCCGGCATCAGCCTGCCGGTAACGCTGACCGCGAGCCTCGACACGCTGCGCCTTCGCAGCGGACTCGACCTCGAGGACGCATCCTTGAGCTTTGTGAGCGCTGAGACAGGTGTGCGCGAAGTTCGCGCTAACGGCACGATAGAGTCCGGCGGTAAGATGAGTGCAGTCTATATCGGTCCGACCGCTGAAGAGCCTGCGCGCATCAGCCTCGACAGCGACGATGCAGGTTTCTTCATGCGGGCATTGCTGCGTCAGGACTTTTTGACCGGAGGTTCGCTTAGCCTGAGCGGTGATCTTGCGCGCGGCTCAGAGCCGGCGCGGCTTCGGCTTAAGCTCTCGGATGTGCGTATGCGCGACGCGCCCTTCCTGACGCAGGTGCTCTCGCTTGCGTCCCTGCGCGGCCTTACTGATACGCTGAGTGGGGAAGGGGTGCTTTTCACTGATATCGACGTGCCGGTCGCCATCCAGTCTGGGCGGTTCGTGATCGAAGGCGCGCGCGCCAATGGTCCGGCGCTTGGCCTAACGCTCAATGGCTGGTTCGAACAAGAGACCGATGAGATCCGCCTCAGCGGCGTTCTCGTGCCAAGCTTCGGCATGAATTCCATGCTGGGCGGCGTGCCAGTCATCGGTGATCTGTTCGTGGGCCGTGAAGGCGAGGGAATTTTCTCGCTGACCTATTCCGTGCGCGGCACCACTGACCGCGCGCAGGTTGCCGTGAACCCGCTGTCAGCCGTGACACCTGGCATACTCCGACGCATCTTCGAGAATCCGGCCGACACGTCGATCCCGGAGGGGATTCCTGTTGATCCAGACAAGACACCGCCAGCGCCGCCGATGCCGGACGCGGAATTCATCGCGCCGGCACCTGGTTCGGAGACGAATTAGACTGGCTTCGGCTCAGCCTTTCTCAAGGCGTTTAACTTCGTCCCAGAGCGCACCCTG
This sequence comes from Henriciella sp., assembly GCA_012960415.1. Lineage (GTDB taxonomy): Bacteria > Pseudomonadota > Alphaproteobacteria > Caulobacterales > Hyphomonadaceae > Henriciella. Next base: position 82,398 of record DUBH01000032.1, on the reverse strand, counting down.
ATCATCGAGCGACAGCTCGCTGAATACGTTTCCCTGATCGGACGCGAGCTGCTCGATCGCGCGAAACCGGCGTTCGAACTTGGCGTTTGACCGGCGAAGCGCGATTTCCGGGTCAAGCTTGAAGCGGCGCGCGAGATTGGCCGCCACAAAAAGAAGGTCGCCGATCTCATCCTCAATGGCATCCAGCTCGCCGCTATCGATGGCTTCGCGAACTTCGTCGCATTCCTCGTCCAGCTTCATCAGGATGTCGCGCGGCTCGGTCCAGTCGAAGCCCGTGCGGGCGGCCCGTTTCTGGATCTTCTCGGCGCGCATGAGCGCTGGAAGCGCTTTGGCGACGCCAGCAAGCGCGGACGTGTCTTCGGTGACGGCGCCCTTGGCGGCCCGTTCGCGCGCCTTGATAGCCTCCCAGGCCTCGGTCTGCGTATCGGCGTCACGTTCTTCGGCATCCCCAAAGACGTGCGGGTGGCGACGAACCATCTTGTCATTGATGTTGCGCGCGACGTCCTCAACGTCGAAAAGCCCCGAATCCTGAGCGATCTGGCTGTGGAAAACGACCTGTAGAAGAAGGTCGCCGAGTTCGTCTTTCAGGTCGCCGAAATCCTTACGCTCGATCGCATCGGCGACTTCATAGGCTTCTTCGATCGTGTAGGGCGCAATGGTCTCAAAAGTTTGCTCTAGATCCCATGGACAGCCACCATCCGGATTGCGCAATTGCTGCATGATGGATCTCAGGCGTTCAAACTCGCTATCGGAGGATTTTGTCATGAAAAGCAGGCGCTCCGGTCTGATGATTGGCGGTTCGTACGAATATCCGAGAAGTTAACTGGCCCAACCGGGGCAGAAGGTTCAATGCCCAGTAGGGCGGTTTCTACATGACAGAGCACAGCGCCGCACGCCCAATTGTTAGCTGCGCGAGAAGCTGGCGCCGCCATGATGAGCGTCGCTGCACACATTGAAGAACCATGCAGGGACGTGGCCGCTTCGCTCATAACAAAAATCGCATAATCAATATTATGGGAAATTATGAGATGCGGTCAGAGCTCGAAATCGACGGTGAGGCCGTCATAGGCGGGCCGTACATGCGCTGGCAGCTCATTGCAGAGCGTCTGGTAATCAAGATCGATATGAAGGTTTGTGAGCCAGGCTTTCTTTGGCACGAGCTGTTCTATCCATCCGAGCGCGCGATCAAGATGCGCGTGACTCGGATGTTCAGTGTAGCGTAGCGCGTCCAGAATGAGCAGATCTACGCCCGCAATCGCTTCGAGGCTTTCTGGCGGAAAATCGTGCAGGTCGTTGCAGTAAGCGAGGTTTCCGATGCGAAAGCCGAGGCTCATGATCCGCCCGTGCATCTGTTCAACTGGCAGGAGAGTCACCGGCCCCCCTTCTCCGTCGATGCTGAACGGCTCTAGCGGAACGATGTCGTCCTGGCGGTCCAGAATGGGCGGATAGCCACCATGCCCCTCGAAACAATAGCCGAAGCGCATTGTCAGCGTCTCAGCGGTGCGGGCATCCAGATAGGTCGGCACGCGGCGACGCATGCGCAATGCCAGTGCGCGTACATCATCTATGCCGTGAGACTGGTCAGCATGGTCGTGCGTATAGACCAGCGCGTCCAGGTGACGGACATTAGCATCAAGCAACTGGTCTCGTAGCTCTGGAGATGAATCGATCAGGATGCGGGTGCAATTGTCAGGCGTATCCAATGGACCGGCATCGACGAGCACACAGCAACGTCTGCGCCTGTTACGCGGTTCATTCGGATCACATGCGCCCCAGTCATTTCCGACGCGCGGTACGCCGCCTGACGAACCTGTTCCTAGGAATGTGAAGCGCCCTGTTCTGCTCATGTATCCACTTTATTGAATAAAGTCAATGCATTATCTTCGCATATTGAAGTTATTTCTTCGCGGGTCTTGTCGTGTAGTTCCGCCAGGGCGTCAGCGACATATGGCAGATAGGCAGGCTCGTTGCGCCGTCCGCGATAAGGGACGGGCGCAAGATACGGACAGTCTGTCTCCAGAATGATGCAGTCCAGCGGAATGGTGGAGATGACAGCGCGAACGTCCTTCGCGTTCTTGAAGGACAGGATGCCTGATACCGAAAAATAGGCGCCGAGCGCCAGGCCGCGGTCCGCAAGCTCCTGACCACCCGTATAGCAATGAAGGAGTATACCGAACGGTCCGTTGTTATACTCCTCTTCCAGAATATCTGCCGTCATGCTGTCGGCTTCGCGCGTATGAACTACCAGCGGCAGTCCGGTCTCGCGCGCCGCGGCAATATGGCGTCTGAAATTCGCGACCTGCTCAGCCTCTGCCGAATAGCCATAATGGAAATCGAGGCCCGTCTCTCCGATGGCGACCGTACGTGGGTCTCCTGCCGCGCGGATCAGGTCTTCGACGGTCATATCCTGAAAGTCCTTGGCGTGATGCGGGTGGACACCAACCGTGTTCCAGATGTCGTCATTCGCCTCTGCAATGGCTTTCACCGCCGGATAGTTGTCGAAGCGGTCGCAAATCGCGAGGAAACGCCGGATGCCCGCACCCCGAGCGCGGGCGAGCACCTCTTCGCGGTCCTCCTCGAACGCCTCGGCGTGCAGGTTTACATGCGTGTCGAACATAAGCTGCGACTTAGACCTTCCCGGTGCCGGTTTGAAGGGTCGAGACGAGCTTTGATGCTGCCTGAACCGGGGTCATGTGCAGATTGCGCTGCGAGGCGACAATATTGTGGAGCTGGAACCAGATATCCGCCCATGCGGGCGACTCCTCAGCCTTTTCGCTCACCCAGCTCATCAGCTCTTCTGCGAACACGCCGAAGGCACCCTCGTCCTCTGCGGCGGCCTGTATCGTGGTAGAGAGTACGGCGTCAGCAGGTTTTAGCAGAGCTTTCAGAAAGCTTCGTGCGGCATGCGAGGCTGCCAGCACTTTCGGGCCCGTAAGCGCTTCTGCGCGCCCCGGCCGGCCGGCAACCAAGTCAGCAACTTGCTGGGGCGAGTCGACCTCTTGTACCTGCAACGCCTCCAGCGTCTCCTCCCTGGAAAGACTGGTCAGCCGAAGTGACTGACAGCGTGACCGGATCGTCGCAAGGACGGGCACTGTCGCGTGAGAGATCAGGAACAGCATTGCGCGAGGCGGTGGCTCTTCCAGCGTCTTCAGCAGCGCATTGCGGCCATTGGCATTCATCTCATCGAGAGAATCGAGAATGCCGATACGCCATCCGCCAAGTGCAGGCTTCAGGGAAAAGAACTGGTTGAGGTCCCGGATCTGGTCGACCGCGATGTCCTGTTTCAGCTTGCCATTGTCGCCGACCGCACGCTGCACGTGCTTCAGGTCCGGATGCCCGGATGACAGCACTTTCTGAATGACGGGGTCATTTGCCGCAGCAGCAGCCCTGTCGGTCTCATCTGCAGGCTTGGCGCCGAGTAACATGGCCGCCAGACGAAGCGCGAAGCGGGCCTTGCCGATCCCCGATGGCCCTTCGATGATCCAGGCGTGGTGAAGGCGCCCACCATCCACCGCCTTCAGGAACTTGTCCTGCGGCGCTTTGTGCCCGAACAGTGGAAGCGCGATCTCCCCGCTCATGAGACGTCTTCGATCGCTTTGAGCACGTCAGACAGAACAGCGGCTTCCGGCTGCGTGGCGTCGATGACTTTGCAGCGGTCTGGATGAGCCGCGGCAAGATCGAGGAAGCCCTGCCGGACGTCCTTGTGGAAATCGAGCGGCATAGCCTCGAAGACGTCTGACCCGCCGCGTGCCTTGCGCCTTGCCATCAGCTCCTCGACGGGGCCGTCCAGAACGAGGGTAAGGTCAGGCTGCTGCTCGCCCACGACAAGGTCGTCAAGCATTTCAATCACCGCCGGCGCCAGACCACCGAGCCGCTGATAGACGCGTGTGGAATCCGCGAACCTGTCACAGATGACGTTCTGACCTTCTGCAAGTGCCGGTGCTATCAGCTTTTCAAGATGATCGCGCCGCGCGGCATAGACCAGCAATGCTTCGCTCATCGCGCTCCAGCGCGTGTCGGATGGGGGTGACAGAACGAGGCCGCGAAGTGTTTCCGCGAGCGGTGTACCGCCCGGCTCCCGCGTGACGGTGACCGGCTCGCCGCTCTCAAGGAAATGCGTCTCGAGGCCTGCAATCAGCGTCGATTTGCCGGTTCCTTCGCCGCCTTCAAGCGTTATGAACCGCCCGCGACGGCTCATTGGTCACCGCCTGCTCCCATTTTCAGGCTGAGACCGGCAATCGCCTTGCCCATGAAGCCGAGCTTTTCCACAGAAGACGTCGCGATCAGCGGCGCAGTGACCGGTTCGTCGCGCCCTTCCATGCTGATTACCAGCGTCGCGACCTGCTGGCCCTCTTCGATTGGCGCTGAGAGCGGCCCGTCATAGACGATTTCTGTCGATGCTTCCTCGAAAGCGCGTTTGTGACCGGCAACGCGGAGTGGCTGCTCGAGGCGGACGCCAACCGTGCTGGCTTCGCCGTTCCAGACTGGCAGCTCGGCAAATGCGTCTTCTGTCGGTTCCACCGTGCGGGTATCAAATGCCGTGAATGCGAGGCGCATGAGGCGCTCAGATTCTTCGGCGCGGGCCTGCGAGCTTGGAAGACCGTTCAGCACCATGATCATTCTCTGCCCGTCGCGCTCGGCAGACGCCGTCAGGCCATAGCCCGAGACTTCGAGGTGGCCGGTCTTGAGGCCGTCCGCGCCGTCCATGGAATAGAGGAGCGGGTTGCGGTTGCCTTGCGTGATGCCGTTCCAGCTCATCTCAAGCTCGGAATAGTATTTGTAGTATTCTGGGTATTTGCGGATTTCGAGAGCGGCTAGTTTTGCGAGGTCTGCTGCCGAGATGACATGGCCGTCGGCGGGAAGGCCGCTGGCATTCTCGAAGTTGGCCGAATCCAGGCCAAGCTCATGCGCAAGGTCGGTCATCCGGTCTGCAAACGCCTCTTCGGAGCCTGCGAGCCCTTCGGCGAGAACGATGCAAGCATCATTGCCCGATAGTACGATCACGCCGCGAAGGAGCTGTTCAACCGTTGGCGTTTCGCCGATCTTGAGGCCCATGGTGGAGCCGCCCGTGGCCCAGCCACCTTCGCGCCAGGCACGTTCGCTGACGACCAGCTCATCGTCGAGCGAGATCTCGCCGCGTTCAATGGCGTCATAGACGACGTGCGCCGTCATGATCTTGGTCATGGAGGCAGGGATCATCGGCTCGCTGCCACGCTTGGAGAACAGGATATCGCCGGTCTCGTAATCCATGATGACGGCATATTCCGCTTCAGTATCAATGTACTGAGCGGAAGCTGGCAGGACCGCAGCCGCAACAACGGATAAGATGGCAAGCAGGTTCGGGCGAAGCATTTTCGGGTCTCCGGGAATAGGTAACGCGGTGAAGCGATAACCTAGACCACAGACGGCGTTTTGGAACCCTGGTCAATGCAGGAGGCTGTATCAGCCGGACGTGACGAAGCCATCCCTAAAGCCAAGCTGGCGCAGGCTGGCGCGGGCTCTATCCGCCGCATCGCGAGACTTAAATGGGCCGACCATGACCCTGTGATAGGTCTGGCCTTTGACATTCGCCGCCTGGACGCCGCTTGATAGGCCACCGCCAATTCGGCCTGCAACGTCACTTGCCTTGCTGCGCTCTGTGAAAGAGCCAATCTGGACAAAAAGCGAGCCGGATGCGGCGGGCGGTGAGACCTGACGTTCAGCTGGCGCTTCCGGTTCGAAGCTGGCCTGCAGGACTAGAGGCTCTCGCTCGGCTTCTGCGCGGACTGGAGAGCCGGGGCCTAGGCTTTCGACCATGACCTGAGCGCCAAAAGGCCTTGAAATGCCCAGTAGTTCGGCGGCATCGGGAGAAAGCGTCAGCGTCTCTTCACGCCGGGCCGCTGTGCGGCTCGTGACATAGACGACCAGTTCAGCGTTGTTCTGTGGATTGCGGACATGGGCGAGGCTGTTGAGCGGCAAGCTCGGATGGCCAGCGACCATTCGCCCCCCAGAGCGGGAGAGCGCCGAAGAGATCGCAACCTCGTTCATGGTCGCACCGCCAAGGTTCGATGGAGGCGTATGAGCTGACGTACTTAGGCTCAAGGATACTGGTGTTCGCACGCTCCCGGGGTAAGAGAAATCAATCCGGCGCCGCACTTCGGGCAGTGCGCCAGAGCCTGTCTGAGTGACTGGGCCGCGCCAGGTGTCCTGGGTAGCATTCGGGTTCAGTCGAGGTGTGGCGTTTGTAACGCGGCGCGTGACCGGCGACCGTCTTATCTGCTCCACAGATGTGAGACGTACAAAATCAATAGGTGCGGCTTCACGGGGCCGTGCATAGGCAGAAGTCGGAATGATCGAAACGAACAATGTTGTCGCAGCAAGGGCGCGCAGACCAGCATTGGCATTCAAAGCCATGGTAACCTCGTTCTGAAGTCATGTTTTCGTGTCCGACATTCTGCCGACGCACGGACCGATTTATTCGGTCATGGATGACGCTAGCTCAACAAGGGAAAGATCTGTTGAAGGCTAACTGAAAGTTCTGGCCTATTGCGGTAGGCTTTTGATTACGAATTGACCCCTGCTCTATCGGCTTACGATGAAGCCTTCGCCGAGGCCGAGCGATTTCAAATTCTGACGCGCGCGCTCGCCTGCTTCGCGTGTCGCAAAGGGACCTGCGAAGACGCGGAAATAGTCGGCATCGTTGATGCGAACGGCTTCGATATCGGTCTGGAAGGTGGCGGCGAGACGTTGCGAGACGTCCTGCGCATTGTTGATGCGCGTGAATGAGCCGACCTGCACGTAGAGCTGAGGGCCGCTTGCGACTGCTTGTACGACAGTTTGCTCTGGAGGCAATTGAGGCGCTTCGGGAATGGCGGCGAGATCACTCGCTACAATCGGGCGAAGATCATTCGGGCGCGGCTGATTGCTTGCGACCTGATCAGGCGCGGCGCTAACGGTCAGGGTTACTGGCGGCGTCACCGGCGCTGCGACAGGTGCCGGATTGCCAAGCTGCGCCGGCGTGGCGACGGGCTTGCCGCCGGTGTTGCGGATGCGGGCCTTCGTCACGGTGACTCCGGGCACGACGTACGCAGGGTGCTCGGTGCTGCGCCACGGC
>DUBH01000032.1:66676-75295 GCA_012960415.1 Henriciella sp. | reverse complement strand
GGCGACGGACTTGCCGGGGTCCGGCACGCCGAGGGACGGCTCGACACCGCCTAGAAGCGTGTCGTCGTAAAGGGTCGGTTGAGGCCCCCTGCTCTCTGGCTCTGGCCAGCTGTTCGTCTCGGCGTTCGCGGTGTACTGATTGGTTGTGTCGTACTGAACGAGTTGTTTGGCAGGCGCGGGGCCAAGATAGTCCAGCGTGACCGTCGCGACCCCCTGCTCCAGCATACCCAGCGTTTCAGCAGCGCGGCGGGACAGGTCGATGATGCGCCCGCCCGTGAATGGACCGCGATCATTGACGCGGACGACAATTTCCCGGCCATTTGCCTGGTTCGTGACCTTTACGAGGCTTGGCAGCGGAAGGCTTGGATGGGCAGCTGTCAGCTGCGCGGCGTCAAAGATCTCGCCGCTCGCGGTCGGGCGACCATTGAAAGCGCGGCCGTACCAGGATGCCTTGCCGCTTTCCTTTGCGGCAACGAATGAGGTTTTCGTATTTACCGGGCTCAGCAGCGGCGCCGAGAATTCAGGTGCCGTCCCAGGGCGCGACATGTCGAAATCGACAGTGTCCGCTGACGCTGGAAAAGACATCAGACACAGGGCGATGGCACTCGTGAAGACGCGGGCTGACACAGGAATCGATGTCACTCTGGGACCTCGTTTGATGCGCGGGTTGAGCTCTGGCCGTAACCTGCTTGCGCAAGCAACCGCCCGGTTAGCCTCCCCAGTGGTTCAAATTACGGTGCAAATTCCAAACAAAGGGTTTCTTTGATCGGGATCCTGAGCAGTGAGGTCGCCTCAGAATAAGGCGGAAATGAGGTTCAGCACTGCTATTGCATTTGGTCGCATAATATCAGACACAGCGCCCCACGCGGAGGGATGGCAGAGTGGTTGAATGCACTAGTCTTGAAAACTAGCGAGCGTGCAAGCGTTCCCGGGGTTCGAATCCCCGTCCCTCCGCCATCACTGTCTGACTGATAGCTGCCAGGCGGATACTAGACTTCTAAAAATAGCCCGTCCGCTTCTGGTTCTCGAGCGATCCTTCATCGCTAACACGTCCATTGCGTTCTGACACCCGACTAGAGAACGTCTCTTTGACGATTGACGACAACTCACTTGCTTCTGACGGGACAGCCGCCGTTACTGGCCAGCAACCGAGTGAGCGGAATCTCACCTTTTCAAAGCGTGATATCGACAGGCCAAGCGTTCGGGCGCGATCTTCATCATCTATGACAATGAGTGTGCCTTCCCGGGCGAAGACCGGACGCTCTGCGGCGAAGTAAAGCGGACATAGCCGGATGTTTTTCAGAAGGATGTAGGCCCACAAATCGAACTCGGTCCAATTCGATAAAGGGTAAACCCGTAGTGTCTGACCGGATGACCGTCTCCAATTATATTGGGACCACAGTTCAGGCCGCTGTTTTCGCGGGTCCCAGCCATGCCCGACGTTTCGGACAGACACGATCCGCTCCTTCGCGCGGCTTGCCTCCTCGTCCCGTCGTGCGCCCCCGAACATGACATCGTACCCGCCGGCATCGAGCGCCTGTTTGAGCGCATCGGTGCGCATCACTGTCGTGTATATACTACCATGATCAATCGGGTTCAGGGCTAGAGCCCGGCCTTCCTCATTATGGTGGAGGACGAGCTCAAACTGGTTCTCAGCGGCAAACTGTTTCCGGAACCAGACGACCTCTCGAAACTCCCAGGTAGAGTCGACATGCAGGAGCGGCATGGGCGGGCGCGACGGATAGAACGCTTCCAAGGCAAGATGAGCAAGAACGGTCGAATCCTTGCCGCCCGAGAAGAGCAGTACCGGATGTTCAGCCTCAGCCACCCCATCTCGCAGAATCTGGATCGCTTCGGCTTCAAGCCGTTCGAGGTGCGTCAGGCCGCTCACGCAGCCGCCCCTTCTGGAGCCACTGCCTGACGGGCTGAAAAGGCCGGCTGCCATCCGCCCTTGCCGTCGTATCGGTGGGTCAGCGCGCCATTGTCATCCATGGCGAAAAGATGGAGCCAGTTATTATCGAATAGCGCTCTGACGTCGTCGTGCTTGGCCAGAATTGCGCTGATCGCTTCGCGCGGCGCCTCGATGCATACGGACAGGCGGACCGGCGTGTGGCGGAGTTTCAGCCCATCACTGACGGACTGAATGGGGAGACCTGCCCTGAGCGTGCCGCCATTTCCTTCCAGGACGCCGACGCCGCCGACGACATTGTGGAGGAGCTTGTTACCCGCGCCGAACAGGTCAGGCGCAACGGACGAGCCGTAATATTGCAGACTGATCCAGCTGGCAACGACCACCGGCGCTGTCAGGATCAGCTCCAGAACACTGAAGTCCTTATCCTCGCGCCAGTCATAAGAGTGGAGAAATGAGCGGCCGGAGAGGTCTTTTGCAAGTGTACGCTCGCGCGGCGCCGCTATGAATGCGCTGCAGCCAGCAAGTCCCCATTCCGGGCGGGTCTGCGACCAGCTGCGTCCACGTTTCAGGAGGCTCGCTGACTGCGAGGCGCTTGGCAAGGTCGCCGCGCGTTCCGCCCGGGCGAGCTTGCCCGCCTTGGCAAGTAGAAGCTTGGCCGCGTCGATGTCTTTGGAGTGGCTTGATGCCTTACCGTCGTCATAGATGGTGACGGTGTCGGATGTCGTATCGTGAAGCCCGCCGACGAAATAGGTGTCAGCTGGAATGTCGATGCCGCGCGTCGACAGCTCTTGCCTGACCGCTTCCTCATTCAGCAGGCCAGCGAGAAGCCTTGCGTTTACCTCGCCGCTATAACCGCCGCACGCACCGCATTGCAGAGCGCTCGCATGCGGATTGTTCACCACAGAGGCGCCGTGTCCGCAGAGCAGCACGAGACGCGCGAAATTCTGCGTCAGCGACATCGCCTTGAGAATTGAGTGAGCTGCATCCACCCTGGCTTCAAGCGTAACCGAGAGGTGAAGCTTTGGCGCAGGTCCGTTTTTGCTATTGCCTGACTTCAAACCAAGGGCGCCCTGAAGCAACTTTGGCACGTATATCGGCCCTGCCGATTCAACGAATGCGAAGGATGAAACAGCGGCGAGCTTGAAGCGCCCCCAGGCCCTGACAGCGCGGAGGCGGAAACGCTTGGCGCGATCTTCGCTGATTTCATCTTCACCTGTCTCAAAGGTTTCGAGGCCCGGATTGAGCAGAACGGGAAGACGGCGTTCGTGAACGTCGGACGCGAAGGATCTGTGATCGATACCGAGGCCGAAAAAGCCTGCAAATCCAATCGTTTCTGTCGAATTGCTCACGCTTTCCAGCGCGCGTCTGAAGACCTCTGACCGTACATCGATACAAAAGGCGGCCTGTAGTGGCGGCCGGGCTTCGGCGCTTTGTGCCACCGACGGCGCGGATAGAAGCCCTGCGAGCCGTCTTTGCTCAGCATGGTCGAGCGCAAATTGTAGGCAGCCGAGCACCCAGCAGTCCTCTCCAACCTCTCCTGCCCGCTCGCGGGCCTTGTTGGCGCGTTTCCAGTCGAGCGTGATCTTGCTGCCCGTGGCGCGATAGGCAAAGACTTCCCAGGCCATGCCAATCGCAAGCAGGTCACGCATGATCGTGTCAGAAGACCCGGCCAGCTCCGCCTGCCAGAGGCGGTAACGGCCGAGCTGCGCCCAGCCTCCGAGATCAAACAGTATCTGTGTGAGGTAGATCTCGGCCGCGTTGCCCGAGACAACAAGTTCATCGAGCGCTTCGGCGATAAAGGCCTCCACATCATCTGTCAGCCGGCTCGCGAAAGCGCAGAAGCCTTCAAGGCCCAATATTTCGGGCGTGAGGTCATTGGTTGCGTAGTCGCACCAGGACGCCCAGGCCGCTCCCTTGTCGGTAATCTGCCAGAGCGCCTGCCCCTGGTCGAAGAAGTTTGCTGCCCAGGCGGTTACGCGGTCCGTCATGACGCCGCGAAGGTCTATATTTAAAGGCGATGCGGCGAGATCTAGCACAGTGGGAATGCGTGCAGGTGCGCGGTCCTCCAGCTTGGACAAGCGGTTCCGGATATCCGCTGGCGAGACGTCTGATGGTGCGCCGCAGGCTTCCAGGGCGGCGCTCAGATCTTCGTCCTTTACCTCGCCTGCTTCCAGCTTTTCCTGAAACCAGCTTGGCTGCATGGTCAGTGCCTGACCAGTTATGGAGGCGAAGACCGAAGCTGTCGCATCGAGGGATTTCGTGTTCGCGCCGAGGAAGGGATTTACGGCAACGGTCGCTTCGAGCGGCCACATTGGCGGAATGGTGCGCGCTGCAGTGTCGACGAGTGCGCGAATCTGGGCGCTCTTTTTTGATTTGGTCGTGGACATGGAGGTCATCCTTTTCGATCCGTGATGTGGCTAGTTGCGTGGGGCGCTGGACCGCTGGTTCCAGCCGCCAAGCAGCCGGTCCCAGACCGCATTTATGTAAAATCCGTTCGTGAGGTGGACGCGAAGGCCGCGAACGGCAGGGTGGTCCGCCCAGAGCGGGAATGTGGCCTGCGCGAATGCTGTGGCTGCAAAGCTGAACAGAGCGGTCGCGATCATTGCCCAGCCAAGACCGTCTGGCGAAGGTGTGGACGGCAAGGATGGATAGGCGAGATGCGTCGCCAGTGTCTGCAGCCCGAAATAGGCGAGCGTCGTCGCAACCGCGTATCCTGCCGTGTACAGCCCGAGCTGCCGGGGTGCCTTTCCGGCAAGACCCTGTGCCAGCATGTAGGCAACCCCGAAGACGAGGATGGCGCCAAGTGCGATGGCCTGTGGCGACTTACCGTCGAGACCAAGTGCGAGGGCCACCGCCGCATATATGCCGATTGCGATAGCGAAAGACGCGCCGACTGCCTTCAGGCTAGGTACCGCAATAGGTCCTGGCCGGCGAATAGAGGCGACCTGCCGCACCGCGTCGCCGGAGTTGAGGAAGGCATGCGCTTTGTAGAGTGAATGCAGCACAATATGCAGAAGCGCGAGCGGGAATAGCGCCAGACCGCATTGGAAGATCATGAAGCCCATCTGACTTATGGTTGACCAGGCAAGCGACGTCTTCACCGCCGGCTGAGTTAGCATCACGAGGCCCGCAAAGAGCGCGGTGAAGCCCCCAATCATTACCAGCATCGCAAGCACACCTGGAGCGAGGAGCATGACGTCTGCGAAACGAATCAGCAGGAAGCCGCCCGCATTGATGATGCCAGCGTGAAGCAGCGCGGAAACCGGCGTCGGGGTCTCCATCACTTCGGTCAGCCAGCCATGGAATGGAAACTGGGCCGACTTCAGAAGTGCCGCGCATGCCAGCAGGAATGCAGCAAGGACGATGATCGCGTTGCCAGGTTCAGAGCCGCTGCGTGCGATGGCGTTGATGTCGGCGATATTGCCTGTGCCGAACTGCGTCCACAGCGCAACACCGGCAGCAAGCAAGAAGAGATCGCCCGCCCGAGCAAAGAGAAACTTCTTCTTCGCGGCGCGCTGCGCGCCCCGCCGATCAGGATAGAACAGCAGCAGTTTGTGAAGGAAAAAGCTGGTCGTCATCCAGAAAATGAAGAGCTGGACGATATGGCCGGACATCACGAACAGAAGGACCGAGGCCATGGCGAGAGACATTAGGGCAAGAAAGCGTCCCTGCCGGGCCTCGCCCTCCAGATATTGGCCGCTATAGGCGAGCACAATCGAACCGATGAAGCCGATCAGCGCAACGAGAGAGGCGCTGACGATATCGAAGCGCAATGTCAGTAAGGCAAATTCGCCTGCGCCAACTTCGAGAGTCTCGGCGCCGCTCATCAGGTAAAGGCCAAGAGCGCCCGCAGAAATTGGCGCGATCAGCAGACCAAGCCAAGGCACCGCTTTGCGAATTAAGGGGTATGGCGCTGACTGGCGATAACTTGTGAGAGCCGTGCCCAGAAGGATCAATGGGGGTGTCAGCAAGAGGAATGGGGCGAAGGACATGCCGATGTCTCCTTGTTCATCGGCGTCTCGCTAGCAAAGGCAAATAGTTTAGTATAATACAATATATCGCCCTAATCGTTCTGTTATGGAGAACGAATATGCTGAACTATAATCACCTTCGATATTTCTGGATCGTGGCCCGTGAGGGCAACCTGACGCGCGCGGCGGAGTCTTTGAATCTCTCGCAATCGGCGCTCTCCACGCAGATCAGGAAGCTCGAAGACAGCCTTGGCCATGACCTGTTCGAACGCCGCGGGCGGTCGCTGGTCCTGACAGAAGCAGGGCAGATTGCACTCGATCATTCGGACGCGATTTTTGCGGCTGGAGAGGAGATGGTTGGCCGACTCCGGCATTCAGAGCGCCAGCAAAAAACGATCCTGAGGGTTGGGGCGTTGTCCACGCTGTCGCGAAACTTCCAGATCGGATTTCTGAGACCTGTTGTTCAGGCGCCAGACGTTGAAGTCATCATCCGGTCCGGCACGATCGCCGAACTACTGGCAAGTCTTGAAGCGCACCGGCTCGATATCGTCCTCGTCAACCAGGTGCCTCTCAGGGATTCTGCAACACCATGGTCATCGCGCATTCTGGCCGAACAGGAAATCAGCCTGGTTGGAACGCCAGAGCGCCTGTCTGGCAGGTCAGGTCTAGTTGAGCTTCTGACGACTGAGCCTGTTATCCTTCCGACCGCCGATAGCGGCTTCAGAAACGGCGTCGACGTCCTTTTCGAGCAGCTCAGTCTTTCTCCAACGATCGCGGCCGAAGTCGACGATATGGCGATGATGCGGCTGCTCACCCGTGAGGACATCGGGCTCGCTATCCTTCCCCCGATTGTTGTAACGGACGAACTCGCAAATGGGCGGCTTGCTGAGGCATGCAAGCTAAGTAATGTTCGCGAGACGTTTTCAGCAATCACAATGAAGAAGCGTCTACCAAATGCGGCTTTGGAGGCCTTGTTCGGCACCGGCTAAGACGATGCAGTTGATTTGTGGGATTGGCACAGACCCTGCCGTGGCCCTGCAGGGTCGGCACGCGAGTCGCACTTAAGCGGCCTCTTCGCGGTCCTGAGTGTTCGATCGTTTTGCGGACTCTTCCAGAATGCCTCGCCGGTCCCAGTCGCCTTCTGGGCGGATGAGGATGAAGGGGTCGCTTCCGGCAGTCAGCGGGCTTGGGTGGCGTGGCACGGGAATGTCGATCTCGAGATATTCGAAGTCCGAAAAGCTGAAGCTCTCCCTGCCGTGCTGTAATTCGCAGTGGAGCACGCGGGACCAGAGCGGCCAGAGGCGCGCCTGGATCTGTCCGATCATCAGGCGGTAGCCCTTGCGGGCGGCAATCTCGATCGCGTGGGCGAGCAGGATGCGCTCAATGTGTCGGCCCCGCATGGATGGCAGGATGCAGACGCGCTCAATCTTTCCGAAATCAGCAAACCATCTGAGGCGAAGTGTACCGACAGGTTCCCGACCGATGAAGGCGATGAGGTGAAGCGCGGCAAGATCATTGCCGTCATATTCCTCATCATAGGGACAGCGCTGTTCGGCCATGAAAACGGCAGCGCGGATCGCAAAGACACGCTGAAGATCGTCCAGCGACTGTACCGGGCGCACACGCAGGGCGCGAAAACTGTCCGGTGTAGGCGGGCGTCGCAGTGCCTTGCAGCCTGTCGCCGGATAAGCGAGGGGTGTCGTCATTGGTCGGCGCTCACTGGATCGGAGACGAAAAGGTCTTTCAGGCCGCCCTGTAGCGGCCGGTAGCCGAGTGTCAGCATGGAGCGGGCCCCATCTTCGGTGGCGCCGCGGGCATAGGTTGGCACTGGCGCGAAGGCATTCAGGCGCAAATCGCCCGCCGCCATGAGGACTGATTTGCGAGCCTCTCGCGTGGCCCCTGCATAGATGCCGCAATAGACGCCAAAGATTGGCGTATTGGCCGGTGCAATGTGGCGGATGGCCGGGTCTGCCGGGTTGAAACTGCCATTTTCAACAGCCGCCCTGCCCTCTTCAGTGACCGGCACCACCAAGAAGATACCCGCAATCGGATCGCCCGTATTCCAGATGGTCATCCGGGTGATGGTGTCGATGGTTGCGACGACTTCAGGACGTGCAAGAGTGCCGCCAACAAGGGCTTCGCCCAGCTTCAGCGTCTCAATTACCTCGCTGGCCCTTGCGCGGCGCAGAGAATACTTTCCCATGATTGCCGCAACGCGTTCGGGGGGTGTGTTGCAGTATGGCCGGGCGGTTTGTGATACAACTGTGCGGTGAATGGTCATGAAAAACTCCCTTTACGCGAGATTCTTCGGTTTTCGCGCAAGGGTTGTCACGTTGTACGATTTACTTTTTTTCAGATCGGGGTCAGGGCATGGCCACTGCCCTTGGTCCGGAAGGCATTTGAATGAAAAAGACATCCCTCGACTGGGACAAACTGCGCGTCTTTGGCGTCGTCGCTGAGCTGAAAAGCCTTACCGCTGCTGGCAAGCGCCTCGGCGAATCTACCCCGACCGTGAGCCGCAAGATTGACGAGCTTGAGAAAATGCTCGGCTGCCAGCTGTTCAGCCGCACAACGAAAGGCGTTGAACTGACCGAGGCCGGGCGAGAGGTTCAGAGGCGCACGCGCGCCATGAGCGATAGCGCCAACGATATTATCAATACGGTGAGCGACTTTGACCTCGAAGGGACCGGCAGCCTTCGGTTTTCAGGACAGGACGGCGTCGCATCTCACTGGCTT
>DUBH01000032.1:60244-66666 GCA_012960415.1 Henriciella sp. | reverse complement strand
CCCACGTAGGCCCCCAAGGCGGGGAATAAGCAGGCGCGCGCCCTGGCGTTGACCTTGATTTCCAAATTGCAGACCGCGATGCAGATCTCGCCACTGGTGACGCAGACCTAAGCATTACGTTTAGCGAGCCACGCCAGAGGGACATTCTATCCATCAGACTCGGCGTGCTGCACTATATGTTCTTCGCGACGACGGATTACCTGGATGGGCGCACTGCGCCTGCCAGTCTGTATGATCTGCAAGGGCATGATGTGCTGATCCATGATGCTTATTCATACCAGATCGAGAACTGGTCCAGCCGGGCAGTCGATCTGAAGAAGGCGATTCGATTCAAGTTGCTGACGAATTCGGGGACGGTTCTACGCGAGATCTGCGCGGCCGGCGGCGGCATTGCGGTCATGCCCTCATATGTTGTCGAGCTTGATCCGCGGCTTATTGCGCTGGAACTTCAGGAAGTCGCGCCGATCCAGTTCTGGCTGACCTATACGCCGCGCATGCAGCGGCTGTCGCACGGGCGCCAGTTCATCGACTGGACGCGCAAGCAGTTCTCGGCAGAAAAATCGCCCTGGTTCCAGGACACATTTGTGCATCCGAACCAGTTCGACAAATATGCAAAGCGCGGCCGCTAGGGCGTCAGGACTTCAGAACGTCTTCAGAATGGTGATGATGGCCTCAAGTTTTTTGGGGTCATCAATCGTGCGCGTGACGCGGTTTACTTCCGCGCGCATGCGGTCGATTTCGCTGTCTTCGCCATCGGCGTTGCCGAGAAGGACTTCGTCCGGAAAGAGGTGATCGATCGGAACGGCGAGAAGGTTCGCGATGGCGGCAAGCGTCCCGGCGCTGATCCGGTTGGTGCCATTCTCGTATTTGTGAACCTGCTGGTAGGACAGGCCGAGCTGCTTGGCGAGATCATCGAGGGTCATCCCGACACGGCGGCGTGCCTGGCGCACGAGTTGGCCTATGCCACGGTCGGCGTCACTCACCTTGCGCGGCGAAGCAGTCAAAACAGTGCTCATGGTAACCCCTCGTGAATTGCAACTCTAACTGTCAGTTATTGGTATATGTTATCGCCTAGCTTTATCCGTTACATCAATCAGGCTGTTCATAAAAAATATGAAACGCAAAGACATCACAGAGTTTAGATAAAGTGTTCGACACTATAGAATAAAAAAAAGGGCCGCCCGCAGGCAGCCCAGTTCAAGCAAGAAGGACGCCGGCGGCCAGAGAATTGGGAGAAAATGTCTCCCGTCTCCGCAGCCGACGTCCCTTATGTATCAAAAGCTAGCTGAACGCCGTTGTGCACGGCCTGTTGTCTCGTGTTCAGCTGCCCTCGCGGCGATCAACTGATCTCCCAGTCTTTCATGACCTCATCGGTATGAGCGCCTGGGCTAGCCGGTGGGCGCTGGATCTTGCCCGGGGTCTTGGAGAAGCGCGGCGCTGGTGCCGGCTGGGTAACGCCCTCATAGTTAACGAAGGTCTGGCGTTCCTTGTTGTGCGGATGCTCTGGCGCTTCGGTCATTGAGAGGACCGGAGCAAAGCAGACATCGGTGCTTTCCATGATCTCACACCATTCATCGCGCGTCTTGGTCTTGAAGACGTCGATGATCTTCGCCTTGAGCTCTGGCCATTTGGACCGGTCCATCTGGTGCTGGAAGTCCGGATCAGTGAGGCCCGCCTTCTCCAGAAGGAGCGCGTAGAATTGCGGCTCGATCGACCCGATGGCGACATAGCCGCCATCCTTGGTCTCATAGGTGTCGTAGAAGTGGGCGCCGCCGTCGAGCATGTTGTCCTCACGCTCATCGCTCCAGACGCCCATGGCGCGCATGCCGAAGAACATGGAGGTCAGGGAGGCCGCGCCATCGGTCATGGCAACGTCGATCACCTGCCCCTCGCCGCCGCCGCGGGCGTTGAGGATTGCGGCCAGAAGACCGAAAGCGAGATAGAGTGCGCCGCCGCCATAGTCGCCGATGAGGTTGAGCGGCGGGTATGGTCGCTCACCCTTGCGACCCATGGCGCCGAGTGCGCCAGTGAGCGCGATGTAGTTAAGATCGTGGCCGGCCGCCTGTGACAGCGGACCGAACTGTCCCCAGCCAGTCATACGGCCATAGGCAAGCTTCGGATTGCGCGCGAGAACGACATCCGGGCCGAGGCCGAGGCGTTCCATGACGCCCGGGCGGAAGCCCTCGATCAGGCCATCGGCCTTCTCGATGAGCTTGAGCGCGGTTTCGACATCGTCCGGGTTCTTGAGGTCGAGCGCGATGGAGCGGCGACCGCGCGATTCGACATTGGCCGGTGTGGCGGCACGCCCGCCCTTGCCTGCCCTGTCGATACGCACGACGTCTGCGCCAAGGTCCGACAGGAGCATGCCGCAGAACGGCCCCGGCCCAATGCCCTGAAATTCAACAATCCTGATGCCTGTAAGTGGTCCGCTGGCCATCGCCTGGCTCCTCCCTGATTTCGCAATGGCGAGACCATATAAGAGCGGGTCTGGCTGCCAAGACTTGCCGTCGCGTCGTGCCAGGCGCTGCTGTGCAGCGAGCGTCAGGCGGGTACAAGCCCGCCGAGTTCGCGAAGCAGGTTGCGGATGAGCTGGATGCGTTTGTGCTTCTCATCGGGCGCGCGGGTGACGACCAGCTTGCCGTCTGGGCGAAGCTTCATGGAGTTCGGGCGCGACTGGACGATGGTCATCAGCTCGCGTGGCTCCACAGGTGTGTCTTTGCGGAAGGCCATGACGATACCTTTCGGGCCGGAATCGAGCTTGCCGATGCCGAGCTTCTTACAGGCCGCCTTGATGGCGGTGATGTCGAGAAGCTGCTTGGTCTCTTCCGGCAGCGGGCCGAAGCGGTCGATGAGCTCGGCAGCAAAACGCTCGCGCCCCTCATCGGTGTCGATCTCGGCGAGGCGGCGATAGAGGCCGAGGCGCACGCCGAGATCTTCGACATAGTCCTCCGGGATAAGGACGGCGATGCCGAGATTGATCTGCGGTGACCAGTCATCTGCGACTTCTTCTTCAAGGTCACTGCCGGATTTGAGGGCGTTGACCGCGTCTTCCAGCATGGACTGGTAGAGCTCGACGCCGACCTCCTTGACGTGGCCGGACTGCTGGTCGCCGAGGAGGTTGCCGGAGCCGCGCATGTCGAGGTCATGGCTGGCAAGCTGGAAGCCTGCACCAAGGCTGTCGAGCGATTGCAGGATGCGCAGGCGCCGTTCAGCGCCCGGCGTCATTACATGTTCGCGCGGCGTGGTGAGATAGGCATAGGCCCTAAGCTTGGATCGGCCGACGCGTCCGCGAAGCTGGTAGAGCTGCGCCAGACCGAACATGTCCGA
Organism: Henriciella sp.; assembly: GCA_012960415.1. Lineage (GTDB taxonomy): Bacteria > Pseudomonadota > Alphaproteobacteria > Caulobacterales > Hyphomonadaceae > Henriciella. The sequence continues at coordinate 63,339 of DUBH01000032.1, read as the reverse complement.
GCGGTAGATGACGAGCGTGTTTGCGCGGGGGATGTCTAGGCCGCTTTCCACGATGGTGGTGGAGAGGAGCACATCATATTCGCCCTCATAGAAGGCGGTCATGATGTCCTCGAGCTCTGTCGGTGGCATCTGCCCGTGAGCGACGATGAAGCTCACCTCCGGCACGTTGTCGCGCATGAAGGTTTCGAGGAAGTCGAGGTCAGAAATACGCGGGGCGACGAAGAAGGCCTGACCGCCGCGATACTTCTCGCGCAGCAGCGCCTCACGGATTGTGACGGTATCGAATTCGGCGACATAGGTGCGCACTGACAGGCGGTCGACGGGCGGGGTCGCGATGATGGAAAGATCGCGGATGCCGGTGAGCGCCATCTGGAGGGTTCGCGGGATCGGCGTCGCCGAAAGCGTCAGCACGTGGACGTCAGATTTCAGTTCCTTCAGGCGTTCCTTGTGCTTCACGCCAAAGCGCTGCTCTTCATCGACGATGAGTAGGCCAAGGCGCTTGAATTCGATCGAGTTTGACAGGAGGGCGTGAGTGCCGACGACGATGTCGACATCCCCGCTGGTGAGGCCTTCGCGCGCGTCGTTGGCTTCTTTCTGCGTCACCATGCGCGACAGGTGGCGGACTTTGACCGGCCAGTTCGCGAAACGCTCGGCAAAGGAGTTGAAGTGCTGGCGCGCCAGTAGCGTTGTCGGGGCGATGACGGCAACCTGCATCCCGCTCATCGCGGCGACAAAGGCTGCGCGCAGGGCGACTTCTGTCTTGCCGAAGCCGACATCGCCGCAGACCAGGCGGTCCATCGGCTTGCCGCTGGCGAGGTCTTCGAGCGTGTCCTCGATGGCGTTGAGCTGGTCGTCTGTCTCTTCGTATGGGAAACGGGCGGCGAACTCTTCGTAGAGCCCCTGCCCTGTCGTGGTTGGTTCAGCTTTCTTGAGTTCACGCGCGGCGGCGATCTCTAGCAGCTCTGCCGCCATTTCAAGGATGCGCTTCTTGGCCTTCGCCTTGCGCGTCTGCCAGCCGACGCCGCCGAGTTTGTCAACGGCGCTTTCAGCGTCATCGCTGCCATAGCGGCTGATGAGGTCGACGTTCTCGACCGGCAGGTAGATCTTGTCGCCGCCGGAATACTCCAGCTCGAGGCAGTCATGCGGCGCGCCGGTCAGCTCCAGCGTCTTGAGACCGGCATAGCGACCGACGCCATGATCGACGTGAACGACGAGGTCACCTGTATTGAGAGACGCGGCTTCGGAAATGAAGTTCGCGGCCTTGCGCTTGCGGCGCGGGGCTGCGAGCCGGTCACCGAGCACGTCGGGCTCTGAGATGATGGCGAGGGTTTCGGTCTCGATCCCCTGCTCCAGCGGCAGTTCACAGATGCTGAGGCCTGCAGCGATCGCCGCTTCCATGGAATAAACCCGCGGCAACGCGCCGAGGCCGTGATCGTCCATGACATTGACGAGCCGGTCTGCAGAGCCGGACGTCCATGCCCCGAAGATAACGGTCAGGCCTTTCTCACGCAGGGCTTGCGCATGGCCTGCAGCAGACTTGAAGACATTCGTCTCTGGCTGTGCGCGCTCCGGTGCGAAGTCGCGGCCATATTTGCCGCCAAGGTCGATGCCGGTTTCTGCGCCTGCGGCAGAAAACCGGGCGATGCCGCGCGAGGAAAGCTCTTCGTCGAGTTCCCTGTTGCTCAGATAGAGTGCGTCTGGCGGAAGGACTCGCGATGGGCGGTCCTCTGTGGCCGCTTCAAGTCGGGCGGCATGATAATCCTCGGCCTGCGAGCGGCGCTCGCTGGATGCTTCGCCCGCCAGATAGCCAAAGCCGATCAGTGCGTCGCTGCCAATATAGTCGAACAGGCTGTCGAGATGGTCGTGGAAGAGTGGGAGCCAGTTTTCGAGGCCCTGGCGCCTGATCTGGGCCCGCGCGGCCTCATACATTGTGTCACCGCCGGGCGCACCGAAGGCGTCGAGGTATTTCTCGCGAAACAGGCTGAGCGTGTCGCTGGAGAACAGAATCTCGGACACGGGCGCAAGCGTGATCGACGGCAATTCGCGCGTCGAAATCTGCGTTTCCGGATTGAAGGCTTTCAGCTGATCCAGCGTATCGCCGAACAGGTCGAGCCGGATCGGCTCATCACTGGTCGGCGGATAAATGTCGATGATGCCGCCGCGGATAGCGTACTCGCCGCGCTCACTCACCGTGGAGGAGCGGATATAGCCATTGACGGACAGGTAGTCGGTAAGCGCGTCCTCTGCGAGTTCTTCGCCAACACTCATCGAGAAGCTGGCCGCGCGCATTGTTTCGCGGGGCGGCAGGCGCTGGATCAGGGATGAGCCTGTCGTGATGACCAGAAGCGGCTTGCTGCCCTCACGTTGCTGCGCGATGCGCGCGAGCGCAGCGCAGCGCTGGGAGGCAACCGCGGCGCTCGGGCTGACCCGGTCGTATGGGAGCATGTCCCAACCCGGCAGGAGGACGCGGTCCATCGTCGGTTGAAAGAATTCTGCGAGCTTGAGGGCAGTCGCAGCGGTCTTGTCGTCACGCGCAACATAGAGCGCGATGCCGCCCTTGTTCAGGAGGGCATCCTGAAAGGCTTTCAGATCCAGTCCGAAGGGCGCGCCTGAGACATTGGTCGGCGCAGACAGGCTGGAGAGGCGCGAAGGGCTGGGCATTGGTCGATCACCTGGCGGGACAGACAGGAGCGCGCCTTCAGCGCGTTCGCCGTGTTTTTAGAGAGCGCGGGCGTCGTATCTAAAGCCGAGCAGCTGGTCCAGCACAGGGCCTGCATAATTTGGCGGGACAGGCTTGTTTCCGATAATCCATGCGTAGACTTCCCAGTCCGGCGTGGCGAGCAGGCGCTCGAACTCATCGAGTTCAGTCTCGGACATGGCGTCGATCTTCTGCTGGGCGAACTGGCCCATGATCAGGTCCATTTCCCGGAAGCCACGGCGCGACGCGCGGAACTGGAGTTTGCGTTTACGTTCTTCCACGAGAGATACCTCTGTTTGAGCGTGAAACCGTCACATAGGTGAAGCTTGAGCGATTGCCCACCGACCTCTTCAATTGAAGCCTGCGACGCTTTCGATATTGTCAGCTGACCCATGCG
>DUBH01000032.1:34715-60029 GCA_012960415.1 Henriciella sp. | reverse complement strand
CGAAGTGATGTCGTACAAGGCGCCCTATTCCGACCGCGCCCCGCATCGCATCCAGCTCTTCGATGACAGCGGCTTTCTGACGCTGACCTATTTTCGCGCCGACCCTCGCTGGCTGCAGGGACAGTTTCCCATCGGCAAGGAGCGGATCGTGTCCGGCCTCGTCAGTGAGTTTCAGGGGGAGCGGCAGATGTCGCATCCCGACCATGTCGTGGATCCGGCGCGGGGTGAGCCGCCGCCACCTGTCGAGCCGATCTATCGTCTGACGGCAGGCCTGACGAACAAACGGGTTCATTCAGCGATGATCGCTGCGCTGGATCTTGTCCCGGACGATTTGCCGGAATGGCTGGGCAGCGATCTGGTCGCTGCACAGCACTGGCCGGGCTTCAAGGCGGCGCTGGCCGGTCTGCATACGCCTGATGCTTTTGACCCGAACGCGTTCGAACGGGCACGCCGGCGCCTTTCTTATGATGAAGCACTGGCGCGCGAGATCATCTTTGCCTTTGCGCGTGAAAGCCGCGCCCGCAGGACCGCGCCGCCGCTAGAGGGGCCGAATGATGCGTTGAATGCGCTTTCGGCGCGTCTGCCCTACAAGCTGACATCGGCGCAGAGGCGGGCAATTCGCGAGATCGCAGATGACGTCGCAAGGCCGCACCCGATGAGGCGGATGCTGCAGGGGGATGTCGGCGCGGGTAAGACACTGGTCGCGGTCATGGCCGCGCTGAAAGCAGTGTCAGCTGGTTATCAGGCCACCTTCATGGCGCCCACCGAAGTGCTGGCACGTCAGCAATATGAGACGGTTGCAGGTTTGCTCGCGCCCCTCGGCTATGAGGTCGCGATCCTGACGGGCCGTGAGAAAGGCCCGAAGCGCGAATCAACGCTGATGGGCCTTGCCGATGGCAGCATCCATATCGCAGTCGGGACGCAGGCTCTTTTTCAGGAAAGCGTCTCTTTCCGGAAGCTTGGCCTCATTGTGGTGGATGAACAGCATCGCTTTGGCGTTGCCGACCGGATGCGTCTCATCGAAAAGGCGTCAGCGCCGCATATGCTGGTGATGAGTGCAACACCTATACCCAGAACGCTGGCGCAGGCGGTGCATGGCGACCTTGATATCTCGATCCTTGATGAGAAGCCTGCAGGGCGACAGCCGATCGAGACGCGCGCAATTCCCGACACCCGCATCGAGGACGTCGTCGAAGCGATCGGGCGCGCGATCGACCGCGGCGAGCGCGTCTTCTGGGTCTGTCCGCGCGTCGATGCAGATGAGGATGACAGCTCAGCTGTTGCCCGCGCCGCCGCGCTAGAGGACTGGCTTGGCCAGAAAGTCGGCCTTGTGCATGGACGGCTTCGCGGCGACCAGAAAGATGAGGCGCTGGAGGCGTTCAGGCGCGGCGATACGAAAGTGCTTGTTGCGACGACTGTGATCGAGGTTGGCGTCGATGTACCCGATGCCACGGTCATGGTGATAGAACGCGCTGAGGGCTTTGGCCTCGCCCAGTTGCACCAGTTGCGCGGGCGGGTGGGACGCGGTGATCGCAAATCCTATTGCATCCTGCTCTACCGCCCTCCCCTCGGTGAGCTGGCGCACAAGCGGCTTGAGACGCTACGGGAGACTGAAGACGGGTTCGCGATCGCCGAGGCGGACTTCAAGCTGCGCGGGCCCGGCGATGTGCTCGGTGTGCGCCAGTCCGGCGCCGTCGATTACAGGATTGTTGATCTGCAGACTGACGCCGACCTCATAGAGATTGCGCGCAAGGATGCGCGTTACGCGATTGAGACTGATCCCGGCCTTACGAGCGACCGGGGCCAGGCTCTAAGCATCCTCAGAGAGCTTCTCAGTCCGCTCGTCCGCCAGCGGGAGTGAGCGCTGTTCAGGCGTTTCTTCGCCATGTTCGGGCACGACGAGGCCAGCCGACAGGATCATCTTGGCGCCGTCCTCAATCGACATCTTCATCTCGATGCATTCTGATTCGCGGACATAGATGAGGAAGCCCGAGGTAGGATTCGGCGTGGTCGGCACGAAAACGCCGATGAATTCCTTGCCAAGCCGGTGAGCAATCTCGCCCTTGGCGTTGGACGAGACGAAGCCGATGCACCAGGAGCCGACCTTTGGGTATTCGACCATAACAACGCGGTCATAGGAGGCCTGCTGGTTGTTGGTGAGCACCTCGATCAGCTGTTTGAAAGCGGCGTAGACGTTACGAACGATGGGCACGCTGGAAAGGAGGCGGTCTGCACCCCGCACGACCGAACGGCCGAGAAGGTTCGTAGTGACCGCGCCCAGAATCGTCAGCGCGACGATCATCACGATCACGCCGAAGCCGGGAATCGCGATGTTCGTATAGGTCTCTGGCTGAATGATCGGTGGCAGCAGGGGTTTGACCCTGTTGTCGATGAAATTGATCAGGAATTGCAGGACGAAAAAGGTAATCGCAATCGGGGCGGCGATGACCATGCCAGCGAGAAATCTACCGCGTAGCCACGCCCACAGACTTGGCCGTTTCGGATCGGGTGCCATCAATCCGCTGTCAGAGTGACCGGATTTGTCCGCCATAAAAGCGCTCCTGAAAAGTGGTCTGGGTTTACGTTGAGTATGGCTTGGAGATCATATGATTTCCGTTAATTGTGGCGAAGATGAGTGAGAAACAAGAATTCGATAGCAGGCTGCAGGCGGTCCTTAGACGCGTGTATGGCGAGCAGATAGCGCTGGCCTCTGCCAACCGGCTGTCAGGTGGCGCAAGCCAGGAAACCTGGCTGCTTACCCTCAACGGTACCGGAGCGCCGGAGACGCTGATCCTGCGCCGCGCACCGGAAGGCATGGAAGCGACGGATGATTCGCGCGCGATCGGCTTGCCGAACGAAGCCAAGCTTATCCGTAAGGCTCAGCATGCCGGCGTGGCCGTGCCTGAAGTCGTCCATGTGCTGGAGCCGGATGAAGGTGTTGGTGAAGGCTTCATCATGTCCCGCGTCGAAGGTGAGACGATCGCGCGGCGTATCCTGCGTGATGACGAATATGCCAAGGCAAGGGAAAACCTGCCGGCACAATGTGGCCGAGCGCTGGCCGGCATCCATCGCATCGATGGCTCTGACGTGCCGCGCATTCGCGAGAGCACAGGCCTCGCGCAGGTCGAGCAGTATGAGCAGACCTATCAGGAGATCGGTGTCTGCAGACCCATCTTCGACCTCGCGATCGTCTGGCTGAAAGAGAATGCGCCGAAACCGCTGGAGCCGATGCTCGTGCATGGCGACTTCCGGCTCGGCAATATCATGGTGGATGAACAGGGTCTGGCGGCCGTGCTGGACTGGGAGCTCGCCCATTATGGCGACCCTCGCGAGGACATTGGCTGGATGTGCACCAATTCCTGGCGGTTCGGGCAGTCTGACAAGCGCCTTGGCGGCTTTGGCGATGTTGAGCCTCTGCTGGAAGCCTATGCGGCTGCCGGCGGCGCGGAATTCACACCGCGCGATATCGACTGGTGGGACATGCTGGGCAGTATGAAGTGGGGCATAATGTGCATGGGAATGTACGAAACGTTCCGCTCTGGCGCCGATGCCAGCGTTGAGCGCGCTGCCATTGGACGGCGCGTCTCCGAGACCGAGATGGACCTTGTGAACCTTCTGGAGGGCCAACGTCATGCATGATCAACCAAGTGTGAGTGAACTCGTCCAGGCGGTGAAGAATTTCGTCGATCATTCGGCAATGCCGGAGCTGAAAGGCCGCGCCGCTTTCCATGCGCGCGTTGCGTCCAACGTGCTGGCGACGATCCTCCGGGACCTCGAGGCGCGCGAAGGCAATGACGCGGCAGAGTATGAGCGTCTCAAAGCTCTGCTGCCCGGCAGTGACGGGAAATCCCGCGAGACGCTGAATGAGGAACTTCGCGACAAGATCCGCTCCGGCGAGCTGACGGTTGAGTCGGCGGCGCTGATGGATCACCTCAAAAAGACCGCAATTGCGCAGTTGAAAGTCGATCAACCGAAATACTCGGGACTGGCAACCGCTCTAGAGGACTGAATATGCGCCCTATCCTGATCGCGCTTGGCATTATCGCTGCGCTGGCTGTCGGTTGGGTCGCATTCAAGGATAGTGTCTACGCGTCCTGGCTTGGTCAGGGTGAACGCGAGGCTGCGGAGCCGGATTACTCACTGGAAGAAGACTGGTTTCAGCGGCCAGCGGAAACGCCGCCGGGCGGCTGGGCGAGCCCTTGGGGCGTTGATGTCATCGTGTTGGCGCCCTTTCCGACCACGCCGCAGCCTGCCGGCCTTCTCCCTGCGTCCAGCGAAGTCAGCAAGGGCGATTATGCTGACTTCATGGATGAGATCGGGCTGTCTGAGTCGGACACGGTCATCTATGCGCCGTCCTATCGCGCGCCGTCGCCTGCTTCGGGTAAGCGGACGCGGACGCAGGCCAGCGAACTGGCTTCGAGCGACGTTGCAGCGGCAGTGGCCCGCTATGTGTCCGCTGAGAACCGCAAACGCGGCGTGCTGATCGTGGCTGCGCCCGGCACCGAGGCGCTGCTCAACGGCGCGCTTGGCGCCCTGCCCTCTGATGAAGATTTTCGCCAGCGCTTCGGGGGTGTCATGCTTCCTGCCGATATGGACGCAGCCGAGTGGACCGAGGCGGTCGGTCCATGCAGCAGCGCCGTGGAGGCTTGCGTGATTTCGGCGAGCCTCTCTGCAAGCAAGCCGGTCAGGCGCTTTTTCCTGCCAAGCCTTCCACGTCCGCGTCTCGTTTACAGCGATGACGGCACGCTAGCGCAGAGCGTAGAGGCACGCGCCGAAACGCTCTCGGTCTGGCTGGAAGAGACCCTTCCAAAGCCAGCAGAGCCATTCGACACCTGGGCGGCCGAAGAAGTCGTGGATGTCGCACCGATCCGGCGCCCGAACTCGGAACGCGATATTTCGGGTGAGCGCGGAAACTAGCTGCGTGAGCGTTCAATAATGCCGGTGGTCGAGCGCCCTTCGAGAAGCGGCACGATCACCACCTCACCTCCGCGCGCCCTGACCGTATCGGCGCCGACGATCTCGTCCGCCTTGTAGTCGCCGCCCTTGACCAGAACGTCTGGCTGGATTGCCTTAATCAGTTCAGCGGGCGTGTCTTCGTCGAAGCTTGTGACAGCGTCCACGCCAGCGATGCCTGCGAGGAGTTCGGCGCGGTCCTGTTCGGTGTTTACCGGCCGGCTCTCGCCCTTCAGGCGTTTGACAGACGCATCCGTGTTTATCGCGACGATAAGGCGGTCACATTGCGCGCGGGCCTGGCGCAGGACCCGGAGGTGGCCGGGATGCAGTATATCGAAGCAGCCATTGGTGAAGCCGACCCTCAGGCCGGATGCACGCCAGCGTACGGCCAATTCAGCAATATCAGCGCGATTCAGCAGGCCGGCGGAGACCGGCGCCTCACCAGCGGAAAGCGCGCGGTGAAGCTCTTCTGCGCTGACAGTGGCTGTGCCGACCTTGCCGACCACGATGCCAGAAGCAGCGATGGCAAGGGCGACGGCGTCCTTGAGGACTGAACCAGCAGCGATCGCGGCGGCCAGCGCGGCCATGCTGGTATCACCAGCGCCGGACACGTCGAAAACTTGCCGGGCTTCTCCCTTCATGTGGAAGGTGGTGGAGCTTTCGTGCCAGGACATACCTTTCCCCGCACGGGTAACCACAAGCCGGGTGTCCGGTAGCAGATTTGCCATCGCGCTGAGGGCAGCATCTACGTCGCTGTCGCTTGCTGTGGGCAGCCCGCTTGCGGCGGCAAGCTCGCTTGCATTTGGCTTGATCAGGCTTGCGCCCGCATAGATGCTGAAATCCTTCGATTTCGGATCTACAAGCACCGGGATGTCATTGGCCCTCGCGGCCTTGATGCAGGCGTCAAAGACGGCCGGGTTGATCGCGCCTTTTGCATAATCAGACACGATAATCAGCGAGGCTGTCTTCGCCGCCGCATCAACCAGCTTGCCGATCTCAAGCGATGCATCGGCGAGATCCGGCTTGTCGTCCTCGGTATCGACGCGCAGGAGTTGCTGCGTACCTGCGATGAAGCGCGTCTTGATCACGGTCGGCATATTGCCGGTGCGGACAAGGCGGCAGCTGATCAGCGGATCAGCTTCAAGAAGATCAGTAAGCTGCGTTCCCGCTTCATCGTCACCGACGCAACCGATCATGATTGTGCGAAGCCCGAGCGCGCTGAGATTTCGGGCGACGTTGCCCGCCCCGCCGGGCACTTCGGTGGAACTGGTCTTTCGCAGGACTGGAACCGGCGCTTCGGGCGATACCCTTCCGACGCCGCCATAGACATAACGGTCGAGCATCAGGTCGCCGACGCAGATGATCTGAATGCCGCGGGCCTTTTCGAGAATTTCCGATATCTGCTGTCTCAAGCCGCATTACCCCGTGCCAGCTTCTAATTTCAGGTCGCGTCCTGACTGACTACCTAAACTTTTCCTTTTGCGCCAGACACATGGCAGGTGGACAAGAATGATCCACGCCACAGTTTGCCACGTAAACGACTACAACATTGGGCAAGCAGGAGAAAAACGCTGGGACAGGACAATCCGGATTCTGTGATCGTCTGGTTTCGGAACGATCTTCGGCTGGCAGACCAGGCGGCTCTTGCAGCTGCCGTCGAAGCGAATGCAAAGATATTCCCCGTCTATATCCTAGAAGACACAGTTGCCGGAGGCCGCGAGCTTGGTGGTGCATCGAAATGGTGGCTGGATAAATCGCTGAAGTCGCTCCGCTCGGCCATTTCGCAGCGCGGCGGAAAGCTGATCTGCCGGAAGGGTGATGCGGAAAAAATCCTGCGTGACCTTATCAAGGAAACTGGCGCGGAAGCGGTTTTCTGGGGACGAAGATACACGCAGCCTGAAATCGACCGTGACGCGGACATCAAGAAAGCGCTCAAGGATGATGGTATCGAAGCAAAAAGCTTCAACACGACGCTTCTGACTGAGCCCTGGGCCTACAAGACGACGTCGGGTGGCTACTACAAGGTATTCACGCCCTATTGGCGCGCCGTGCGCGGAAGCTATGAGGCGCCGGACCCGCTACCCGCGCCGGAGACGTTCGACGGCGTCGGCATCGAGGGCGACGAGATTGAGAGCTGGGGCCTGCATCCAAGCAAGCCAGACTGGTCCAAAGGGTTCGACGAGATGTGGACCCCGGGCGAAGAAGGCGCGCAGGAGAGATTGCAGGACTTTCTCGACGGTCCGATCCGCGACTATGAGGAAATGCGCAACCGCCCGGATGAAGATGGTACGTCAGGTCTCTCCCCTCACCTTCGTCATGGCGAGATCAGCCCTGCTACGATCTGGCGGGCGGTCATGGGGCGCATCAATCGGGGCCTGAAGGAAGAGGAAAGCGCCTGGTCATTTCTCACTGAGATCGTCTGGCGTGAATTTTCCTACGTTCTGATCTATCATAATCCGAAGATGGGGCGTGAGAATTACGACAGCAAATTCAATGTGATGGAATGGAGATCCAGTAAAAAGGATCTAGAGCGCTGGCAGAAAGGCGAGACGGGCTATCCCATCGTAGATGCGGGCATGCGCCAGCTTTGGGCGACAGGCTGGATGCATAACCGCGTTCGTATGATTGTTGCTTCGCTGCTGACCAAGCACCTGCTCCTGAACTGGACTGACGGCGAAGACTGGTTCTGGGATACGCTTGTGGATGCTGATCCTGCATCCAATGCAGCCGGCTGGCAGTGGACGGCTGGATCTGGCGCAGACGCATCTCCCTATTTCCGGGTCTTCAACCCGATCACGCAGGGCCAGAAATTTGATCAAACGGGCGCCTATGTTCGTCAATGGTGCCCGGAGCTCAAGAAACTTCCGAACAAGCATCTCCATGCACCCTGGGAGGCGGGCCGCGACGTACTGAAGAAGGCGGGCATTGAGCTTGGGAGCACCTATCCCAAGCCGATTATCGCCCATAAGGAAGGGCGCCAACGTGCCCTTGATGCTTGGGAAGCGCTTAAGGAAAAGCAGGACTGAGAATGAAGAAAATTGCTGTCATCGGCTCAGGCATTACCGGTCTTGGCGCTGCCTATGCGCTGAAAGACACGGCTGACGTTAATGTGTTTGAAGCGCGTGAGCGCGCGGGTGGGCATGCCCATACACGGACGATCGACTATGATGGGCAAGAGCTGAACGTCGATGTCGGCTTCATCGTCTATAATGGCCGTAACTATCCAAACCTCACCGGTTTCTTCGACGCGCTCGGCGTGGAGACAGAGCAGAGCGATATGAGCTTTGCTGTGTCCAATGAAGACGGGTTCGAGTGGGCCTCGACCATCAAGGGCATGTTCGCTCGCAAGCGGAACCTTCTGCGCCCGCGATTTCACAAATTCTGGCGCACGATCCTGAGATTCAATGACATTGCCCGCGAAGAGCTCGCAGCTGGACGTATTGGCAACGAAACGCTGGGAGTCTGGCTGAACCAAAAGGGGTTCAGCGAGGACTTCAAGCAGAATTACATTCTTCCGATGGGCGGTGCGATCTGGTCGACGCCCCCGTCCGAGATGCTGGACTATCCAGCCCTCAGCTTCTTCCGCTTCTTCGAAAATCATCGCCTCATGCATGCCGAGCGCCCGAAATGGCGTACGGTGACCGGTGGGTCGAGGCGCTATGTCGACAAGGCGTCCAACGTGCTCGGATCCCGCTTGCGCCTCAGTGCGCCGGTGAAGCAGGTCAGCCCATTCGGCCAGCATGTGCGCGTCACGACAGAGGATGGGCGCGAACACTTGTTTGATGACGTTATCCTCGCCGTTCATTCTGATACGGCGCGACAGATGCTTGCTTCCGCCTATGAGGACCAGCGCTTTCTGCTGAACTCGGTCGGGTACCGCCCAAACCGCATATTCCTTCACCGTGATCCGACCTACATGCCAGACCGAAAAGCGGCCTGGGCGAGCTGGAACGTGATCCAGAAGTATTCTGATGGTGAGAATATTTGCCTGACCTACTGGATGAACCGGCTGCAAAACCTGCCAAAGGACTGCCCCCTGTTCGTAACGCTGAATCCTTCAGTGCCGCCAGCAGCAGACAAGGTTTTCCATGAGGTGACGTTTGATCACCCACAGTTCGACGCGCCAGCCGCGGCCGCCTGTCGTTCGCTGGAACGCATTCAGGGCGACCGGGGTCTCTGGCTTGCCGGGGCGTGGCTTGGGTCGGGCTTTCATGAGGATGGCCTGAAGAGCGGTCTTCGCGCGGCTCTCTCGCTTGGCGGACGGGTTCCATGGACCGCTGAGGGCGTGGAACTTGTCGTGTCGCCAGTTCGGCGCGAGGCGTCCGTGGATGCCAAGGCGGCTGGGACGGCTGCGCAGTGAAGAACACCGCCCCTGCACTCCTGCTGCACTATGGCGATACCGTCCATCGAAGGCTCACGCCCTTCGTTTCGGACTTCAGCTATCGCGTTTTCATGGTCGAGGTCGATGTCGACCGGCTGGAGGATGCGCGTCGTCAATGCCGCTTCTTTGGCGTCGACGAAGGTGCACTCTTTGGCTTTAGGACAGATGAGCATGGCGCCCAGGGTAAGCAGTCATTGCGGGGCTGGGCGCAAGACCGGCTGCTGGAGGCAGGCGTGGACGCGTCTGCGCTGAATCTGAAACTTATCACCTTTCCCCGGCACCTATTTTACAAGTTTGCGCCCATCTCCGTCTGGATTGCGGAGGACGACGATGCGCGCCCTGCCGGCGTGATCTACGAAGTGCGCAATACGTTTGGTGAGCGCCACGTCTATGTTGCCGCCGCCGACGGGGCATGGAGCAAGCATGCCGCGGATAAGGTTTTCCATGTCTCGCCATTCTTCGATGTGTCGGGAAAGTACGAGTTCTCGCTCCAGCGCGATGAGACCACGCTGCGCCTTGGCGTGAGCACTGTTTCAGACGGCGGCGTCCAGCATATGGCGACCCTGTCGACCAAAGCTGTCCCGGCAACCGACCAGGACCTGATCCGCAAGGCCATCTTCATGCCGCTCTCCACGCTGGGGGTAACCCTCGCGATCCACTGGGAGGCTTTGAAGCTTTGGCTGAAAGGCGCAAACTATCATTCCAAACCGCATCAGGCGCAGCAAAAGGTGTCTGTTGCGACACCATCAGGCCGCGTCTTGAAGGAGAATCACCAATGAACCAGCAGTCGGGCGAAATTCGCGCAACGGTCTCGTCGCTAAGACAACTGTCCGGTGTTCCCGCGGGCTTTCGGCTTGCAGGGCTTTTCCTGCTACGAACAGAGAATGGCTCGCTTCGCTTCAATTTGCCGGATGGGCGTTCGGTCCTGTTTGATCAGGGAAGGCCTGGCCCGCATGCTGTGGTTGATGTTCACGAGTTCGGCTTCGCTAAGCGCGCGCTGGCTGGCGGCGATATTGGCTTTGCTGAAAGCTACATGGATGGCGAATGGTCGACCCCTGACCTTACCGCGGTGCTGGAATATTTCTCGGAGAATTTCGAGGCAGCGGGTAAGCTAGCTGTCGGCGGCTCGCTCGTGAGAGGCATCAACAAGCTGCGCCATTTCTTCAACCGCAACAGCCGCGCCGGCGCTCGTCGTAACATCATGGCCCACTATGATCTGGGCAATGATTTCTACTCGGCCTGGCTCGATGAAACGATGACCTATTCGTCTGCCATGTTCGACAAACCGAACCTGTCGCTCGAGCAGGCCCAGGTGGCAAAGTATAAGGGGATCGCGGACCAACTCTCTGCGGGGCCCGATAGCGAGCTTCTCGAGATTGGCTGCGGCTGGGGCGGCTTTGCTGAATACGCAGCGAAGGCGCGTGGGTCGAAGGTTACCTGCCTCACAATTTCCGAAGCGCAACGCGACTATGCGGCAGCCCGGATGCAAAGAGAAGGACTGTCGGACCGCGTAGAAATCCGCTTGGAAGACTACCGCGATCATCAAGGCAAATATGATGGCGTCGCCTCTATCGAAATGTTCGAGGCGGTCGGCGAGGCCTATTGGCCGAGCTATTTCGAGAAGGTCCGCGAGAGCCTGAAGGACGACGCTAAGGCTGCGCTTCAGATCATTACGATCGACGACCGGCTGTTCCGCCGCTATCGCAAGCGCACTGATTTCATTCAGCGCTACATCTTCCCGGGCGGCATGTTGCCGAGCGAAGTGGCGCTCCGCGAGTCGTTGAGCAACGCAGGGCTTCGCTTCGATGCCGTACATTATTTCGGGCAGGACTATGCCCGCACGCTGAAGCTATGGGCCGATCGCTTCGAAGAGGCCTGGGACAAGATTCAGACCTTCGGCTTTGACGAGCGCTTCCGCCGTTTGTGGCGCTTCTATCTCAGCTATTGCGAGGCGGGTTTTGGGAACGGCCGGATCAATGTCGGTCAGTTCCAGTTGTCGCGGGCATAGAAAAAGGCGGGCTTTGCGGCCCGCCTTTGTTTTTTGGGTGTGAGAGCTGTCTAGTAGAGTTCCGTCAGCACATAATCGATCTGTTGGCCGCGTGCTTCAAAGCCGAGCTTTACCCAGCGAGACTGGTCGTCGTACCAAAGGTCAACCGTAAGATCGGACTGAAGACGATAGTGGGTGGTCTCGACGCTCTCGCCGCCGATCGTCAGCGTTTCTCGTCCAATTTTCTCGACATTGGTATCAAGCAACTCGCCCGATTCCGTGGAAAGTATCTGGCTGCTGAAGGCCTGCTGGATATTCCAATGGCTGGACGGGATGATGCCAAGCGGTGCATTGCCTGAATAGGCTGAGCCATTGATCGTCAGGCTCTCGCCATCGACGCTCGCCTCTACAAATTCATCGTCGCCATCATCATTGGTCCGGCCTTCAAGTCCGACGAGCTTGCCGTCCTTCCAAGTCTCTGTGGCATCGAGTTCGTAGCGGAAGACCGTGATCGGGCCGAGCCCCGCTTTCAATTCAACATCTGAGCGCGCCGTGAAACTGTCTTCAGACTCGACATCGAAGGAGATGGTGTGCGTGCCGAATTCATTGCCCTTGCGAAGGACATTGAAAACGATCTTGTCGCCATCCTGTGGTTGCCACGCTGCCGGGGCCTCGTCGGATACCGGCGCGCTGATGCTCTCAGTTTCGGCGGTATCGGCGAAGGCTGGCGCGCCGATGAGGGCTGCCGCAAGGGCGAAGGTGCTGATCGTGATTTTCACGTGAATCTCCAGAATGGCGTGTCTGCACGAGCAACGAAGCAGGTACATGGCTTGTTCCCCGCGGCCGCCGGGCGGTGGCGCTCGCCGGGAGTTGCCAGCACTAGGTCTCCAGCGCCAAACGTGCCGCGCCCATCCTCAAGTGCCCCCTCAAGGACAATCATGGCCTCAAGCGTACTGTGGCCGTGCGCGAAGACGCGGTCGCCCGGCTCCAGTCGCATGAGCGATCCGCTATTCTCCGGAAGTTTGCTAAAACGCGCACCTGAAAGGCCTTTGCGCCACATGACGTCATCATAATCGGTATTGATGATTTCAGTTGCGATATCTTCCATCCGGTCGATCGCGTCCTTGTGATCATCACCAGCGGCTTTGATATTGGCACGGACAGCTTCCCATACGCGTGCGGTGGCATCGCCCTCTTCCGACATGAGGCGATGCAGTGTCGCCGCGAGGCTCATGCTGGCCGACAGATTGCCGGTCGCATAATCCAGCATAAAGGCGTGATAAGTGTCAGCGTGGGACATTCTAGTGCGCTCAAAAAGATTAGTGTCATTCGTCATACGCGCTGGAGACCGGACTGGATCAGCCGACCGTGGTGTTGTCACTGTCGTGGTCGATAGCTACATCGAACGTGCAAACGGAGTAGTCTGAATGATCCTCAACTCGGTTCTCGACGCGATCGGGAATACACCACTTATCAAACTGCAGCGCGTTTCAGAGGAAACCGGATGCACCATTCTCGGCAAGGCTGAATTCCTCAACCCGGGCCAGTCTGTAAAGGACCGCGCGGCGCTGGGTATCGTCCGCGACGCAGAGCGCTCTGGCGCGCTCAAGCCGGGCGGCACGATCGTCGAAGGCACGGCCGGCAATACCGGCATCGGTCTCGCGCTGGTCGGCAGTGCGCTCGGCTACCGCGTCGTCATCGTGATGCCACGCACGCAAAGTCAGGAAAAGAAGCTGGCCGTGAAGCTGCTCGGTGCGGAACTGATCGAGGTGGATGCGGTCCCCTACTCCAACCCCAATCACTACGCACGTTATTCCGGCAAGCTTGCCGAAGAGCTTGCCAAGACCGAACCAAACGGCGCGATCTGGGCAAACCAGTTCGACAATACCGCCAATCTTGAGGCGCATTACGCGACAACGGGCCCTGAGATCTGGGAGCAGACCGACGGCAAGGTCGACGGATTTATCTGCGCGGTGGGTTCAGGCGGCACGCTCGCTGGCGTCGCGAAATACCTTCAGGAACAGAGCAAGGACGTGAAGATCGGGATCGCTGATCCCGGCGGCGCGGCGCTCTATGAGTACTTCAAGAATGGCGAGCTGAAATCAGAAGGCACGTCGATCACGGAAGGCATCGGCCAGGGCCGTATCACCAAGAATATCGAAGACCTGAAAGTCGACTACGCCTATCGGTGTCAGGATGATGAGGCGCTGAATATCCTCTACGATCTGATCCTTCACGAAGGCCTCTGCCTTGGCGGGTCTGCCGGGATCAACATTGCCGGAGCTGTGCGTCTTGCGAAGGACCTTGGCCCCGGCCACACGATCGTGACGATCCTCTGTGACTACGGCAATCGCTACCAGTCGAAGCTCTACAATCCTGAATTCCTGCGCAGCAAGGACCTCCCGGTTCCGCCATGGATGGAGGAAGCCTAATGGCTGATACATCACCGCTCGTTTCAGCGGCGTGGCTGAAAGATAATCTGAAAGCGCCCGACCTTCGTGTGGTCGATGCAAGCTGGTTCCCGAGCTGGACGGCAAGTGCCGGTGCGGGGCGCCAGTCCTATGACCGGGGGCACATTCCTGGCGCGGTCTATTTCGATATCGACGAGATCAGCGACACGGAAAGCGATCTGCCTCACATGATGCCAGACTCGGTGAAGTTCTCATCGCGCGTGCGCAAGCTGGGCATTGGTGATGGCAACCGGGTCGTCGTTTATGATGCGAATGACTTTTTTGCGTCCGCGCGCGTCTGGTGGATGTTCCGCGTCATGGGGCACAAGGAGGTCTACGTGCTGAACGGGGGGCTGCGCGCCTGGCAGGCTGAGGGCGGCGAACTCGAAGACCTGCCACCCGTGATTACTGGCGGACGCCACTTCACCCCGCGCGTGCGCTCAGACCTCATCAAGTCGCGCAAGCAGGTTGCTGCAGCCTCAGCGTGTGGTGACACACCGATTCTCGATGCACGCCCTGCAGGCCGCTTTTCTGGAAGTGAAAAAGAACCCCGCCCCGATCTGCCGTCCGGGCACATCCCCGGTAGTGGGAATGTACCGTCTGGCAAGCTGGTTGGCGCGGACGGCAAGCTTGTCTCGAAAGACCAGATCAAGGCGCTGCTCGGAGACCATGCGGACCGGCCGGTTATTGCAAGCTGTGGCTCCGGCGTATCGGCTGCTGTCATAGCGCTCGCGCTGGCCGAGATCGGCAATTGGGACGTAGCCATCTATGATGGGTCATGGTCGGAATGGGCCGCCCATCCAGAGAGCGAGATTGCGACCGCATCGGCATGAAACTTCCGACCCGGCTCATCCATAACCGCAAGGGCAATCCCGAGCGACGCACCGTAAACCCACCTGTTGAACGCGCTTCGACCGTTCTCCTGCCGGACCGGAAATCGCTGTATGGTGGCGGGACGGGGTATGGCCGGATGGGTCTGTCTGTTCATCGAGAGCTGGAAGCGGCTTTGTGTGAACTGGAGGGCGGAAAGCATGCGCGGCTGACGCCCTCGGGCCTTAGTGCCTGCGCTGTGGCGATCGCGTCGGTTGTCGAGGCGGGCGACCATGTCCTGCTGTCGGATTCTGTGTATGGGCCCACACGGCGTTTTTGTGAAAAGCGGCTTCCCACGATGGGGATCAGCGCTGCGCGCTTTAATCCCCGGGACCTTGCGGCGCTCGAAGCGGCCATCACGCCAGAGACCAAATTGATCGTGCTCGAATCGCCTGGGTCTCTCACCTTCGAGATTTCTGATACGCGCGCCATCGTCGAAATTGCGCGCAAGTCCGGTATCACCACGGTGATGGACAACACCTGGGGTGCTGGCGTGTTTCATCGCCCGCTGGACCTCGGCGTCGATATCTCCCTTCAGGCGCTCACCAAATATGTGGTTGGCCATGCGGATGCGTTCGGCGGCGCTGTTGTCACAAACAATAAGAAGCATGCTGCGGCTGTCGAAGCGCTGACAGAAGACTGGGGCATCTCGCTGGGGCCGGACGATGCCTATGCGGCGCTGCGGGGGACACGCACGCTGGGCACACGACTCAATGCCCATGAAGCGAGTGCGCTTGAGGTTGCACACTGGCTAGAGACGCAGGACGATGTCAGCCTCGTCATTCACCCTGCCCTGCCCAATCATCCCGATCACGAGATCTGGAAACGCGACTTTTCGGGAAGTTGCGGCCTGTTTGGTTTCCTGCTGGATGCGCCAGAAGACTCCCATGTCGACGCCTTCCTGTCAGCGCTGAAACTCTTCAAGATGGGCTTCTCCTGGGGCGGTTTTGAAAGCCTGATCATCCCTTGTGACGAGCAGCTGACGCGGCTTCCGGAGGACTGGACGCAGGCACGTCAGGGGCGGCTTGTCCGCCTTCATGCAGGCCTTGAGGACACCGCCGATCTTATCGCAGATCTGGCTCACGCATTCGGCGTCCTACATGACGTAAAAAATACTTGATCTTTGAATCGCGATTCAATATTTCGAGCGCCGACACGCAAGCGAGCTACGACGGTCCCGAAAGGGCGTCAGTACGGGTGAGCCCAGATGTCTTCACTTTCATCACCGGG
The DNA here is from genome assembly GCA_012960415.1 of Henriciella sp. Classification (GTDB taxonomy): domain Bacteria; phylum Pseudomonadota; class Alphaproteobacteria; order Caulobacterales; family Hyphomonadaceae; genus Henriciella. The sequence continues at coordinate 44,158 of DUBH01000032.1, read as the reverse complement.
TGCTGATCCCGGTAATGCTGGACGAGGATACTTGGATGGCACCGAACATGATCGCTTTAGCGGCAGCTTACAGCCGTTTGGACGTCGCCTGGGACACCGGGCTCTATAACTATTACGACCAGAAATTCGGAGATTATGCGGCTGCGGTCGCTGAACTTATAAGGCCGTAGCGGGTTCGCCCGCCGAACTGTCGTGCGCATCAGGCGTTTGTACTGGTGCAGTCAATAAGTTCACTGGCCTTGTGCCAGCCAAAATCCGAATCTTTGCCATGTTTAAATCTGGTTCTGCGCCGCTGGCGCGCCCTGCCATTCTTCCCGATACCTCCAACCGCTCTGGCCTTCCGGCTTTTGCAAGCGTTGGCGATGTCCTGCGCGCCTATGAAGGCGATGACGCGATCTTCGTTCTCTACCCGAAGAAGATTGCGGCGGCTGCGCGTACCTTCCTGAACGGTTTTCCCGGTAAGGTTCTCTATGCCGTGAAGGCAAATCCGCATCCGGCCGTCCTCAAGACGCTGTGGACCAGCGGTGTGCGCAACTTCGACGTTGCGTCGACCCGAGAGGTCGACCTCGTCCAGAGTGTTGTGCCGGGCGCGAAGCTCTTCTTCATGCACCCTGTGAAGTCGCGCGCAGCGATCCTTCACGCCTATGAGAGCGGCGTGCGTGATTTCTCGTTTGATTCTGCTGACGAGCTTCAGAAGATGCTCGAGGTCACAGGCTATGCGAGCGACCTGACGCTTCACCTTCGTGTCGCGCTGCCAAAGGGCGGCGCAGCGATGCCGCTGTCGGGCAAATTCGGTGCGGACCGCGATCAGGCCGTCGAACTACTCGGTGAAGCACGCCGCCATGCCTTCAAGCTGGGCGTGACCTTCCACGTCGGTTCGCAGTGCCTTGAGATCAGCGACTATGACACGGCGCTCGCCTATGTCCGCTCCATCGTGGACGCGTCGGGCGTTGCTATCGATTCGATCGATTGCGGCGGCGGTTTCCCTGTTCCGTATCCTGGCATGTCGCCGCGCCCGATGGGTGAGTATTTCAGCGCGATCCGTGCGTCGCTGGCTGCTCATGGTTTTGCAGGTCTTCAGGTGCTGGGTGAGCCGGGCCGTGCGCTCTGTGCACAAGGCGGCTCGACGCTGGCTCGTGTTGAGCTTCGCAAGGGGGGCGACCTGTACCTCAACGACGGCAGCTATGGTTCGCTGTTCGATGCGGCCCAGTGCGCCTGGAAGTTCCCTGTGAAACTTCACACCGTTGAGCCACGCGATGCAGGTGAAACCGAGGCGTTCCGCTTCTTCGGTCCAACCTGCGACAGCCTGGATGTCATGAATGGCCCATTCGAGCTGCCTGCCGACGTGCAAGAAGGCGACTGGGTCGAGATCTGCCATCTCGGCGCCTATGGTCAGGCCCTATCTTCGCGCTTCAACGGCTTCTACAGCGAGACGACCGTCGCCGTCATGGCGTAGTCATCCCTTCGTTCTAGTCTGGCAGCGGCCTTCGACTGAAAGGGTGAGGGCCGCCTGCCTTCTGGACCCAGTCACCCCACACCGTTACAACGCCTCCCAAGTCATCGGAGACCCATATGTCTGACAATTCCAATCGTAAGGCCGAGCTGCTCAGCAAGCCGGTCGAGCATATCGACATCACCAAGTTCGACGCGCGTCCTATCGTCGAGTCGATGGGCAAGATGTCCTTCACCTCGCGCGATCTCGCGCGGGCGACTGATATCTTCAACATGGCGCTTGAAGACGAGGACTGCTCGACCATCCTGACGCTCGCAGGCTCAACCTCGGCGGGCGGCTGTATGCACGTCTACCGCGACCTCGTGAAGGACGGCCTGATCGACTGTATCGTCGCGACCGGCGCGTCGATCATCGACATGGATTTCTTCGAGGCGCTTGGCTACAAGCACTATCAGGCGCCGGAGTCGGTCGACGACAACATCCTCCGCGACCTCTACATCGATCGTATCTATGACACGTTCATCGATGAAGAAGAGCTGCAGGCCTGCGACCACGTCATCTATGATATCGCCAACAAGCTCGAGCCGCGCCCCTATTCCTCGCGCGAGTTCATCTGGGAGATGGGCAAGTGGCTGAAGGACAATGCGGTCAAGAAGGGCTCGCTGATAGAGACCTGCTATGATCACAACGTACCGATCTTCGTGCCGGCCTTCTCAGACTGCTCGGCAGGCTTTGGCCTCGTGAAGCACCAGGTCGAGAATCCGGGCAACTACATGTCGATCGACAGCGTCGCTGATTTCCGCGAACTGACGGACGTCAAGATCGCAGCCGGTACGACGGGTCTCCTCATGGTTGGCGGCGGTGTGCCGAAGAATTTTGTCCAGGATACAGTGGTTTGCGCTGAAATCCTCGGCAAGGAATGCGAGATGCACAAATACGCCGTGCAGATCACTGTCGCTGATACTCGCGACGGCGCCTGCTCATCCTCGACGCTGAAAGAAGCTGCGAGCTGGGGCAAGGTTCAGACCGTGCATGAGCAGATGGTGTTTGCAGAGGCAGGCTCCGTTGTACCGCTTCTGGCATCTGCTGCCTGGCACAAGGGCGCATGGAAGAACCGCCGCAAGCGTGAGTTCGCCAAGCTCTTCCTCTAGCGCGCGCCGCGACACGAAAGACCATGACGCCGGGACATTACTTGTCCCGGCGTTTTTCGTTGGGCAGATTGAAACGAGATTTTCAAGCTTGAGGAGACCGCACATGTCCGACCGGATTCAGGTCACGAAGAAAGACGGCGTCGCTGACGTCAAACTCGTTCGCACAGACAAGATGAATGCGCTGGACGATGCGATGTTCGAAGCGCTGCTCTCGACGACCGAGGAGCTGTCAAAGGACAAATCTGTGCGTTGCGTCGTGCTGTCTGGCGACGGCCGTGCGTTCTGCGCGGGTCTCGACATGGGCAATTTCGGGAAGATGGCCGAAGGCAATAAAGGCGGCGGCTCGCCGGGTGGCCGTCAGGGCCTGACCCCGCGCACGCATGGGATCACCAACCGGGCACAGCAGGCCGTGTGGGGCTGGCGTGCGCTGCCCGTGCCTGTCATCGCTGCTGTGCACGGCGTCGCTTTCGGTGGCGGCTTCCAGGTCATGCTGGGCGCGGATATGCGGATCGTACACCCAGCGACCAAACTCTCCATCATGGAGATCAAATGGGGACTCGTACCGGATATGGCGGGCACCGCGATCATGGGATCACTCTGCCGCGATGACCGCCTGCGCGAGCTCACCTATACGGGACGCATCTTCTCGGGCGCTGAAGCGGCTGAATACGGCTTTGCGACAGAGGTCAGCGAGACACCGTATGAGCGCGCCAGGGAGCTTGCGACGCAGATTGCCGGCAAGAACCCGGACGCTATCCGCGCGAACAAGGAGATCTTCAACAACCTGCCGGATATGACCGCTGCAGAGGCACTGCTTCAGGAGTCCGTGCTGCAGGACAAGCTGATCGGCAGCAAGAACCAGATCGAAGCGGTGATGTCAGAGCTGCAGAAGCGCCCGGCTGCCTTTGTGGATAGCTAAGGGCACGCCTATTTCGGCCAAAAAGAAAGGCGACCGTTTGAGGCGGTCGCCTTTTTCTTGATCTGTTTTGCCATTTCGAACGAAATGGCGCGAGTGACGGGGCTCGAACCCGCGACCTCCGGCGTGACAGGCCGGCACTCTAACCAACTGAGCTACACCCGCGCAGATCGTCCACCGCGTTTGGCGGTGAGGCGCCTGATTAGACAAGCCGCGCTCACCGGTCAAGCATGAAACGCGCTCACATGCAGACGACTTGCAGCTGCCCGCAGTGGGCGGCTGAAATCTCCAATGCATACCGCGTTAGCCGGTCGCCTTTTGCCGGTTGCGTGGCTGACCTTCGAGCCGGATCACATCGCCCGACATCGAAATTTCCGCTGAGGATTGTGCAAGCAACTGATCTGCTTCTTCCTCTGAACGCACAGGGAAAAGATGGCCGAGTTTGTCCAGCGGCTGCGGGCGGCTGATCAGGAAGCCCTGCAATTCATCACAGCCTATCTCGGTGAGATACTGTTTCTGTGTCTCTGTTTCGACGCCTTCTGCCGTGCAGCTCATATTGAGCGCTTTAGCAATCTGCAGCGTCGCCTTGGTGATGGCGCGGCTTTCGTGATTGTGGTCGATGTCTTCAACGAAGCTCTTGTCGATCTTGAGCTTGTCGAACGGGAAACGGCGGAGATAGCTCAGCGATGAGAAGCCGGTACCGAAATCATCGAGCGAGATTCGCAGGCCGATTTCCTTCAGCTGCTTCAGGCGCTGAAGCGTGAATTCGGTATCTGTCATCAGCACCGATTCGGTGATTTCCAGTTCCAGACGCGCCGGATCAATCTGATTGACCGCGATCGCATTGATGATCGTCGTCACCAGGCTGGAGCTGTGAATCTGCAGCGGCGAGATATTCACCGCGACGCGCATATTATCCGGCATCCGGCGGGCGGCCCTCAGGGCTTCGCGAAGCGCCCAGTCGCCCAGTCGGGTGATAATGCCGCTGTCTTCAGCATGCTGGATGAAGTGATCCGGGCCGATCAGGCCCCGCGTTGGATGTTGCCAGCGAATGAGGGTTTCCGCACCGATGATCTTGTTGGTCTTTGCGTCCAGCTGCGGCTGGAAGAACAGGCGAAGCTCATTGTTCTCAAGCGCCTTGTTGAGGTCCAGCTCAATTGTCTGCCGTGCCTTGGCCCTGTCCTCGAGGTTCTGGCTGAAGACGCACCATGTGCGTTTACCTGCTTCCTTGGCCTGGTAGAGGGCGAGGTCTGCATGCTTCAGAAGCGTCTGAATTTCCATATTGTACTGTTCAATGATGCGCACGCCGATGCTCGCACCGCAATGAACAATAGAGCTCCAGATATCGTACGGCCGGTTCAGGCGCTCGCTCATGGATTTCACGGTCTCGATAAGCTCATCCTGGGAATTGCACTCAAGCAGCATCGCAAATTCGTCACCGCCGAGTCTGGCGATAACATGGGCGTCTGGCGCAGCATCCTTGAGGCGGTTGGCAACCTGGCAGAGAAGCTCATCACCTGCCGGGTGGCCCAGCGTGTCATTGACCCATTTGAAATTATCGAGATCCAGCCAGAGCAATGCCCGGCAACGACCATCCGGAATGGGACGGGCTGCGGCCTTTTCCAGACACTCGTGTAGGTTTGCCCTGTTCGGCAGCGATGTCAGAGGATCAAAGTGCGCCATGAATGCGATTCGATCTTCGATGGCCTTGGACTGAGTAATATCGGACGCAACACCACGGAATCCCTGAAACTTGCCGACGCTGTCAAAGATCGGCTTACCCGTTAGGGACCACCAGGTCTGTGACTCGCCTTCGACCTCGAGGTTCAGATCACGGAAGCTCTGCTGGCGCTCCAGGCAACGCGACAGAGTCCTGGATGCGTCGCTCTCCTTGAAGAGCGTCGTCAGGCCGACACCGACTGCCATCAGTTCGAAATTGTTCTGCTCGGATACAGTTGGAAGCGGAATGTCGATGAGCAAATTGCCTTGGTCGGTCTGCCACAGCCAGTCTGACGTGCTCTCTTCAAAGTCACGCAGCAAAAGACCGATCAGCTGGGCCTGCTGTTTCACCGCCGACCCATTGAGGTGTTGTTCGACGAACTGGTTGAAAGACCATTTGGACGATGTCCAAAGTACGACGGCGTACACAAATGCCAGCACGGACAGGAAGTCGTTGCGGGGATCCTGGCCGAGCTGAAGCCCGACGACATAGCCAATGACGGTGGGGATCAGGAAGCCCATGGCGGCTTCGGGGATTCGTCCGATCAGAAGGACGCCCGCGAACATCACGCCTGCGACGATAGAGCTGACGGCAAGCTGGTTTGTATGGTCGGTCAGCGGGAGAATGAGAAGTGGGAGAATGCCCCACAAAATTCCGAGGACTGAGGCGAAGCGCGCGAAACGGTCGATGCTATTCTTCCCCGCCTCAGCCGAAGGTAGCGTTTCTGCGTCCTTCGACCGACGACGCATGATGAAGTAACCTACCAGCATGATCGATGTGGCGATGACCATTGTCATAGACCAGACGCCAAGCAGTCTGTTCGCAGGCGTATTGGCGAACGAGATCATTACGACGGCGGCATTGATAAGGTTTGCAAGGCCAATAACGGGCAGGAGCGAACCCACCGCGTCGATCTGTTTTTCACGGATCGCGCCGAGCTGTTCTTCGGGAATTTCGATCGAGCCAAGGATGCTGGCTGACTTCAGTTCTGGTGGCTCCGCCGGGTGCGATGCATCGCCCATCACCAATCCTCTTTGCGCAAGTTCAACACCTCTCCTAGAGAAGAGAGGTGAACATCCTCTCAAGACAGGTCTTTGAAATTTCATCGATTGAGTGTGAGTGTTCCCGGCAAATGGGAGTTTTGCGATGCCATCAGATGCGCTTATCCTGACACTTGATCAGGGAACGACGTCCAGCCGGGCGATGGTTTTCGACGCGAAGGGCTCGGTTGTGGCTGTTGCCCAGGAAGAGTTCACGCAGCACTTTCCTAAACCCGGCTGGGTCGAGCACGAGCCTGAAGATATCTGGGCAACGACTCTCGACACCGCACGTCGTGCGATGAAAGCAGGTGAATCTGAAACGGGCGGGAAGGTCGTCTCTATTGGGATCGCGAACCAGAGAGAAACCGTTATCGTCTGGAACCGTGAGACGGGAAAAGCAGTGAACCGCGCCATTGTCTGGCAGGACCGGCGCACAGCCTCGATGTGCGACGCGCTGAAAGCTGGTGGACACGAAGACACGGTCAATTCGCGCAGCGGCCTTACTATCGACCCGTATTTCTCTGGCACCAAGCTGCGCTGGATACTCGAAAATGTCCCCGAAGCAGCAAGTCTGGCAGAGTCCGGCAAGCTCGCCTTCGGTACAGTCGACAGCTTCCTGATGTTTCGGCTGAGTGGCGGCAAGGCGCATGTCACTGATGAAACGAATGCGAGCCGGACCCTGCTCTACAATATCCGTGAAGGGTGTTGGGATGATGAGCTGCTCAAGCTCCTGAAGGTCCCGCGGTCTGTGCTTCCCGAGGTGAAGACCAGCGCAGCATCATTCTGCGAAGCGGTGCCAGATTGGTTCGGGCGTGCCCTGCCTGTCACGGGTGTCGCGGGCGACCAGCAGGCGGCCGCATTCGGCCAGGCCTGCTTTCATCCAGGTATGGTGAAAAGCACCTACGGCACAGGATGCTTCCTGCTCGCCAATAGCGGAGAGGAGTGCCTCACCTCGACGAACCGTCTCCTGTCTACGGTGGCGTGTCGCACCGGCACCGCGCCGCAATTCGCCGTTGAGGGATCTATCTTCATTGCTGGCGCCGTGTCCCAGTGGCTTCGCGACAGCCTCCAGATCATCAAGAGCGCGAGCGAGACCGAGCTTCTGGCCCAGCAGGCTGGCGGAAATGAAGGCGTCTATTTTGTGCCCGCCTTTACGGGGCTTGGCGCGCCGCACTGGGACGCCGATGCGCGCGGAGCGATGTTCGGCCTGACGCGGGGCACTGACAAGGCTGACATTGCGCGCGCGGCGCTGGAATCGGTTGCTTACCAGACGCTCGACTTGCTGACCGCCCTGAATGCCGATGGATTCGATACAGGCCGCATCCGCGTCGATGGTGGCATGGTTGCCAATAGCTGGTTCCTACAATTCCTCGCAGACGTAACCGCAACGACGATCGACCGCCCGGACATGATCGAAAGCACTGCGCGCGGCGCGGCCTTCCTTTCGGGGCTGCAGTCAGGCGTTTTCGACAGCGTGGATGCGCTTGAGTCCCTCTGGCAGAGCGAAACCGTCTTCAGGCCGACAATGGACGCCGCAGAACGCGAAATGCTCGTTACAGGCTGGAAGAAAGCCGTAAAGACCACACTCTACAGGGCTCAGCTCGACCGCGAATAGGATGGTCGGAGCGGCGGGATTCGAACCCACGACCCCTTGTCCCCCAGACAAGTGCGCTACCGGGCTGCGCTACGCTCCGACTAGGCGCCTGCTTAATCGCGGCGCTTATGTAATGCAATCACTGTTACTGCAGCTCTCTCAGGCCGCTTTTCGCAGGCGTGCAGCATCGAGACGTGCCTTGATGTCCATGAGGTCGCTCAGCATGGTTTCAAGTCGTTCAGCGCCCTTGAGGCCGGTCTTCTGAGCTGCGTCTTCATACGAGAATGCCGCGCGGACCGAATCCTGCAGCTTTCGCGCTGGACCTTCGCTGGTGGAAGGTTGAGCGGACTGCTGGACGTTGGTTTTCGAACCGAGAATGGCCGCGCCATCGAGAACAGCGTCCAGGCCCTGATTGTTGAGCAGCTGCCCTGCCCCTTTGAGGGTGAATCCCTTTTCGTGAACCAGGAGCTTGATTGCCTGCAGGGCGCGCAAATCGTCCGGCCGGTACATGCGGCGACCATCTGGTCGCTTCATGGGCTTCAAATGCCGCGTGAACTTGCCTTCCCAATAGCGAAGCACGTGAGGCTGAAGATCGAGCTCTTCAGCGGCTTCACCGATTGAACGATAGGCGGCTGCGGATTTCTTGACCCGCTTTGCGGCATTTCCCATGAATTTCCCCTCTTAGTCGTCGTCTGTTTCCACGGCAGTCTTGAGGAGCGGAGAAGGTTTAAACGTCACCACGCGGCGCGCCGAAATCTTGGCTTCAACACCGGTCTTCGGATTGCGTCCCGCGCGGGCTGCTTTCTTGCGAACCACGAAGTTACCGAACCGCGACAGCTTCACTTCATTCTCATGCTCGAGGCTCTTGCCGATAAGATCGAGCACTCGGTCGAGAATATCGCCTGATTCCTGACGGGTGAGACCCACCTCACGCACAATAGCGTCGGAAATCTCTACTCGGGTAACGGTTTTGTTGCTCACGAACTCAGCTCCTCTGGTTAACAGATATGGCTGATTTCTTAACGAAAAGATTACAGCCGGAAGAGGGAGGCGCCCCAGGAAAAGCCGCCGCCCATAGCCTCACTTAGCACAAGATCGCCCTTTTTAATGCGACCATCCGAAACCGCCGTGTGAAGGGCGAGCGGGATGGAAGCGGCGGACGTGTTCCCGTGCTTCGCTACAGTAGATATGACCTTTTCCTCGTCGAGGCCAAGTTTCTTGGCGACCCCGTTGAGAATACGCTGGTTGGCCTGATGAGGCACGAACCAGTCAATGTCGTCAATTGTATAGCCCGTGTCGCTTAGGACTGCCTCTACCGCGCTGGAAATGTTGGCGATGGCGTGACGAAACACCTGGTTCCCCTGCATGCGGACATGGCCGATCGTTCCGGTCGAAGAGACACCGCCATCGACATAGAGAAGTTCTTTCTTCGAGCCGTCAGTGCGCACATGGTGGGCGATCACGCCCTCATCCTTCGCGCCAGTGCCGGTCTGCAGGACAACGGCCCCTGCCCCATCGCCAAAGAGGACGCAGGTTGACCGATCCGACCAGTCCAGAATGCGCGTGAAC
>DUBH01000032.1:17097-34667 GCA_012960415.1 Henriciella sp. | reverse complement strand
GCGCCGATGACAAGCGCTGTCGAGAACAAGTTCTGACGCAGCATGGAGTCAGCGGTCGCGAGTGCGAACAGGAAGCCCGAGCAGACGGCTTGTACGTCGAAGGCTGCACCCTGTTTGATGCCGAGCTTGTCCTGCACGGTCGTCGCCGTAGCCGGGAAAGTCTGGTCAGGCGTCGTTGTTGCCAGCACGATGAGGTCCACCTGGCTTGCGTCGATACCCGCATTGACAAGCGCTTGCCTGGCCGCACTTGTTGCAAGGTCCGAGGTGAGCTCACCATCAGCGGCAATGTGGCGTTCTTCGATCCCGGTCCGCTCGCGAATCCATTCGTCGGACGTATCGACCATTTTCGACAGGTCGCTATTTGTGAGGATACGCTCGGGCAGATAGGCGCCCGACCCGCGAATGAAGCTACGCTGCATACTCATTTGCTGACCGATTCTGCTGCAATGTCCTGGCGTCCTACACGGGTCAGCCCCGTGGCGACTTCCTGCATGTAATTGCTGCGCGCGAGATTCGCCGCAAGCCCAACGGCTGTTGCAAAGCCTTCAGCATCGGTGCCGCCATGGCTTTTGACCACGACGCCATTGAGACCGAGCAACACGCCGCCATTCACGCTGGATGGGTTCATCTTGGTGCGCAGATCCATCAGGCCGCGCCGCGCGAGCAGCGCACCGGCCTTGGAGAGCGGGCTCGATGTGAGGGCCTGGCGCACATAGGTGGAGACAAGCCGGGCCGTTCCTTCAGCAGTCTTCAGGGCGACGTTGCCAGTGAAACCGTCGGTCACGACCACGTCGACGACGCCCATCGAGATATCATTGCCTTCAACGAAGCCTTTGAACTCAATTCCAAGATCGCGGGTCCGCAGGATTTCGCTGGCAAGCTTGATCGCGTCGCGGCCCTTCTCTTCTTCAGAGCCAATATTGAGCAGGCCTACCACCGGCTTCTCAATGCCAAATACGGCGCGGGCATAGGATTCGCCCATCACGGCAAATTCGACCAGTTGCTCTGCATCTGCATCAAGGTTCGCGCCGACATCGAGCACGACTGTGCGTCCCTTCAGAGTTGGCCAGATGGCCGTCATGGCGGGCCGGTGGACACCTTCCATCTTGCGAAGGGCAAGCATCGACATCGCCATCAGCGCGCCGGTATTGCCTGCCGAGACGCCCGCAGCAGCGCGTCCGTCTTTCACGGCCTCGACCGTGCTCCACATGCTTGTCCCCTTTGCCTTGCGCAGGGCCGAGGATGGCTTGGCGTTCATGCTGACGACTTCAGGCTGGTCGCAGATCTCGCAGATGCTTTCCAGACCGCGCGCGGCTAGGCCGGCCTCAATCTCGCTCTGGCGTCCGTGGAGAAGAAAGCGGACGTTCTTCGATCTGGCGCTGAACAGCTTGATTCCATCCAGCACGACTTCCGGTGCCGCATCGCCGCCCATGGCGTCGATTGAGAGGGTGAGGTCACTCATTGGAGAAAACAGGTCCAATCTTGAATTGGCGGGACAGTACGCACGCGGCCAGATCAGTGCAACTCACTGAACGCAACTGCCGATGATATCATCAAGGCTGCCAGTCAAGCTCGCCCGACAGCAGAGACTCGTCAGACTGGGCGTCGAGTATTCGCCGGGCTTCAACGATATCGCGAGCGGCGTTTCCGGTGCCGGTAACGCCCGTGAGCTGGTTCCTTTCAAGGATGTCCTGAATACTGGTCTTCGGGTCCGACGTCAGAAACGCTTCGTTCACGGCGATTCCCAACCCTACAAAGCGTTCGCCGATGGTCCTGACCTTTCGGGCAATCGAGGCATCCCCAACCCCCATCTCACGAAGGCCGGCATCTATGTCATCAAATATCCGGTCGGTCAGCCGCGAAGAAAGCACCCGGCCTGTGGCTGAAATGCCCGACAGGCGCGTCGTCACGAGACCAGCATATATGGCAAGTGCGCCGGTGCGTCCGTCAAGCGTGTCGATAAAGCCCAGTTCGCCGAAGACGTCCGGATTACGCGCCCTGCCGAGAATGGACTTATACAGGCTCGATACGGCCTCCTTCTCCGTTCGTCCTGAATTGCCGGGAAGAATTTTGCGGAGCCATTTCATATCTGCGCTCTATAACTTGCCAATCGCCTCTGCCGCCATGTAAGCGATTTGGGAGTGAAAGGAATTGTTCATGGCACATCGGACCATTCTCGCTAGCCTGGCACTGGCCTGTCTTACGGCTGGCTGCATTTCGCCCATGCAGGAATATCACGGTTACGCGCCCGACGAGGTTGCTCCGAACCAGATCACGCCGGGTATCGATACGCGGTCGAGCGTTCTGGCTCAGCTTGGCTCACCGTCGACCCGTAGCATCTTTGACGACAATACCTGGATGTACATCACGACGATCCAGGAGCGCTTTGCGTTCTATCGTCCTGACATCTCCACGCGTACTGTCACCGCTATCCGTTTCAGCGACGAAGACGTGGTCGAGGAAGTCCTCGAGTACGACCAGAATGATGGGCGTGTGCTGAACTACGCGTCGCGCGAAACGCCGACCCGCGGCCGCGAGCTTGGCCTCTGGGAGCAGATCTTCGGCAACGTTGGCCGCTCTGTGCTGCCTCCGACGAACGAAGCGACACCAGGCAACCCAACGGGTCGCCGCAACTAAGCTCTTTCCTGACTTTGGGGCGGTTTCGACATCGCCTCTACAATCCAGATACAAAAAGCCCCGGCCAGTTTGGACCGGGGCTTTCTTTTTGGAGTATGGCGTTCGGCCTAGTGGGCGAGAACGGCCAGCATCAGAAGTGCCACGATGTTCGTGATCTTGATCATCGGGTTAACTGCTGGGCCAGCGGTGTCCTTGTACGGGTCACCGACGGTGTCGCCGGTCACGGCAGCCTTGTGGGCTTCAGATCCTTTGCCGCCATGATTGCCGTCTTCGATATACTTTTTGGCGTTGTCCCATGCGCCGCCACCGGAGGTCATGGAGATCGCAACGAAGAGACCCGTCACGATGACGCCGAGCAGCATGGCACCGACAGCGGCGAGCGCTGCGGAGATACCGCCGATTGGCCAGATGACCAGAAGCAGGACGATTGGCGAAAGGACCGGCAGCAGAGACGGAACGATCATCTCCTTGATGGCTGCACGCGTCAGAATGTCGACGGCGCGGCTATAGTCCGGTTTGACTTCACCTTTCATGATGCCTGGCATTTCACGGAACTGGCGACGAACTTCTTCAACAACGGACTGTGCAGCGCGGCCAACAGCCATCATCGACATACCGCCAAAGAGGAATGGCAGAAGACCACCGAACAGAAGGCCGACCACGACGTACGGGTTGGCAATTGAGAAGTTCACTGAAGCGCCGAGAAGAACACTGCCCTCTGCCGCATTTGTTGCAAAGTAACTGAGATCCTCTGAATAAGCCGCGAACAGCACGAGTGCGCCGAGACCGGCAGACCCGATGGCATAGCCCTTGGTCACAGCCTTTGTCGTGTTGCCTACAGCGTCGAGCGCATCGGTCGTCTCTCGCACTTCGCTTGGCAGGTCCGACATTTCGGCGATACCGCCAGCATTGTCCGTCACTGGGCCAAAGGCATCGAGCGCGACGATCATGCCTGCGAGTGCAAGCATTGTGGTCGTGGCGATAGCGATGCCGTAGAGGCCTGCAAGATTGAAGGTCAGGATGATGCCGGCAATGATGACGATCGCTGGAAGTGCCGTCGATTCGAGCGACACGGCGAGACCCTGGATCACGTTCGTGCCGTGGCCAGATTCAGACGACTTCGCCACGGAACGTACCGGACGGTAAGCCGTGCCCGTATAGTATTCCGTGATGACGACAATGAGCGCTGTCACAACCAGACCTGCGACACCGCAGAAGAAAAGGTCGAGGCCGGTCACTATGGCCGCTTCGCCGCTCTCATTGTTCAGAAGACGAAGAGCCGCACCAGCGCCTTCGAGTTCACCAAAGCCGTTCGGCAGACCGAAATTGACTGCAATAGCGAGACCGACAAGCGAAAACAGACCGGTTGCGATGAGGCCCTTATAGAGCGCGCCCATGATATTGGTCGAACCCTTGCCGAGCTTTACGAACCAGGTACCTGCAATCGATGCCACGATACAGACCGCACAGATTGCGAGCGGCAGAAGCATGATGGAGTTGAGGTAGCCAAGGCCGCTAAAGTAGATAGCGCCGAGCACCATGGTCGCAACGATTGTCACGGCAAACGTCTCGAACAGGTCAGCTGCCATGCCGGCACAGTCACCGACATTGTCGCCGACATTGTCCGCGATGGTTGCAGCGTTACGAGGGTCATCTTCCGGAATGCCCGCTTCGACCTTACCGACCATGTCGCCGCCAACGTCTGCACCCTTGGTGAAGATGCCGCCGCCAAGACGGGCGAAGATCGAGATGAGAGAAGCGCCAAAGCCAAGAGCGACGAGACCATCGACGACAGCGCGATCGCTTTCGCCGTAGCCGACGACGCCGGTCAGGAGGCCATAATATGCGACTACACCGAGTAGCGCGAGACCAACTACCAGCATGCCGGTGACGGCGCCCGACTTGAACGCGATGTTCAGGCCGCCTGCAAGACTTTTGCTGGCCGCCTGCGTCGTGCGAACGTTAGCCTGGACAGACACTTTCATGCCGATGAAGCCCGCCGCGCCCGAAAGGACGGCACCGATAATAAAACCGACCGGAACTTCCCAGTTTCTGAAGGCGATGAAAAGGATGATCACGACACCAATACCCACCATCCCAATGGTGTTATATTGGCGCTTCAGATAGGCGTTTGCGCCTTCCTGAATTGCACCCGCGATTTCCTTCATTCTTTCTGTGCCGGCATCGGCGCTCATGATCGAGCGCGACTGTAGCCAGCCATACAGCACAGCGGCAAAGCCCGCCGCCAGTGCGATCCAGTACCATAGGGTCATTAGTGCCCTTCCTCCCTTTTGTGGCGGAGCTGTATTCGAAATGAATCAACTCTACTCGTTGTGTGGATTCAGGACTGCCAAACCGTGGGGCGATTAGCAAGAAACTTCGAATGGAGCGTTTGAGGCCTCAGAGAGGCTAGTGCCGATAACCTGTCCGGGTCGGCGTCGGTATATCAGCGCCGTTCAGGCTTAGCGTAACACTTTCGCCAGCGCAGACGACCCCTATGCGGGTAACTTCCACCCCGAGTGTTTTCGCGGTCGCGAGAAGACGGCGTTCGTCGCTGCCCGGCGCGGTGAATAGCGTCTGATAGTCGTCGCCGGATGTCGCCATTTCCAGAGCATGTTCCGCATCGCGAATGGGCTCGGCAAAGGGGACCTGTCCAAGGTCAATCTGGATGCAGGCCTGGCTCTCATGCGCGATGTGCCCGGCATCGGAAAGCAATCCATCAGAGACGTCGATGGACGCTGTCGCAAACGCGGCGACCAGATCTGCGGTGTTCGGAGGGGGGATGTCCGGGACGCGGTAGTGCGCGGTATGATCGCTCTCAATGCCGCTCTGAGCATCGCGCAAGCCGAGGCCTCCGCGGCCGATCTTGCCTGTCACGTAAACCCTGTCACTCTCACGCGCGCCGCTTCGCTGGATGACGCTTTCGGTCAGGCATGTGCCGGTCAGCGTCAGGCTGAGCGAAAGGGGGCCTTGCGTCCGGACCGTGTCGCCGCCGATCAGAGCGATCTTCCAGGCGTCCAGATCGCGCCGCAGCCCTTCGCAGAGCGCTGCGAAGTCGTCCTCGGTGAAGGCGCCCGGCATTGCGATAGAGAGCAAGGCGTCTCTCGGTACGGCGCCCTTGCAGAGAATGTCCGAGATGTTCACCCGAAGGAGCTTCTGTCCGACGGTGTCGAGCGGGTCGCTGGACAGGAAGTGCACGCCCTGAACCAGTGTATCGAGCGTCGCGATGAGGGGTGAACCGGCCGGCCGGAGGACGCCGACATCATTTCTGAGCCCGTCAGCGCCCGGCGATTTCGCGAGCGGGCGCAGGTAACGGTCAATCCAGTCGAACTCGCTCATGCGGGCCTATTCCCCCGGGCGGATATCCTTGCCGATATTGTCGAGCACTGCGTTCACAAAATTTGCTTCTGTCTTCTCGAAGAAGTCATGCGCGAGCGAGACGTATTCATCGATAATGACAGGCCGCGAAAGCTCCGGATGCGCGATGAATTCGGCTGTCGCCGCGCGGAGGATGGCGCGGGTTGTGGAATCGAGGCGCGAGAGCTTCCAGCCCTTGTTGAGGCGCTTCAGGATCGCCTTGTCGATTTCTGCCTGATGCTCCACCGTCGCGCGTAAAACCGCCTTGAAGAGATCCGGGTCGGCTTCTTCGACGGGCTCCTCGTCTGGGCCAAAGCCAAGACGGTCTTCCATGAATTCGCGGATGACGGCACGGGCGCCACGACCCGTCTGCTCCATTTGATAGAGGGCCTGCACAGCGGCGAGGCGCGCCCCTGCCCTGCGGGCACGGATCACTTGAAACGGGAGCTTCTGGGTGTTGCTCATCCGACGAACTTCTTGCGGAGTTTCAGCATTTCGAGACAGGCGACGGCTGCGTCGCGGCCCTTGTTCTTGCGCTTGCGGTCAGCGCGCGCGAGGGCTTGTTCTTCGTTCTCGACAGTGAGAATGCCATAGCCGATGGCGAGGCGGCGTTCGACGGCGAGGGTCATCAGCCCGCGTGCGCTCTCGCCGCAGACATAATCATAATGGCTCGTTTCGCCGCGAATGACGCAGCCAAGCGCGATAAAGCCGTCATAGCGCCCGCTATCAGCTGCCATGGCAATTATGCCCGGCACTTCGAAAGCGCCCGGCACTTCAATGGTTTCGAGGGTGACGTCTTCATCGGCCAGCGCTTCGGCAACGCCTGCTTCAAGCTCGAGGGAGATATGTTCGTAGTAGCGCGAAGTCGCGATCAGGATGCGGTGGGCCATCAGCTGTTTCCGTCGTTGAGGGTTCGCCAGCCTTCGATCTGCATGCCATAGCCCTCAAGGCCTGCCACGCGTGTCGGCTTGGTGTCTGAAAGGAAGATCATCTTGCGTACGCCAAGCTCACGCAGGATCTGCGCGCCGACGCCGTATTCGCGCAGCGGCATATGTCCGTCATCGCCCTCGGAGGTCTTGAGGCCAAGGCGCGAGGCAATGGAGTTCGGCCGCATCGTGTTCACGAAAATGACTACGCCCGGCTCTTCGGCATTCGCGATGATCTTCATCGCGCGCTCAACGAGATTTGCACGTGGCCCCTTCTGACCCAGAATGTCCGAGAGGACATCTGTGCGGTGTACGCGGACCAGGACGGTTTCGTCAGGGGTAATCTTGCCGTGAACGACGGCGATGTGTTCACAATTGTCGAGCGTGTTGCGGAAGACGACTGTCTTGAAACCATCGCCATATTCGCTGTCGAGCGGGGCTTCGACGCGGCGCTCAAGATACCGGTCATTCTTGCGGCGCCAGGCGATCAGGTCAGCAATCGTGCCGATCTTCAGGCCGTGAAGCTGCGCGAAAGAAACGAGCTCGGGAAGCCGGGCCATTGTCCCGTCATCATTCATGATTTCGCAGATGACGCCCGCCGGATAGAGACCCGCCATACGGGAGATATCGACCGCCGCTTCGGTATGGCCGGCGCGGACGAGCGTGCCGCCATCGCGCGCAATCAACGGGAAGACGTGTCCCGGCGACACGATGTCGTGATGGTCCTTGGTCGGGTCGATGGCGACCGCAACCGTCTTCGCACGGTCTGCAGCAGAAATGCCCGTGGTCACGCCATCCTTGGCCTCGATAGAAACTGTGAAGGCCGTCTGCATGCTTTCGCGATTGTCACGCGCCATCATGTCGAGATTGAGCGTGCGGGCGCGTTCCTTCGTCATGGAGAGGCAGATCAGGCCGCGGCCATACTTTGCCATGAAGTTTACCGCTTCCGGCGTCGCAAAACTCGCCGGGATGACGAGGTCGCCTTCATTCTCGCGGTCTTCGGCGTCGACGAGAATGAACATGCGCCCGTTGCGCGCGTCCTCGATAATCTCATCGATGGAAGAAATTGCGTGGTGGAGATCGCCGCTCATGCTGTGCCCTTGGTCTCTGGTGCGTCGGCACCGATCATCCGGGCGACGTACCGCGCGAGCATGTCGACCTCAAGATTTACTTTGCTGCCCGGCTGTAATGCGCTGAGCGTTGTCACTTCCCAGGTGTGAGGAATGATGGCGACGTCGAAGTCGCCATTGTCGTGAGCCTTGGCAACGGTCAGGGAGACACCGCTGACCGTGACGGAGCCCTTGGTCGCAAAATAGCGCGCGATTTCCGAAGGCGGACGTATTTTGACCCGGAAGCTGTCGCCTTCGGGCTTTATAGACACGATTTCGCCGAGGCCATCGACGTGTCCGTAAACGAGGTGACCACCTAGTTCTTCGCCCAGCTTTAGAGAGAGTTCCAGATTGACGCCGGAACCGGGTGTGAGCTCACCAAGTGTTGTCAGCGACAGGGTCTCAGGGACTGCTTCGACTTCAAACCAGCTCCCCTCTCCTTCCGCGCCGAAATTAACGACGGTCAGGCAGACGCCTTCATGCATGATGGACGCGCCCATGGAGATGCTGTCGACAGGGTATTGCGACATAACCCGCATCCGCCGCAGACCATTGATGTCCTCGACGCTGTCGACGCGGCCGATATCGGTGACGAGCCCAGTAAACATGGTAGTTCCTCTTCCTCACCCGGCATATAGGCATGTGATTGAGGCGTACCAATCACTTTCCTCGGGTCAATTTGACCCGCCAGTTGCAGTGCTATGATGCGGGCGTCCAGATTTCGAGACAGTCTGCGTCGAACGACTCGCGCGATTGCAGCTCCCACCGCGTTGTCTGGTCCATCCGGTCATGCCCAAGCTCAGCTACGGCCGGGATGCCATCGCCTCCGATGAGGATGGGAGCTCTGAACCAGGCGAGCACATCGACGAGACCAGCCGCCAGAAAACTCGCCGCAAGTGTGCCGCCTCCTTCGAGGAAAATGCGCTGTAGCCCTTCGGCTTCGCAGTGTCTCAGCAGCTGATCGAGGTCAAGCCGTCCGTTCGAGGCGCCAACGGGCCAGGTTTCGGCGCCTGTCTTCGCAAAGGCTTTGCTGTCTGCATGGTCATCATGGGCGAGGATGACTCGGCCGAGGCCTGCGGACTCCACGAGCCGCGAGTGAGGCGGTGTGCGCAGATTGCTGTCGGCGACAATGCGGACGGGCTGAGTGGCTGGCGCAGGCACTGTCCGCGCTGTCAGCAGCGGGTCATCGGCTAGCACGGTGCCGACACCGACCAGAACGGCATCATGGCGCGCTCTCATCTCATGGACGCGGGCGCGTGACTTGCTGTTGGTGATCCACTGGCTGACACCGTTCGAAAGCGCGATCCGGCCATCAAGCGAGGTTGCGAGCTTCAGTGTGACAGAGACCTTGCCGCTCACTCGTCTGAACCATGTTCGTCCAGCGCGGAAGAGTCGATGAATTTGGCAAAGTCGGTTGGATCACGAAAATCCTTGTAGACGCTCGCGTAACGCACATAGCCGACAGGATCGACGGTCTTCAGCGCGTCCATGACAAGCTCTCCGATATCTTCGGAGGTGACTTCGGTTTCGCCGCTGCTTTCAAGCTTGCGGACGATGCCGGAAACCAGCTGTTCGACGCTTTCATCACCGACGGCACGCTTTCTGAGCGCAATCGTCACCGATTTCGCGACTTTCTCGCGGTCGAACAAGGCGCGTTTGCCATCGCGCTTGACGACGATGATCTCGCGAAGCTGTACCCGTTCAAAGGTGGTGAAGCGGCCGCCACAGACTTCGCATGCCCGCCGACGCCGGACAGCGGTATTATCCTCGGCCGGACGGGAGTCCTTCACGGCCGTATTTTCAGCGGTGCAGAACGGGCACTTCACCTCAGGCCTATCCCAGCGTTTCGTAGATTGGGAAACGGGCAGTCAGCGCCTTCACATCTTCGGCAATGCGTGCCTCGGTTGAGGATGGATCGCCGCTTGCGACGGCATCGACGATTTCACCGATCCATTCGCCGATCTGACGGAATTCTGCGTCGCCGAACCCGCGCGTCGTACCTGCAGGCGAGCCGACGCGAATACCGCTGGTGATCGCAGGCTTCTCAGGGTCAAACGGCACGCCGTTCTTGTTACAGGTGATGTAAGCGCGGCCGAGAGCGGCCTCAGCATCCTTGCCAGTGACTTTCTTCGGACGAAGATCGATCAGAGCGACATGTGTGTCCGTGCCGCCGGAAACGAGATCGAGACCGGAAGCCTTCGCGGCTTCTGACATGGCGCGGGCATTCTTTACGACCTGCGCGGCATAGGCACGGAAGTCGTCGGTAAGCGCCTCACCGAAAGCAACCGCCTTTGCGGCGATCACGTGCATGAGCGGACCGCCCTGGATACCCGGGAAGACAGCCGAATTTACTTTCTTGGCGATGGTCTTGTCATTGGTGACCACCATGCCGCCGCGAGGCCCCCGAAGCGTCTTGTGGGTCGTCGTCGTTGCGACATGACAATGATCGAGCGGGTTCGGGTGCGCGCCGCCTGCGACGAGGCCTGCAAAGTGGGCCATGTCCACCATGAACCAGGCGCCAACCTCGTCAGCAATTTCGCGGAACTTCGCAAAGTCGATCTGGCGGGGATAAGCGGAACCACCTGCGATAATGAGTTTTGGCTGGTGTTCCTTTGCAAGCGCGCGAACCTCATCGAAATCGATAAGGTGGGTATCTTCGCGCACGCCATACTGGACGGCATTGAACCATTTGCCCGACTGGTTGGGTTTCGCACCATGCGTGAGGTGCCCGCCTGCATCAAGGCTCATGCCGAGAATAGTGTCGCCCGGCTTGATCAGCGCCTGAAAGACAGCCTGGTTCGCCTGGCTACCGGAGTTCGGCTGGACGTTGGCATAGGCGCAGTTGAAGATTTTCGTTGCCCGTTCAATGGCGAGGTTTTCTGCGAGATCCACAAACTGGCAGCCGCCATAATAGCGCTTGCCCGGATAGCCCTCTGCATACTTGTTCGTGAGAACGGATCCTTGCGCGTCGAGAACGGCTTTTGAGACGACGTTCTCCGAGGCGATGAGCTCGATCTCGTGCTGCTGACGATCAAGCTCCTTGGCGAGCGCATCGGCCAGCTCCTTGTCGGTGTCGTTCACACCGGCGGAAAAGAAGCGCGTGCGGTCAAAGCTTGCCGAAGAAGACGTATCGGGCATGGTCAGATCCTCATTCTGCGTTTTGATCTCTCTAAGAGCGCTCGCGTCCGGGAGCAAGACAGGAGCGTGTGCGACGAATGCAACAATGCCCGCAAGCTTCCCAAAGGAGGCGAGCGGGCATTGCATATCTCGTCATGCCTTCAGAAAAGGCAGTAGATCAGGCGGCTTCCTCAAGCCCAAGCTGTTTCCAGACAGCGAGGATGGCAGCGACGAGCTCATCCATCATCACCTCGTCGTGGACAGGACCGGGCGTAAAGCGAAGTCGCTCCGTGCCACGCGGCACGGTCGGATAGTTGATTGGTTGGACATAGATGCCGAAGTCGAAGAGCAGCGTGTCGGAAAGCGCCTTGCACTTTTCCGGGTCGCCAACCAGCAGCGGAACAATGTGGGTCACACTGTCCATGACTGGGAGACCGGCATTACGGAATTTTTCTTTCAACAGCGCTGCCTTGGCCTGATGGTCGGCGCGAAGCGTGCGCCCGTCCTCGGTGCGAAGCTTGCGAACGCTAGCCAAGGCGCCTGCCGCCATAACCGGGCACGTAGACGTGGTGAAAATAAAGCCCGAGGCCATCGAACGGATCGCGTCGATAATGGTGTCGTGTGCTGCGATATAGCCACCCATGACGCCGTAAGCCTTGCCAAGCGTACCTTCGATAATGTCGATACGGTCCATCAGCTGCTCTCGCTGGGCAACGCCTGCACCTTCCTCGCCATACATGCCAACTGCATGGACTTCGTCGAGATAGGTCAGTGCATCGAACTCATCGGCGAGATCGCAGAGGTCTTTCAGCGGCCCAACATCACCGTCCATTGAGTAGACGCTCTCAAAGGCGATAAGCTTTGGACGCGATGGATCGTCATTCTCCATCAGGGCACGCAGGTGCTCGACGTCATTGTGCCGGAAGATGCGGCGGTCAGCGCCCGAACGGCGAATGCCCTCAATCATGGAAGCGTGGTTCAGCGCGTCGGAATAGATGATGAGTCCCGGCAGAATCTTGCCGAGCGTGGACAGGGTGGCGTCATTGGCGACGTAGCCAGACGTGAACAGCAGCGCGCCGGTCTTGCCGTGAAGGTCTGCCAGCTCGCGTTCCAGCTCTACGTGGTAACGTGTCGTTCCCGAGATGTTACGGGTGCCGCCCGAACCGGCGCCAAAGCTATCAATCGCCTCATGCATCGAGTTCAGGACATCATCGTCCTGTCCCATGCCGAGATAGTCGTTCGAACACCAGACGGTGATCTCGCGCTCACCGTCTTCGAACTTGGCGGTCGCTTTCGGGAAATTGCCGCGATGACGCTGAAGGTCGACGAAGACGCGGTATCTGCCTTCATCGCGAATATCAGTCAGCGCATCTTCGAACGCCTTGAGATGTTTCATCGGCTTTTCACCTTTCCCAAATTGGGGGCTCGTGAATGGTTTCCCGGCTATATGGCAAAGCCACAAGCCGGTATCCATAGGTGTTTTCCGCTATACCGTTTTTGTCGCAGCAGGCGAAAATCAGGTGTCGTAGCCAGGCGACTGGCGGTCCAGTTTTCGCTTCATGGCTGGCCAGACGAGCTTTTCAGTCAGTGAACCCATGCCGGAGCTGTGTCCGGTCATGCCGCCCTGCCCGGCAACTTTGCCTTGCAGGTCATCATCACATTCGAGGACGCCGTCGCGGCCGGCTGACAGGGCCATCACCTGCATGGAACATGCGCGTTCGAGGAAGAACATGCGTGTGAAGGTCATGGCCGCGGTCTCGCCGCAGGTCAGCGTGCCGTGATTGCGAAGCAGCATGGAGTGCTTTTTGGGGCCAAGGTCAGCAACAAGACGCTCACGCTCATCCAGGTCCAGCGCTACGCCCTCATAGTCGTGATAAGCAACGTCCGCGCGCACGATCATCGCTGTCTGCGAAATCGGAAGCAGGCCTTCCTTCTGTGAGGAAACGGCAACGCCCTGATCGGTGTGCAGGTGCATCACAACATTCGCATCTTCGCGATTCGCGTGGATCGCTGAGTGGATGGTGAAGCCAGCCGGATTGATGAAATACGGCGTGTCCATCACGATGTTGCCTTCAAGGTCGACCTTGACCAGCGAGCTTGCGGTGATCTCGTCGAAGAGCATGCCGTAGGGATTGATCAGGAAGTGATGCTCAGGACCCGGGACGCGGTGTGAGATATGGGTGAAAATCATGTCGTCCCAGCCGTGCAGGGCTGTGAGGCGATATAGCATCGCACAATCCACACGGGCCTGCCATTCCTC
This sequence comes from Henriciella sp., assembly GCA_012960415.1. Classification (GTDB taxonomy): domain Bacteria; phylum Pseudomonadota; class Alphaproteobacteria; order Caulobacterales; family Hyphomonadaceae; genus Henriciella. The sequence goes on along the minus strand of DUBH01000032.1, from coordinate 21,261 downwards.
GGCGGAAACAGCGCTCTTTACATCAATTGATTTCATATCGTCCGGCATGATCTTCCTCCAAGTCTTTCCGGGAACATACAGCAATTGCCCCCTTTTGCACTATCCCCCTACGCAAGCTTGACCTTCGCTCCAAGCGCAGCGACACCACCCAGATGAGCATAAAGATCTCTTTCATCGCATCGCGGCGGCCGGAGGCGCAGGAAGCCCTGCAGCGACTGACCCGCCAGTATGGCCAGTATTCTGAAGAGGAAGCAGAGGTCATCGTGGCGCTTGGCGGCGACGGATCGATGCTCAATGCCATGCGGCGTCGCTTCGATGACCGCAAGCCTGTCTATGGCATGAACCGCGGCACGGTTGGCTTCCTGATGAACGACTATGTCGAGGAAAAGCTGGTTGAGCGGTTGAACCGGGCTGAAAAGGCCATGCTAGTGCCGCTCCGCATGGTCGCGACCGATGTGCATGGCGAGCATTTCGAACGCCTCGCAATCAATGAGGTCTCCCTCTTCAGAGAGACGGCCCAAAGCGCGAAGCTGCGCATTCGGGTCGATGGCAATGAGCGCATGAGCGAGCTGACCTGCGATGGCATCATGGTAGCGACGCCTGCGGGCTCAACGGCCTATAACCTTTCGGCACATGGCCCTATCCTACCCATTGGCGCGAACCTGCTTGCCCTGACCCCGGTCAGCGCGTTCCGGCCACGTCGATGGCGCGGAGCCCTCCTGCGTCACGACGCACATGTGGAATTCGAGATCGTCGAACCGAACCGGCGCCCTGTGTCTGCTGCTGCGGACAATCAGGAAGTGCGCGACATTGCGAAGGTCTCTGTCACTGAAGACCGCAGCAAGCCGCTCACCATGCTGTTCGATCCGGGACACGCCCTGGATGAACGTATCCTTCGCGAACAGTTTTCTTTCTAGCCTCAGATGCCCTGGAAACCTTCAACCTCGCGTCGCTGCTTCTCACCCTGGTCGAGGCCAAGCAGGAGCAGCACTGAAGATGCGACGAAGACCGACGAATACGTGCCGATGATCACACCGAATATAAGCGCGAAGCTCATGCCGCTGAGCACCGTGCCACCGAACAGATAGATGCTGAAGAGCGCCAGAAGCGTGGTGCCGGATGTCAGCAAGGTACGCGACAGCGTCTGGTTGACGGCAAGATCGATAACCTTGTCCGGCTCCATCTTCTTGTACTTGCGGGCTTCTTCGCGGACGCGGTCAAACACGATAACTGTGTCGTTCATCGAGTAACCGACGATCGTCAGAAGTGCGGCGATGGTCGACAGGTTGAACTCAAACTGCGTGAGCGAGAACATGCCCATGGTGATGATGACGTCGTGGAACAGCGCAGCGACGGCGCCGAGCGCATACTTCCATTGGAAGCGGACCGAGATGTAGGCCATCATCAGCGCTAACGCGACTGCGAGCGCCATAAGACCGCTTCTGAGAAGCTCGCCGGAAACTTTCGGCCCGACTGCCGCACTGCTTCTCACGTTGAGGCCGGGAAACGCTTCGTTCAATGCAGCGCGCACGCGGTCATTGGCTTGTTGTTGAGCCGTGTCCTGATCCATGCCGGGTTCGGCAGGTTGGGTCGCAAAGCGGATAACGATCACTTCGATCGCTTCAACACCGGTGCCACGAGCGGCGTTGACGCCGACCTCGCCAAGACCGAGGCCGCCCATAACCTCACGGACATCCTCTTCCTGAACGCCTTCGGGCTGTTCAATCTCGATGACGGAACCGCCAGCGAAGTCGATACCGAAATTCATGCCCTTGGTGAAGATCAGGGCGAAGGATGCGGCGATCAGGATCGCAGAGAGCAGTAGCGCCGGCAGTCTGAACGACATGAAGCGGACATTGGTGCTATTTGGCCAGTACTGGAGAAGCATAGCGGTCCCCTAAATCGAAAGCTTGCGCGGGCGCGCGAGGCGCAGCCACATGGCGGTAAACCAGCGGGTCACGACGAAGGCCGTGAACACTGATGTCACGATGCCGATGGCCAGCGTTACGGCGAAACCTTTCACCGGGCCAGAGCCGAGCAGGTAAAGGATCGCTGCCGCGATAAACGTCGTGATGTTGGCGTCGAGAATTGTCGAAAGCGCGCGCTCATAGCCTGCGATGACCGCAGTTGTCGGTGAGCGGCCATTTTGTTGCTCTTCACGGATCCGCTCGAAGACGATGACGTTTGCGTCCACAGCCATACCGATGGTGAGGACGATACCTGCGATACCCGGCAGGGTCAGCGTTGCACCGAGGCCGGACAGCGCGCCTAGGATCAGTACGATATTGGCGAGCAGCGAGCCAACAGCGAAGCTGCCAATCAGGCCGTACGCGATGATCATGAAAACACCGACGAGCGCGAGGCCGATAAGGCTCGCATTCGTACCAGCAGCGATAGAGTCAGCGCCAAGACCCGGACCGACGGTTCGTTCTTCGATGAAGTTCAGCTTCGCAGGAAGCTCACCGGCTTCGATGATGTCGGCAAGATCCTGCGCTTCTTCGAGCGTAAACTGGCCAGTGATCTGGACGTTGCCGCCCCAGATCGGCTCATTGATGCGAGGTGCGGACATGATCGTGCCGTCGAGGACAATCGCAAATATTTGCCCGCGATTGTTTGCGGTCGTCTGGCCAAAGCGCTCGGCGCCGGTGCCATTGAGACGGAAATCCACGGCCGGCGAGTTATCATCTGGGTTGCGGCCCTGACTGGCGCTCGCGATATCGCTGCCGGTGACCACAGGTGTGCGGTTGACCAGCATCGGGCGGCCAAACTCATCGACCAGAAGCTCAAAACCTGGCGGCGGACGCGTTGCCTGCGCAGCGTTGACGGCTGACTGGTCCATATTCGCCATGTTGAAGGTGAGGCGGCCAGCCTGGCCAAGGATGTTCTTGATGCGGCGCGGGTCTGCTTCGCCCGGGGCTTCGATAACGATACGCGTGTCACCCTGTGGCGTGATTGAGACCTCGCTGACGCCATCCGGATCGAGCCGGCGACGAATGATCGTGATCATTGTGCCCTGTGCGTCAGCGGCGAGGGCCTGCTGGGCGTTCTCGCCGACGCTGACCATGATACGCTGTGGGCCAACTTGTTCGATCGACAGGACGCGGTCGCTGCCGGTCGCGCCAATCGTCGGATTGATGCGACGAAGGCGACGCAGAGCTTCTTCCATATCTTCAGCATTACGCAGCTGGATCGGAAGCGTCGTCCCCTGCTGTTCTGGAACATCGCGCTGGATCAGCGGGTCGCGGTTGAGAGCCTGAACAATGTCGGTCTGGAGGGTTTCGAGGCGGTTGGCTGCGACTTCCGCCGGATCGATCTGTGTCAGCAGGTAGACGCCGCCCTGCAGGTCGAGACCGAGGTTGACCTTGTTGGTTGGAAGGAAGCTGGGCCACCACGATTCCTCTGCCGCATCCATCTGCGCTTCATAGGCGGCAATGTCTTGCGGTGCATCGGACTGCGGCTCACGCGGCTCAACGCCGAGGAAGCCATCCGTGAACGCATTCGGAATTGCCATGAGCGCACCCCAGACGAGCACGATCAGGATCAGGATTACTTTCCAGGCCGGAAAATTCAGCATGGCCCACTCCCCTCAGAGCGATCAGGACGCTTTGGTGTCGTTCGCGGCCGGTGCCGGATCGTTCTTACTGCGAACGTCAGCGATCATTGAGCGGACGACGCGCACACGCACGCCATCGGCGAGTTCAACACTGAGCTCTTGCTCGGTCACTTTGACGACCTTGCCGATCAGGCCACCGGATGTGATCACCGTATCACCGCGTACGACCGCTTCGATCATCTGACGATGCTTCTTCTGACGCTGGTTCGCCGGGCGAATGAGCAGGAAGTAGAAGATAAGGATCAGCGGCACAAAGAAGATGAGCTGACCGATGATTCCGCCGGTTGCGCCGCCAGCTTCCTGTGCTGAGGCCAGTGGTGCGAGGCTTGCTGCTGTCAGGCCAGCCAGGACCAGTCTTGAATTCATCTCATTTTCTCCGCGGATTTCAGGCTCGTCGCTATATCTGTGGAGGGCTTACATTGCAAACAAGACCAATCAATGCGCGATTGCAGTAAGTCGTATACGCCGCAGCTCGGCTGACATCCTGAGCGACTTGCGAAATCAGTCAGATATGTTAGTGAGCGAATACTCACTAACAGGAGTGCCCTGCT
>DUBH01000032.1:13536-17087 GCA_012960415.1 Henriciella sp. | reverse complement strand
ATGTCTGATCCGTCGCAGAACAAGTCACGTACCCGCAATGCCCGCCCGAAGATCGAGCGTGCTGCGCTGAAGTTGTTTATCGATGAAGGTATCAATGCGGCCACAACGCGTGAGATCGCGAATGCCGCGGGCGTGTCTGAAGGTGCGCTGTACCGTCACTATAAGGGCAAGGACGAACTCGCGCTGTCGCTGTTCATGGCGACTCACAATCGGCTTGGTGGGATCCTGCGTGAGGCATTGTCGGCTCCGGGTTCGCTGGAAAAGCGGGTCGCTCGCGCTGTTGAGGCCTATTGCGCGATCGCCGATGACGATTGGCTGCTCTTCTCGTTTCACCTTGTCTCATTGAACAGGTTCCTGCCGCATGATGAGCGGCGCAGCGACGATCCGGTCACCATCCTGGAGACGTTGGTCGCAGCGATGATGGAATCCGGCGAAATTCCTGAGGGTAATCCGGCTCTGACCACGGCAATGTGCCTCGGTGTCGTCATGCAGTCTGGCCTCAACAAGGTCTATAACCGGCTGCCCGGACCGTTTTCTGCGCATGCGCGGACGTTCACCCGGACCATCCTTTCCATCCTCCATCAGAAATAGTCGCCGAAAGAGTCACACCATGATTAGAGGCTATCTCTTCACGGGCGTTTACTACGTCCTGTCCTTAATCTGCGTGATGCTCGCCCTGCCCGCCATGTTGCTACCGGGCCAGGCTGCCGTTCGTGGCCTTGTGCGTCTCTATACGCTGTCGACGAGGTTCGCTCTGCGATGGATTGCGGGCATTAGCACCAATGTTCGCGGCAAGCACCTTCTCCCGGAGGGGCCGTTCATTCTTGCGGCCAAGCACCAGAGCTGGGGCGATGGTTTCCTGATCTATCCGGAGGTGAACAATCTCGTCTTCGTGACCGGCGACCATCTCGAGAAATTTCCATTGGTTGGCCGGATCCTGACCAAGCTTGGCGCCATCGTCATCGACACGTGTGGCGGCAGCCATCGACGCGCGGAGTCTCTTGCCGAGGGAGTTCAACAGGCGAAAGAGGAAGGTCGGCGCGTTCTGATTTATCCAGAGGGGCACCTCGCGCCTTTCGGCTTCCACTTTCCCTATAAGCCTGGCGTCTGGCACATGCAGCAGGCCATGGGAGTGCCGGTTGTGCCTGTGGCGACGAATCTTGGCCTGTTCTGGCAGCAGCAGGAAATTCTGAAGAAGCCGGGGAAAGCGGTGATCGAGTTTCTCGACCCTATCCAGCCCGGCCTTTCAAAGTCCGAGTTCCTCGCCCTGCTCGAGAGCCGCGTGGAAGGCCGCTGTTCAGATCTTGCCAGAAAAGCCGGCCGCGAGGGTAAGAGTGAGCTGCTACCAGAGCCGGTTCGTGCAGGTTGACCACGCGCCTAAACTCTGACCTTTTCTCATTTCAAGGTAGAGTGAGGGCTATCCGGTGCATCGTCGTTTTCTGGTTTCTTTGGCTGCGTTCGTTGGCGCCTGCATGAGCGCGAATGCTCAGCAATCTTCTGCTGAGGCTTCCTCGCAAAGTGGATGGGCAATGAATGGATGGGAGCGGTCTGTTACCTTTCGCGGCTCAGGGCGCGATGACATCAACTACACCATGTACACCCTCCACACGACCGCCGCGGACAAGCCGGGCGTCATGTTTTCCTGCAGTGATGATTTCGGGCTGAATGTGCTTTACAGCTTCGAAGGCGTCGATTTCATCGAGCTGCTGCACGGCAAGCGCGCCAGTCGCCTGCGTTCCATCCCGGTCTATCTGTGGGTCGGCGATTACGCCTTCGATCTTGCTTTCTACAATGTCAGGCGCCGTGACAGGGTTCTGGCGAACCAGAAAGGGTCTCAGGCGGCCATCGCGATGGGCGCGCTGTTGCAGGACCTGCCGATCCGCATCAAGGCGACCAACTATTTCGATGAAACGCTCGATCTGCCTCCGCTTGATGAAGAAGTGGGCCGTTTCATAGGTGTCTGCGAAAAGGCCACTGAACTTGCTGAGACAGTCAGGAAGGCCGAAGCGGGAAAGTAGCTCCAGGAAAGCTGCCAAGTCCGGGTGGGAAACTGTGCGCGGACGTCGACTGCAACATTACTCGCTGGAGTATCGGCCCGAAAACAACAAATATATCTTTATTCGATAAACCCTTTATGTTATTCGATGAATTGTTCAGGCAGGGCAGGCCATTTAGGAACATCATCATGAATAAGATTAAGGTAGCAGCACTCACAATTACCTGTTCAGCATCAATCCCGGCAGCATTTGCCGCAAGCTGGCAACCCTATGGTCAGCACACCGCTGAGGCTCCACGATCTATTTACGCCCAAGAAAATGACGGCGTCGCCACGCTTCTGTCGTGCAACGCGGATGGGCAGCTCACAGCCATGATCTCCTTCGAAGGGGGCGACCTTTCTCGCAAGATGAAAGCGAACGCGCCGTTCCGTCGTACGGTGGATGTAAATGTGATCCGGGACGGTGTTGATGACGGCAAGTCACCTTGGACGATCATTCCGGCTGTCGACCTGGTACACTCCAAATCGCACGGTGATGCGGGCAAAATCTATAACGCCACCATTCTCGGCGAAGATGTCACGATGAACATTCAGCGTGAGGGCGAAGTTGCGCTGGTACTTCCCGACGTTGATGACGTTTTTCGTGCTTTTGCCGCGACGTGTTCGCCGCCTGCGGCTGATTAAGTCAGCCGGATCACTATCGATTGAATAAATATAGCGCTGGCGGCTTCAGAACCTGATAGACTGCAACGGTTCTGCCGCCAGCAACGATATCTGAGGCGACCGGGAGCTATCGAGCCAACTTCTATTCGACAGCGGCAGGATTGATCGTAACGCTCTCGCCGCAACCACAAGCGTCGGTCTGGTTCGGATTGCGGAACACGAATTTCTCGTGGAGCAAAGTCGTTTCATAATCGACGATTGAGCCGAGCAGGAACAGCACGGCTTTTGAATCAACGACGATCTTCACACCATTGTCTTCGACGACCTCATCAAGCTCGGCAGGTGCATCGACGTAGTCCATGACGTATTCCATGCCGGCACAGCCGCCATTCTTGACGCCAACCCGGAGATAACCGGCACCTTTTTCTGTCATGATCTCCTCGACGCGGCGAGCCGCTTCTTCGGTGAGTTTGACGAGTTGGGGGCGTGGTCTTCTGGCCATATCTATCAGGTGTGGTCGCTTGGGGCGTGTTTCAACTATAGCATGTTCAGCGCAAGACGCGCTTCGTCAGACATGCGCGACGGATCCCAAGGTGGATCGAAGGTCAGACGGACCTCGACATCCTTGACGCCCTCTACAGTGCGGGCTGCATTTTCGACCCAGCCGGGCATATCGCCCGCAACCGGGCAACCTGGTGCGGTCAATGTCATATCGATATCGACCTTGCGATCATCATCGATATCGACCTTGTAGATCAGGCCCAGTTCGTAGATGTCCACTGGGATCTCGGGGTCGTATACCGTCTTGAGGGCAGCGACCAGGTCGTATTTGATGTCGTCGCTATTCCGGGCGTCCGCGTTCTGCTCGGCGTTGCCGGCGGAGCTCGGAGCC
>DUBH01000032.1:0-13526 GCA_012960415.1 Henriciella sp. | reverse complement strand
TCGTAGATGTCGACGGGGATTTCCGGGTCGAACACCGATTTGAACGCCATGATCAGCTCATCGGTCAGCCGATCGAGTTCTTCCTGCGGGATCTTCGATCCGCTGGTGTCTTCGCTCGTTTCCGGCGTTTCTGAAAGGCTCATATCATCTGGCATTGCAGGACCTTATAACAGCATTCCGCGCGCTTTGTTTAGCGCCTCGATGAACACGTCGACTTCTTGCTCTGTGTTATAGAGCGCAAAGCTCACCCGTGCGGTTGCACTAACACCTAGGTGGTTCATCAAAGGCTGAGCGCAATGGTGACCTGCACGTATGGCAACACCGTAGCGATCGAGAAGCTGCGCGATGTCATGTGGGTGCACGCCTTCAACACTGAAGGAGATCACCGGCCCCTTGCCTTCAGACGTGCCGTGGATACGGATGCCATTGATTGCAGAAAGCTCGGCCGTCGCTTTCTTCAGGAGCGCGGTTTCATGTGCCCGCACCGCGTCCATATCAAAAGCCGACAGCCAGTCGATCGCAGCGCCAAAGCCGATTGCCTGCAGGATTGGCGGCGTGCCTGCCTCAAACTTGTGTGGGGCGACATTGTAGGTCACCCGGTCCTGCTCGACGATTTCAATCATCTCGCCGCCGCCTTGGTAAGGGCGCAGCGCATCTAGCGCCTCTGCCGTCCCATAGAGCGCGCCGATGCCGCTCGGGCCGTACATCTTGTGGCCCGTCAGCACATAGAAGTCGCAACCAATGTCCTGAACGTCGAGGTCTAGGTGGACGCCGGCCTGGCAGCCATCAATCAGGATGTAGGCACCAGCAGCGTGCGCGATTTCCGTCGCCCATTTTGCATCGACCTTCGTGCCAAGCACATTGGACATGTGCGTCAGCGAAACGAGCTTCGTCTTTGGCCCGACGGCTGCCTCCAGCGCCTCCATGTCGAGCGAACCATCGTCGAGCACGGGCACCCATTTAAGGACGGCGCCATGACGCTCTCTCAGGAAATGCCAGGGCACGATGTTGGAGTGATGTTCCATCACCGACAGGACAATTTCATCGCCCGGTTTGATCATATCCGTGATGCCATTGGCGACAAGGTTCATCGCCTCGGTGCCACCCTTGGTGAAGATGATATTTTCCTCGCTCGGGGCGTTCAGGAAGCGGCGCACTTTCTCGCGGGCGCCCTCATAAACCTCGGTCGTCTCATTCGCGAGCGTGTGGAGGCCGCGGTGCACATTAGCGTATGCCGTCCGTGCCTGGTTCGACATGCAGTCCAGCACAGCGTCAGGGGTCTGCGCACTCGCCGCATTGTCGAGATAGACGAGCGGGCGTCCATTTACCTCACGGCTGAGAATCGGGAATTCCGCTCGAACGGCGGTAAGATCGAGAGCGCGTGCCATTAGCCGCCCCGCTGATTCCGAAGAAAGCGGCGGGTTGCATCAACGAGCTGGGCCCGAACGTCTTCATGCGCTTCTTCAAGAGCTTCTGCGATAAAGGCTTCAGTGAGCAGCGCGCGCGCCTCTGGTTTTGGAATGCCACGCTGCTGCATATAAAACAGCGCATCTTCGTCGAGCTGGCCGGATGTGTTGCCGTGCTCGCACTCGACATCGTCGGCATAGATTTCAAGCTCTGGCTTGGCAAAGATCTCTGCGCCGTTCTCCAGAAGAAGCGCCTGGTGCTGCATGTCTGCGTCCGTGAACTGGCCAACCGTGCGCGGCACGAGGAACTTGCCCTGGAAAACACCGCGGCCGCCATTGGCAACAGCGCCTTTGGTCAGCTGGGACGTCACGCAGGACTCAGCGCCATGCGTCACATGGGTCGTGAAATCGGTGTGATAGCCAGAAGCAGCTAGGTAGGCGCCATTGAGGGTGGCTTCAGCGCCCTCTCCTTTGTGCTCCAGGTGCGTCTCGATGCGGCAAAGCTTGCCGCCGAAAGCGAGCGCGCTCTGGGTGAACGCTGCTTTGGCTTCGAGATGCGCCGTCGTTGTGATTGCCGTCACCTCTTGCTGGCTGGCTTCCTGAAGAACTGTCCGGTTGACGCTAGCGCCTTCTGCAAGACCGAACTCGGTCAGGAAGGAAGAAAACCCTGCCCCGCCGCTATAGTGTTCGAACACGTCGACATGGCAGTCTTCACGAACCACGAACACAACGCGTGAGAAGGCTGCGTCATCGCCGCCATGATAGGAAAGAACCAGCGGACGATCGACTTTAGCTGAGACCTCAATCATCAGCATGTCTTTACCGGAATAACCGGTCATCGAAGCTGCGAGTGCCCCGACAGGAAGCGCATCCGCTTGCGCGAAGTCATGGCCGCCTGATTTGAGGAATATTTTGAGACCCGCAGGCAGATCAGTTGGAACGGTCCAGGCGGAGCCATCGAAACTCAACTTTACCGCATTGGTCGGAAGTTCAATCGTCGTGTCAGCTTCAGGCTTTACCGGTGCCAGCTCGGAAAGAGCCTGGCGGACATCGGTCCACTTCCACTGCTCCATGCGCCGGTGCGGCAGGCCAGTTCGTGCGAACGCCTCAAAAGCCACCTTCTGGGCAGCTTCTGGCTTATGGCGCGAGAACAGTTCTGCGAGTTGGCGTTCGGCTTCGCTTGGGTTCTTGAGGGCGGTCGTAGTCAAGCGACCTCCCCGAGGATCCCGTCATAGCCTTCATTCTCGAGCTGCAGGGCAAGTTCCGGTCCGCCAGATTTGACGATCCGCCCCTTGGCGAGCACGTGCACGCGGTCTGGTTTGATATGATCCAAGAGGCGCTGGTAGTGCGTGATGACAAGCATGCCGCGATCTTCGCTGCGCAGCGCGTTTACGCCGTCTGCAACCGTCTTCAGCGCGTCGATGTCGAGCCCCGAATCTGTTTCATCGAGAATGGCGAAGCGAGGCTCCATCATCATCATCTGGAAGATTTCGAGCCGTTTCTTCTCGCCGCCGGAAAAGCCTACATTCACCGGACGCTTCAGCATTTCGGCATCAATGTTCAGCTTCTGGCCAATCTCGCGCGCCTTCTTGATGAAGTCGGGTGCAGAGATTTCTTCTTCGCCGCGCGTCTTGCGCTGCGCGTTGATTGCCGCGCGAACGAAAGTCATCACAGGCACGCCAGGGATTTCGACCGGGTACTGGAATGACAGGAAGATACCGGCCGCCGCGCGCTCATCAGGCTCCATCTCAAGAAGGTCTTCGCCGTCCAGGGTCGCGGTGCCGCTTGTCGCCTCATAGCCATCGCGGCCGGTCAACACGTAGGACAGCGTCGACTTGCCGGCGCCGTTGGGCCCCATTATTGCGTGGACCTCGCCAGCAGGGACTTCGAGCGACAGGCCATTCAGGATGGTCTTGCGACCATCACCTTCGCCAACATCGGCGGTCAGATTATCAAGCTTCAACATGCTGCCGATGTAGAGATGCCGCGGCTGTTTTCAAAGCATGTTTCGCCGCAGGCCGAAGCAAATGTCAGCTTATATCGCTCAGACCGTAGAAATCATGGCCGGAAACAGCAGCATCAAGGTCGATCGGATCAAGCAGAAGCGTGCCGATATAATGCAGGCTTTCTTCCTGGCCGTTCAGGATCCGCTTGAGCGCTGTGTTGATCGGCGTTGCGACGCCCTGAGGGCCAACCAGCACGAAACTGTCGAGACCTGGGTCGAAACCATAGTGTTCGGTGAAGTATGGATTGGCGGCCATGAAGCGGTCGAAACGCTCCCAGCGCCAGTCGAGGTGCGAATTGGCGCGGATAACTTCGCCGAGATAGAGGCCTGCGAAGGTTACGGTGTTGTCGCCGCGACCGTCAGCGATGAGCGATTCTCCTGCCCTGCCTTCTGCGGCCTGCAGACGGTTTACGGTGTGAACGTCCTTCAGCCACTCATCGATGGTTTTCAGGCTCTCGATTGAATAGTCGAGCCTGGAGCGGTCCAGACGATTCGGGAGCAGGATCAGGCCGTCAGCCTGTGGGGACATAAAGCGGTCAAGACCAGGTCCGATGTCGGCAACAGAAAGGCTGGCTGCATAGCGCCCATCATCTCTACCGATCACTTCACCGCGGGAAAAACCGGAGAAAGACGCCGAAGCGCCATAGCCATCATAAGGAATATAATACGGGGTCGGCTTGGCCGGTGACGCGCAGGAAGCAAGCGCGAGACATCCCAAAATGAAACAAAGGCGGGCCATGAAGGTCCAATCAAGTCAGCCTGTAGATACTCTCCGTTCCATAACAGCAATCCGTGTGCCGACCGTTAATGGGCATCAACCAATAGAACAAAGTAGTTTCAGGCGTCGAAATCTCGCATGAGGTCGCCCTGACCCGGTTCGAGCACATGCTGCCACTGTCGGTATTCACTGCATTCAGTGCCGCGAAAGGTGGCTTTGAGGACACCGTCTATGCGTACTGGATCATCAGTGCCGTCACGCGTGAATGAGGCCGTCCAATGCGCCCAACCACCATCTTCATTGGTCGTGATGACTTCGAAATCCATGACAGGGTCTTTTTGCCGGCTCAGTCTTTCCCGCATCGCCGCTAGCAGCGCTGTGCGCCCCTTGCTCGGCGCCTCAAATGGCGTCCAGTAGAAGCTGACGTCCTCTGAGAAGAGCTCAACGATGCAATCGCTATCGAGCGCTGACCAAGACTGTCCAAACGTTTGGAGCCAGTTATCAAATGTCGTTTCGGTCAACGCCATTGATGATCGCTAGCCCACAGAACCTTCAAGGCTCACCTTGAGCAGGCTCTGGGCTTCGACAGCAAACTCCATGGGCAGATGCTGCATCACTTCGCGCACGAACCCGTTCACTAGAAGCGCAACAGCCTCTTCCTCTCCCAGACCGCGTTGGCGGGCATAGAAAAGCTGGTCTTCAGAAAGCTTTGTCGTGGTCGCTTCGTGCTCCAGCTGCGCGTCGGCGCGGCGGTTCTCGACATACGGCACCGTGTGGGCGCCGCAGTCACCGCCGATCAGAAGCGAATCGCATTGCGTGAAATTACGCGCCTTCTCGGCCTTCTTGTGAATAGAGACGAGGCCTCGATAGGTGTTGTCAGACCGGCCAGCTGAGATGCCCTTTGAAATGATGCGAGAGCGGGTGTTCTTGCCGAGATGGATCATCTTCGTGCCGGTGTCAGCCATTTGGCGGCCATTGGTGACTGCAATCGAATAGAACTCGCCCTGGCTGTCATCGCCGCGGAGGATGCAGGATGGGTATTTCCAAGTGACGGCCGAACCGGTTTCAACCTGCGTCCAGCTGATCTTTGAGCGTGCGCCTCGGCAGTCGCCGCGCTTCGTCACAAAATTGAAAATGCCGCCCTTGCCGTTCTCATCACCCGGCCACCAGTTCTGTACAGTCGAATATTTGATCTCTGCGTCCTCAAGGGCGACAAGCTCGACGACGGCCGCGTGAAGCTGGTTCTCATCGCGCATGGGCGCGGTGCAGCCCTCCAGGTAGGAAACGTAGGAGCCTTTATCGGCCACGATCAGTGTGCGCTCGAACTGACCGGTATTCTCGGCATTCATGCGGAAATAGGTGCTAAGCTCCATCGGGCAGCGAACGCCTTCAGGTACGTAAACAAATGTGCCGTCGGAAAAGACCGCGCTGTTCAGCGTTGCGAAGAAATTGTCAGACTGCGGCACCACCGAGCCAAGATATTTCCGAACAAGATCAGGGTGTTCGCGGAGGGCCTCGGAAATCGACATGAAGATCACGCCGGCCTTCTCGAGTTCCTTGCGGAAGGTCGTTGCGACCGAGACGCTGTCGAAAACGGCATCAACTGCGACGCGCGGCTTCTGATCGTCGGTGCGAGCTTCGGCTGCCGTTTCAGCAGCGCCTTCGACACCTAGAAGAACTTCAGCCTCCCTAAGCGGAATGCCGAGCTTCTCGTAGGTTTCGAGAATTTCCTTGGGAACGTCGTCGATGGACTCATACTTCGCGCCCTGCTTTGGCGCGGCATAATAGTAGATGTCGTTATAATCGATCTTCTCGTAATTAACTTTCGCCCAGTCGGGCTCTTCCATCGTCTGCCAGCGCTCATAGGCCTGCAGGCGCCAGTCGAGCATCCAGGACGGCTCGCCCTTCTTCTCGGAGATGAAGCGGATGACGTCTTCGTTCAGGCCTTTCGGCGCGTACTCGGTCTCAATGTCTGTCTTGAAGCCAGCAGAGTAGTTCTCTGACTCAAGCGCCTTCGCCGCTGCGACGGTGCCTTTGTCGATACTATCCTTGACCCTAACGTCATCGGGCATTCAAGCCGTCTCCTTCGTCTTTCTCTGGTGCAGAGCCTTCAGCCAGACGTCCGCGGTGCGGTCAAAGTCTTCAGGCTCGCTCCTCCACCCAAAGCTGGTGCGGATTGCGCTTTCTGCAAGAGCGTCATCTGCGCCCATTGCCGAGAGGACAAGTGATCTTTTCACCTTGCCGCTTGAGCAGGCAGAGCCCGAAGATACCGCAATGTCCGCGAGGTCCATCGCCATGACCTGCGTTTCAGCCCGGAATCCGCCATAGGCAAAGTTTGATGTGTTCGGAAGCCGTGGGGCGCCCTCACCGAACACGGTCACGCCGCCTTCGGCTTTCAGTCGCGCTTCCATTCGGTCGCGGTGCTGCGCCAGCTTCGTGAAATCGGCGATGTCGGCAACGCTCGCTTCTGCTGCAGCGCCAAACCCAGCTATACCGGCAAGGTTCTCAGTTCCGGATCGTAGGGATCGCTCCTGGCCTCCGCCAAACAAGCTGGCCTTGAGAGGCGCGCCGCTTCTAAGCCAAAGTGCACCAGCCCCCTGCGGCCCGCCAGCTTTGTGCGCGGAGAGCGCCAGATAATCGGCACCCAGCAGTGAAACGTTCACCGGCATCTTCCCGAGCCCTTGAACGCCGTCGCAGATCGTCAGCCCGCCAGCTTCGCGAACCATCGCAGCAGCTTCAGCGACGGGCTGGATCACACCTGTCTCATTGTTAGCAAGCATCAGGACAAGCACGGGCGTCCCGTATTGCTCTGTGTCCCAGTTGGCGAGCCGAGAGGCCAGGTCTTCTAAGTCTGCTTCTCCGGTCCGGGTTACGTAGACGGACTGGACGGCCGCACCCGAATAGCCTGCATTCTTCGCAGCTGCTTCATGTTCGATCGCGGAGACGAGCAGCGTGCACTTGCCCTCAAGCTGGCGGACGACGCCATTTATGGCGAGCGCGATGGCTTCCGTGCCGCCTGATGTGAAGATGTGATCCTGCGGGGTAGCAGAAACGGCTGAAGAGACCTGCCGCCGGGCCGTCTCAAGTATTTTACGTGCCTTGCGCCCGGGGCCGTGAACGCTTGACGGATTTGCCCCGACTTCGAGCGCGGCGATCATCGCGTCTCGTGCCTCGGGACGGAGCGGCGCCGTTGCGTTGTAATCTGCGTAGACCATGGTGCTGCACATAGGATAACACGGCGCGTCCTTACACAAAAACTTGCATTCTGCGGTTGCTTTCGCCTAAAGCGCCCTCTTCACTTCCCAGCTATACGCGACAGAAAGAAAGAGGCGCCCAGCATGGCAGAACTCATTATTCCTGGTCCGGCAGGCCGTATCGAGGCCCGCTACACCGAACCGGCACAGGAAGGCGCGCCGATCGCTCTCGTTCTTCACCCGCACCCGCGTGCTGGTGGCACCATGCAGGATCCGATCACGATCCGTCTCTATCAGATGTTCGAGAAGCGTGGCTTTGGCGTTCTGCGTTTTAACACGCGCGGCGTCGGCCGTTCGCAGGGTGTGTACGACCAGGGCGTCGGTGAGCTCGAAGATGCCGCCTATGTTCTTGATTACATGGAAAACCTGACCGAGAACCCACGCTTTGTCTGGTGCGCAGGTTATTCTTTCGGTGCCTGGATCACGCTGCAACTGCTGATGCGCCGCCCTGAGATCGATGGCTTCCTCGCGATTGCACCGCCTTGCAATCACTACGACCTGTCCTTCCTCGCGCCCTGCCCGGCTTCGGGGCTCATCATCTCAGGTGAGAACGACAAGATCTCCGGGCCAAAAGACGTAGAGCGTTCGCTGACGAAGGTTCGCGTTCAGAAAGGTGAAGTCATCGAGCGCGACACGATCGCTGGTGCCAATCACTTCTTCGTCGACAAGCACGAAGAGTTGATTGCCAAATGCGAAGCCTATGTCGACCGTCGCCTCGTCGAGGACGAGCAGAAAATCCGTCTTGAGGCTGACACATCCAAGAAGCGCGGCGCTGCTGCAATTCCCAATCAGCCTGATGACATAGAAGACGACGAGGACGAGGGCGACGACGACTAATCGATCAGGCGCCCGCCCGTCATCGGCACGGGCGCACTTGTCGTTCCAGGCCAGCTGATTGGCAGGCCGCGCATTGTGCGTACCGCCAGGAAGGCAAAAGCCTGCGCCTCAATAGAGTCGCCGAGCCAGCCGACATCTTCGGCACTCTTTACCCCACATGGCACCCGTTGCTTCAGCTCTCGCATGAGCTGAGGGTTACGCCGCCCTCCCCCGCATGCGATGATCTGGTCGGGCTGATCTGCAAAACTGCGGACAGCGTGCGCGACGGCTTCTGCGGAGAATGCCGTCAGCGTCGCAGCGCCGTCTTCAAGGCTCATCCCGCGCGCAAGCGTTGCATCGAAGTCAAACCGGTCGAGGCTCTTCGGTCCAGGCAGGTCGAACCACGGCTTGTCCATCCAGAGGTCGATGGACATGCTATCGACACGGCCCGCGGCAGCAGTCTTGCCGTCTTCATCATGGGTACCAGCGCCGTGCTGCTCCATCCACTCATCAATCGGGCCATTGGCAGGCCCGGTGTCGAAAGCGACGAGATTTCCGTCAGCCGACCGGTAGGTCACATTCGCGACGCCTCCGAGGTTCAAGACCGCATTTGACCTCGTATCGCCAAGGTTCTGTAGCAGGGCAGCGTGAAAAGCCGGTGCGAGCGGCGCCCCCTGCCCGCCTGCCTCAACGTCCGCACTGCGGAAGTCGAACGCTAGCGGCACGCCAAGCTCAGAGCGCAGGCTGTCTGCATCGAGTATCTGCAGCGTATTCCCGCGTGCGCCATTGGCCGGTGGCTTGTGCAGCACCGTTTGCCCGTGCACGCCTGCGATGGCTGGCACTGACCCATTCCAGCCATTTATCAGCTGCTGCCAGGCGTCGGAGTGCGTTTTCGTCAGGACGGCATTCGCTTCCCGGAAGGCGGCTTCTGGCTGCGGACCGGTCCAGGCCCATTTGCGGGCTGCATCAACCGCCGCCTTCAGGATAGCTCGTTCATCAGGTGTATATTTGCGCTCGGCAACCGGGCCAAAGTCCAGAACGCGCTCGCCATCTGTCAGGACAAGAGCCGCATCGACCGCATCAATCGAGGTGCCGGACATGAAGCCTGCGGCCCACACTGGTTCAAAATGATCTGAAGGCTGTTCCAATTAATACGTGACCCGTGCTAGCAGCGCCCTTCGATAATGGAGAAACCGGCATGAGCCAATACAGGTCAGACTTCCTGAGCACGCTTGAAGCCCGCGGCTTTATCAAGCAGGTCACCCATCCAGTTGAGCTGGATGACTATTGTGCCAATGGTGTGCCAATCGCCTATATCGGTTTCGATGCGACCGCTGACAGCCTGCATGTCGGCTCGCTCCTGCAGATCATGATGCTGCGCCATCTCCAGAAGGCTGGCGGCAAGCCGATCGTCCTCATGGGCGGCGGAACCACAAAGGTTGGTGACCCGACGGACAAGGAAAAGTCGCGTCCTCTCCTGACCAATGAGCAGATCGAAGAAAACATTGCAGGCATCAAGAAGGCGTTCGAACCCTTCCTGACATTTGGCGATGGCCCGACCGACGCTGTCATGGTCAACAACGACGACTGGTTGAGCAAGCTTGGCTATATCGACCTGCTGCGTGAGGTAGGCGTCCATTTCACCATCAACACGATGACGAAGCAGGACACGGTGGCCCGCCGGCTAAACAATGAGCAGCCCTACACCTTCCTCGAGTTCAACTACCTCATCATGCAGTCTTACGACTTCCTGGAGTTATTCCGGCAGCATGATTGCCGCCTTCAGATCGGTGGCTCGGACCAGTGGGGCAATATCGTTGGCGGCGTCGACCTTGTTCACAAGGCCGATAGCGGTGACGCCTATGGTCTTACGGCACACCTCATCACGACAGCGTCCGGCGGCAAGATGGGTAAGACGGCTGACGGTGCCGTGTGGCTCAACGCGGACCGCAAATCGCCTTACGAGTACTGGCAGTTCTGGCGCAATACTGAAGACGCTGATGTCGGCCGCTTCCTGCGCCTCTTTACTGATCTGTCGCTCGACGAGATTGCGAAGCTGGAAAGTTTCGAAGGGGCTGAGATCAACCAAGCCAAGATCGCGCTTGCGAATGCAGCGACCACGCTTCTGCACGGCGCGGACGCTGCGCAGGACGCTGAACGGGCGGCATCTGCGGTCTTTGGCGATGGAAGCCGGGATGACGCTCTGCCGACCACTGATATTGCGCGCAGTGAACTGGAGAGCGGCATTCTGGTCGCAGCGGCTTTTGCGCTGGCGGGACTCTCCAAATCAAATGGCGAAGCGCGCCGTCTCATCAAACAGGGCGCTGTCCGTGTGAATGATGAGCTGGTCAGCGATGAAAATGCAACGCTGACACTTGCCGACCTCGGCGATGGGGACGCGGTGAAACTGTCTGCCGGCAAGAAGCGCCACGCGCTCCTGAAGGCGGTCTGATTGATCAGGATGTGGTTTGAGCGGATAGCTCGACTTCAGGAAACTGTGAGCGGAAACGGCCTTCGTGTTTCTCGCTCAAGCCAACAAGAAGATCGGTGCGGCCATCCGGCTGCACCGTCTCTTCACTGACGGCGCCGTACTCAAACAGCCAGGCCCGCGCGGCGCCCTGACTCGGGCTTAGCTGCACCTCAAACGGCTTGAGTTCGTCCTGGATGGAATGCTGCACGAGCGCCAGCAGGTCATCGATGCCCCCACCTGTCAGTGCGGACGTAATGACGGCCGGCGTCTCCTGCAGGCCCGCCTGCGCTGATATGCGCAGGGTTTCCTGAATGTCTTCAGGCAGCAGGTCGATCTTGTTCCATGCCTCGATGATTGATGGCAGCGGTCGTCCGCTTTCTTCTTCCAACCGGCGAAGAACCGAAAGGACATCCTGCTTTCGGGCCTCATCGGAGTCCTCGGAGCGGTCGCGGACATGAATGAGTAGGTCGGCTTCCAAGGTCTCTTCGAGCGTCGCGCGGAAACTGTCGATCAGGTGTGTGGGCAGGTCTGTGATGAAACCCACCGTATCGACGAGCGCTGCGTCGCCCAGTCCCGGCAGCTCGAGCCGCCGGATGGTTGGATCCAGCGTCGCGAACGGCATATCCCTCGCAAAGACATTTGCACCGGTCATCCGGTTGAACAGCGTCGACTTGCCAGCATTGGTGTAACCAACAAGCGCAATCACCGGAAAGCCTGCATCGCGCCGACCAGAGCGTTGCAGGCCGCGCGTGCGACGCACCTCCTCCAAGTCTGATTTCAACGATGCAAGCTGGCGGTCCAGCATGCGGCGGTCAGCCTCCAGCTGTGTTTCGCCGGGGCCGCTTAGAAAGCCTTGACCGCCTCGCTGGCGCTCAAGGTGCGTCCACGTACGAACCAGGCGTGAGCGCTCATAAGAAAGGCGCGCCAGCTCGACCTGCAGCTTGCCTTCCTTGGTACGGGCACGAAGGCCAAAGATTTCGAGAATGAGACCGGTTCGGTCGATGACCTTGCAGCTTAACGCGCGCTCAAGGTTGCGCTGCTGGACCGGCGTTAGTGCAGCATCGATCACGCAGAGCGTACAGGCGGACGCCGCAATGTCCTCGCGCAGGCGCTCAAGGATACCGCCAGAGAGAAGGTGGGACGCGCTCGGCTTGCGTACGTTTTCTGGGCGCAGGAATGCGAGATTACAGCCAAGGGCTTCGACCAAGCCAGAGGTTTCCGACAGCCGTTCGCGGTCGGGCCTGTCAGCAGGCATGGTCCAGGGAATGATGACGCCGGCCCGGTCGGGTACCGGCGTTCTATCGATTAGCTCGCTGCTCAATCCTTGTCCGCGCTGGTTTCCTCGTCGAACAGCTGCACTGGCGCACCGGGTGCAATGGTCGAGATGGCATGCTTATAGACGAGTTGAGGCGGACGTCCGTCCCCGCGCAGGAGGACACAGAAATTATCAAACCAGGTCACCACACCTTGCAGCTTTACGCCGTTCACAAGGAAGATGGTGAGAGGCGTGCGTGATTTCCTGACAGCATTGAGGAACGTGTCCTGCAGGTTTTGTTTTTTATCCGACGACATGGTCTTTATCCGTATGCTGGCGCTGTTCGCTATGCGTTTTCGCAGGCGCTATCTGGATTGCCCCCGCAATGCAAGTCCCAGCTGCCTACCGACGCCAAAATGAGACGGTGAGGAGCGGAATCAATGCGAGAACCTCCAGCCTGCCCAGTATCATACCGAAAATGGCAAGCACTTGGTAGAACGTCGCGTCTTTAAGCTGTGCTTGAGGAATGAGCTGCCCTGAGTTGGTCAGACTTCCGAATGTCGTCGACAGAGCATCTTCAAATCCAAGTCCGACAAATGAAAACAACAATAAGCCCACCACCACAGCGATAATATAGGCGACGAGATAGACCCAGATTCCCATCAACGTACGATCGGACTGGATACGTCCCCTGAACTGAAAGTGGACCAGCGACTCGCGGTAGCCCATCCGCAGGAACTCCTGTCCCACACGCCTGAACAGCACATAGAGACGCGCGAGCTTCATGCCACCTGCTGCAGACAGAGCCGCGCCGCCGATCATGCATGGAGCGAGCTGCACCAAGAGCGGCAAGTCCCTAGTCGTTTCTCGCGCTACCAGCGCGATGCCGCTGGTTGAAAGACTGGAAAGCGACCAGCCAATCGCATTGAGTCCGGTAAGGCCGCAAGCGAGCCCGATCGCAATAAAGACTAGCATCGCTAGGCTGAAGGCTAGTGTCTCTGCATCAAAGACCGCAGCGCGCCAGTCGCGATTGGCGATCTGTATCAGGAAGAACAGCCCAAGCGTGCCGAATATCAGCCCTAGGGACAGTGCAAATGAACGCGCGCCGTTCACAATGTCGGAAGAGGCGCTGCGAGGGTCGGCGAGGCCCGTGGTCAGCGCGCTGACCGCATCGAGGAAAGCCGTGCCAACCGCAATGCCCCCGACGACCTCCAGCGCAAAGACGATCAGCAGGCAAATGCCGAAATACACCCCCGTGACCCGCATCACGCGAGGCATGGAGTCGAAGAAGCTCTCGTCCGAGTGGCTGAACAGTAGAGTTCTGTGAATGCCTGGTCCGTCCAGACTAAGTGCGGCCAGTACGGTTGCCGCGAACGTGATAGTTGCAAGCGCTCCGGCCAGATGAAGAAGCGCGCGCCAGAACAGGATCGAGTTTGGCAATACGACGACGTTCGGATCGAAAACCGAATGACCTGTGGTCGTCAGGCAGGAAATCGCCTCGTGTAACGCCGCAACCGGACTGTCGTTTGGTAGCCCCATCAGGAAGGGCGGCGCACAGGCAACACCCGCGAAGACCCAGAAAAACACCATGAAGGCCAAACC